>DAOMFS010000087.1:0-2923 GCA_035429925.1 Bacteroidia bacterium | reverse complement strand
GCGCAGATGGTACTTGGTCTAAAGCCCGGGAGAGTATGTCGATGCCAATTTTAAAGTCAAAAAGCCTTGCAGAAATGTGAGGCTTTTTGCGTTTATAGAAGTTTGTATGCCTCCCGAGATTTAGCTGCGCCTCACTCGGGATTGATATCCCTAAGCGCCCTGCTGAGCAGGCCACTAAGGGCTATCAAAATTTTAAGAAAGAACCCTTCTTGGAAAACTTGAAGGGTTTTTTTATGGACTTAAGTGATCAGGTCTCCCGACGCTCGCGTGAAAAACGCTCGGTCGGGATCACACAGCTCTAAGAAGCTGCTGCGCACCTTCCAAGAGCTGATGTGAGATGCCAATTTTAGAAAAGGCCTTTGTAGAAATACAGAGGCTTTTTTGTTTTATACCGGTTCCTAAATATGTCTTCCGATGCTGCGCAGCTCTAACTCGCTATGCTCGTAAGAGCTGCAGCAGGAATGCCTCCCGATGCTCCCCTTCGACAGGCTCAGGGTTCGCCCGGGATTGATATCCCTATGCGCCTGCTGCGCAGACACTAAGGGCTATCAGATTTTAAAAAAAACCTTCAGAAATTCGGTTTTTTTCGTTTTGGATACGTTCCGTGTTCAAAGTTCAAGAAGGTTCAAAAAGTTCCAAGTTCAAAAATGTTCAAAGTTCAAGAAGGTTCAAGAAGTTCAAAACTTAGGAGCAGTATGCCTGAACAAACCTGAACCCTTGAACCTTTGAACAATATTTTGGTAATGATTCTGAAATGTCCAAGAATGTTCAAGGTTCCAGAGTCTAAAAGTCTTCTGCCTTCAATCAGGAACTCAATGTTCAGAAGCCCAGATAATATTCCCTGGTGAGCGCTTTGTATTCCTCGGTGTAATTTCTCTGGTTGTCGGCTTCAATGATCAGGGTAGATTCGGAAAATTCAGTCTCCTTAAACTCAAATTGCATCAGGTGACGCTTTTCAGTGTCTTTATCAGCCCTGGTACGGATGCGCATTAGTTTGGAAAGGTATAAACCTTTTAGTTTTGCCCTGTCGCGAAATTGCAGGGCCTCGTTCTTGGGAAGTATGAGGCAAAATTTACCTTTCCCCGACAACAACTGTTTTACGCCGTTAAGTAAATCGTCGAAAGAAAGCTGGTCATTGTGCCGTGCGAGTTTCCTGCTATCGTCGTTACTCTTCAGGGAATCCACAAAAAAGGGCGGATTGCTTACTATGAGATCGAACTTGCCCGTGTTGCTTTGTGCCAGATTCTGAAATGAGGTATGCAAAACGCGTATCCTGGAAGAAAACGCACTCTCTGCCACATTTAAACGGGCTTGTTCGGTGCTGTTTCTGTCAATGTCTATCGCTGTTATTTCGGCGAGTGATTTCTGTGCCAGCATCAGGGCGAGAATGCCGGTTCCTGTGCCTACATCGAGTATGCTGGTGCTACCATTGGGTACCACCCAGGCACCCAGCAGCACGGCATCTGTGCTCAGTTTCATGGCACATTTGTCCTGCCTGATTTTAAATTGTTTGAATTCAAAACTGTCATTCGACATAAAACATTCGCCGATGGTGTATGATAAAAAAAGCGCCCATAGGCGCTTTTGTGTATCCTTAGTATGACGGCCTGCTGTCGGAGCGGCCCATATTTACCCCGTAGCCCGGGAAAATATTGTATCTGAGCATCACTTCAAGGCCACCGTTTCGTTTGGTTGCAGGTGTAAGTGCAGAGATATTCAGGTCATATGAAATACCTACCGCATACTTGTCCCATTGCATCAGCATAGAAGGAATGAGCGCGTCGTTATAACGGTAATATCCCCCAAGTGAAAGCGCCAGGGCTTTGTGATTACTGGTATAGGTTGAGGCATCGCCTATGAAGAACTTGAACAGCATACCCATGATGACTTCAGTGCTTGGATTCTGGTGCATGAAAAGTATACTGGGTAATAAGGCATTGCGGGTCCCGGGTATGGTGAATTCACCGTTAAAATAGGTGCAGAAACGGGTGTTCAGATTCTCGCTGGGCGTGATGAATGAACTCTTCCCCACATTGAAGTGGTAAGCAGACACACCCACATCGAAACGGGCCGCGTTTTTGGCGCTCAGGAAACGATCGTTCTGCACAAAATTCAAATTTACGCCTCCGCCAAGGTCAAATGAAGTGATGGCGCTGCGTGGCACATTGGGTTCACCAGATGGTAAAGTCGCATCGTATGAGTATCCGTTGTATTGCTCACCCCATTTCAGCTTGCTGACATCAATGGTGCGGTAAAATAAACCCGACTGCAATCCGCCTGAGATCTTCATCTGCTTGTTGATCCGCTGGTGGTAGGTAAAACCCAGGTTGGGATTCAGCGTACTAAGTTTGGCGTCACCGGCCTGATCCTTGAACACGTTGGCGGCTACTGCAAAATAATTGCTCTTCAGTTTTTTGAATTTAATCGTCTGATCAAAAGAAAAACCTAAGGTTTGGTACTGGCTACCTGTTCCCAAACTGGACCATTGTGTTTTATAATTACCCACAATCCTGGTGTTGTATGTTACACCGGCAAGGGCTGGATTTATTGAACTGGGTGTCTCGGCGTATTGAGAAAAGTGCACGTCCTGCGCCTTTAGGGTCTGAAAGACAAGGCAAGTAGCCAGTAAGCTGTAAGCTATAATTCTGATTTGCATAAGTCTACCTTAAAAGTGTAATATTTCCTTTGCCCTCGTATCCTTTTCCATCATAGGTCTTGCCTTCGAGCCTATACATGTAAACGCCTGTTTCGGCATCCTTACCATGGAAGGTTCCATCCCAGGCCTCATTCTGGTTCGTGCTTTCAAATACTTTTTCACCCCATCTATTGAAGATCATGAAGGTCATGGTCTCCAGACAAATACCCTGAACATTGATGTCGTCGTTGTGACCATCTCCGTTTGGTGAAAAAGCGTTGGTAACAT
>DAOMFS010000086.1:0-3174 GCA_035429925.1 Bacteroidia bacterium | reverse complement strand
CACCTCACCCATGCTCACTTCCAAATTCAGGGCGCCATCAATACTAAAACTTTTATACACAAAAAAGTAGGGATTTACGATAGGTATTCATATACCAGTAAACTGACCGAACAGCCGGTGAAAGGCGAATTACTGGACCTCGATGGTCAGGTAAGACAATGGGTTTCCGATTCTCCTGAAATTCTTCGGGAATTGGCTCAGGCTGATTCCATGACAGCCAGCAACCGCGCAAAAGAAAAAGAACTTCGAAAAGCCGATTCTCTCGAGAGGGCAAAAGCCATAGCTGATAATAATGGGAAAGGCCTTGGATTGGTCGAAAGAACCAAAAGAGATCTGGCGCTAGCAGACCGAATTTATGAACTGGGCCCAAAACGAACCGACCTCAATCCTATCGTACATAACTATAATGCCTGGTACGAAGTAAAACATCCTGGTAAGATTAAATATACCCTTACATCACCACCGCTACACGAAAAGACCCAACTGGATCTTTTTCTCGAACAAAAAAGGAAACCCGTTACACCGGGTAAACAAGCTGCCGTATCTACCACTGCGCCAGAGGTCATAGATGCAGCCTATGTGAACCGGCCCACTAAAGCTTCTGGCGAAATAGCCTCAGCGAAAGATAATCTGCCCGTAAAAAAAGAAAGCTTCGATGCTAAAATGGAGAGGATCAAAACAGATGGAAACAAAGTGGGCGTGCTTTTTATTCATGGTTCAGCTAAAACGAAGACAAAACCTGCTTTAAACAGCACAGGGGCCGGCCCATCAATGAGTTCAGGTATGGGAGAAGATATTTACCTGGATAGTGAATACAAAGACACATCTCTCCAATCTTTAGGAAGTGATTTTACAGCGGAATTGAACACTGCGCTTAGAAGGAATGATATTGAATTAGTAGACCTGGGCAACATCCCCTACCGAAAATCACGGGTAATGGGTGTCGAAACATTGCAGGACGACTGGTGGACCACCAAATACAAAGTGCTTTTTGTGTACACTATTGATCCCCTTCTGAGTGTATTCCAGTATACTACAGCTGGCAATCATAAATTCGAAGCCTCCCTTCACTTTGGTTCTTCTGTTATGGTGTATGAGTATATTGGGGGGCCTGAATCAAAAGAAAAAGAGACTCTTGCTCAGATGTCAGGATTTGGAGCCTTCTTTACGCCTAAGATCAGTGAAGACCAGGCGATCCTGGAGGTGAAGCCCCTGTACGAGAAAATAGTTGCAGCATTGGAATATCCGCTTAAAGAAAAGATAAAAACCGAACGTTCAGCCGATATAACTAAATTAATGGAAAAAAACTAAGATAAACTAATCGAATTGGGGACAATCATTGAGCTCTGTGCCTTAAAGCATATCCCTTATTTTATCAGGAGTCCATTTGATATAGCGTATACCTTGAACTTGATTTATTAAGCATAGAAGCAACAGATTTCTAAGAAATGGCATTAAGAACAAAATTTGTTTCATCTACATATTTTGAAGTGTATGAGCCTTCTGATTGGAGTCTCATTAATCTTTTTCAGCATAATAAGCGAGAACTTAAGAATGAGTTTGCAAAAGTATATCGCTGGACAGACATCAAATCCATCTCGTTTACGGAAGCAAATAAATCTCTGGAACGGCAAGATCCACTTCACATTGGAGAATCCTTGGGATATAAAAAAGTGTTCAATAAGCTGGTCTTGGATATTGTTGTGGAATTAAAAGATGGGCGCAAATTTTCCTGCGACTATATACCCAAACCAGGATTAGATAGCTCGGGTCAACAGGCTGTAATAGATCATTTAAACCGCATTAAGCAACTATGGCTGGGTTATTGGCATGAATCAAACAATGCACCCGAACCGGATAGAATACCCGGTGTAAACGTGGAAGTATGGCTTTTGCTTTTAGGCGGACTCATCCTGTTTCTATATTATGTGCCAAAATATAATGTTGGCGTAAAACAGCCAGAAATTATTGGTCTGATCCTCACACCGCCTGTATTACTCATTCCGTTTGTGGTATATAAAATTGTTTGGACTAAAAATCAAAAAACAGGCTGGAGATTTGGATTACCTGTAATTGCACTGTTAGCAGCCACTATATGCTTCATGTTTTATTACGGAAGTTTAAATGATGTGTATTTGAAAAGTAATGGGATTACAACTACCGGAAGAATTTCAGAGGAAGTAAAAATGGATAAGAAAAACAATGTTACTAAATTCTACTACTGCGTATTTAAAGTCCATGACCGTGAATACAGAATAAGTTTAAACAGCATTTTTCTCCAGGAGAATGGGTGTAAAGTTGGTGATTCACTCAAGGTGGTTTATTCTCCTGTAAGTCCAAAAAACAATATTTTAAAAATGTACTTACATTAAACCTGGTTTGAAATTTGCTTACTGACTTTTAGAGCGTTATCCCTTAATTCAGCGATAAAACCCGCAGGCATCAATTTCTTCCCAAACCTTTGGAGGTAGAAAAAACCGCATGTTCTTTTTTGCTTTAACGCCCTTTCGGATAAATGATGAGGATACCTCCATTAATGGCGCGTTTGTGAATCGCAAATGGGCATGATTGTCGAATTCTGAAGCCTCAGCATGAGGACGGGGATAGACCAGAATTTTATACTTCCTGAGTATCTCCTCATAATTCTTCCATTTACCGAAGTTTTTCAAGATATCCTGTCCCATCAAAAGCCTGAACTGATGCTCGGGGTGTTTTTCAGAAAGATGCGCCAGCGTATGCACGGTGTACGAAGGTTTGGGTAAATTGAATTCTATCGTGCACACGCGCATTTTGGGATGATCGTCTATGGCGAGGTTTAGCAAAACCAGGCGGTTGTTCTGATCAAGTAAAATGCTTTTGTCTTTTAGGGGATTTTGCGGACTGAGGACAAACCACACCTGATCCAGATCTTCGAATTCGAGCATGTAATTGGCCAGCGCCATATGTCCTATGTGTACCGGGTTGAAGGAGCCGAAAAACAGACCAATTTTCATGCAGGAAATAAAGTTAGAGATAATTTTGCTCCCGGCCTTTATTTATAGAAGAAGATCCGTACAGACTGCAGTTCTTTTAAGCACCAGGGTGGCCATTCCGCACATAATCCTACTTTTGTTTCGGTGATTCCGGATGACCTGAATAATTTTGTGTACTATCCCGAAACGGGAAATCCCCAAA
>DAOMFS010000085.1:0-3300 GCA_035429925.1 Bacteroidia bacterium | reverse complement strand
GTGCAGAGCTGCGCTTGCTTAAATAGGACAGGATATCGGATTTGGTCACCCGCCCTTCCTGTCCGGTCCCCGGAACAGCGTCCAGTTCAGCAACAGAAAGGCCTTCCTCTTTGGCTATACTTTTTACAAGCGGAGAATAAAAACGGGAACTGGCTTTAAAATCAACGGGAGCCTGCGTTTTTACCCCGGCCGGGGCGCTGGCTGTCACGGCTTCAGAGGGTTTGGATTCCGGTGCCGCCGGCTTAGGACTATCGTTCACCGCAACCGAAGCATCGCTGCTGATCACCCCGATAACTGCACCTACCTGAACCACATCACCCTCCTTGAACAAACGTTTGATCAGGGTACCTTCAAATGGTGAAGGAATTTCACTATCCACTTTATCTGTGGCTATCTCCAGCACCGTTTCATCCAGTTTTATCTTATCACCTTCATTTTTGGTCCACTTGATAATGGTTGCCTCAGCCACGCTTTCGCCCATTTTAGGCATGATCAGGTCAAAATTCGCCATAGTTGTTCGTATGGGTACAAAAATAGCGTTCTGGGCAGGAAAAGGCAAATAAAATCAGGGCTCAGTCATTGTCAGGGTACAAGAGGTACTTAGACCGGATGATCCTGAATTCAGCCAGGTCCTTTGCCCAGGCCTTACGGATCATTTCCTCCTGCTCACCCGAAACAATGGCCCGTTTCAGATTGCTGTTGCCGGCATGGTAATTAAAGTTCAGGTCGAAGAAATCTTCCCGGCCCATATTGCCATAGGCCCCAATAAGCCAGCTGAGATTAACGCGCCGGGGATGACGAACGAGGTAGTCCGATTCACTCAGGTCTTCACCATAACAGGTTTGGTTCAGGTATTTTGGTTCAGTGGAAACAGCATTTGCCCTGGGTATAAACGAAAAAGTATGCACGGGATATTCAGGATGACCGTATAGCTGAAAGGCCTTTTCGGTTCCCCTGCCCACACTCATGATACTGCCCTCAAAAAGGCCGAGACTGGGATAGAGCAGAATGGATTTTTCATCTGGCAAATTCGGAGAAGGTTTGAAAGGTAATTTGTAAGCACAACGGCGTTCGTAATTTTTCAGTTTAATGCAAACCAGCCTGCATTTCACATCGGCCTTCAGCCAGCCTTCCCCATTGAGCATTCCGGCATATTCAGCAATGGTCATACCGTAAACCAGAGGAACTTTGTGCAAACCCAGAAAAGACCTGAATTCATCTTCTAAAACCGGACCATCCACATAAAACCCGTTCGGATTAGGTCTGTCGAGTACTATCATCTCTTTGCCGTTTTCGGCGCAAGCCTCCATGGCGTAAGCCAGTGTAGATAAGTACGTGTAAAAGCGAACGCCTACATCCTGAATATCGAACAACAGCACATCCACGTTTCGCAACTGCTCACGCGTGGGCTTTTTATTTTTGCCGTAAAGTGAAATAACCTGAAGGCCGGTTTCCCTGTCTTTTCCATTATGCACCTGCTCGCCGGCTTCGGCCTTGCCCCTGAATCCATGTTCCGGCCCAAAGATCTTTACAACATTAACGTTTAGTTTCAGAAGGGTGTCAACGAGGCTGCATTCGGCAACCCGGCCGGTTCCATTGGTGAGTACAGCCACCCGCTTGGCCTTCAGTAAAGGAAGATATTCACTGAACTGCTGGTCGCCTGCAACAACTGTACTGTAATCCCTTATGCACAGCGGATTCTGAGCAATCGCCGAAACAAAACAAAGTAAAGATGCAAGCAGCAACATTTTCTTACTTTTGCGAGAAGCCGGTAAAGAGGTGAACATAGAAAGATTCATAGCAGAACGAATATCAGGAAAAGAACTCAGCAAACAGGCCATTTCCAAACCCATTGTAAAAATAGGTATTATCGGCATATCGACAGGAATGGCCGTGATGTTGCTTACAGTGAGCATAGTGCTGGGCTTCAAGACCGAGATCAGTAAACGCATCACCTCGCTCAGCGCTGAAATTCTGCTCAAATCAAGGCAGGGTGTTTCAGGCACTGAGTCTTCAGCCTTGTTGATCAGCGATTCTGTAAGAACAGCGATTGAAGCGCTTCCCTTTGTGAAAAAGGTGCAAAAAGTTGCTTTTAAAAATGGCATTCTGAAAACCGACACCGAAAATGAAGGACTTCTCTTAAAGGGAGTGGAGGAGGGCTCAGACCTGGATTTTCTGGGCAGCAAACTGATCAAGGGACGTTTAATGGATTGGCCAAGGCACGACATCTGTAATGAAATCCTGATCAGCAAAAGCCTTGCTGACAGATTACAGCTCGATTGCGGTAAAAAGATACTGGTCTTTTTTATAGGGCAAAAACAGGAATACGACAGCCTTACACAAAAGTCATACACACGCTTTGAAAAGCGCTCGAGAAACTTTACTGTCAGCGGCATTTTTAAAACCGATTTTTCAGATTTCGACCAGTCACTTGGCATAATTGACCTCAGACACATTCAAAAACTGAATTACTGGAATAGGGGAGAGGCTGGCGCTTATGAGATCAAAACAACCGGCATTGCAGGGCTTGAGATACAGGCAGAGCAGGTTCAGGAGATCTGTGGCTACGGACTTTCTGTGCAAACTGTAAAAGATGTGTATTCTAATATTTTCACATGGCTTGATAAACTGGATGTGAATGGAATTATTATAGTGATCCTGATGATTCTGGTGGCCACCGTGAACATGATCACCGCTCTGCTCATTCTGATCCTCGAACGCACAACCATGGTGGGATTACTTAAAACCCTGGGGCTTTCGGGTCAAAGGGTTCGCAATATCTTTCTCTGGATCAGTCTTCGTTTAATTGGTCGCGGACTCCTGATCGGTAATCTAGTGGGTATTGCCCTTTGTGCATTGCAGTATAAGTTTGAAATGGTGAAATTAAATCCCCAGACCTATTATGTGGATCATGTGGCCATGGAATTCAATTGGACATACATGCTGATCCTGAATGCCGGAACACTCCTGGTGTGTATGCTGATGCTTTTGTTGCCCACGCTTATCCTGAACAGGCTCAGTCCGGCTAAAACACTGCGTTTCGATTAGATCAGTAGCCGAAGTTTTTCAGGCGTCTTTCATTGCTTCTCCAGTCTTTATCCACCTTCACAAAGAGCTCCAGAAATATTTGTTTTTTGAAAAAGTTCTCCATTTCCTTTCTGGCCATGGTGCCGGTTTTTTTAAGTTCAGAACCTTTTGCACCAATGAGTATACCCTTTTGACTGTCGCGTTCAACAAGAATATCGGCCTGGATCCGGATGATTTTTTCCTCTTCCTTGAAGGAATTTACAACCACTTCCA
>DAOMFS010000084.1:0-3304 GCA_035429925.1 Bacteroidia bacterium | reverse complement strand
AAGTTAGTTTTTCATCTTAACTAAACCTCTGGTCTCAAATTAGGGGAGTATTACATAGCATGAATAACTACGCAAAAGCAATTAAAATTGTTGTACAACACAAAGTTTACGAAAAATTCACGAATAAATGAATTTGATTTAGATGAAAGCGCTGGTTTACGAAAAGTACGGCCCACCCGAAGTTGTTCAACTGAAAGATATTCCCAAACCACAAACCGGGGGTAAGGACATTCTGATCAAAGTGTACGCCTCTACGGTAAACCGCACAGATTCTGGATTTCGAAGCGCGGAATACTTTATCTCACGGTTCTGGAGCGGTTTACTTCGACCCAAACACCAGGTACTGGGATGTGAGTTTGCCGGAGAGGTTGAAGCCTGTGGCGCACAGGTGATTGGTTTTAAACCCGGGGACAGGGTGTTTGGTTTCAATGACAAACACTTTGGAGGCCATGCCGAATATATGTGCATTTCAGAAGACGATGCGGTATCTCTGATACCTGAAGGTGTACCTTTTGAAGCAGCGGCAGCCATAACAGAAGGCGCGCATTATGCCCTGGTGGATATTCGTGCAGCCGGGGTAAAGCCCGGACAGTCGGTTATGGTATACGGCGCTACGGGTGCCATTGGCTCAGCTGCAGTTCAGCTGTTAAAGCATTTTGGAGCAAAGGTTACAGCCGTAAGCAATTCTAAAAACGTTGACCTCGTGAAATCTCTGGGTGCCGATGAGGTGATAGATTATCAAAGTTCAGACTTTACAAAATCAGGCAACCGCTACGATTTTATTTTTGATGCCGTTGGTAAAAGTTCATTCGGACAATGCAAGCCCCTGCTGAAAGAAAAAGGCATTTACATTTCAACTGAATTGGGCAAACACGCCGAGAACATATTCTACGCCCTGATGACGCCTTTAACAGGAGGTAAAAAACTTTTGTTTCCGATCCCTTCCATAACAAAAGAGGATGTGCAATTTTTAAGCGAATTGGTACAAAAAGGCGAATTCAAACCGGTTATTGACAGGATGTTTACCATGGAGCAGATCGTGGAAGCCTACAAATATGTGGAGTCCGGACAAAAAACAGGCAATGTGATTTTGAAAGTAGGATCGTAAAAATCGTTTAAATGTATCACCTATACAACTAAAATTCGGCAAGTATAGTACTATTCAAGCCAAACTTACACACTGAGATCAGTATTATTTTGTGGTTCTAGTCAATTATCGTTTAGGTGATCTAAAGGACGTGAAGTTCTTAACTGAACTGATTATGCCGAATTATTCAGACTTCAGAAATTTTTCCTGTAAAAGAATTCTACCATCATTGTTTCTAAATACTATAAAGTAGAACCCACTGGCCAGATAACGAAGGGAAATGCTGTTTTGGTTTGAGTTAGTCATTAGGGTTGAATACAGAGTATTTCCAAGGAGGTCTTTTATTTGAAGTGATCCGGTTTCTTCTTGGTTTGAATACAGGATGACCTCATCTGTAAACGGATTCGGGAAGCATTGTATTATACGCTCTCTTGATTTCCATTCATTTAGTCCGACAAAACAATTTGTTTTTGAAGTATAGCATACAGGTGGAGAATATGTTGAATACACAAGCGATGAATTCTGCCAGAAACATCGCAGCTCAACGCAAACTTCTGAGTCAACAATAAAAAAGTCAGAAAGGCCAGGTGTGAATACCCCAAAGTTGCTTCCGATTCCTTCAATCCAATACTCTTGCAAGAAACCTATACCATTTGCCTTCATAACCATTCTTCTTCTATAATGACCATTCACCTGAATGCTGTCAATTCCAATTACTTTCAATTTATAGGCAGTGTTTGAAAATCCAAAATCCTGGGCAAAAACAGTAACGGTATCGTTCATGCCAAGGCTGAAGTCATAAAGCAATCTTTCCTGATTTGTACCCGATTTAATGAAGTAAACTTTTTTATTCAGAACATCTTCACGCATTAAACCGAAAAAGGTATATTGAACAGGATTACTTGATGTGAACGAAGCAAAAAGAAAACGCTTGTAAGTGATGGAATTAAATACAGAGTCTCCGAAAACCTTGTAACTATTGTTTCCCTGGCTATAGGCTATGTTCCAAACCGCATTGCTGTCTGGAAATGAATGGTAATTCTGTGCAAGAATCGAAACAAACAGAAAAGTTTGAATACAAAAAAGGGCAATACACTTCATGATAGCTACCTAAGCAAATATAACTAAAAGAAGTATCGGGAAAGAACTTTTCTCTGGACTAGCGCAATGTCATATTACATCTTTATAAAAGAAACATGATTAATTGTGAAAATCATGAGAGGTGCTCAGCACATGTAATAATCCTTTTGCCTTCAGCAAACATTCCTGGTATTCTTCTTCGGGGTCACTTAAATAGGTGATGGCCCCTCCTACAGCGAAATGCAGGTTTTTGGTTTTTGAATTATAAAACATGGAGCGTATGACCACATTCAATTCAAAATCCCCCTCTTTATCGAGAAGACCAAAACTACCTGAATAATATTGCCTCTCAAAGTCCTCGAATTCATCGATCAGGTTCATGGCCATTTGTTTGGGTGCACCGGTCATGCTGGCCATGGGAAAGGTGGCCTTAATAATCTGTTCAAAAGAAACATCTTCAGGCACAGTACAGCTAATGGTGCTCACCATCTGGTGTACGGTTTCAAAGCTTTCTATACCAAAGAGTTTATCCACTTTTACCGAAGCCCTTGAGGCAAAAACAGAAAGGTCGTTGCGGGCTACATCTACGGCCATCACATTCTCAGTGCGTTCTTTGGCACTGTATTGCAATGTGGTTTTGAATTTCAGATCGTCTTCTGAAGTCTGGCCTCTTGGCGCAGTTCCTTTTATGGGTTTGGTGATGAGGGTGTGTCCTGTTTTTTTTAGGAAAAGTTCAGGACTTGCACACAAAATGTATTCCGGACCAATTTTTACAAGGGCCGCATAGGGTGCTTTTGCCCTCTGCTGCAATTTGAGAAAGGTGCCAAGGGGATCGAGCGGGCTGTTTTCAGCAAAAAAATCCATGCAAAAATTGATCTCGTAAATATTGCCGAATTGAATGTGAGTCTTTATGGCCTGAACCTTTTCTAAATAATGCTTTTTGCTGTACCTGGCTCTGATGTTTATATGGCCTGAATTTACTTCAGCCTGTTCGAGCTCGATCTCTTTCACGTCCTCAATGGGGAAGTACCGGGGTGTGGGTGTTGAAACGGAAGGATTTTGATAAGGTATGAGTACAAATGCATTTGTACAAAACCCGCGCTCTTCGCCCAATACATAAAGCTTGCCCTTATGGGG
>DAOMFS010000083.1:0-3809 GCA_035429925.1 Bacteroidia bacterium | reverse complement strand
ATACATGAGAAAATTTTTCTGAAAATTTCTGGACTCATGGTGTCGAATTATAGTTTTTTATAATTCTAACCTTTGGATGAGATTCAACGTTTTTCCTTCAAATGTTTACCCCAAAACTTACCCCAAAAAAGAAAGCCTTTAGAAACTCTGCGATTGTTGCAGTTCTAAAGGCTTTCTTGTTACTCTGTGTGATCCCGCTGGGATATGGAAATCTAAACAGGCAATGCCATTCGAAGCCTCAATCCGCCTCTGTTAGACATTATGAATATAGAGGTGTGGAATTGAGAGCCTTAAAAAATCAGAATTTGCCGCAGCCTCTACTGTAACCCGATCATATTTTTCCTGCCTTTTTCTATTTGGATAAATAGAACTCATAACGTAATATTACGTTATTACATTATGGGGATAACAAAATCAGAACTGTTCAAAAAGCGCCAAAATCGCATTGCTAACCTTGCTAAGGCGTTTGACCACCCTGCGCGAGTCGCTATAATCGAGCATTTGTTAAGTAACCAGACGTGCATTTGCAATGACCTGGTGGATATACTCCCGCTTTCACAGTCAACCATCACTCAGCATTTAAAAGAACTGAAGCAGATAGGAATTATTAAAGGCGAAGTTGAAGGCCCTAAAGTCAATTATTGTATTGACGAGAAGGTTTGGGAGGAAGCCAGAGACACATTTATCAACATGTTCTCGAAGTTCGTTCCCAAAAACGATTGCTGTTAAAAAAATTTAAAGAATCGTAACGTAATATTACAATATAACAATTTCAACAAATGTCACAACCACTTTTACCCACTTTGACGCCCCTGGTTTCATTGCTTACAAAACAATTTGACCAGATTCCCGCTGAACGAAAAGAGTTGCTGAGCCAGTTAACTCAGTTTGTCAGAAACAAAGTGAAGTCCAATCAAAAAGTATATCTCAATTTTATCTGTACCCACAATTCGCGCAGAAGCCACCTCTCTCAAATCTGGGCACAAGCGGCTGCACATTATTATAATGTACCCAACGTAGTCTGCTTCTCCGGAGGAACAGAGGCAACAGCATTTAATCCAAGGGCGGTGAAGGCCATGCAAGATGCAGGCTTTAACATTGTTCGATTCAAGGAGGGTGAAAACCCGATTTACAAAGTCACCTATGCGGAGAATACTGAACCCGTTGTTGCCTTCTCAAAGAAGTATGATGATCCGTTCAATCACAACAATGATTTTGCAGCCGTGATGACGTGCTCACATGCTGATGAAAACTGTCCGCTGGTTTTAGGAGCTACTGCCCGCATTGCTCTTACCTACGATGATCCCAAGAACTTTGATGGTACGCCACAGGAAGCAGTAAAGTATGCCGAGCGTGTCCATGAAATCGGACGTGAAATATTGTATGCATTTTCACAGGTAAAAAGCTAAGCACATGAGCAATCAAAAGAAACTTGGCTTCCTGGATCGTTACCTCACCCTATGGATTTTTCTGGCGATGATAGTTGGAGTTGCACTAGGCAACTTCTTACCTGTCGAACAATTGATGAGTCACTTCCAAGTGGGCACTACTAACCTACTCATCGCAGCAGGTCTTATTATCATGATGTACCCGCCACTGGCCAAAGTACGTTACGAACATCTTGGCAAAGTGTTTAAGAATGTGAAGGTGATCAGTTTGTCATTGATCCTGAACTGGATCATCGGGCCGATACTGATGTTTTTGCTAGCTATTATTTTCCTGCGCGACAAACCGGAATACATGATCGGTCTTATACTTATTGGCCTTGCCCGTTGTATTGCTATGGTATTGGTGTGGAACGACCTGGCCAAAGGTGATAAAGAATATGCAGCCGGACTTGTTGCACTCAACAGCATCTTCCAGGTTTTGTTCTACAGTGTATTTGCCTGGCTTTTCATTACCGTATTGCCTCCCTACTTTGGTGTAGAAGGTTCAGTGGTGAATGTTAGTATGCGTGATGTTGCTGAAAGTGTGTTTCTGTATTTGGGCGTTCCATTTATTGCAGGTTTCCTTACCCGATACTTCTTTAAGAAAGCCAAAGGTGAAGAATGGTATGTTAATAATGTAGTTCCGAAGATCAGTCCACTCACGCTGATTGCATTGCTGTTTACCATTGTAATCATGTTCAGCTTCAAAGGGAAAATGATTGTTGACATTCCGTTCGATGTAGTACGCATTGCAATGCCATTGGTAATCTACTTCATTATTATTTTTGTGCTGAGTTTCATTCTTTCAAAAAGACTGGGTGCAAACTATGAGGAGAATGCTTCCGTATCCTTCACGGCTACCGGAAACAATTTTGAACTGGCCATTGCAGTAGCCGTAGGTGTATTCGGAATCAATTCAGGCCAGGCATTTGCCGGAGTAATCGGACCACTTATCGAAGTACCTGCATTGATACTACTGGTGAATCTTGCCTTCTGGTTTCAAAGGAAGTTGTACGCTAAAGCTTCATAATGGAAAACAGGTTTGACGTGATTGTAATGGGTGGAGGACAAAGTGGCCTGGCGATGGGTTATTATCTCAGACGATCAGGTTTGTCATACATTATCTTTGACAATCAGAAAGAACCCGGAGGAGCATGGCTTCATACCTGGGACTCACTGCGTTTGTTCTCACCGGCACAATGGAGTTCACTACCTGGGATGATGATGACGGGTGGAAGCGACTACTACCCTTCACGCAACGTGGCAATCGAATACCTGAAAACCTACGAAGAAAAATATCGGCTTCCGGTAAAGCGATCCGTTCAGGTAAATCGCGTAGATAAGAACATGGATGGATTTGTCCTGGAAACTTCCGATGGCACCTACTATGCTAAAGCGGTGGTGAGCGCTACCGGATCGTTTGCCAATCCATACATACCTGTATTTGAAGGAGTGGAGTTGTTCACCGGAAAAATTATTCATTCCAGCCAGTACCAATCACCTGAAGAATTCGTAGGCAAACGTGTAGCCATTGTTGGAGAAGGAAATTCAGGTGCGCAAATTCTGGCCGAAATTTCAAAGGTGACGGGCACATTGTGGATCACACAAAAAGAACCCCGCTTCCTTCCTGATCATGTTGATGGCCGATTTCTGTTTGATGCCGCCACGCAAATGTACGAAGCTCAAAAGATGGACAAGCAGTATAAACCTCCATCATTGGGCGACATTGTAATGGTAGATTCTGTAAAAGATGCAAGAGCACGTAAAGCACTCAAGAGCGGAAGACCTTTTAAGAAATTTACAGAAGACTCAATCATCTGGGCGAATGGTCATGAAGAGAAAATTGATGTAGTCATTTTTTGTACGGGATTTAAGCCCTTCTTAAAACATCTCGAACCACTAAACGTAATCAATGCAGAAGGAAAAGCTGATACAACGGGAACAAAGTCGAACATGGTCGAAGGGCTTTGGTTTGTTGGCTATGGAAACTGGACAGGCTTTGCATCTGCCACATTGATTGGCGTTGGGCGATCTGCAAAAACTACGGCAGAACAAATAAGTCAATATCTTTCACCAGTGGAGAAAATAAAATCCTATGAAAACATCTGACGGTATCATTTGGGCAAAAACACAAGGAGAGTTAAAGAACTTTGTTTACCGAAAGGTTAGAGATAAAGCCTTGGCTGAAGATATCGTGCAAGATGTGCTTCTGAAAGTCTATGCTAAACTCGGACAATTGAAGGACACTGAAAAAGTCTCAGGGTGGATATATCAAATCACAAGAAACGCTATAACAGATTACTACAGAAGCAAATCAAAAAACATTTTTATCCAAGACCTTGATTGGAATAATGATCACCAAATGCTTAATGATTGTGTTTC
>DAOMFS010000082.1:0-3874 GCA_035429925.1 Bacteroidia bacterium | reverse complement strand
AGTTTACATTACTGTTGAAAGGGTTTCCGGATTTACTTCGCAGGATTGAGCGCTTTTGGTGAGTGCAAGGTGAGTCTTTTCGATTTCAGGTCAAAGGTGTCACCGAATGACATCACGTGTACGGTTAGATTTTCAATGGAGACAGGTTCACCCATCTGTACCTCGGTGATATTGGTATAACGCATGTTGGTGCCATCCACCAGTATCACCAGTCCCGAACCGATGGCTTCCATGCTGTTGCCACCGGTTATCAGGAGGCCGGTGTCTTCACCCAAACCAATGCCCAGATTTACAGGGTTGCTGGCGCAGGCATAGAGTAAGCGGCCAATTCGACCGCGTTGAACAAAATGGGTGTCAATGATCACATTGTTGATGAAGCCCAGTCCGCCGGTAATTTTCACTTCTCCCTTCAAAAGCGCCTCCGAGCTGCTGCCCTGGTAGATCATGTTGTTGGAACTGGCGGCGGCACCTGCAGAAGTGCCTGAAATCACAAAATCGTCGTTTTCATACTTTTCCAGCAGAAGGTGGTGAAAGGCTGTTCCGCCAAATATGGATGTCAGCCTGAGCTGATCACCCCCTGTAAACATCACCACGTCAGCTTTTCTCAATCGCTCGAGGAATTCTTCGGAATTCGCCTCTTCCCTGGTTTTGATGTTCAGCACACTGACATTCGTTACATCAAGCTGTCCAAAGGCTTTCACGTATTCATCCCCAACTACCTCCGGGATACTGGATGCCGTGGTGATTATTTCAACCCTTGAGTCCTTTTGTTTTGCCGATTCAATGGTAATTCGCCGTAAAATCCCTTTCTCGAAAAATTTCAGGTTGCGGTTTAAATCATCAGGACTCTCTGTAAAACTCCCTCTGTCAACGGATCCACCAACTATGATGAGTTTGCCTTTTGGTACGTTCATTTCTGAAAATTAGTAAACAAAACTACCTTTTTATCAGTTAAAACAAGAAGGAAGGCAAATCAATTATCACAGTATAGTAAACAAAGAGTTGTTTAAATAAAAAATAGATATTATTTTCAGGAATTGACAGCCTTCTCCTTGCTTTTACCGCGGGGCTTCAAGTGTGTTTTACTAAAACTGCTCACATGAAAATCATCGAAATCAAAATCCTCAGGGGCCCCAATTACTGGTCTAACTATCGCAAAAAACTGATTGTGATGAAACTTGACCTCGAAGAACTGGAAGAACGACCCACTAACACCATTGAGGGTTTCGGAGAGCGTCTACAGAATGCCTTTCCGACCATGTATTCTCACCGTTGTTCCACGGGCCGTGAAGGGGGTTTCTTTGAACGCGTGGCCGAAGGCACCTGGATGGGACATGTGATCGAGCATATTGCGCTGGAGATACAGACACTGGCCGGAATGGATGTAGGGTTCGGGCGAACGCGGGGTACAGGCAAAACAGGTATATACAATGTGGTGTTTTCGTATCTCGAGGAAAGTGTTGGTGTTTATGCAGCAAAGGCTTCTGTGGCGATTGCCCAGGCTTTGATTGACGCAAAGCCCTATGATTTGAACAGAGACATTGTTGAAATGCGCAAGATGCGCGAGCAGGAAAGGTTTGGTCCAAGCACAGCATCCATAGTAGACGAAGCTGTGGCACGTGACATTCCTTTTATCCGGCTCAACAACGAATCACTCGTGCAGCTCGGTTACGGTAAAAATCAGGTCCGTTTCAGGGCAACGATGACCGACCGCACCAGTTCTATCGCCGTTGATCTGGCCAGTAATAAAGAGGAAACAAAACGCATGCTCGAAGAGGCCGCTATTCCGGTTGCCAAAGGGGTATGCATTATACATGAGGAAGAGGTTAAAGACGCCATTGACAGGGTGAAATTTCCTTTGGTATTCAAACCACTGGATGGCAATCACGGGAAAGGTGCATCCATTAATGTTAAAACCGAAGAAGAGGCTTATGCAGCCTTTCATCACGCAAAAAAATATTCACGCAAGGTCATCGTTGAAAGATTTATCAGCGGATATGATTTCAGGGTGTTGGTGATCAACAACCGCTTTGTGGCAGCTGCACTGCGTGAACCGGCGCATGTTACCGGCGACGGTCAATCCACCATTCAGAAATTAATTGAACTGGAAAACAAAGACCCCAGGCGGGGCTACGGACATGAAAATGTACTTACGGAAATCAGTATCGACCGTGAAACCGAAGAACAGCTCTCGAAGCACAATTATACCCTGGAAACCGTACTTAAAAAAGGCGAGAAATGTTACCTCAAGGGCACGGCCAATCTCAGTACCGGCGGTACCTCAACAGATGTAACCGATGTGATGCACTCTGGCAACATCTTCATTTGTGAACGCATTTCAAGGGTTATTGGTCTGGATATTTGTGGCATAGACATCATGGCAAACAATTTGAGTGAACCACTTGAAACCAGCGGAGGCGTGGTACTGGAAGTGAATGCTGCACCTGGCTTCCGGATGCACCTGGCGCCTGCCAATGGTTTACCCCGTAATGTGGCTGCACCTGTTCTTGACATGCTTTACCCCCCGGGAAAAAACTGCAGGATTCCTATTATCGCCATAACCGGTACAAACGGTAAAACCACAACCACACGCCTGATCGCGCATATTGTGAAGAACAATGGCTACAGGGTTGGCTTCACCACTTCAGATGGCATTTATGTGCAGAACTCCATGCTAACCAAAGGCGACACCACAGGACCAATCAGCGCGGAGTTTATACTCAAGGATCCTACAGTTGAATTTGCTGTGCTCGAAACGGCACGTGGTGGCATACTCAGATCAGGTCTGGGTTTCGGCCGCTGCGATATTGCGGTTGTCACCAACATTCAGGAGGATCACATGGGATTGTCGGATATCAACACCTTGGATGACATGGCCAACGTGAAAGGCGTGGTGGTTAAGAGTGTAAAACCGGATGGATATGCGATTGTTAATGCAGATAACGAATATTGTGTGCGGCTGGGGAAATCGGCAGAATGCAACGTCGCCTATTTCAGCCTGAACGAAAACAACCCTGTTATCAGGGAACATTGCAAAAAAGGGGGCATTGCGGCCATATACGAAAACGGATACGTCACCATAAAAAAGGGCGAATGGAAATTCAGGGTGGATAGGGTATCCAATATACCCCTGACCTTTGGCGGACGGGTTACTTTCATGGTCTCCAATGTTCTGGCGGCAACACTGGCCACATACGCCTATGGGTTCACGATAGAGGATATTAAAATGAATCTGGAGACCTTTATCCCCTCGGCGGCCCAAACCCCTGGCCGGATGAATATTTTTGACTTCAAAGAGTACAAGGTGCTGATCGATTTTGCCCACAACCCTGATGGATTCAGGGGAATAAAGGAATTCCTGTCTACAACAGATTCTCCCTACAAGATCGGGATCATCACCGGTACAGGCGATCGTCGCGATGAAGACATTCGCGAAATGGGCCGCATATCAGCCGAAATGTTTGATCACATCATCATCAGGCAGGATAAGTTTTTACGTGGGCGTGAGGCTGATGACATTGTGAAATTGCTGGTGGAAGGCATTCACCAGCACGATCCGTCTCAGTCGTATGAATACATACCCAAAGAAGTGGAAGCCCTCAAACACGCCTTGTCACTGGCTAAACCAGGTACATTTATAACAGCATTGAGTGATGTTATCGACAATGCCATCGATCTGGTGCAGTCATATCTGGATAAGGAAAGAGGTTTGTAAAAACGTCCAAAAACGTCTTGTACTGGCCGAAGACTTGATTCTGTTAGTTGTTTCGATCAGATGCGTATTCGTCAGCTTTTTTTGGGGTGTATAGTCAGCTTACACCTCAAGAAAATATGAGCACCAATATAAAAGAGAATCCGCTTTTGTTCTGGCGCT
>DAOMFS010000081.1:0-3877 GCA_035429925.1 Bacteroidia bacterium | reverse complement strand
ACAATATTGCAAAAGAATTGATACTCTTTCCGGCGCAACTGTGGGCTAGGATGGAAGGCATGTGGTGGAAATGTTTGTTTGCTTACAGGATGGTTAGGCAACAGTTACAGTAAACTATGAAAAAAGAAAAAGAGATATTGAAATTGAAACTTCAAAGGAAACCGCCATTGCTGAATTTAAGCTGGAGACCGGTGAACTGAACATAGGAGACGATTTAATGGTGATGGGGCCGGCCACCGGCCTGAAAAGCGGAGAGGTGATGTCGATTTATGTAGATGGCAAACCGGCAACCAGGGCCATTAAGGGGGATGTTTTCACGATACCCTTCTCACATAAAGTAAGACCTTCCGATAAATTGTATAAGGTGGTCAGAACAGAGCATGCCTAAGCTGATACATTACCGTCAAAAATGCATAGGTTGCAACATCTGTTTCGAAATGTGGCCCCTGCGCTGGCGACTTTCCCGCGTTGACGGAAAATGCACCCTGGTAGGCGGCGTATTGAAAGCAAAGGTCTATGTGGCCAGCATACCTGAATCGGAAAGAGCCATCAACGCGCGCATCGCCTCTGCCTGCCCTGTGAATATCATTAAACTGGATGGATAATGGACAAAACAATTTCTGAATTTATCAGCGAACACCAGATCGCCAGCCTCTGTGTAGCCGACACTAAACCTTACTGTTTCATTGTGTTTTACACTTTCATGCCAGAGTATAATCTGCTTCTTTTCAAGTCACAACTCAGCACACGGCATGCGCAGATTCTGCAGAACAAGCCCTTTATTTCAGGCACCATTTTACCGGACAACAATTCCCTTCTAAAAGTAAAGGGACTTCAGTTTTGTGGTGAACTCACACCCCATCCGGCCCTGCACGCCTTGTCTGCTAACGCAAAATATTACCTGACCTATCCCATGGGAATAGCCATACCAGGCCAGATCTGGCAGGTTGAGATCAGGGAAGCCAAGCTCACGGACAACGGGGTACATTTTGGATACAAACTCAATTGGAAGAAAGAAGACTGATTCCAAAATCCGGTTCTGAGATTATTTTTTATACTTTCGTCATGATGCCCGTACCCTGAAGCTTCCTTAAACAATCGGGCAGTTCTGTAAAGTATGCTCGAAAGTCCCATTCATGCGCACCATTTGCTGAGGTATTCTGTAGAAATACAGGATAAACCTACCTCCCGCAGCAGCAAAACGGCCCTTGTGAGTTTTTACGATGAAAACAACAAACGCGTATCCACACACAAGTTCTCGTACTTTGAGGCAGAAGAGGTGTATGGCTGGATTGAGCGGGGAGAGGCGCTTAACCTGAACAGTGCCTATGTGCGCGACTTTTCTTTGAATACCTACCGCACATCCAAAGGACTTGATGATCACGTACCGATTGAACTTCATGATTTCACCGCACGCAAAGCCTTTTTTGATTGCGATACCAACACCGATTTTTCACTGGCTGTTTTTACAGGCGCGCTCACCAATTTCGAGTCTTCCATTTTTGCAAACGGCTACGTAAATTTTTACAACTGTAATTTCGGAAACGGAGAAGTGAACTTTAAGAAAGCCAAATTCGGCAGTGGCAGTACAACTTTTCAATCTTCAACATTTGGCGAAGGTGCGGTGAGTTTCTTCAATGCCAATTTTGGAACCGGGAACCTCAGTTTTATTGATGCCAATTTTGGCAAGGGTAATGTAGATTTCAGAAACACCTATTTTGGTGACGGGGTTGTGGATTTTAAATTCGCCAAATTCGAATACGGTGACATCACCTTCCAGCGCGCCAGTTTTGGCAAAGGCAAAAAGGACTTTAAGAATGTGGAATTCGGGGGAGGCAAACTCGATTTCAGAGGTATTGATTTTAACGACGGTGATGTTTCTTTTGAAGGCGTGGAGTTTGGTAACGGCCGGGTGAATTTCAGGAACTGCAGGTTTGGCAATGGTTTCAAAAATTTTGAACTCTCAGATTTTGCTGAAGGTGAGGCCAGATTTGAATATGTTTCATTTGGTACAGGTATGGTTAGCTTTAACCGTTCTAAGGTGAACAAGATCTCACTGAACGGTTGCCACCTCAACTGTTTTATGGACCTGCGCTTCGACCAGTGCCTGTTGCTCGATTTGAGCAATACAGTGGTGAGGGATGTGGTAGATATTAAACCCATGGGCGAAAAAGTGGTGATCAAAGAACTGAATCTGGTGGACATGCGTATTTTGGGGCGCGTTTTTCTGAATTGGAGAGAAAACGATGTGCACCAGCTCATTTACGTCCAGAAGTCCACCTCCCTGTATCAGAAAGCGGAACAGTTCAGGATATTAAAGGAGAATTTCAGGAATAACGGTCAGTACGAAGATGAAGATGAGGCCTATTTGGAATTCAGACGTTGTGAGGCGCGTGCCATTTACGAAGATCAGATGAAGGGTGGGCTTTCTCAAAAACTGGGCGCCATTCCAGTGTTTTGGTTCAGGAAAATCGTTTTCGATAAAGTGGGGAATTATGGAACAGCACCGGTTCGTGTGCTTATGAACAGCATTGCAACGGTTTTTACATTCGCACTCCTCTATTACCTTATTACCGGATATTTTTACGAATTCGGACATGTGGCCACAACTCTACCGGATGAACTGAATCACAACCACTCATTCTGGAACGCGGCATATTACAGCGCCATTACCTTTTTTACTGTGGGTTACGGGGATTACTTCGCTTATGGCTGCGTGAAGGCTTTGGCGGCTCTTGAGGGGTTTACCGGTGTATTTATGATGAGCTACTTCACGGTGGCCTTTGTCAGGAAAATTCTGCGCTAAATTCTTGAAGGTGAATATCAATTCAACTGATATGGGCCTGAAGATACTTCAGGAACAGTGTTCAGAAATGTGAAGGCTAAGAGAGGTTAGAAATCAGAAGGTTTTCAGGCTGTCCTTTCAATGTCCCATTGTTCCAGGTAATCCGCAACTCTTCTCAGGAAACTGCCGCCCAGAGAACCATCCACCACACGGTGGTCGTAACTAAGCGAAAGGAACATGAAATGACGGATGCCAATGAGATCACCCTGAGGCGTTTCAATAACAGCAGGCTTTTTCTTGATGGTACCCACGGCCAAAATGGCAACCTGAGGTTGATTGATGATGGGTGTGCCCATTACATTGCCAAAACCACCTACATTGGTGATGGTGAATGTGCCGCCTTGAATTTCATCAGGGGCCAGTTTGTTGGCACGGGCTCTTTGTGCCAGGTCGTTTACAGCTTTGGTAAGGCCCAGCAGGTTCTTTTCATCGGCATTTTTGATCACCGGTACGATCAGATTACCGCTTGGCAGTGCCGCCGCCATGCCTATGTTGATGTTTTTGCGTTTGATGATCTTGGTTCCGCTTTGATCAACGGAAATATTCACCATTGGAAAATCTTTGATCGCGCGGGTTACAGCTTCAATAAACAAGGGGGTGAAGGTGAGTTTTTCGCCGTCGCGTTTCTCAAATTCTTTTTTCATTTTATCTCTCCACAACACCAGGTTGGTGACATCGGCTTCCACAAATGAAGTCACATGTGGGGAAACATGCTTGCTCATCACCATGTGATCAGCAATGATCTTGCGCATGCGGTCCATTTCAATGATTTCATCTCCTGCTCCAACCGCTACAGCAGGACGATTCACAATGACCGTGTTATCGCCTGTAGTCACGTTGCCGTTGAGACTGGCTGGTGCCGCAGCTGGCGCGGCCACACTCACCTGTGCTGGTGCAGAGCTGCGTTTGCTTAAATAAGACAGAATATCGGATTTGGTCACCCGCCCTTCCTGTCCGGTTCCCGGAACGGCGTCCAGCTCAGCAACAGAAAGGCCTTCCTCTTTGGCTATACTTTTTACAAGCGGAGAATAA
>DAOMFS010000080.1:0-4137 GCA_035429925.1 Bacteroidia bacterium | reverse complement strand
CGATCTCTCAGGCAAGATCCCGCGAAAAACAAATTAAACGCTGGAAGAGCAGGAAATCCATACTTAAACTTATTGGTGAAGCTGTTTCAGACCCTCCCGATCGCGCGTAGCGCGTCGGGAGGGTCGGGGGTTCTGATTTAATATCAGAAACACGCCATGTCTCACGATGCTGAATTCAGAAGTACTGTTCCCCTGTCCGAATTGATTAGCAATTGAATGTTTGTGAAAAATTTACAGGTTGAATCAACGCTGTGGGAAAAATCAGTTCAGGGAAGGTCGTATGCTCATGATTTCCGCGTCCTTCACAACGATCATCTTGTTTTGGTAACCTGGATCGTGAAGTGCGGCGAGCAGAATGGCACAATCCCAACCCCACAATTGAACAAAGCCTCTCTTCATAAAACGAAGTGCCACATCCACATCGTTTACATTAAACTGATGATCGAGCCTGTAAAGGTTGTCTTTGAATTCTCTGTACATCTCACTGAACACTTCTGATACAAAAAACTGATGTGTTGCCGGATTTGTGGTAAACGGCTCGACCAGGAAACGACACATGAGGTACTCGTCAATTGGTTTGGTGATGATGTCAATAAACTTGTCAAACGCGCCTTCTTCCATAGTATTCTCATAATTTACCCATTCCTCAGGAAAATCACCCGGCACTTCTTCGAGTTGCGTTCCAGCAGCGTAAATTTTCGTGAGGAGGGGCTGAGCGCTTTTAAGTATATCGCCGGCATCTTCTTTCTGAATAATAATCTCACAGAACTTTACATACTCCCGCGCCAGGGCCAGAAAATTCCGGGTACTTTCCAGTTCCAGATACTTCTTAAGATAATCGGGTAAGCTGATCATAAAAGTGAATACATTAGAGCAATGTACCGCTATTCGATAAAATAACAAGATTGCGTTCTGTTAAAAATTTTGTGCTTTTTGCCAATCTTCCCAAACATTTCTCCTCACTCTTAACCAGCTTTTTATACCTAAACGCAAGGCAACTGCTTAATACACGTATAAATTGATCTGGGTCATACCTGCTTTATACATGGGGCACTTGACACAGGTTTTATCCTTCAGCGGTACAGGTTTGTTTTTTTGATACCTTCGGTATAGCCCCCTGGTTTTTACAAGTTACCGCATGTCTGCAAGTATAATTTATTTTTCATGTGTTTACTCTGTACCGGACAAACAGCCTGGTTTAAGCGTCAGGCGAATCCCAAGTGCTGAATTAATTTTCCTGCAGAGTTGAGATGAAGCTTCCTGACAGTATAAACATCCGTTTGATTTTTGCATCGGCGCTTTGTATCATGCTAAGTTCCTGCATTCACTACGTATACATTCCCAATTCGGTGAATGTGCCTTTGCTGAAGGAAAAAAACGAATTGCATCTATCCGGAATAATGGGCACGGGAGAATACATCTCAACAACAGAAGCACAGGCCTCTTATGCTATCACAAAAGAGCTGGGACTGATGGGCAGTTACATGCAGGCAAGAGGCGGCACCTCCACAGATGGTGGCAAGGGACAATACGGAGATCTGGCCTTAGGCTATTTTAAACCGTTTAAGAACGACATTGTGCTAGAGATCTACGGAGGGGCCGGAACAAGTAATCAAAATCACTGGTTCAACCAATTGAATACTGTTTACACGATCCGGTTCAATAAATATTTCATTCAACCATCATTTGGATACAGCCTGAAGAACTTCGAATTCGCCTTCTCGACCCGATTCAGTTTTCTTGATTTTAAACCGGATAGCAGCATTGTGCCCCTTTACAACATTGCTGTGCCTGACAACAAAACCATTTTGCTCTATGAACCCGCCTTAACATTACGTGCAGGCTGGAAATACATTAAACTGCAATTGCAATTCGTTATGGCTTACCCTGCGAATGGTGCAAGACTTTCTATGGAACAAGGCAATGCCAATCTTGGACTATATTTTTCCCTGGCCAGGAGATACCATAGGTCCAATTAGTCCCGATAATTCCACAGTGCGCCTGCGTTCTTCAGATCACGCCCAACCTGAACATGACCCAATTTTGATGTGATGCTATGTTTTGTGGCAATACATGGTCTGTTTTCATGGTAATTTTATATCATGGAAAAATTGAAAATCCTGCTTCAGCACATTGAAGAAGTAAAATTCACCGGAAAAATCCTCTGTGTAGAATTGCTTTCCAACCGTTTACAGGACGTGTTGTATTATCTTGAAGCTATAGACCATAAGGCTTCAGGGGAGTTGATAGAACTCAAAGGTTGTGCGTGGACCCTGCATGAGCGTTTTCACATGGACAATGAAGATCAGCTTATGTGGACCTTTCATCATACCAGACACAAGATCATTCGAAGTTGCATGAGCCTGATCGAATCCAAACGCCTGCACAAACACAGGAACCTTCATGCAGGAGCAGCTCCCGAGGGTGATAAGCCGGCACGCTCTCAAGAACTCTCCGGTGTCCTCCCCGAGCTGTGAGTTCATGAATTTCCTGCTTTATCGGGTTTGTGAGGCATTTCTCCTGTCCTTCATTTTAGGTCTGATCAGCCTTCAGGTGTAAACCAGTTCATGCGCTGCATGCAATACCGGCCTGGTTGAACCTTGTGTTCAATTGTTTCCTGGTTTCCGCCATTTGTATAGGTCTTTCCACCGCATTCGCATTTACCGCACAGATCTTTCCTATAGGCAGTAGTTTTACTTTTAAAACAAGGAGCATGATAACAGTTGTACGCCAAACCCCATATCATGAAAACCTCAACAGAACGGGATGAAAACATGGATGACCTTGTTTTTGCCCACCGCAACAAAAGCTATGGCGCTTTTCAGATCAGAAGCGAGTACCCGCACGCACTCCGCAGCGCTTTGCTGATCGTATACGCCGGCTCAGTCACCTTATTTCTTTGCGCTTATCTTTACACGCAAAACAGCATCGCGAAGTTTAAATTTCCTGAATCCATTCCACCCGTCCAGGAGATCATCCGAAGCATTGAGTTCAAAACACTTGATCAAAACAAAACCAAAGCAGCAGCTGGTAAAACAAGCTCTGCTGCAAAGGGAGAAAAATCAGCCAGCAGTACCCTTGTTCGTGACGAGGTCACAACCCGCAAGGATACGCTTATCCTGAACAGTGTGGCTTCATTAAGCCTGCCCGCTGAAACAGCCCTTGGTAAAAGCGGGAATGGTAACGCCGGTGATTCGCTCAATGGTGATCTTTTGGCAAAAGGCAATGGAGGCACCGGAACTGTGAAAAATGATTTTGAGGTCGACAAATTGCCAGAGTATGAAGGTGGGCTTGCCGCTCTGTATGCCTTTCTGCGTAAAAATCTTAACTACCCCGAAGAGGCTTACAGCGCTCAAACTGAAGGCACCGTGTTTGTAAAATTCGTGGTGGATGAAAAAGGAAAAATCGTCTCTCCCGGGATTCTTCATAAAGCCGGCTTTGGCATGGATGAAGAAGCCTTAAGGGTTGTGTCCTTGCTGCCTCCCTTTAAGAGTCCGGCTTATTTTGCCGGGGCACCCACCAAAGTAAATTATCAGGTGAAGATCAGGTTCAGTATTCGCTAGACATATAAAAGCCCCTGCCTTTTGGGACAGGGGCTTTCGCTCATTGTATTCAGGTTTTACTGCTGTACGATGATCTTTTGATTGAGTCTGTTGGCCTGGTTGCGGTTGCTCAGGATGTACACACCCTCAGCATTCAGCTTCAGCCTGGCCTGGTAGTTGTTGCTCTCGTTCAGACTGATCTCCGCCACCACCTGGCCCAGGGCGTTGAGCACCTCCAGATCCAGGGCCTTCTTCGAACTGATGTTGAACTCTCCGTTGTTCGGGTTGGGGAATACCCTTATGCCGCTCTCAGCCTGCTCCTGCTGGTTCAGTCCCAGACACAAGGATACCCGGATGAGTATGGTGGCCGTGTTCACACAACCGTTCGCATCGGTGCCTTCCACGGTGTAAACAGTCTGCGCGGTGGGTGATACCGTTACACTGTTGCCTGCTCCTATGAACAGCCAGTTGTAACTTACCCCGCCTCCGCCATTCAGCGTGGTGAATTCAAAATCCCTGCATATCAGCGTACGCGTTGAACTGGCCGTGATCACCGGCAGGGGGTTCACCTGTATGGTGATGGAATTGCCGCCCA
>DAOMFS010000079.1:0-4152 GCA_035429925.1 Bacteroidia bacterium | reverse complement strand
AGAACACTTATTCCTACCAACAGACCATGAATCAGCACATCCTGTTTCTTGTAGCGCTCAGTCAGTTTCATTTGGTGCAAGGGTTTGATAACATGTGCAGATCAGTAGTGAATAAACGTGACCTCATTTTCAGATATGTGGTTGCGGCGCATCCAGGCTTTTAATTGTTTGTGTTCCGGATCCGTATAAGCATAACAAAGCTCGCCAAAACAATTGCTTGAGTATCCGTTAAAGGTGTACAGATCGAGTTTCTGGCTTGCCAGCATAACGTCTGTTTGAAACGATTCATCTCGTTTGCTGGTATTTATCACCGCAATGATTCGCTTATGTTTTGAATTGCTGAGTTGAATAAGCATGGCCATTTTTTCTGTTCTGAACCGGCGATCGCTGCTACTGGTCCTTAAGGTATTCACTTTGATCACAAACAGATTCTCGAGCAAAACAAATACCAGAATAAAAGGCAAGTAGCGGTTCAGGCTGACTTTAGGTAATTTATCAAGATACCAAAGGCTTGTCCACAGCATGACAAAAACCAGTATCGACATGGCCCTCCCGGCAAGTCTCATGGTTTGGAAACCTGGTAAAATTCTGATTTGCTCAAAAGCTGAGTGCATGTGTCTGTCGCGTGTGATCAGGTATACTATAATGATGCAGATACTCACAAGCAGGAAGGGAAGAGGCAGCCCCTTTCGTGATCGGATAAGCCAGTATATAAAATAACCGGCGCTTAGGATAAGTCCAGAGTACACAAATAAACCTGGAAACAGGTCGTGCAAATACCAATTGGGTTCTGATTTTAAGGGCGAATCCTTTAGAAAATCATATAAAAGCACATTTTCGTGAGGCAGGAAATAACTCCATATTCTTGGTAATCCTGGTGCAATGTGGAGATAAGGTATCTTTCCAAGGGATAGAGCCATTTGATAATAGGGGCGGGCCACCTTCCAAAGACAATACGCGCTGATAAGAGATGTTAGAATGAATACAAAAACAGCAAGCCATGTTTTCCCCGAAGGAAGTGCAAATCTGGGTTTTAAGGAAAGCCAGTACAAAGGCACAAAGAAGATCAGAAAGAGCAGGGTAAAGATGGCGAGATAGGCGTTGGTATAGAAGAGTAGAATAAACATGAAACAGGCAAATACGTAATATTTTATCTGTTTTTTCTCAAGAAACTGGAATACGAATGCAATCACAAGTGGAAAGAAAAATTTGCAATTCATTTGCAAATGCATGAACTGATTGAGGTTATTGATGCCAAAAGCAAAAATATAAGAGCCAATTATCGCAGCCAGAGCCGATAGCCTGAGCCTTCTAAAGGCATAGTAAGCGCAGAAATAGTTCAGAACCGAGCAGGTCAGCCACCAAAATTGATATGCTCGTTCCGTATCCATACCAATAAAACGAAAAAATGCATAGATAGGCAAAACACCTGCAAGACAATCTGAAATAGCCACATTGTATTCAAGGGGATACATAAAATTGGCTGTCCAGAATTTGGTTTCCTTTCCGATTAGCCAGCGATAGCCGTGTTCAAGAATGTAATTTATAAAACGCGAATCTCCGAAGTCGCCCGGAGTGTATGAAAGATCAAGGCCGGTGACCCGGAGGCAATAATAATAAAACCCAAATAGGAATACCGACCATAAAAGGAGAACCTGGTATCTGTTCTGCATGGTCCGGTTTGAATTTATGATGTGACTGCTGACAAAATGCTTTGGAAAAGTAATTTACCGTCCTCATTAAACAACTCTGCATCAGCGGCCCGCTCAGGATGAGGCATCATGCCATATACATTACGGCCTGCATTGCAGATACCTGCAATATTTTCCGTGGCGCCATTGGGATTGGCATCTGAGTTCACCACACCATCTTTCGTGCAATACCTGAACAACACCTGTTTATTCCTGTTCAATTCTTTTAGTGTCGCTGCGTCGGCATAATACTTTCCTTCCCCGTGGGCAATTGGTACTTTCAGCGCTTTGGATTTTGGAATGGCTGATGTGAGATCACTTTCATTATGCTCAGCACGGATATACACATTGCTGCAGACGAATTTCCTTGAATCGTTGTGTAACAATGCGCCTGGTAATAATCCCGCCTCACATAGGATCTGGAAACCGTTACATACACCGAAAAGGAAACCGCCATTTGCAGCATGTTCTGTCACCTTTTCCATTATGGGTGAAAATCTGGCAATTGCCCCGCTTCTGAGGTAATCGCCGTATGAGAATCCACCCGGAAGAATGATATGGGTACAATTCTCGATATCGCGATTCTTGTGCCAGAGTTTCACAACATTCTGCTTCATCTGGTCACGTAGCACGTACACCATATCTTCATCGCAGTTTGAACCCGGGAACACAACAACACCAAATTTCATTTTGATCAGATTAAAGGGCAAATGTAGGAAAATATGAAAATTCCTGAAAGCCTGAATACCACAATTTCGCCGCGACTTTTAAAACCAGCCTGATTTACGACGCGGTCCAAGTCCAAGAATCCCCAATAAACCCCGCGTAACTTCTCTGGCCACGGTTCTTCCGATTTGCTTTACAACAGGACTGTTACCGGCCTGTTCCAAAATAGACTTTTCCTTTTTGCCCTTCTCAGTCGCAGGTTTTTGCGTGCGTGCGTTTTCTGCAGAGTTTGGTATCCCATTCATTTTTGCGCGCAGAATTTCATAAGCACTTTCCCTGTCCACTATAGCATTATATTTGGCTGCCAGCATGCTTCGACTGATTTTTTCATTCAGTTCCGCCTCGCTCAGTGATCCTATTCTGCTCACCGGTGCCCGTAAATGAACCGCGGCTAATGGGGTGGGAATGCCCTTTTCATTTAAGGCTGTAATCAAGGCCTGGCCAATGCCAAGAGATGTTATCAGTTCATCGGTTCGGTAGTATGCTGAAACCGGGTAGTTTTCAGCCGTTTTTTTAATGGCTTTCCGGTCTTTTTCAGTAAAGGCTCTTAAGGCATGCTGAACCTTCAGACCAAGTTGTGACAGTACCGAATCCGGCACATCGTAAGGGTTCTGTGTAATGAAGAACACGCCAACGCCTTTGGACCGGATCAATTTGATAATGCTTTCAATTTCATGAAGAAGTGCGTCAGAGGCCTCCCTGAAGATCAGATGTGCTTCGTCAATAAAAATACATAAACGTGGTTTATCCGTATCCCCGGCTTCAGGAAAACTGGAATATACTTCCGCAAGCAGGCACAGCATAAAACTGGAAAAAAGTTTGGGTTTATCCTGAATATCGCGCAGGCGGATAATTGAAGCAATACCCCTGCCTTTACTGTCATGCCTCAGAAGATCGTTCACATCAAAACTTGTTTCTCCGAAAAAGATCTCCCCGCCCTGGCTTTCGAGTTCAATGATCTTGCGCAGTATGGTGGAAAGTGAAGCCGGACTAATATTTCCGTACTCGGATTGTATCTCTGCTTTGCCTTCTTTTGCGGCGAATTGCAAGAGTTGTTTGGCATCTTTCAGATCCAGCAAGGGTAGCTGCTTGTCGTCGGCGTATTTGAACAGCAGGGACATAATGCTGCTCTGGGTTGGATTCAATTCAAGTATCTTGGAAAACAACACCGGACCAAATTCCGAAACAGTTGCCCGTAGTCTTACACCTGGTTCATTGGAAATACTGAGGAATTCTGCTGATGTTGGTGCTGCGATGTATTCAAGTCCAAGGGCCTTTTGGCGTTCTACAAGTTTAGCGTTCATAACACCAGTTTCCGCAATACCGCTAAGGTCTCCTTTCAGATCCATAAGCAATACTGGTATACCGGCCGCACAAATGTTTTCTGCCAGTATCTGCAGGCTTACTGTTTTTCCGGTTCCGGTAGCGCCCGAAATCAGACCGTGTCGATTAAGTGTTTTAAGCGGAATGCGGATCCTGGCTTCCTTCAGTATCTCCCCATCCAGGAGTGCTGAGCCCAGTAATATATTTTCGCCTTCACTTTGGTACCCAGTCAGAATAGCATCGGTAAAATCTTCAGTTCGCGACATAAAAAAAAGCCTCAACAAATTAAGGCTTTTCTCAAGGATGCTACAATTCTATTTTAATAAACTCACATGACCCATTTTATTGTAGATATTCCCGTCCAGGTCTTTGTAGCGGATTTTGTACACGTAGACATCTTCCTTGAGGGGAT
>DAOMFS010000078.1:0-4374 GCA_035429925.1 Bacteroidia bacterium | reverse complement strand
GACGAAGAGGTTAAAAAAATGACCAATAACGCCTATGACAAAACAAAACGAATACTGCTAAACAATAAAGAAAAACTCACCATTCTGGCCGAAAAATTATTGGAAAAAGAGGTGATTTTTAAAGAAGACCTCGAAGAAATTTTCGGCAAGAGACCCTTTGATAAAATCGAGGTACAACAAGCAGTGAAAAAGCAAGAAAGTCCTGAAACTAGTCCTCCAGAGGTGATTTGACACCATTCAGAAGAGGCAATCCGAAAGATTGCCTTTTTACATTCGCTCTGGCACCTTTATTCCCAGCAAATCCATAGCGTTAGCCAGAAACCTGGACGTCATTAGTGACAAATGCAATCTGAATGCACGCCGTTCATCATCATTCTCTTTCAGGATACTCAATTCATGGTAGAACCGGTTATAAAGCTTCGTAAGCTCGTAAGCATAATTCGCGATTAGCGAAGGTGAATAGGTATTCGCGGCTTCATCCAACGCGTCTTCAAAGTCGTAAAAACACCTGATGATTTCCTTTTCGTCGGTCAAAAGGTGTGTAATATTGAACTCGGCCTGATACTCACCTGCTCTGCGTAATACAGATTTGATCCGGGCGTGGGTGTATTGAATGAAAGGGCCGGTATGACCGTTAAAATCGATGCTTTCCCTTGGATTAAAGAGCATTTTCTTTTTTGGGTCTACTTTCAGTATAAAATACTTTACAGCCCCTAAACTCACCATTCTGTACAAATCTTTTAGTTCGTCTTCACTGAACCCTTCCACTTTTCCCAATTCCCGGGTTGTGTTCTCAGCTGTTTTATACATTTCTGACAACAAGTCATCAGCGTCAACAACAGTACCTTCCCTGCTTTTCATCTTGCCATCGGGTAATTCCACCATACCGTAACTAAGGTGGTAACATTCATTGGCAAAGCCATAGCCGAGTTTTCCGAGAATTTTAAAAAGAACTTTAAAGTGGTAATCCTGCTCATTTCCTACGGTGTAAATCAGCTGATTGATCTCAGGATATTCCTGGAATCTTGCTTTTGCCGTGCCAAGGTCGGACGTCATGTAAACACTGGTGCCATCGGCTCTCAGCAATACCTTTTCATCAAGGCCATCCTGACTCAGATCAACAGCCACTGATCCATTTTCCTTAATGTAAAAATCGCCCCGCTCCAATCCTTCCTGAACCACCTCCTTACCCAGGAGATAAGTATCACTTTCGTAGTATATCTTGTCAAAATCAACACCTAGTTCCTTATAAGTGGTATTAAAGCCTTCATAAACCCATGCATTCATGGTTTTCCAAAGCGTCACAACTTCTTTTTCTCCGCTTTCCCAACGCCTTAACATTTCCTGGCACTCGAGCATAAGGGGCGCCTTTTTCTCCGCGTCTTCCTTGCTCATGCCCCTGGCCATCAATTCCGCGATTTCAAGCTTATACGCCTGGTCAAATTTTACATAGTATTTACCTACAAAATGATCTCCTTTCATTGCGCTGCTTTGCGGCGTTTCACCATGTCCAAATTTTTGCCAGGCCAGCATGCTCTTGCAGATATGAATACCCCTGTCATTAACCAGATTTGTTTTAATCACCTTGTGACCCCTTGACTTCAAAATCTGCGACATGGAATAGCCGAGGAGGATGTTTCTGACATGTCCCAGATGCAAGGGCTTATTCGTATTGGGAGAAGAATATTCGAGCATGATGGTCTTTCCGCTTGACAGAGGTGGTCTGAATCCGGGGGCAGGTTCACTTTCGAGTGATCTGAAGTAATTTATCCAGAATTCATGACTCAAACTGATATTGAGAAAGCCTTTCACCACATTATAGGCGGACACAAAGGGACTATTCTCTATCAGATACTTTCCCAGTTCTTCGCCCAGCTGATCAGGTGATTTACGGCTCTGTCTGGTATACGGAAAGGTTACCATAGTAAAATCACCTTCGAATTCTTTTCTGGTTTTCTGGATACTGACTTCGGCTGATTGAATGCCATAAAGCGATTCCAATCCTTGCCTGCTTAGCTCTCCTAGTAACTGTTGGGCGTTCATGGGGTTCAAAATTAAATTAAAAAGTCACACCTTTCGATGTGACTTTTCCTGAGTATTATTTGCGTTTTAGTTTTATAATTTCTCAATTTCTGTAACGGCTTTGTTGTTGATCTTAATATGATTCAGACCCGCGCTTTTTAGCCAATTGATGAACCAGGTTTTATTCTGGGCTTGTTTCAGGCTTACCACAACCGCTTGAAAATCGCCGGTTACAACGCCTTCTGTACAACTTTCAACCGCTTTGTCTTTTCTTAATTGTGTTAATATTTTTTGTAGTTCTTCCTTTGTTCCGGTTTTGTAAATCTCAAGCTGAAACATGGATGCTTCAGAAAAATACCGGTTCACGTCCTCGGCTGCGGGATGTTTTATGAAAACCGTATGTGCCGGTGTTTCTTTGGTCTGAATAATGGGCGAGATTAATACGGGGCTTGCCGAAATTCCCGAGAGCAATAGCAAGAGCGAGAGTGAGATGATATATTTCATTGGGTGATTTTTTATCTACCAAATTTAACAAAAATAGTGCCAATAAAGGGAATTATCTCCTCTTTCTAAAAAAATTCCGGAGCAATTCCTCACTGTCCTGCGACATCAGGCCTTTATCGACCTTTGTTCTGGGATGCAGCAAATCGTGGCCAAAGAGGTGATAACCTCGTTTGGTATCATCAGCCCCATATACCAAACGTCCCAGTTGTGCCCAAAATAGGGCCGCAGCACACATGGCACAAGGTTCAAGAGTTACATAAAGCGTACATTCATTCAGATATTTACCGCCAAGAGCATTTGAAGCGGCTGTGATGGCCTGCATTTCAGCATGAGCGGTCACATCCTTCAGCAATTCAGTGAGGTTATGAGACCTGGCAACAATCCTGTTTCCGGCTACAATCACCGCGCCAACAGGCACTTCCTCCAGGTCATACGCCCTTGATGCCTCCTTAAGAGCCTCTCCCATAAAATATTCATCGGTATAAAGCTCCCTCATGGACAATTGCAATTCAAGGTTCCCGTTATCTGAATGTCATCTATTCTAGTTATCGTATCACAATCGTTAAGGATCATCTGATATTGATATTCGCTTTTATGTTCCGGCTTTGGAAGCACAAAATACGCGCCACAAGGCTTGTTACGGGGAGAACTCAGGTCATAATTTATCTCGAAATGGCGAAGTTCGATTTTAAGCAGCTCGGTGTTTTTCCGAAGGCATTTCATTTTACAGGATGCCTTGTCGGAGAAAATAAAATGTTGCCGGGCCAATTCATACATCTTAATTTCATTCGGACTGGAACAGGTCCTATTTCCGAACATGGCATAAACCACCAATAATCCAAGTACCAGCCCGATACCATAATACTTAAGCCTCTGAAGAAAAGTCATTGGGCAAAGTTAGTTCCAAATTTTATACAACCAAGCCTGTAATTGAAGAATGTGGCTCGTATTCCAAATGCACTGACTCTTTCTGGGTAATTAGTTGTAATTCGTTTCTTCACCGGTCATTTTCCGGCAGGCAAGTCGTATGATATCACTATTGGTGAGCTTCAGCACTTTTGATATGGCAACAAGTTGTTCTGAGTTCAGCGTCACCTCCCCTAATTCAATTTTCTGGTACATTGCCGGTGTCAAATTCGTTTTTAACGCCACTTGTTTTGCCGGCATCTGCAATCTTTCGCGGCATTCTTTCAAACTTATACAAATAAAATAATTTAAACTGTTCCTTTTCATAGTATAGATACCTTCCTTTATTCAAAAGATTCAATTTCCTTATCCAAATCAGTATCCTGCGAATTCCCTTCACCGCTATGAAAACTTATTTTCCGGTGAAATTCACGGATATATAGTGGCAAAAACAACAGGGCCAGAAATCTGTTTACATAATCAAGATCAGTGAAGTCGAAAAAGCGGTGAAGTTCCCTGCTCCTGTCGAACTGCACCGTTAAAACACTCAGTAAGATCAGTGTGAACAGATAGACGAAGAGCCAGGACAGCCAAAGCAATAATACAATGCCTTGCAATGCATCAGAATTTTTGGATAAAACAAATTCAACACCGTGTAGGATCAAGGCAAAAAGTGCAAGTACAATAAGCAAGGCAATACAAACCCTCACCAAAAGCCGGGATTGATTTAGCCGTGCACTTACAAATTCTCCCAGAACAAAAAAATATATGATCTGCAGCGGCGGTAATGAGAGAAGAATGAGCCTGTATGACTGTGGCGGCATGTTAATAATTTTGTTTCGCATATCGTATAACCAGTTGTTTGTTAAGCCTGGGATAAAGAAAGTGCAATTGACCTTAAAGTGCAGATTTAGCAATACGGGAGTTTTCCCGTATTGAGGG
>DAOMFS010000077.1:0-4689 GCA_035429925.1 Bacteroidia bacterium | reverse complement strand
CTCGATTTTCCTGCTCTGTTCATTTACGGCGTACTTATCTGTTGCTCAGACATTTATGCGCCCGAATGAATGGAAGAAATACAAAAGGGAAATCTTTGTTACCATAGGTTCGTCGAATTTTTTAGGTGATTTAGGGGGCGGAAATGCACAGGGGTCGAATTTTGGCCCAAAAGACCTCGATTTTAACCAAACCCGTATGGCCTTTGGATTTGGGGGGCGATACAAGCTCAGCCGTTACATCAATGTTTCCGGAAAGTTCTCTTACCTGGCCGTGAGAGGGGATGACGCCGCCACGCAGGACATTTACAGGAACAACAGAAACCTGAACTTCAGATCGAATATATATGAACTGTCGGGAAGACTTGAGTTCGGATATCAGAGTACACGGCGGGGTGGCAACAGATACGGCATCCGGAAGAACTACGGAAAGGGTAAGAACTTCACACACAACGTTTTTTTATTCGCAGGGTTAGGCGGTTTCTATTACAACCCTAAGGGGAAAGACAAGACAAGCGGAAATGTTTATAAGCTCAGACCCTTGCACACGGAGGGACAGGGCTTACCCGGCGGACCTAAACAATACTCCAATTTCAGCGTGAGCGTACCCCTGGGCATGTATTACAAGCTCACCATTAACAAGGTTTGGTCGGTTGGACTTGAATTTTCGCATCGCATCACCTTCACGGATTACATTGATGATGTGAGTACAGTGTATTACGATCCACAAAAGCTCAGCGCCGCGTACGGGCCCCTCTCAGCTCAAATGGCCGACCCTAATCTTGGACTTATTACCGGCGCCACCAGTCCGGCTTCGGATGGTACACCCGCACAACGCGGGGATAAAAAGAAGGATTCATTTATGAGTCTGGAGGTTTCAATCAGTTATATTTTCAAGAAGCAGCGTAAATCAGCCCGTCTCAGAAGTAAATTCTGATGCGAGATCTGAGTACCTTATCGTTCAGGTTATTTTTTCGTTTAAACTATACTCAGCAGGGGAGCCCCTTTACTCATTTTTTTTCCTGCTTATACGCTTTGATTTTAGCGCAGAAAAATGGCTTATTTAAGTGTAAGTCACAGAAAATCAAGAAAATTAATGTCTTGGCGTGACGTCCTAAGGCTGAAAAAGAGTTCGTAAGTCCCGAAAAGATTCACCCAACGCTTAAACCTGCCATTTCGTTTTATCAATTGAAAGACCGGTTGTCAAAAATTGTAAACGAATTTCTGCGGCAAGGTTCTTGTAAATATCTGTATCATGAAAACGAATCAACTCACCTTACCGATGTTTCCGCTCAACCTGGTTCTTTTTCCGAGTGAAAGCACCAAGCTCTATATATTTGAGCAACGCTACCGCCAGATGGTTGAGGATTGCCTGCGGAACAACGCGTCATTTGGCATTCCCTACGTGGAGCGCGGACACATGAAAAACTACGGCTCTGAAATCAGAATTAACCGAATACTTAAAACATACGAAAACGGAAGCATGGATATTCTGGTTGAAGGTGTAAGCCTTTTCCGTTTAAAAGCCTTCAAAGACATACTAAAACCTAAGCTGTATGGCGCCGGTCTCATAGAACCACTTGGAAACGACCCCAAAATTCAGCTCAACAACTTGCAGGACGCTCTGGTGAACTATTACAATACTGTTCAGGACAAGCTAATTGATTATGATACTGTAACTAAACTTAAACTTTATTCGGTTGCTGCGGATCTGCAACTGAGTAATCCTGAAAAATACAGGCTGATCACCGCTGCTGATCAGCAAAACCATTTGCTGAACGTCGTGAACTTCCTCCTGCACATTGTACGCACCGAACAAAGATTAAAAGACCGGATCATCGAAAATTAAGGTGTTCATTTAATCTCTGACTGATCCAGCAGTTCTGCATCCACTACACCAACGATTTTAAAGTCCGTGCGGCGATTGATCGCCCTACCCTCAGGATTATCTCTTCCATCGGGAAATTCATTGGGAGCCAGAGGCATGGTTTCACCAAATCCCTTTGCCCTCAGACGTCGTTCATCAATGCCTTTGCTAATTAGGTAATTTACCACGCCTTCAGCCCTTTTTTGCGATAATTTCAGGTTGTAAGAATCTGAGCCATGGTTGTCGGTATGAGCCTGGATTTCGATGATGACCTCCGGGTTTTCTACCATCATCCTGTACAATGATGAATCAACCAAAAGCTTGGCTTCTGTTGTAAGTTCCCAGCGGTCAGACTTATAGCGGACATCCGGTAAACGAACAGCCGTTTTTGGTTTTCTGATCAATTGCAGGTCCTGGCGGATGGTCTTTGATGTAGTGATGGACATGGTGCTCACCTCCATGCTTGTGCCGAAAAAATCATCCTTTTTGGCATGTAGATAATATTGATTTCCGGGTTCGAGTTTGACAGAATACCGCCCGTTACGATCTGTCAACACCGTGCTCACCAGAAATTTCTCACCGTTTGAATTGTCCTTGATATAGATCTCAACCACAGCATCCTTAATCTTTTCATCAGCGTCGGTCATTTCACTCACATGCCCAAACAGATCCACGTTTACAAAATCCGTTTTCTTAAAGCTGTAAATATCATCACAACAGGTTCGGTTCTTAAGGGCGTTACCGCCTTTGCGGTTGCTCACAAAAAAGCCTTCTTTTCGGTTAGGCGAAAGCGTATAGTAGATGTCGTCGGCTCCTGAATTGTAAGGTTGGCCAATGTTCTCGGGCTGCTCCCATTTGCTGCCATTACCTTTGGATCGGAAAATATCGTAACCGCCCAGTCCTCCCTGACCATCGGAACTGAAATACAGGGTGCGTGTGGAATTGTCAAAAAAGGGACTGATTTCATTTTGCGTTGAGTTGATTTTAATTCCGGCATTACGAGGCGCTTTAAAGGTCCCCGTTTTTTTGACATACACGGAATACCAGATGTCGAGTTTGCCTTTTCCCTTGCTTCTGTTGCTCACAAAAAACAAGACTTCATTACCTTTTGCCGGATCGCTTGCAACTGCAGGCATGGTGGAAGTGTACTTAGGATGATTGATCTCCTTTGGCAACTTCACAGGTTCTGACCAGGAAGCCCCGTTTTTTTCAGACACGTAAATGGCGCAAATCATTTCGCCTTTCTGATTTTCCTTACAACGCGTAAAATACAAGCGATTGCCTTCCGGGTTCAGGCAGGCATTGCCTGTGTTGAAATCATCATCGTTAAACACTTCTCCAAATTCACCCTGAAATTTCCAGTTGTTGTTTATACGCGAGGCCACATAGAGTTTTCGCTTGATAGGCGGCTCTGGCTCGTCCTCTGAAATAAATTCTTTTTTGTTTGTGCGCAAAGAAGTGAATACCATGGTATTGTCTCCGATTGGTAAAGGCGCGCCTTCGGTATTCACCTTATTGATGCTGCTATCGAGATGCTGTACAAATACTTTGTTCTTTATCGCGAGCACCTTGCTGATAGAGTCGCAGAATACACTCTCCCTCATAGCACGTTTCTTCAACACCTTGTTTTTGCCCTTGTATATTTTTTTGAATTTCCTGAAGTTCAGGGAAGCGCTGTCGTAAATGCTGTTGCTTTTTTGCATCAGGGCATGATAAAACAAGGCTTCTGGCACTTTCTTTCCATCGCTGGTATAGGCATTCAGAAACATGCGCTGTGAACGCTCGTAATCCCTCGTTTCGAGGTAAGCCATAGCCAGCAGGAATTTTGCATCAGCATCTTTTTTGTTCTTCTGAACCGCCGATTCGAGATAAAAGACTGCTGTTGAAGGATCTTTCTGCTTCATGGCATTCTGACCAAGGCGTTTCAAAGCTTTTGCGTTGGCAGATTTCAGCAAAGTACTATCTTGTTGGGCTGAAAAAACCTGAACTGTGAAAACAAGGACAATAAAGAGTTTAATAGCGTTCACAGTTTATTTCACGTTTTTGCAATTTATTGTTAAAGGCTTTGTAGATCAGCGCCACTTCAAATGCACCTTTTGCATCTACTGAAGTTTTTAACTCAGAAATGGTAATGTCGTAACTGAAACCCAGGGTGTATTTCATATAACGGATCCCGGCTGTGATTATCCCAGAATCTGGATTTCGATCCATACCATTTCTCCACATGACCCCTACAAAAAATGAATTTCTGTAAAGCGGGTTTTGCTGTAACACAATTTCCGCATTAAGTCCGCTAACCCAGTTGCTCACGTCAGAGGTATAACCATACATACTGTGTCCTTCCAGAATAAGGTGTTTGCCTGCATAGTAGCGCAGGATCACATTGGCCATCTGCCGAACAGGCAATTGGTTGTTCTGCTGCAGAAAACTTTCTTTGGGTTTATTGAGATGAAACCAGGCATAAGACAGTTCGGGTTCTATTTTTCCGAAACGCCGGGAGAGCCCCAAACCGGCGCTCACATCAAGAATTGTGAAATTCTGCTGCACATTCTTCTCAAAATTAGGCAGGGTATTTTCATATTGACCGGTACTCCAGTTAAACTGGTTGGGATAGGTGTTTTTGTAAAAATCATAGGATTTGATGACGATGCCCGGCTGTAAACCGGCGTGAACCTGAAAACCCAGAATCTTTCGGTGCAAGGCGAATGAGGGCAGTATTTTGCTGACATTGAGGTTAGCACCCGAACGATCGTTAATCACCAGCATACCGGCACTGGTATTCCATGCCCCGTTGTAGAAATTAAAATCGCCACCAGCTGAGTAGG
>DAOMFS010000076.1:0-4689 GCA_035429925.1 Bacteroidia bacterium | reverse complement strand
AAACTATTCGAGGCCAATGAAGCGGAAATTGCCTCACTCCTGACCACTATCAGTGCGAATCAGACGCTGGTTGACAATATACCGGCTTTGAAATCCCAGCAAATATCAGCCGGCAAAAAACTCACAGAAGCTGCTGTATTCAAAAGCAATTCCGAAAAGGCCGCAGAGCCTTCCAAAAAACTCAGCAGCCTGGTTAACGCCACCAGAAAACAAAACGCCGCCATTTCTCAGCTAAACAAACTTGTTTCGGATATTTCTGTTGCTGCTTTGTCCGGCCCGCCGCCTGTAGCAGTTGTTACCCCAAGCCAAACCCCACAGGTTACCGAATCAACCGGTGTTGCTGCAAACGAAACCTCCCTTACTGCTACAAATCCGGGTACTGCAGCACCACCCTTATTGCTCCTTAATCCGGATTCGCTGGTGCAAAAAGACACCAGCACTGCAGATCTGCTGGTGTATCTGGACCTTCAAAACACAGGATTGAGAAACGAACAGGCCTATGCGGCCAGTGGTTCTGCATTAAAGAACCTGAAGCGGATCGAAACCGAACAGATGAATATCAGGGACAATAAAAAGAATATGGAAACCCTGAGCACAATGCTTGAGAATACGCAGGATCCTGCGATGCTGAGGCAAAACGCGGACAATATAGACAACGAATCTGAGCAAACCGCCGCACTTGCACTTGAGAAGAGACGCTCTGCCGGTTCTGCACCTGAAAATGAAAAAGCGGGACTTATGGCAGAGGCCAGGGCCTTAGAAAACCAATCCCTGAACCAGCGCTTTTTATCTACCCTGATCAATCAGAAAGCATTCGACATCGATTACAAAACCAATGATGTAGCCCTTTCAGAGTTGAAATCAAAGCTTGGTGCTGACAACCAAAAACTGGATGCCACTCAGGATCAACTGAATATTGACATTCAAAACCTGAATGCACAGATATCCAAACTCAAGGAAGAGGCTGCCGGTTTGCCAAACCGTTCTGCCCAACTTGGCGCATTAAGCAATGTAGATGAAAAGGAAAGGGAGATCATCAAAAAACAGAAAGAATTGATTGAAAGCCTTAGAATCAAATATCCTGACTATATAGTCAACCCGCTTTCACCTGATACGGTGAAGGCCATGATGCAGGCGCCACAGGATTATTCAGCCCGCGAGAATGAGCTGGCGACAGATCAGATAAACGAACTCACCAATCTGACGAATGCCTTTACCCTTGAATTTGAAAATTCAAGGTCACAGGTTCCGGCCCAACTGAGTGCTGAACAGGATGCTGTGAAACAAAATGCAGAGCGATTGAATGAAAATTCCAAACAGCTCTTGCTGGAAGCTTCAAAGGAAAGTGATCCGGCAGTAAAAGCCAAGAAGATGAACCAGGCCGCCAAACTCGGACATGCCGCACTGGTTCAGCTTGACGCCTTGTTGCCTGCAAGCAGCAGAAAAATGAACTCCAAAGGCTCAGATCTGGCTTCACTGACAGAAATAGGCAACACCATCAACCAGGGATCGCCTGGGCAGGAAAACGGTGGTGACGCACTGGTGATTGAGGGATTGGAAGTGGTTAAAGGAAATGCTTACAGCGCTGCCAAACCCATACCTTTTAACGCCCCAACGGAAAAAGGACTATCCTTCAGGGTGCAAATCGGAGCTTTCAGGACACAATTACCAAACAACACCTTCAAGGGTCTTAGCCCCGTTAACGGAGAAACGACCAGGACCGGTTATTTCAGGTACACTGCAGGAAATTTCAAAAAAATTGAACAAGCCAACGCTGTGAAGAACGATCTGAGAAAACTGGGTTATCGCGATGCCTTTGTAGTAGCCTATCTCGACGGCAAGCGCATATCAGCAAGCGAAGCCATCAGCATGCTTAACCAGGAAGGTAAAACGGTAGACCTGAATGCCCCGCAAAGCGCGGGAATCACGGCCAACGTAAACATTGCCAAGGACATCCTTTCTGAACAAAACCAAACCGTAAACCCACAGGATCTTGCGCAGGTGGCCAGTGAAATCGAGAAGATCAACGGTTTGTTTTACACCATTCAGATAGGAGTTTATAGTCGGCAGGCCACAAAACAAAGTTTGATGAACCTGCAACCGATTTACACCAAGCAATTACCCAGTGGGCTTTACAGATACACTGCCGGCATGTACAACGACAGTGTGAAGGTGTTGAGCGACAAGAACCGCGTGGTAGAAATGGGTATCAGCGATGCCTTCATTGGTGCTTACCTGAATGGCAGCAGCATACCATATTCCGAAGCCCGGAGCAAACAGGCCAACGACCCGAGCATACGCATGGAAGCCGAAAATCCTATTGTTTTTCCTGGCCTGCCCTCCCCTGCATCTGTTGTTCCTGACATCAAACCTGCGGACCCCAATGTAAAACCATTTACCAATGCTGTCAGCACTTATCCTGAAGCCACTGAAGAAAACGGAATCAAGAACACGGAAGATGGTTTAAGTTTCAAAGTTCAGATCGGGGCCTTTAGCAAGCAAGTGCCTAATGATGTAGCTGCCCGGTTCTCCCAAATTCGCAACTGGCCCATCGAAAACAAACAATTAAACGGCTTGTTTGTATACAACATCGGTAACTTCAAAAGTGCCCGCTTTGCCAAGGAACTTAAGGATGAAGCTGTGAAATTGGGCATTACCGATGCCTTCATCGTTGTGTATCTCGACGGCAAGAAACTTTACGGTGCTGAAGCCAACGCATTACTTTCGCGTTAAAATAACAAAGCCGGAAGCTCTCCGTTCCGGCCTTTCAGAATTCAGCTCTTTCAGATCAGTTCCACACTTCTCTTGATGAAACGTGTCAACTCTTCTCCTTTCAGTAATCCCTGAGAAAGTAAAGCAAGGTCAGCCCCTTGTTTGGCAAGTTCCTTTTGCTTTTCGGCGTCCTTTTCATGCAGGATTCTGGTTATGAGCGGATGGTTTGAATTAACCACCAGATTATACATATCCGGCATGTTTCCGTAAAAACCCATTCCGCCCCCGCCCATTTGCTGCATATCTTTCATACGTCTCATGAATTCAGGCCTGGTGATGATCATGGGAGGATCACTTTCACTGAGGTTCTCAAAATTTACAGAGAATTGCTCCTTGTTCACACTTCCCTCGATAACCGGCCGGATTTGCTTTTGTTCATCTTCGCTCAGTTTGCTTACTGTATTTTCTTCCTTACGGATAAGTTTGTCAACAGTATCCGAATCCACACGTACAAAAGAAATGTCTTTAAGTTTGGTCTCCAGGTGTTGGATGTAATGCGGATCCAGCATGGTGTCCATCAGCAGCACATCGTATCCCCTGCTCTTCGCTACATCTATATAAGCATGCTGGTCATGCACGTTTGTAGCGTAGAGGTAAACTACTTTTTTGTCTTTATCGGTTTGAAGTGGTTTAACCAGGTTTTCATACTCTTCAAAGGTGTGGTACTTACCATCTGTGTTTTTAAAGAGTGCGAACTTGACAGCCTTCTCGTAGAATTTTTCATCGCTGATCATGCCGTATTCAACAAAGATCTTGATGTCGTCCCACTTCTTCTGAAAATCTTCTCTTTCGTTGCGGAACATTTCATCGAGTTTATCGCCCACTTTTTTGGTAATATGCGAAGAGATCTTTTTCACGTTGGAATCAGCCTGCAGGTAGCTGCGGCTAACATTCAGAGGAATATCCGGACTGTCGATCACCCCGCGTAAAAGGGTCAGGAAATCGGGTACAATATTTTCCACATTATCCGTAACGAATACCTGGTTGCAGTAGAGTTGTATCCTGTCCTTGGGCAGTTCGAGCTTATTGCTGAGTTTAGGGAAGTATAATATCCCTGTGAGGTTAAAAGGATAATCCACATTCAGGTGAATATGAAAGAGCGGATCTTCGAACTGCATGGGATACAATTCCCTGTAGAAGGTCTTGTAATCCTCGTCTTTTAGCTCTGTGGGCTTTTTGGTCCAGGCCGGATTCGGATTGTTGATGATATTGTCTACCTGAATTTCCTTTTGCTTTTCTTCCCCTTTGTCGTCTTTTTCCCCGCTGTTCACCCACGAGCTTTTGGTGCCGAATTTGATTTCTACCGGCAGGAATTTGCAGTATTTGTGTAGCAGGCCCTCTATCTTGTGTTTTTCGAGGTAGTCTTCGCAATCCTCTGCGATGTGAAGCACAATATTTGTACCGCGCTGGGTTCGGTTGGAGATCTCTTCCATCGAGTATTCAGGACTTCCATCGCATTCCCAACGCACAGCCTTAGCGCCCTCTTTGTAGGAAAGCGAAAAGATCTCCACCTTTTTTGCCACCATAAAGGCCGAATAAAAGCCAAGGCCAAAGTGACCAATGACCATGTTCTTATCGACCTTATCCTTGTATTTATTCACGAATTCTTCCGCTCCGCTGAAGGCGATCTGCGTGATGTATTTTTCGATCTCCTCCTTGGTCATACCAATCCCTTTGTCTTTGATGGTAATGGTTTTGGAGCTCTTATCCACCTCAATCTCGATTTTCAGGTCGCCCAGCTCACCTTTGGCTTCTCCGAGGTTGTAGAGGGCTTTAAGTTTTTGGGTGGCGTCTACGGCGTTACTAACCAACTCCCTGAGGAATATTTCGTTATCGCTGTAGAGGAATTTTTTAATAATAGGGAAAATGTTCTCGGTTTGAACATTGATTTTGCCGGTAGCGTTCATAGAATAGTCA
>DAOMFS010000075.1:0-5373 GCA_035429925.1 Bacteroidia bacterium | reverse complement strand
CCAAACAGGACTGCTTAAATTCAACGACCCCGTGTGAACAATAACGGAAGAACCAGGAGGCAGAATAGTATCATACCATTTTTGCCAACTGTCCATACAAATTATGTACGATCGTTCAGAATTCAAATTAAATCCGCTAACAAGCTGATTGCCATAATTTCTGACTTCTACATCAAATTGCCCATTAAAAAAGTAACCTCCCAGATGAGTAAGTTGTGTTGCGGTGAATGAAACTACACCGACATCATTGGACTCAGTAAAATCTCCGTTCATTGGAAATCTAAAATATGCCCTGGCGAAAGAATTCCCTGCACAGGAAGAACGTGCTGAAATATTGACTAGATCATCGGAACTCAGATCAATACCCAAAGGAAGAATATTGCTGAGAGTATTTGAAGTTTGGTAAACCAGATTCAGATTTGCTGTCATTTTAGCGTAATATGGGACCGTATTGCTGTTGATGTAACCTGTTAGATACACTGTATCGTCACGACAAACAAAATCAGTAATAGTTATTCCTGGCAATTGGGATTGATTCAGAATCGAAAAATTAGCCGAAAATTTATATAACTGACCGCTTGTGGTCAATCCGAAAATTTTACCAGAAGATGTCTGTTTCAGTTTTTTAATAAACGTATTGGCAGGTACTATTTGAATAAAGTTTCCTGCTGTATCAATCTCACAATAATCTGTCTGATTTGAAAGAAACAAATGACCATTGTTTAATACAGACAAACAATAAAAGTTTGTTGCAGTAAACACTTTGTCATTGATAAATTGACCACTTTTTGAATAGTGTCTTAATACGGTGCTTGAAAGAACATAATAAGTACTGTCGGTATACTGAGTCATATCCCATGGGCTACTTGGCAGGGTGATGGGAACAGTGAAAATAAAATTACCGTTAGTATCCAACTTTGACATGAATATACTATTTCCGCCAACGTCACAGCTTTGTGCATTTCTATACATACACAGTAAATGATTGTCTTTTGTTTTTAGAATTTTCCTGGAACCTGAAAGGAAACTTGAATTTCCATTGAGAAGGCTTTTTTTGAGGCATGGAATTCCATTTTCATTTACACCTGCAAGAAATAAGGCATCCTGAAATGGAAAATCTACCCTTTCCAGGTAATAACTCTTGTGGTTTATACATACCATTCCTTCAATAATGTCCCGATACCTGTGTTCAAAGAGTTGCAGCATTTGTCCGCTGCTTTTGCAAAACAAATGAAGGAAAAACCAAAAAAATAAAAATCTGCCCATGCGTCGGGTATTTCTAATAAATTTACGCAAATTATTAACCCAAGCATCTGAACATGAAGATTTTGATCACAGGAGGAGCCGGATTCATTGGTTCGCACGTTGTACGTTTATTCGTGAACAAATACCCGAATTACACCATACACAACCTCGATAAGCTCACCTATGCTGGCAACCTGGCCAATCTCAGTGATATAGAACAAAGCCCGAATTACAAGTTCATCAAAGGCGATATCGTTGACGCCAATTTCATCAACCACCTTTTCGCGCACGAACAATACCAGGCCATTATCCACCTCGCCGCCGAAAGCCATGTGGACCGTAGCATCACCAATCCGCTTGAGTTTGTGATGACCAATGTGATCGGTACTGTGAATCTGCTTAACGCCTCCAAATCGCTCTACAACAAAGCCACTGGTCCTTTTAAGCGATTTTACCATGTGAGCACTGACGAGGTTTACGGCGCCCTGGGCGAAAGCGGCATGTTCACCGAAGAAACCGCCTATGATCCCCACAGCCCTTATTCCGCCTCCAAGGCCAGCAGCGACCATTTTGTACGCGCCTACCACGATACTTACGGCTTGCCCGCAGTGATCTCGAATTGCAGCAATAACTATGGTCCTAACCATTTCCCTGAGAAACTCATACCCCTCTGCATCAACAACATTCTTCACAACCGCCCCCTGCCTATTTACGGCAAAGGCGAAAATGTGCGGGACTGGCTTTACGTGATTGACCATGCACGCGCCATTGATGTGATATTCCACAAGGCTCTGCCGGGCTCAACATACAACATCGGCGGACACAACGAATGGACCAATATCGACGTCATTCGCCTGCTCTGTCGCATCATGGATAAAAAACTGAACCGCCCTGAAGGCAGCAACGAAAAACTGATCACCTTTGTGACCGATCGCGCCGGGCACGACCTGCGTTATGCCATAGACGCCACAAAACTCAAAAACGACCTGGGCTGGGTACCTTCTGTAACCTTTGAACAAGGACTTGACAGCACGGTGGACTGGTACCTGAACAACGCAGAATGGCTTAACAATGTGACTTCTGGGCAGTACACACACTACTACGAAGAACAATATACCAAACGCTAAATTCACCTTGCTTCCGTTCAAAGTTCTCAGGCAAAACCAGTTAAAGCACCCTGTAACTTGTAACCTGAAACTTGTAACTTTAAACAAGAACCGTAAAGTCACTTCATCACCAACTGACAGGTGTGCCGGCTCCTCTGTTCGAGAAGGATGGTTTTATTCAAGGTGAGTTTATCCAGTATGTCCTGGTTGTAATTCCGCACCGTCATCAACTCCACGCCCGAATTGTAAAGAACCTTAAACTGCTTCTGCAACTCACTGAGCAGGCTTTGAATTTTGTGTGCTTCATCGTCAACACAAAGCGAAAAACTGATGGCGGAATTTTGCATCATGTTGGCGCGTACATTGAATTTGGACAGGAGATTAAAAATTTCGCTCAGGTTGTCTTCGGCAATAAAACTGAAATCCTTGGCCTGAATGCTCAGAAGAATCTGCTTGGTTTTGAAAATATAAGAGCTTACCTGATACCGCATATCTCCTTCTTTTATCGCCGTGCCGGAGGATCCAGGATCAAGGAAGGATTTTACATAAAGCGGAATGCCCTTGTTCTGGAGCGGCTTGATGGTTTTGGGATGGATCACCGAAGCGCCATAGTATGTCAGTTCAATGGCATCGTGGTAACTTAACTCATCAATTTTTTTGGTGTTCCTGAAGTATTTAGGATCGGCGTTGAGCACCCCGGCTACATCTTTCCAGATAACCACCCGCTGCGCATCGGTGAAATAGGCAAGCAGAGCCGCCGTGTAGTCACTTCCTTCCCGCCCCAGCGTGGTACTGAAATTCTCCGAAGTGCCACCAATAAACCCCTGGGTCAGTACAAAGGCATTGGCATTGAAACAGGGAATAAGCTCCGATTGCACAAGACGTTCGCTGAGCTCGTAGTTTACTTTGCCTTCACGGTAAGTGTTGTCGGTTTGAATCAGTCCCCTGGCATCCAGCCACTTTGTTTGAAGTCCCGATGCATTGAGAAAGGCGGCAATAATTTTTGTGGAAAGAATTTCGCCCTGGCTAACGATCTGGTCATAATGAAAATCAAAGGTATAGGAGGGTTCTTCTTCAACAGCCCATTGAAGTTCAACAAACACGTTGTTCAGCTCCTCAAACACCGGGTGACTTGGGTCAGAAAACAAGTCTGACGCAATATTCAGATGGTAGGATTTAAGTTCCTCAAAAAGGCTCTGGGCATCTCCTTCCTTAAAAAAATACGCCTTGCTGATGGCTTCCAGCAGGTTGGTGGTCTTGCCCATGGCCGACACCACAACAATAGTGGGTTCCTGGGCGTGCTTTTGCAGGATGGACAACACATTGCGAACCGAGAGGCTGTCTTTCACCGAGGCCCCGCCAAACTTAAAAACCTGCATAGGGAATTTTGGCCGAAGTTATAAAACAAAAAACCATCCGCAAGGGGATGGTTTCCTGTTGAAATGTGTTTATAATCAGGGGTTAGAAGGAGGTGCCTGTTGAGGTGCCTGCTGCGGGGCTTGTTGAGGTGCCTGGTTGGGAGTGGCCGGCTGAGGGATACTCACGGCGCTCTGTGCTCTTTTTTTAGCTACGGAACCGCTCTCTTCTTCCGAGCTGATCATGCTGCTTTTGGGTGTCATCAGAACACTTAGCAGGATCAAGGTAATGGCCAGTCCCCAGGTGGCTTTTTCAATGAACTCAGTACCGCGTTTCACACCCATGATCTGGGTAGCCGCGCCATACTGGCTCTGAATGCCTCCGCCTTTGGAGTTTTGAATAAGAATTACAAGTGTAAGCAGTACACAAACAAGAATGGTTAAAATCGAAAAGATCATGTGTCAGGTGTTGTTTTTCAGGTTTTGAATCAGGGACGCAAAGTAAGCACTTTTTTGGGGATATTTCAAACTTAAAATTTCGTACGAACGTATGGCTTTGGCGATATTCCCCTGCATGGCATAGATCTTTGCCAGGGTCTCGGTAACCAGGTGCTCATTCTCCAGCAGGCTTTCTTTGGCCTTTTTTTCAGGTGTAAAAAATTTGGCCTCTTCTTTCGGCCTGATTACACCCGGGCTACTCTCTATGATCTTGTCGATAAGGGCCCTTTGTTTTTGTTTTTGACGTTCTTTCTGCACATCAGTTGTGCCAGTCTCTTTGTTTTGGACAGGCTCAGGGGCTTCAGCCTGATTCTTTTCCCGCTTGCGTTCCTGAAGCGGGATACCCTGGCTTTGTTTCAGAAGATGCAGCCAATCGGCAAAGCTTCCGCTTTTACCACTCATATCTGCTTCCCTGGCAACTTCTGTGGTTTCCTTTTGGATGATCTCTTTTTCCACAATAGCCACTGTGCGCTGTTTCAGGATCTCATTCTCCATGATCTGGTCAGGGTCCGGAACTACTTCCGCCTGCTGCGCCGGCTTTTCAGGCATTTCAACAGATTCCGTTCTGGCCTGGGCCGAATTCACAAGCTCAAGTTCCTGCAGGATGATGGCCTGGTTCTCATCCGCATTCTTCCGCTTGTCGCCTTCCTCTGTTTTTGCAGTTGTTCCGTTAACAAGTGCTGATCTTTCGGCGTCCTGTATCAGATTATACAGATGGTTCCGGTCGGTAGCCACAAGTGCCGTGCGGTGCAGGCTTTGCTGAAACACGGTGGCATCCCACATCCGGGCTGCAATGCTCAGCAACAGATGGGCCGGCTGGAAATACGGAAAGTCCAGAACCAGTTTCTGCAAACGGCTCAAATCCTCCTGTTTCAGAGACTGAGGCGCGAGCATATATTTCATCATGTCCTGGTTGAGCACTTCACCAATTGTTAAAGGCTTTATAGAAAATGTCTTCTGTGATTTGTTTGTAGATCTGATCAACCAGCCGTGGTTCTTCAGTGGCTACATTAAGTTTACTGTCGTAATCGGCAAAACGCGTGAACAATTGCTCGAAGTTTTTAGTCGCGTCGAATTTATTGCTGTACTTGACATTGACCGAAATCGTCATCCTGTTTTGGGCGGCCTGGTCCTGGCTGGTTACCGCTATTGGCGCCACATTGTAATTT
>DAOMFS010000074.1:0-6154 GCA_035429925.1 Bacteroidia bacterium | reverse complement strand
CCCGCGACCTTAACCTTGGCAAGGTTACGCTCTACCAACTGAGCTACTTTCGCTTTTTCTATTAAAGAACGGCCACATCCTAAATGGGCTTGCAAATGTACTTATTATTTTAATTTTTCAAAACAATACCCCGAAAAAATTAGAATGCCACTATGCCTTAATCCCCAACCAGTTTCTTTATTTCATTCAGCTTTAACAAGGCTTCTACAGGTGTAAGCGTATTGATATCTGTTTTCAGAATGTCCTCCTTGATCTGCTGCAATACCGGATCACTCAGCTGGAAAAAACTCAGCTGGACCTCCTTCTTATTCTTCTTGGTACTCAAACTGCTTCCGGAACCATTCACCAGAAGATCGTCATCTGTTTCAAACTCAAATTCGTGCTCTTTTTCCAGTTTCTTCAGTATTTCTCCGGCGCGCTCAACCACATACCCCGGCATGCCGGCCATTCTGGCCACATGAATTCCAAAACTGTGCTCGCTTCCGCCTTCTTCCAGCTTCCTTAAAAAAATGATCCGGTTCCCGCTTTCTTTCACCGATACATTGTAGTTGTGTATCCTGGGAAACAAGGTGCTCATTTCATTCAGCTCGTGATAATGTGTGGCGAAGAGGGTTTTAGCCCGGTTCACATCCTGGTTGTGAATGTATTCAGCTATGCTCCAGGCTATAGAAATACCATCATAAGTAGAAGTTCCTCTTCCGATCTCGTCAAGCAGGATCAAACTTCTTGGGCTAAGATTGTTGAGTATGCTCGCGGTTTCGTTCATTTCCACCATAAAGGTAGACTCACCCGAACTGATGTTGTCTGTAGCGCCAACACGTGTGAAGATCTTGTCGACCAGCCCCAGTTCGGCCTGTTCGGCCGGCACAAATGAACCCACCTGGGCCATCAGTACAATGAGCGCCGTTTGCCGGAGCAGGGCGGACTTACCGCTCATGTTCGGGCCCGTAATCATCATGATCTGAACTTTCTCGTTGTCGAGATAAACTGAATTGCTCACATAATCGGTGCCGGGCGGTAATTGCTGTTCAATCACAGGATGCCGGCCTTCCCGGATGTTGAGCGCAAAACCATCGTTCAGTTCAGGTTTGCAGTATTGTCTTTCACGCGCGTTCTGAGCAAATCCGCAGTACACGTCAAGCCGGGCCAATTGACTGGCGTTGTTCTGAATGGATTGTATATACCCGCTAAGTTCATTCACCAATTGCAGGAAGAGCTCCTGTTCAAGTGTCGCGATGCGTTCCTCCGCCCCAAGGATCTTGTCTTCATAAGTTTTCAGTTCAGGCGTGATGTAGCGCTCGGCGTTGCTGAGGGTTTGTTTGCGTATCCAGTCCTGAGGCACCTTGTCTTTATGTACATGCGTCACTTCCAGATAGTAACCAAACACATTGTTATAAGCCACTTTCAGCGAGCTGATTCCCGTCCGTTCTGATTCGCGCTGTTGAATCTGGATCAGGTAATCTTTGCCGCTGAATGAGATACTGCGCAATTCATCCAGTTCTGTGTTCACGCCAGACCGGATCACATTTCCTTTCAGAACATTCACCGGCGCGTCTTCCTGCAAGTCCCGCTCAAGGCGTTCAACCATCGCTTCACATGGACTAAGTTGTGTGCTTAAACGTGTCAGGTATGCGTTCCCCGATTTCTCAAGGCGCCCTCGAATGTCTGACACGATCTGCAGAGAACGTTTCAAATGAAGGAGTTCACGGGGATTCACTTTCTGTGCAGCCACCTTGGAGATCAGGCGTTCAAGGTCTCCGCACTCCTTAAGTAGCCCACGCAGTTCAGCTCTTTCCTCTTCCTGATTGAGATAGTATGAGACCGCTTCAAGACGTTCGTTGATGGCCGGGATGGATTTAAGCGGCAAAGCCAGCCAGCGCCGCAGCATACGCGACCCCATGGGATTTACAGTCTGGTCCATCACATCGCAAAGGCTCTTGCCATTTTCGCTGTTGGATTGGTAAATCTCAAGGTTTCGGATGGTGAATTTGTCGAGCCACACGTATTCATCTTCTTCAATGCGGCTGAGTTTTGAAATGTGTTTGAGCCTATCGTGTTTGGTTTCGTTCAGGTAGTGCAGTATGGCCCCGCTGGCCCTGATGGCCAGGTGATGCTCTTCTATGCCGAAACCTTTCAGGCTGCTGGTTTCAAAATGCCGGGTTAAACTCTCGTACCCATAGTCGTAAGCGAATGCCCAATCGTCGAGCGCGAAACTGTATGTTTTTTCACCAAGAAAGTCTTCAACGGCCTTTCTTTTGTTCTTCTCGTAAATGATTTCCTTTGGACCAAAATTCTGAAGCATTTTTTCGATGTAATCCAGGCGGCCTTGTCCAACCAGAAACTCCCCGGTGGACACATCACAAAGTGCTAAACCGGCTTCATTTTGTTCGAGATGAATGGAAGCCAGAAAATTATTCTGTTGGTGGTTTAAAATTTTATCGTTAAAACAAACCCCGGGTGTTACCAATTCTGTAATGCCCCGTTTCACGATACCCTTTACCATTTTGGGATCTTCAAGCTGATCACAAATAGCAACCCTGTAACCTGCACGAACCAGTCGCGGCAGGTAAGATTCGAGTGAATGATGGGGAAATCCGGCCAGTTCTATGTGTGAAGCAGCGCCATTGGCTCTTCTGGTCAGCACAATCCCAAGCACTTTTGAAGTTTTTACCGCGTCTTCTCCAAAAGTCTCATAAAAATCCCCAACCCTGAATAACAACAAAGCATCAGGGTATTTGGCCTTAATGCTGTTGTATTGTTTCATCAAAGGGGTTTCTTTCTCCTCTGTTTTCGCCATAATCCCCTAAGTTAATTCTCAATCCTAAAATCTTTTGCCTGATTTATAAACAAAAAATCCCCGCCAGGGCAGGGATTTTTCAGTATGAGCAATGCTGCCCTTACAAAGCCTGTGAAAAACCTTCCTTGATCTTATCGGCGGCATATTGTCCACCGTAAAGTTTATCTTTCACTTTGCTGAAAGTCTCAATGGTGTACTTCACGTCTTCGGCGGTATGCACTGCTGTTGGAATAAGGCGAAGAATGATCATGCCTTTGGGCACCACCGGATAAACCACCATGGAACAGAAAATATTAAAGTTCTCGCGCAAGTCTATCACCATATTGGTGGCTTCCGGAATCGAACCGCGCATGTAGACCGGTGTCACCATGGTGTTGGTGTCTCCAATGTCAAACCCTGCGGCTACAAGCCCTTTTTGCAGACTGTTGGCAATGTCCCAGAGTTTCTTGCGGTACTCCGGGTGCTTGCGCATGAGCTCCAGGCGTTTTAATGCACCGATCACCAAAGGCAACGGTAAGCTTTTTGCGAAAATCTGTGAGCGCATGTTGTAGCGCAGGTAAGTAATGATCTCTTTTGTAGAACTGATAAATCCACCGATAAGTGCAAACGACTTGGCGAACGTGCCAAAGTAAATGTCAATACCGTCCTGGCAACCCTGCTCTTCACCGGTTCCTCCTCCTTTTGGTCCCATGGTACCAATGCCGTGGGCATCGTCTACAAACAAACGGAAATTGAATTTCTTCTTCAATGCAATGATCTCCTTGAGCTTGCCCTGGTCACCACGCATGCCAAACACACCTTCGGTAATCACCAGAATTCCGCCTCCCGTATTCTCTACAAGCTTTACCGCCCGTTCAAGTTGTTTTTCACAGTCTGCTATATCGTTGTGTTTGTATACAAACCGTTTTCCCATATGCAGTCGAACACCGTCCAGTATACAAGCATGGCTTTCGGCATCGTATACGATCACATCTCTGCGGTCAACCACTGCGTCAATTGCACTCACCATAGCCTGATAACCGAAATTGCAAAGTATGGTGTCTTCCTTTTGGACAAACTGAGACAATTCTCTCTCCAATTGCTCGTGGTAGTCGGTGTTACCGCTCATCATGCGGGCTCCCATGGGCAATGCAAGACCATACTGAGCTGTTGCCTCAGCGTCTGTTTTACGTACTTCCGGATGATTGGCCAGCCCGAGGTAATTGTTAAGACTCCAATTCAGAACCTTTCTTCCCCTGAACTCCATGTGCGGATCAATCTCACCCTGAAGTTTTGGAAATGTAAAATATCCGTGTGATTCTTTGGCGTGCTCGCCTATAGGTCCCAGGTTGGTTTTGATTTTTTCAAAAATGTCTTTCATCTGTGCCGGAGTTTTAACAATTAGGAATACTTAAAATTTGGCTGCAAAGATAGATTTTTTTAGGCCCCTTTTCGGCTAAATTTCCCAACAAATGTTGAAGGGAAGTCAGCCAGACAGAATTTCAAATCTATGGCTTTCTGATTTAAATACAATGCTTTAGCCCATACGTCCGAAAAATTTGCGATTACCTGGTTTTATCAAGAGACTGTTCTTTATTTTGACCTTAAAAATAACTTAAATTGGTAATTTTTCCCTAACTTTTCGCAATCAATTCAAAAGCATGAAAAAAATTACATCTATTCGGTTATCCTTACCTGGCTTAAGCGCATTCTTGTTTTTCCTGGGATCATTCTTTCAAGCCCAAACGTCCTACACGTTCACTAATGCGGGCGCAACGGGTTCAGTAGGCCCATCGCAGGCACAAATCAATACGGCCTATGCCTCTACCAACCTGAATGGATCAGTAGTGGCAGCTGGTGGCATACAATCCTTTACCATTCCTGTAGCCGGTAATTATAAAATCGAAGCCTGGGGTGCCGCAGGTGGTACTCAACTTTATTCACCCGGGTTTCCCGGTGGAAATGGCGCCTATATCAGCGGCAATTTCACATTCACCCTGGGCACAGTTCTCAAAATTTTGGTCGGACAAAAGGGTGGTGACTCACAAGGTGTTCCCGCTGATAACGTGGGTACTGGTGGTGGAGGAGGCACATTCGTCTACATCAATCCTACAGATCCCTTCCCTTTGGTAGCAGCGGGTGGCGGTGGAGGCGGAGGACGTCACATCGGACTATATGGCGCCAACGCCACCACCAACGGAAACGCTTCACTTTGGGGCGGTGCAGGTGGCATTAATGGCAATGGCGGCCAGCAAAATACCGGCTCAAGCAGTTACTGGGCCGGAGGCGGTTGTGGTTGGCTCACGAATGGTACAGGTGGTAATAATGCAACCAATTATGTTTATACCCCTGGATCAACCGGCGCCTATGGAGGCAGAACACCAGCCAACGGTGGTTTTGGTGGCAACAGATATAACGATGGCACAGATGAAGGTGGAGATGGTGGTTTTGGCGGCGGTGGCGGCGGTGGCTCCGATAACATGGGTTCTGGCGGTGGCGGTGGTTTTTCCGGAGGTGGTGGTGGCAGGAGCGGTACAACAGCTGCAAATACCAACAACCCAACCGGTGGGGGCGGTGGATCATACAACGGCGGTACATCCCAGGTTAACACACCTTCTGTGAACCCCGGACACGGTAAAGTGATTATCACACGTTTGTGCACCATCGCTATTTATGCCGCAGGCACCAACAGCAATGGGGCCATCTGCGCCGGCAATTCAGTTACTTTAACTACTGATGCAGTGAGCAATTACAGCTGGAGCACCGGAAGCAATGCGGCAAGCATTGTGGAATCGCCTAGTGTCACAACTACCTACAGTCTCACGGCCATGAGTCCCTCCAATTGCATTACATCAGCTGCCATCACGATATCAGTGGATCCTGCAGTACCTAATCTCACCGTTGCCAACACAGCCACAGCGGCTAGTGGCATTTGTCCGGGTAACACGGTAATGCTTACGGCCAGCGGCGCAACCTCATACAGCTGGACAGGAGGCGTGAGCAATGGTGTAGCCTTCCAGCCCACAACGGCAACTTCATATACAGTTACCGGTTACAATGCCTGCGGCATAACCACTGCAGTCACTTCTGTTTCAGTTCATCCCATACCCAGTCTCACCGTTTCAATTACCCAACCCACGGTGTGTTCAGGCAACACGGTGGCTTGCATAGCTTCCGGCGCTTCAACTTACACCTGGTCTAATCTGGTACCGAACGGGCAAGCTTTCTTCCCCGGTGCCACAACGGTTTATACAGTGATCGGCACATCGGCGCTCAGCTGCACAGCTCAGGCCATGGTAGGGGTAACGGTGGTGAATACACCGATACTGGCCCCACTGGCCACGCCTACGGTGATCTGCATAGGCGGTTCAGGCACCA
>DAOMFS010000073.1:0-6295 GCA_035429925.1 Bacteroidia bacterium | reverse complement strand
AAGAAATCGCAGGTAGAAGAATATCTCGATTTTTACAGGGGTGCAGGTTGCCAGCATATTGCAGTGGCTACCGACAATATTATATTTACGATTTCTGAAATGCGCAAACGCGGTGTGGAATTCCTGTATGTGCCGGGCACTTACTATGACACCGTGAAGAACAGGGTAGGCATAATAGAAGAAGATCTTAATGAGCTTAAAAAATGGGGTATAATGGTTGACCGGGATGAAGACGGTTATCTTCTCCAGATCTTTACCAAACCTGTAGAAGACAGGCCTACATTATTTTTTGAGATCATACAGCGCAAAGGCGCGAAGAGCTTCGGAAAGGGCAATTTTCAGGCTTTATTCGAATCTATTGAAGCCGAGCAAGCCAGAAGAGGTACATTATAAATATTCCCTTAATTTTAAGGCGGACAAGCGCATCAGGTTTCTGAGACCCGAGGCTTGTCCGCTTTTCATTTCACGTCTTTACACATTATACCATGAACGAAATCCGAGAAGAACTGAACCGTCGAATAGACGAAAAATTCAAAGCCATTGAGCAAAATCCGGAAGTACACCTTGAGGGTCTGATCTGGGCTCAGCCTATTACATACTGGGATTACATCCTGCCCGACGCATTGCTGAACCTGCAGGTGCAGCGAACCACCCAACCCGATGAAATGGTATTTATCATGTACCATCAGATTAATGAACTGCTTTTTAAAATGATTTTGTGGGAGATCAGGCAGGTGAGTGAAAACGATCAAGTGGATGCGGCATTTTTTACGGAGAAACTAACACGCATTAGCCGGTATTTTGACATGCTGTCTTCTTCCTTCAGCATCATGGGCGATGGCATGGAAAAAGAACAATACATGAAATTCAGGAATACGCTTACTCCGGCGAGTGGTTTCCAGAGTGCGCAGTACCGGCACATCGAATTCGCTTCCACTGACTGGATCAATCTGGTTGACCGCCGATTCAGGGAAAACTTCGAACGTGACGCCCAGGCAGAAAAAGTATATGAGCATTTATACTGGCAGGCAGCCGGTAAGGATCACAGCACTGGTAAAAAGAATACCCTGATCACACTCTTTGAAGCGCGTTACAAAAACGCCTTTCTCGATAAAATAAAGTACTACGAGGGCCGGAATCTCTGGGCACGTTTCAGGCAATTGCCAGCAGAGGTTAAAAACAAGCCGGAACTGGTGAAGGCAATGAGGCATTATGACAAAACCGTGAACATTACCTGGGTCATGGCGCATTACCATGCAGCGGCCAAATACCTGGGCACAGCAGAAGCCACAGGAGGCAGCGACTGGAGAAAGTACATGCTTCCGCAATACCAGCGTCGCATCTTTTTTCCGGATCTATGGACTTCTGAAGAACATGAAAACTGGGGAAAAGATCAGATTTAACGTTATCGTCATACTGGTTTGTTGAACGGTACGCGCTTTTAATATTCCTGTATATTTAGGACATGAATCGTGCCGTGTTCTCCAGGCAAGATAATGATCCTGAGTATTCACTTGCCGTCATAAAAAATCAGATCCTGAAAACCAGGATATTGTTCTTTCTGTTCTTTTCCATATTTGTTCTGCAGACACTGGTGCTGACCAGTCTGAAACTCATGGACAGCGCACTGCTGAATTTTGTATCCCCGAAGCTTATTATTCTGGCCCCGCTTTATTTACTATTGGGAGCCATCTCTGAGTTCCTTTACCTGCGAAAGCTCAGGTCACATCAACGCAGCCAAACTGCACTGAACCGGAATCTGGCATACCTCGTGACCGTACTTGAAATTTCATTTCCTTCTGTTGTATTGTTGGCCGCGGCCACTGTGATAGGCTCGGAGGGAAAATTACCGATACACGAAATTCTCAATTCACCGCCGTTTATCATCTATTTCATATTAATTGTATTGTCTTCGCTCAACCTCGACCTCAGGCTCAGTTTTCTTGCAGGTTTTACCGCTGCACTCGAATACGGTTTAATATGCGCCTACCTGAAGCTTCATTTCCACGTGGAGGAGATGATCTGGCTGAACATCATTCTGAAATCGGTATTTATTCTTGTAACCGGAGTGGTGACGGCCTTTGTGTGCGAGAAAATCCGCGCCGCCATGGTTGAGGCGCTTGAAGCTCAGCATAAGCTCATCTATAAACTGGATGGCTTGGTGAACGAAAAAACGCGGGAGATCACCCGGCAGAAATCAGAAATTGAATTGCAGCATGCTGAATTATCATTGAAGAACAATGAGATTCTGGATTCCATCAATTACGCGAGCAGAATACAATTCACGCTTCTGGCCAACCGGGAACTTATGCGGAAAACACTGCCGAAACATTTTGTTTTCTATCAGCCAAAAGCCATAGTAAGCGGCGACTATTTCTGGCTTGCTGAGAAAGCGGAGTTTGTTTTTCTTGCAGTGTGCGATAGCACAGGACATGGTGTACCTGGCGCATTCATGAGCCTGCTTAACATCTCATACCTGAACGAAGCCATAAGTCAGAAAAATATGCTGGAACCGGGGGAAATTTTCAGTTATGTGCGTTCTAAACTCATTGATCAGATCAGCGGTGATGGCCAAAAGGACGGGTTTGATGGCATTCTTATCAGAATTAAAAAAGGCACTGGTCGTATTTGCTACGCTGCGGCCAACAACAGCCCGCTATTTCTTCGAGATAACAATCTTGTTGAATTGGAACGAGACCGGATGCCTGTGGGGATCAGTGAGCAGATGAAGGCTTTTCGCCAGTTTGAGATTGAGTGTGAGTCCGGGGATGAACTGTATCTGTATACCGATGGTTTTGCGGATCAGTTTGGCGGACCAAAAGGCAAAAAATTCAAATACAAGCAACTGAATGACTTGCTCAACACCTTGTATGGGACAGCCTGCGAAGAGCAGGAAAGGGTACTGAGAACAAGCTTTGAAGCATGGAAAGGTAAACTGGAGCAGGTAGATGATGTGTGTGTGATCGGCATGCGGTTCTGAAAGGGCTCAGTCAAGATTAAGCAACTTTTGCTTCAGACCTGAGTCTGCTGGTTGTCTGCAGAGCCAAATGCCAAATAGCGCAGTTTTAAAATCCAGTCCGGGTATGGTGCAGGATAGTTTTCCGTTTTTATAAATCTGAGTGCCTTTGTTTTTCTGGTACACCATCTGGTAAACATCACCTTTTGTGATTTTCTCATTGAATACGGCTTTGAATTGATTTATCCTCGCTTGCAAGGAATTTGTATTGCCTCCAGTTGATTTCTTAAATCCTTCATCTACCGCTTCGTTCATTTTCTCACTGGTGATCAATCCGGAAACGATTTGCAATTGCATGCACATGGCCTCATCCGCTTCCATGATGCGTGCAGCATCGCCCGATTTGTTTTTCAGGTAAAGGGCACCTACATACATATCCATGAAATATTTTACCCTAACCCCCGCACCGTTCAGGATCAATGCATTTTCACCACTGTTGAACACTAGTGGAACATTTATACCGGAAACCTTCAATTGGGCACTGAGGCAGATGCTGAACAGGCAGGTGAAGAGTATCAGTGTTCTTTTAATGTTTGGCATGTGACCAGTTGTGCTGAATAAATTTTATGGCTTTGACTGAAGCGTCTTCGGCGAAGGCTTTATTGAATTTTGGGTTGCTTGGATTCGCGAAGGCATGATCGGCGTTGTAAGAAACTATCTCCAGGCTTTTTTTACATGTATTCATGTTGGATTTAAATTTGTCCACCACCTCCTTATTGATCCACTTATCTTGTTCAGGCCAAACAAAAAACACAGGGCAGTTGAGCGATTTGAGTTTTTCTGTGTTCTCTTCCGGAGCCCCGTAATACATCACGCAGGAACGGCTTTGCTTTCCGGCAAGCAGAGCGGTTTGCAGACTCCAGCCTCCACCAAAACACCAGCCCAGGCTTGACAGTTCGGCATCTGGTCCTACGTAACGGATCGCACCCTGTATGATGGCTTCGGCTCTCTCGGGTTTCACCGACTGCATATACAAGGCCGCTGTGTCACGGTTAGCGCTTTGTTTGAGATCATAGAGGTCAATGGCAATCACATTTACGGAACCAAGCTGACTTTGTAAACGCTCAGCTTCCTTGCGGATGTAATCGTTCAGCCCCCACCATTCGTGAATCAGTATAAGGTAGCGTGTTGAAGGTTCGGGCGATTTGAGCTCATAAGCGTGACCCTGCTTGCCATCCTGGCAGGGAAAAAACAATTCCACGCCTTTGGGATCAGGGAGAACAAAATAATCCGGTTCATCATGTGCCCGTGCAAATTGAGGGTCCTTGCCCAGCATGGCAAATGATTCGCCTGCGGGCTGTCTGACGCAACATAAGGACTGAGATTCCATTTTTACCGGAATACAGACCAGGAAAAGAAAGAAGATTGCAAATAATGTGATTTTTGATCTTAGCGCTTGATATGTCATTTTAATTTACTTTCCTGTAAACTTAAGAAAACCTGCTATACTTTTAGATTACCTGACTTGCAATTTAGATTTGAATCACAAGCAGAACATTTAACAAATGTATTCAGGGTCTTATTCAGGTTGTTTTGTCTATAAAAAAGGGGTATAAGACGGTTATATAAGCTGGAAGAGGTATCGAATTGGCGATTTCATCTTAAATTTGGAAATAAAGCCAACTTTTCCCGATTTAATTCGTAGAAGTTAAGCAATTCATACCGAAAGCTAAGGGTTTTCGGCCGGGCGTTTTTTTTCTGGCTGATGTCCGAACCGGATGAGAATAATTCGATGAGGTACACCCTTTTACACGAGATGATTGCCAGATTCTGCTCTATAAATTATGCGATTCCTTCATAAAAAGCTCTTGTCTTCTTCCGCAAAGCGGATGTATATTCTCTTATTTCTGGTTTTACTAGGCAGGTCTTATCAAGCCCAGAGCGGGGCCGCATTTTCTTTTGACGGAACCGATGATTATATCGACATGGGCAGTACCGCACTCAAGCCCACCAACGCTCTCACAGCAGAGGTTTGGTTAAACATGTCGAGTTGGGTCACTGGGCCAACCTTTTTGGGAAACACACAGGCATCAGGTTATGCCCTTTTTAACGCCAACTCAGGCCAGGTAGGCTGCAATTGTCTCACAGGTTTGGTTCGGAGGGGAGGAAGTTATGCCATAGTAACCACTCCATTGGCCAGTATTGGCGGAGGATGGCATCATGTGGCGCTTACCTTTGATGGTCAGTATACCATGCTTTACCTGGATGGTAACTTGATGTCGACAAATGATGCCGGTGCAACCTATTCTGTGGATTATATTGGCAACAACACCATTCTGGGTGCTGAAGCCTATTTTGCCAATGTACCAGAAGGCAATTTCTATCAAGGTGAGATGGATGAAGTGAGAGTATGGAATGTGGCGCGTTCGGCCTGCGAGATTTCAAATTATATGAAGGTTGAAATCGCCAATCCTGATCCAAGTCTTTTGGGAAATTATCACTTTAATCAGGGTCTGGCGGGCAGTGTCAACTCTGGTGTTAACACTTTAACCGACGCTTCGGGAAACAACAATACCGGGACCTTGGTTGCCACAGCATTATCAGGAAGCGTTTCAAATTGGGTGGCACCAGGCGGGGTAATCACAGGAAGCACCAGCATCATCAACATTACCAGTACTAATTCTGTGATTTGCTCAGGTAGTACGGTGACATTAACGGCAAGCGGGGCTTCATCCTATACCTGGGCGGGCGGACCCGTGAGCTCCACCTTCGCCGCGAGTCCAAGTGTGACAACTGTTTATACCGTGAATGCAACGCTCCCCAATTCATGTTCTGTTAGTGCTGTGTATACCCTCGCAGTCAATGCCAGTCCTTCCCTTTCCGTTTCTGCCAGCGCCGCAAGCATTTGCGCAGGTAGCCAGGTTACACTTACTGCAAGTGGTGCCAATACTTATACATGGACATCAGGGCCCAGTACAGCCATATATACACTGAGCCCTGGCAGTTCAGCAACTTATACCGTTACAGGCACTGCCGTGAATGGTTGTACCGACAATATCACTCAGGCTGTAACGGTTAACACTGTGCCGGTGGTGTATATCACCCCGAGCAGCACGGTGATTTGTTCAGGGCAGGTAGCGACTTTAACAGCGGGGGGAGCCAATACTTACACCTGGACAAGTGGTCCGGCCACAGCAGTGTATACGGTTAATCCATCCGGCAACACCAATTATACTGTCACGGGAAGTTCAGCCGCGGGTTGCACCGACACGGCGGTGCAGAGCATTTCGGTGAATGCCACGCCGGTACTTACTATTACACCAAGCAGCACGGTGATCT
>DAOMFS010000072.1:0-6591 GCA_035429925.1 Bacteroidia bacterium | reverse complement strand
TCTTATTTCTGATTCCTAATTCTGTATTTAATGTTTGGTTACAAGTTTCAGGTTTGGAGCATTTCTGATTTCTTATTTCTGATTCCTAATTCTGGGAGGCAAGAGGGGATTCAAGTTACAAGTTTCAGGTTTGGAGCATTTCTGATTTCTTATTTCTGATTCCTAATTCTGGGAGGCAAAAAGGGTTTCAGGTTTCAGGTCATTTCTGATTTCTTATTTCTGATTCCTAATTCTGTATTTAATGTTTGGTTACAAGTTTCAGGTTTTGGGAGCATTTCTGATTTCTTATTTCTGATTCCTAATTCTGGGAGGCAAAAAAGGGTTTCAAGTTACAGGTTACAAGTTTCAAGATAATTTCTGATTTCTAATTTCTGATTCCTAATTCTGGGAGGCAAAAAGGGTTACAAGTTACTGGTTACAAGTTTCAGGTTTGGAGCATTTCTAATTTCTGATTCCTCATTTCCAATTGATTTTCTGAAGTCTGAAGAAAATCTATTTAGTAGCCTATTAAAGCTGTATAGTCTCACAATGTCTCACACATCATTCAAAGTTTCAAATCCGAAAAAGCTGCAGGCAAATCCCTAATTTTACCCCAAAGAAGATTATGATACTTTACAGCTTTACCCAGAAAAACCCGGCCTCACATTACGTGTACATAGATTTGTTTGTGGAGGAACTCAAACAAGATTTCCTGGAACTTCAGCTGCCGGCCTGGAGACCCGGGCGCTATGAGCTGGGCAATTTTGCCAAAAACATCAAGAAACTCGAGGCCTTCAACGAAAAAGGCGAGGCCCTGCCTTTCAGCAAACTCAGCAAAGATCGCTGGCAGATCAAAACCCAAAACTGCCGCAACCTGAAGGTCAGTTACAGCTATTACGCCGCCGAACTCAATGCCGGGGCCTGCTTTGCCGATACCAAACAACTTTACATTAATCCCGTACACTGCTGCATGCAGGTGCAGGGCCGCCAGAACGAAGAACACCGTGTGGATCTGGTGGTGCCCGAATCCTACCGCATCGTCAGCTCTCTGCGCATGGATGGCCGCACCCTCATCGCCCAAAATTTTGAAGAGCTGGTAGATTCCCCCTTTGTGGCCAGCGAAGCCATACAATCGGAAGTGTATGAAGTGGAACAAGTGAAATACCACATCCATTTCATTGGTACCAGCAAGCCTGATTTTAAACGCATGCTGCCCCAGTTCAAAGCCTTCACCCAAAAAATGATCGCCTTCTGGTCTTCCTTCCCCTACGATCAGTACCATTTTATCGTACAGGTGCTGCCCATAAAATTTTACCATGGGGTGGAGCACAAAAAAAATACGGTGATCGCCATTGGTCCAGCTTATGAGCTCAACCGCGGCGCTACCTACGAAGACCTTCTGGGCGTAAGCTGCCACGAGCTCTTCCACGTGTGGAACATCAAAACCATACGCCCTGCAGAAATGCAGCCCTACGATTTTACCCGTGAGAATTATGCCCGCACAGGCTATGTGTACGAAGGCTTCACCACCTATTACGGTGACAAGCTTTTGCTGAGCTCCGGGGTGTTCAGCCTGGGCCAATACCTGATCACTCTGGAAGAGCGCCTTCATAAACACTTCCACAATTACGGGCGCTTTAACCTGAGCGTAGCCGAGAGCAGCTGGGATACCTGGCTCGACGGTTATGTGCCCGGGGCGCCTTACCGCAAAACCAGCATTTACGACGAAGGCAATCTCATAGCCTTTATGCTCGATTGCATGATACTGCAGTCCAGCGCCAACACACGCTCGCTTCGCGATGTCTGCCTCAAACTCTACAATAAGTTTGGTAAAACAGGCAAGGCTTATACCGAGCAAGACATCATCAGCCTGGTGAACGAGGCTGCGGGCATGGACCTCAGCGCCTTTTTCACTGCGTACGTATATGGCGCCAACGATTACGAAAAGGCCCTGCAGCCCTGCTTCGATTTTCTGGGTCTGCAGTTCAGCAAGGAGCCCAGTCCCCACCTTTGCGAACAGCGTTATGGTTTTAAGGTCCTCGAAAGTCCAGGTACGCCCTGCAGGTTAAGCCTGGTGGCCCCTTATTCACCGGCCTGGAAGGCGGGGCTTTTTGCCGGCGACGAGATACTGGCCGTGAACGGCATGCTTGTGAAGAACAACCTGAATGCCTGGCTGGGCTTTTTTGAGGATCAGGAGGAATTGGACCTTCTGGTGAACTCTGCCGAGGAAGTGAAAAACCTGCGTCTGGGCAAGGACAAGAAGGGCAATACCTATTTCTTCCAGCCCAAACTGCACCTGCAGGAAAACCTGAGCGGGGCCCAAAAAGCTGCCTTTGAAGCCTGGAAGTCCTGGTAGAAGAATGGGCTTTTGTTTAAAACTTGGTATCAACTTGTCCTTGACAAAGCGGGAGGCGGGCTTACCTTTTCGGGATCATTAACCCCTAAACCCTGAGATCATGGAACAAACCGATTCAAGTCCCGATTTCGTTTTTGAGATCAAGCACCAGGAAACGTACTCCAGAGGCCAATTGCTTCTGCGCAGCCTCTTCGGATGGCTGTATATCATGATCCCCCATGCCTTTGTACTTTTTTTCATGCAGATTGCCGCCGGCATCCTGCAGTTCCTGGCCTGGTGGATCGTGTTGTTCACTGCCTCTTACCCCAAGTCCTTTTTCGATTTCCAGATGGCCCTGCAGCGCTGGGGACTGCGTGTGAGCGCCCGCATCCTGAACCTGAGCGACGGGTATCCGGCTTTCGGCATCAATGGCGAGGATCCCAACACCACACTCACACTGAAATACCACGATAAACAAAGCCGGGGCACCTTGCTGCTGCGCACTTTTTTCGGCTTCATTTACGTGCTCATCCCGCATGGCATAGTACTATTCCTGCGCATCCTGGTGGTGTATCTCATGCTCTTTATCGCCTGGTGGGCTGTGCTCATCATGGGTACCTTTCCCAAAGGCATGCACGATTTTATTGTGGGCACTTTGCGCTGGGGTACAAGGGTATCGCTGTACATGATGTTCCTCACCGACACCTACCCGCCCTTTTCATCCAAATAACACAGAGGCAGTTCATAAAGCAGGAGAACCCTTCTTCTGCTTTTTTTATTGGGCTCAGGGGATTTTGTCTAAATTAATCCCTTCTAATTCTATACCATGGAAACCAGTTCAGACCTATTGAATCAAAGCGAAAACACTTCGGAACCGGCGCGTCCCGATTTTCTGAAAATACTCTGCATACTGTCCTTCATTGCCTGCGGCCTCACCATACTGGCCTGCGGCTTGGGCAGCCTGACCCTGAGCATGAGCCAGGACAGCATTGAGGAGATCTGGCCCCAGGTGAGCGCGCAGTACCCCCAGCTTGAAGAGGTGAACGGGGTGGATTTTTTTCAGGCTGTGGGCATATACTGCCTCATTGCCCTCTTCATCAACATCATTTCACTCATTGGGGTGATCATGATGTGGAGGCTGGAGAAAATGGGTTTCTGGATCTATGTGGCGGCTGAACTCAGCATGCATTTCTTTTCCATACATGTGGAGAATTTTGAACAGGACCGTTCAGTGGGCGGCCTGGTTTTGTCCATAGCCATAGACCTGGTGTTTATTGTGCTGTACTTCATGAACCTGAAGCACATGAAGGGCAAAACAGCGATTCAGTAATACCTCGCGCCAATGAAGGAAGCCAAGTACCCCAGAGGTTTATTTTTTCTGGTGTTCACCGAATTCTGGGAACGCTTTGGTTATTACCTCATGATCGGTATTTTTTTCCTGTACATGACCACGGATGCCAGCGGGGGTGGTTTTGGCTGGGAGAAATCCACAGCCTCCGACATTTACGGCAGCTTCATTGCCCTGGCATACCTCACACCATTTATGGGTGGATTACTCGCTGACCTCAAACTGGGTTACCGCTTTTCGGTGACCCTGGGCGGCATACTCATGGGCATTGGATATTGTTTGCTGGCCGTGCCCGAAAAATGGGCCTTCTTCACATCCCTGGCGGTGATGGTGGTGGGCAACGGTTTTTTCAAACCCAATATCGCCACCCTGCTTGGTAATCTTTACAACGATCCGCGTTTTGTACACAAAAAGGACACGGGCTACAATATTTTCTACATGGGCATTAACCTGGGGGCCTTTATCTGCAATTTTATTGCGGCCATCATGCGCAACCAGATCGGCTGGCATGGGGCCTTCATCACGGCAGGCATAGGCATGTTCATTGGGGTGATCACCTTCTGGCTGGGCATGAAACATTATAAGCACGTGGATGTGCGCAAGGAACCCAGGCCCGAAGACAGGGTTTTGCTGAACCGTTTTATGCGCACCCTGCTGATCGGTCTCATTTGTGCCCTGGCCGGTTGGTTCTATCCCGACACGGTGTTTGGCAGCGACAGCACCGATGCTTTTTTTATGTTCTGTGTACCCGTGGTGTTTTTTTACAGCGGCATTTTTAAGCAGGCCAGTGAAGAAGAGCGCAAACCCCTGGGCACCATGTTCACGATCTTTTTGATCGTGATCCTCTTCTGGGCCATCTTCAAACAAAACGGTACTGCCCTCACCACTTACGCCGAATCGTACACCGACCGCGCGGTGCCTGAGCGCATGGTGCCACTCACCAAAAGCCTGGGCTTCTCAGAACAATTGCTTTACGAAAAAAAGGAACGCAAGCTCAGCGATTCACAATTCAGAACACTCCGGGATGCCAAAGGCGAGCCCCTATTGGGTCTGGATTACCCGGCCTATTTTAAAAACCTGGAGGAGAGCAAGCGTCCGCCTGAAGGCAGGAAACTGAATCTCATCAACACGGAGATCTTCCAGTCCATCAATCCCTTTTTTGTGATCGCGCTCACGCCTTTGCTCATTGCCTTTTTTGCTTTACTCTCGAAGCGAAAAAAAGAACCCACCACGGCTACCAAGATCGCTTACGGTTTGCTGGTGAGCGCCCTCTCGACCCTGGTGATGGTGCTGGCGGTTTACGCCACGGGCAATGGGGCGGTGAAGGCCAGTGCCTGGTGGCTCATATCCTGTTACGGGGTGGTGACAGTGGGTGAACTTTTGTTGAGTCCTATGGGATTGTCCATGGTATCGAAGCTGGCGCCAGCGCGGCTCACGGCTTTGATGATGGGGGGCTGGCAGCTGGCCACTTCGGTGGGAAACAAACTCAGTGGGGTATTGGCCAAGAACTGGGATAAGTTTGACAACAAGGCCTTGTATTTCTGGTTGAATTTTGCCTTGCTCATGCTGGCCTTTGCCATCATGTTGTTTATGCTCCGGCGACTGAACAGGGTGTTCAGGCCGGTGCCTGAGATTTAATTTTGTTGGCACAAGACCGATGTGTGAATATCCCATCGCGTCATGGCGAGATGATTTGAAGCCATCTCTTCGAATTATTGCCATTCGACTAGAACAGTTTGCTTCGTCGGGCAAAGCCCTCCTCGCAAAGACGCGGGATTTTTAAATTGCGGCTCAGCGCCGCGTCGTTCCAGCGCGCTTAAACGCATACAAAACCCTTTTGTTGGACGCGACAGAACATAAAGCCAATCGGCCTTGGAGAAATTTGTCGTGAAATCAAGCCGAATTCAATGCGGAGCAGAAATGAGGGATAGGCATTACTGGTTTGGCAAATCATCATTTCTGCGAGGGCTGTGCGAAGAAGCTTCGTTGCCCTGGAGCTTCCGGAATAAAATAGCGACAGGGCAATTTCGAAGCTTCGGCTGAATGAGGCGTAGATTTCGACAAATTTCTCCGAAGCCTTGACTTCTTTGGTTCTTTCTGTGTCAAGACAGAAAGAACGTTCAAAATATTTCTGCGAAGCCTTGAATCTTTGGTTCTTTCGGGCTTGTGCTGAGCTTGTCGAAGCATCAAGACAGAAAGAACGTAGATAAAAAAGCGTTTGCGATACGACATCTCCGAATCGTTATCATACGACCAGCACAGATTGCTTTGTCGGGCCCTGTCTACTTACCAGATGGGACCAAGAAATTTTTTTCACCTACTTTTTCTTGATAAAAAGTAGGCAAAAATCAAGACGCGGCGATCTGCCTGCCCGCTCTTGATTTTTCCTGAAAAGCAGGCAAAGTAAAACATTCAGCGTCATGCTGGACAAAACACGGGCGCTGAATGTAAACCTTCGCCTTCGGCTCGGCCTTTGCCGCTTTTCTACAGAAAAATCAATTCACGCTTGCGCGGCCCAGCGCCGCGTCAGTCCTGCGCACTTAAATAATTTCTACTTATTGGACGCGTAAGCACATCAAGCATTCCGGCCTTGGAGAAATTTGCGTAGAAACAAGCGGGACTTGAAAGCGAAGCCACCCTTTTGCGTCATTGCGAGCTGCAGCGAAGCGAAAGCGAAGCAATCTCTCCGATTAGTTACCATACAACCAGGACAGATTGCTTCGTAGGGCAGAGCCCTCCTCGCAAAGACGCGGTATTATTGAAAATGCGGCTCAGCGCCGCGTCGTTCCTGCGCGCTTAAACGCATACAAAACCCTTTTGTTAGACGCGTAAGCACATCAAGCATTCCGGCCTTGGAGAAATTTGTCGTGAAATCAAGCGGGACTTGAAAGCGAAGCCACCCTTTTGCGTCATTGCGAGCTGCAGCGAA
>DAOMFS010000071.1:0-6971 GCA_035429925.1 Bacteroidia bacterium | reverse complement strand
TTGGGTGATTTTCAGCAACCCAGTTGCTGCTGAAAAAACTGTGGATGATTTTCATGTATCTGCTGATAAGGCAATTATAGGTTCAATTATCTGATCGTGAGGTGCTTATAAATTTTTGGGCATTAACATTGGCTCAGCAATTACCCTTATCAGGTTAGCGTGTATAGATGACCCTTACCAAGCCGACTGGAAAGAATCAAGTAACATATAAATATGGATACGATTGGGCTCATTCACGATTACGTTTATATAATCTTCATTGATTTAAAATCAGTCGAATATTTCTCCTGAGTTTTAATGCGTTTTGCTCCAGGTTTTTTAAAACCGAATACCCAGCACACACACATCGTCCACCTGCATCAGCTCGCCTTTCCAGTCTTCAAAGGTCTTTGTCAGAATTTCTTTCTGCCTATGCGTGGTATCTTCAGAAATTGAGGCCAGGGTTTCATTCAGCCTCTTGTACATGTATTTTTTACCCCTGGGTCCTCCAAACTGATCGGCAAAACCATCGGTATACAGGTAGAGGCAGTCGCCCCGCTGGACTTTTAGATTAAAATCGGTGAAAGATGCGGATCTTTCGCCCTTGCCAACAGGCATACGGTCAGCATCCAGTTCTACCCACTCGCCCTCACGAACCAGCACAGGTCTGTTAAAGGCTGCCGCATACGTGATCTCATCTTTTTGAAAATCTATGCACAGCAGTATGCCGTCGAATCCGTCCTTCTGCTCGGCCTTGCTTACATTGGCCACCAGTTTATCCCTCACATAATCAAACACGGCGGCCGGAGATGCTATGGACCTCTCGTTTACCGCTTCGGAAAGGTAAGCCATGCTCAGCAAGCTCATGAACGCACCGGGTACGCCATGCCCAGTGGAATCGCAGATAGCCAGATACACTTTACCCTGTTTTTCTGAGAGCCAGTAAAAATCGCCTGATACAATGTCTTTGGGCCTGAAGAGTACAAAATGTTCCTTCAACATGGCATCCAGCATATCGCGGTGTGGCAATACCGATTGCTGTATGCGTTTGGCGTAAAAAATGCTGTCTTCAATGTCTTTGTTCTTTTGCTCAATGATCTCAAAAGCCATGGTGAGTTCCCTGTTCCGGATCTTTTCGAGCTCAGCAATTTTTTCAGCCTGTTCTCTTTCGTGTTTGGACTGCAGGTGTTTGATCTTGTTGTTGGCTTCGTCGCTTTGAATCAGAGAGCGCTCGGTAAAATACTTTTCAAGGTGTTCAAGCGCTTTGTTTGTGTTGCCGTTTAGTTTATAGGTTTCGTAAAGCAGGTGATGCAGGCGCATGGCTTTTTGCCTTGACTTTACCTGCATGGCGAATTGAAGGGCTGCTAAAAAGTCCTCTTCAGCCGCTTCCAGGTCTTTATCCCGCAGATGGGTCTCGCCTCTTTCGGTGAGTGTGGTCGCCAAACCCTGTACGTGATTGAGGTAGGTCCTTAACGCAATGCTTTCAGCAAAGTACTGCTTCGCGTCCTGGCTTCTGTTTTGCAGTTTGGCCACTACACCAAGATCATTCAGGGCGCGGCTGATGCCCGACTTGTGCGAATAATCCCTGTAAATGTGAAGTGCTTCCTGGAGCAGGGCTGTTGCTTCCTCTATCCGCCCCTGCTGAATAAAGGCAGAGGCCTGACTGTTCTTGCTTCTGGCTATGCCATAGGTGTGTGTGTTTGATCTGAAGATCTCTTCGGCTTCAAGCAGGTACTTCATCGCATTCTGGTGATCCTTTGTGTCGGAATAAAATACACCCAGTGCATATAACAACCACCCGTAATGCGAGCTCTTTCTTCCTTCATAGCCTTTTAAAAATTCAAACAATCCGGCAAAGGCTTTTTCATATTCACCCTTGAACCAGTGCATAAATGAAATAAAATTGAGGAGTATGGCCCGTTCTTCAGGTTCAGCATGTGAAAGCTCAATCGATAGTTTGCCTTCTGCAAAATCTCCCATGTCCACCAGATCTTTACGGCCCGTGATCATGTGCAGAAAATATCCGCTGTATTCAGCGATCTTCAAACCTGTTTCGTAATTCATGGCGGCGCTGAGTTCCCTGGCCTCGTCAAGCAGGGGTATCAGATCATCACCCATGCTGTCGGAATAGATCACCGAAAAATCAACTATGGCCCAAACCTTATCACGGGCATCGCTCATCTGCCTGAGCGAATCCCTGAATTTTGAGATCAGTTCTTCATTGCTTTGCATGTGTGGCGAATGAATGTCCAGGGTTTTTCCAAAAGGGCCTTTACAGACCTAAAGTTATTGTTTTTCGCTTCAATTCGGTTTTTCCATGTGATTGGTAATGCCCTGTTGTTTCATATGGGATGAGCCTGTTCTCTTCACCAACCATAAACAATGCTGGGAGGCGTGCTGCCACCGGATTTTTTGAGCATCTTTGTGAGCGGATGCCGATATTAAAATGCCATACCGAAGACTTTTTACAGGCCGCCAAATCCTGCCCTGTTCTGGATGTGCGAAGTCCGGCAGAATACAGCCATGCACATATTCCGGGCGCTCACGCCTTTCCCCTCTTCAGCGATGAAGAACGCAAACAGATAGGCACCACCTACAAGCAAATCGGGCGGGAAGAGGCTATCAAGATTGGACTTGATCACTTCGGACCTAAGATGCGTCCAATGGTTGAGGAAGCCTCAAAAATTTTGTCGGCTTCCGGATCCGGATCCAAAAAACTGGCCGTGCATTGCTGGCGAGGCGGTATGCGCAGCGCAGCCGTAGCCTGGTTGCTTGATTTCTACGGATTTGAGATTTTGCTTCTGGAGGGCGGATACAAGGCATACCGCAACTGGGTCCTTCAGCAATTCGAATTGCCTTATGCTTTACGTATTATCGGAGGATACACCGGCAGCAACAAAACCGGCATCATTCAGGAGATGCGACGCAGAGGTTTGCGGGCCATTGATTACGAACACCTGGCATCGCACAAGGGGTCGGCCTTCGGGCGATTGGGCATGCCTCCCCAACCCAGCCAGGAACAGTTTGAAAACATGCTGGCGGCAGAACTTTACAGCCTGCGCGAACAGGACGCCCAGGCGCCCATCTGGGTGGAAGACGAAAGCCAGAGAATTGGTACGGTGAACATACCAAACGGCCTGTTCAGGCAAATGCGCGAGCAGGCCATACTTTTTCTCAACATCCCTTTTGAAGAGCGTTTGAATTTTATTGTGGAAACCTATGGTGTGCATGACAAGGCTTTGCTCTTAAACGGCATTGAAAGAATAGCGAAAAAGCTGGGCGGTCCCGAAAGCCGCGAGGCTATGGCATATTTGCAGGAAGGCCAGATCAAAGCATGTTTCAGAATTCTGCTCAGTTATTACGACCGGTATTATCTGAAAAGCAGTATGAAACGGGAAAAACCCGAACACAATGTGATCATGACTCCACTTCAGGGAACGGATCCAATTATCAATTTAAATCTTATCCATGAACACAGCAGAATCTAGTTCAGTTCCCAGACTCACCAAATATTCGCATGGCGCGGGATGCGGCTGCAAGATCGCTCCGCAGGTGCTTTCCGAAATATTGCAGCAAAACGAGATACCGATCCGGGATCCTCTTTTGCTGGCAGGGAATGAAGGCAATGAAGACGCGGCTGTTTACAACCTCGAAAACGGCAGCGCACTCATCTCCACAACCGATTTTTTCATGCCCATAGTTGACGATGCCTTCGACTTTGGAAGAATAGCCGCGGCAAATGCCATCAGCGATGTGTATGCCATGGGCGGTACACCTAAGCTGGCGCTTGCCATACTGGGCTGGCCGGTGAATAAACTATCCCCGGCCCTTGCATCAGAAGTGATGCGTGGTGCCAGACAAATTTGCCGTGAAGCCGGCATCAGCCTGGCGGGCGGACACAGCATCGACAGTCCCGAACCCATATTCGGACTTTCGGTGAATGGCCTCGTGCAACTTGAACACCTCAAACGCAACAATACAGCCCGGGAAGGAGACCTTATTTTTCTGAGCAAGGCCATAGGCGTGGGCCTACTTACCACAGCAATGAAAAAAGATCAGCTAGCCGAAGAACACCTACCCGCATTGATCGCTCAGCTCACGCAACTGAATTCACTGGGCGAGAAGCTGGGACGCGTGAGCGGAGTGAGTGCCATGACAGATGTAACAGGATTCAGTTTGATGGGCCACGCGCTTGAGATGGCAGAAGGGTCTAAACTCAGCGCAGAACTGGAATACGGGAAAATACCTGTTTTGGAAGCCGCCAGACAATTGGTGCCCAAAGGCCTCTTTCCGGATGCCACATACCGAAACTGGAATGCCTACTCCCCCAAAACAAAACTTTCGGAAACCATCAATGCATCCGAAGCCTTTGCCCTCTTGTCAGATCCCCAGACCAATGGTGGACTGCTCTTTACGGCAGACCCCAGAGCGATTGCAGAGGTTCAGGAACTGCTAAGGGAAACAGGCCTGGAAGCTTTCTGCGAACCCATCGGGCGCATCTTGCCACAGGCCGAAAAAGCACTGCTCATACGGTAAAGAGAGGGAACAAAAGCTGAGTTAACTCAGCTTTTATGCTTGGGATTAAATTTTATCTTTGTGACATGACCATTGCGGTTTACGCGCGCTCTGCCAAGAACGACCATCCCATTTACCTGGAGCACATCTACAATTTTTTCACAGGTGAAAACGTGGAGCTCATCATTCATGAGGCTTATTTCCAGTCTCTGAAAAAGGAATTCGGCTTCTCCATCAACATAAGAACGTACAAGGATTCGGCTGAGTTGATCAAACAGGCCAACTACGTGATTTCACTGGGCGGAGACGGTACCCTGCTGGAAACCCTAAGCCTGGTGAAAGATTCAGGTATTCCAGTTCTTGGTGTGAACATGGGTCGCCTGGGATTTCTGGCTTCGGTAAGTAAAAACGACCTGCAAAAAGCCCTTCACCAATTGCTGAACGAAAAATTCACCATAGACAAGCGTAATCTGCTTGAACTGCAGGGCTGCATGGATTATTTCAAAAGCGTGAATTACGCTTTAAATGAGTGCACCATACATAAACAGGACAGCAGTTCGATGATCAGCATCGACACCTTTATAGATGGCGTGTACCTCAATACGTATTTTTCCGACGGCCTCATTGTGTCTACACCCACAGGCTCAACAGCGTATTCGCTTTCCTGCGGGGGACCCATCATGATGCCGGATTCGGACAACCTCATCCTCACCCCCATTGCCCCGCACAATCTTACGGTGCGCCCCCTGGTGATCTCCAACAACAAGGAAATCAGTTTTAAGGTCACCTGCAGAACCAACCATTTTAATGTGGCGCTCGACGCGCGCTATAGCCTTGTGCCGGCCACATGTGAGATCCGTTTACGCAAGGCCGCCTTTTGTTTTCATCTCATCAACCTCGAAGGCCAGCATTTTTTCAGCACCCTGCGCAATAAGCTGATGTGGGGCATTGACAAGAGGCAGTAGAGATAATTTCCTGTTATGAAGATCAGCTTTATCAGCCACGCCACGCTCTGCATTGAATACAGGGGTAAAAAACTGGTTACAGATCCCTGGGTGAAAGGATCAGCTTATTGCGGGCAGTGGCATCTGTTTCCAAAGCCGCTTTCGCCCGAAAAAATTCAGGATGCCGATTTTGTATTCTATTCTCACGGGCACGAAGACCATTTGCATGCAGAAAGCCTCAACAGCATGCAAAAAAAGGCAGTGGTGTATTATCCTTATTCCTGGTACGGCGGCACTAAGGAATTTTTCCATGCGCTTGGATTCAGGCAGGTGCAGGAGGTGCTGAATGAAAAAACTGTGTACCCTGCGGAGGACATCAAAGTGACTTTTCTAGCCAACAATCTCGACAACGTGATGGTGTTTGAATTGGGCGACAAGGTAATCGTGAACATCAACGACGCCCTGCCATCGGCTTCGGAGGCCATGATAAACCACATGCTGCAACGCATCAAAAGCAAATGGAAGAAGATCGACTATCTTTTTTCCAGTTACGGGGGTGCTTCCTATTTTCCAAATACCGTGCATTATGCCGGAAAAAACGAAAAGGACATTGCAGAAACCCGTGAACTTTTTTTCCTGAACAATTTTTGCAAGATAGCCAGCAGCCTTCAGCCTGCTTTTGCCATACCCTTTGCCAGTGACTTTGTATTGCTGGATCATCATCAGCGCTGGATCAATGCTTGTAAATTGCCGAGGAGTAAACTGGGCGATTTTTTCAAAAGCTATCTTGCACAACACCATGCCGGCGCGGTGAAAACTGAACTCATCGAAATTTATCCTGATGATTATTTTGATGGAGAAGGATTTCATGGGGTTTCCCCATACCATCAGAAGGTGGCTGAAAGAGCCTTGCTGGAGCGTGTGGATGAGGATTACGCGGCGGAGATCAAAGCCAAAAAAAAAGCGCTCAAAAAAGACCGGCTGGCTGTGGCTAAAACCTTTGAGGCGGTGAAATCACATATCCTTCAGAAGCAATACATTATTCCCCCGGCCATACGTTCAAAGATCCGTTTCGCCATTCGTTTTACCGATGCGGCAGAACACAGCGAATTGCTGGTAGATTTCAGACAGGCCCAAACCCAATTTGCTACGGCACATGAGGCTTTTCAAGATCTTGATCTGAGAATTGACATATCAGCTGAAGCCCTTTTGTATTCCATAGAAAACGAATGGGGAGGCGATGCCCTGATCATTGGTTATGCGGCGGAAATTTATCTCTTCAACAAGGAGGCGGTGAGCAGGGAATATGAAAATTTTTGCGTGCGCGTGCTCAGCCGGTACCCCAATACCAGGGAGTACCTGAAAAAAACACCATTCCGGGCTCTGCGCTATTTGTTTTCTGATCCCGTAAAACGAGGTAATCTTCTTGGAAAGATCCTGCACAAACCCCAATCGCAACTCGACTATACCGATGCACGTTTAAACGACCGTGAACTCTGGCTCAATAAGGATAAATGTGAAGTGTGCAAGGCC
>DAOMFS010000070.1:0-8764 GCA_035429925.1 Bacteroidia bacterium | reverse complement strand
CACTCAATGAAGGTCCGGGGACAGTCACGTTAAAACTATTGGTGCCTGCTGAACCAACGCTGGCAATACCGGATGTTGAGGTCAGGTTGCTTTGGGGCACATTCACGGTGTAAACATTCGCGGCGCTGGTGCCCGCTGTAGCTGCACCCAAACCGTTGATGGTTGGGGTAACTGCTGTGGCAAGTGTTACTGTACTTACTGCTGTTCCCTGAGTTACGGTCAATGATGAACCGCTCACACTCAATGAAGGTCCGGGGACAGTCACGTTAAAACTATTGGTGCCTGCTGAACCAACGCTGGCAATACCGGATGTTGAGGTCAGGTTGCTTTGGGGCACATTCACGGTGTAAACATTCGCGGCGCTGGTGCCTGCGGTGGCTGCACCCAGTCCATTAATGGTTGGTGTAACTGCTGTGGCAAGTGTTACTGTACTCACAGCTGTTCCCTGAGTCACGGTCAATGATGAACCGCTTACACTCAATGAAGGACCCGGGACAGTCACGTTAAAACTATTGGTGCCTGCTGAACCCACACTGGCAATGCCCGATGTTGATGTCAAACTGCTTTGGGGCACATTCACAGTGTAAACATTCGCTGCACTGGTGCCTGCCGTAGCAGCGCCCAAACCGTTAATGGTCGGTGTAACTGCTGTGGCAAGTGTTACTGTACTCACTGCTGTGCCCTGAGTTACGGTCAATGATGAACCGCTTATGCTCAAGGACGGCGCTGGCACAGATACGGTAAAATTATTTCCAGTAGTTGGGCTGACCACGGCCATGCCGGCACCTACCACAGTATTGGAAGGCAAGGTCACTGGCGGAATATTGATGTTAAAATTATTGGTGCTCACTGTTGATATACCAACGGCACCAACCGTGTTGGATATGCTGATATTGGTGGCTGGCACATCCACAGTAAAACTGTTGCCGGAAGTCGGATTTACACTCGCAGCCCCTGTGCCAACAATAGTTGGATTGGCTGCACTTGAACTGATTGTATAATTGGGGCCGCCGCTCATGCTTAAACCGGCACCTACCGTGTATGTGTTAAGATTGACGGAATTGGACCCTGCACTCAAAATATTGTTGTCGGGTCCGTTGAGTGTTAAAGTTGGACTGGTTCCCGAATTAATAGCATATGTGTTGCTACCTATGCTCAGTACATTGTTTGTATATGAACTGGGTACATCATTAGCGCTCAGGGCATATGGTACACTCAGCAATTCCTGGGCATTACCCATTTTCACAAAACTGCTTCCATTTAAGGTGTCAACATAAACCTGAAGAAAATGGGGAGAATTGAGCCAGTTTACGCCTGTAATGTTTCCTATGCTGGTGGCGAACAAACCATTTTTATTGGTGCTGAGTCCTGAAATATCCTGAGTGAATACAGGGGTATTGGTAGAGCTACCCTGCGTTATCTCAAACCTGATGCTGAATGTACGGTTGATCATCGGATAACCGTTTGCATCCCTGAGCATACCCTGGTAATTGATTTTCTGTGGATTTTGCTGAGCGAATCCACTGATGGCCAGGGTCAAAATAAGGAAAGATAAAAAGGATCTCATGGGTAGTCTTGTTAACTTGATTTTAGGACGAAAGAGGGAATGAAGATATAAATTTTAATTGTTAATAAAAATCAGGGTCTTGGCCTGCAACACATCAATATACATGTTTTAGGTTTTCGGGTTTAGTGGTTGAATGTGCTGATTACAGTTCCCATCCAGAACCAATCTGCAAACTGCCTGGTAAGCGTAACTTCGGTAATATGAGAAGCCGCGTATGGATCACCGAAGATACAATGGAAGTACACCACGTTTTCAGCATTGGTATATACCTGTGTTACACCACCGGGGAGATTGTTCAATGCTTTGTTCAATGGTGCGCCTGTATTTGTAACGCCTTGACAGTTGCACACCTCATCACCGCTTCCACCGGTGCGGTTTATTCTCCAGCCCCCGTTTGTGCCATCGCGTTCAAGTGTCATGATGTCTGTTGCCGCCACAACCTGTCCGATCAGGGTAGTGGTTGTGTATAGCCTCCTGATCACCATCCCGCCGGAAGGGTAAAAGGGAGCCTGGCCAACAGTTTCCGAACCCATTTTGATCATACCATTACCTTTGATCCTGAACAATTCATTGCTCGTTGACGAGGAGGTGCCTGCATAAAACACATGGTCTGAACCGGTCACATCCACCTGATAACGAAGGGTGCTATTGTTGATGCCGAAACCGTAAAACTGATGGTCGTTGTTTGAATTATCCCAAAGCACAACTTTCCTGTTCTGTATACCATTGGCGAACTGAAGTGGCGCATTCGCTGAGGTAGTGCCAATTGCAATATTACCCGTAGCGAAATCCCCGAAAATCAATGGAGACACACTGGTTGTTGAATTCGAGATGTACAGTTTATTTGAACCGGTTTCATAAAATCCGGCGGTAAATCCCAAAAACAGATTACCTGTACCTGAAACATTGCTGCCACCTGCAGCATACCCCAAAGCCACATTACCATCTCCTGTACTGTGATCGTTCAAAGCCCCATGCCCTATTGCTGTATTAAAGCTACCGGATAAGTTGGAGTATAATGCTGAAGAACCGAATCCTGCATTCTGAATTCCCGCAGTATTGGAACGCAAAGCATACATGCCTATTCCAGTATTTGTATTGCCTGTAATGTTATCGTGCAGAGCTTCGTAACCAAAAGCCGAATTATTGTTTCCGGTGGTATTATTGATGAGCGCACCGGCACCGAAAGCATTGTTGAAAACACCACTGGTGTTCGCGTTCATGGCAAGATAACCCACTGCCACATTGTATGCACCTGCAGTGTTGGTGCTGAGAGCCCCGGTTCCGAACGCAGAGTTCGCGTTTCCTGTGGTATTGGAAAGTCCGCTTTGGTATCCAAAAAAGGTATTTTCAAGCAGGTGATCAATACCACCGGATTTCTGGTTGTTGACTCTGAAATTAAGCGGGATGTTGTCGGTAGTGCCGATAAAATTCAGGGTGGCATTGGTAGCTGCATTTCCCAAAGTTGACCAAAGGGCGTTCGTACCACTTCTCACTGAAACCGAGTTGCTTGCCGGACCTGAACTAAGAATACCATTCGAAAAGAATAAGGTAGGAGTAATATACGCAGAGGATGTTCCCGAGGTCAATGAACCTGTTGTGTTGCTGTAAGCAAATGTGGGTTGAACTACCGTAACTGTAAAGGCATTGCCAGTCGTTGGGGAGACAACCGCTATCCCTGCTCCGCTGATACTTGGCGTGATGGGCACAGGAGACGTGATGGTAAGGTTAGGATACACTCCTGTAATCGAAGTAGGACCAACAGCAGTATACGTGGGTGACTGCACACCCACATTGTAATTCGGTCCGGCTGAAACCGTGGCTATGCCGGCGGCTGAAACGCTTGGCGTCACAGGCGAAGTCAAGGTGAGGTTCGGATACACGCCGGTGATCGAGCTAGGCCCGACAGATGTATAACTTGGACTCTGAACACCCACATTGTAATTTGGGCCAGCTGAAACTGTTGCAATGCCCGCAGCTGATACCGTTGGTGTTACAGGTGAATTCAGGGTTAAATTGGGATACACGCCCGTAATTGAACTTGGACCTGCTGAAGTGAAGCTTGGGCTTTGCACACCCACAACATAATTCGGACCGGCAGAAACCGTTGCAATACCCGCGGCAGAAACCGTTGGCGTTACTGGTGAAGTCAGTGTGAGGTTGGGATACACACCTGTGATTGAACTGGGGCCCACAGAGGTGAAACTTGGACTTTGCACACCAACCACATAATTCGGCCCCGCCGAAACACTTGCAATACCGGCCGCTGACACGGTGGGTGTTTGAGGCGAAGTAATGGTGAGATTCGGATAGACACCGGTGATGGAACTTGGTCCTGCCGAAGTAAAACTTGGACTCTGCACGCCAACCACATAGTTCGGACCTGCTGATACAGTGGCAATTCCGACAGCGCCTACGCTTGGTGTTACAGGTGAGGAAATGGTCAGGTTAGGATAAACGCCGGTAATAGAACTTGGGCCGGCTGAGGTAAAAGAAGGAGATGGCGTACCGACCACGTAATTCGGTCCTGCTGAAACCGTGGTAATGCCAGCCCCGCTGAGGCCCACAGCCGGCACGTTTACCGTAAAGTTTGGAAATGTTCCGCTCACAGAAGCAGAACCCGTACCGGATAAAGAGGTTACCGGAACACCAAGGGTGTAGTTTGGACCTGCTGAAACCGTTGCGGCACCAACTGCGGTGAAAGTAGGCGTACTGCCAAGCACAGGAGAAGCTATGGTGAAACTCGGATACGAACCCGTAACGGTCGCTGAACCTGCGGCCGTAATGCTTGGTGTAACCGCGTCAACAGTGAAAGAATTTCCCGAAGATGTAACGGTGTTTATGCCTGCTCCCGTAATAGTAGGATTTGATGCGGCAGGGGTAGCCAGTGTAAAACTGTTGTTGCTTCCGATGCTAAGCACATTACTGGTTGCATTGTAACTTGCAGGAATGGAGTTTGCATACAGGGCATAGGGTACACTCAGGATCTCCTGCTTATTGCCAAAAACCACAAATGCAGAGCCCCCGCTCATATCAACGCTCACCTGAAGAGAGTGCGATGCTGCACCCCAGTTGATGGCCGCAAAACTGCTGCTTTGTATCAAACCAATCTGAGTGCTGAACAACCCCAGGGCATTGGTCGCAATGTTGCTCTGTGTTTCGGTAAACACAGGACTTGTGAGCGTGCCTTCAAAGATTTCAAACTTGATTGAGACCGTTCTGCTTCCCAGGGCAGCGCCGTTGTTGTCACGCAAAACGCCCTGGTAGTTGATTCCCTGAGGCGCCTGGGCCATTCCCAGCGCCGAAAACAGAGTTAAACAAAATACATAAAACTGTTTCATACTTTAAGATTAATTAAACAAATGGTTCAGATCCGTGTCCTTGTTTTAGTTTGGTAAAAAATCTGCTTAAACGTCAATTTTTATCGACGAAAAGGCGAGTTTCTTAGACAAATATAAAATAATTTGCTTATCCGGCAATTCTTCAGCCTGATTTTATTAAAAATTCAGTCCTGTTCCCAATACCTGCTGCTTTCAACCCGGCAGATCTGAGACAGATACCGTTTGTACCATCGGCCGGCCTGGGCTTTAGCCATTTTGTGCACTGCATGTTCTCCCCAAACCCGGATGTCCTCCATACTTTCCCAGTAACTGATAAAAATTGAGCGCTTGTCATCAGCCACGGCTTCGTAACCCAGATAACCTTTTTGTTCCTGGGCCAGTTTTAATGTTTTTTCATCCATCTCCGTGTAACCTTCCAGGTCATCACTTTTCACAGAAGAAAAAATAACGGCATAAAAGGCCTGATGCGGCAATTGTTCTTTGATGATCATATTCTGGATTTTAAATTTTGTTTATCCCACTCTCGACCACATGGCGCGCGCGCGTTCCGTTGTCGCCAGATGCCCGGCATAAATCGCATGTTCAGGCCATACAAGATCAGCGTCCTTGTCAAGTATTTCAGCAGCGGCTTGTCTGGCCAGATTCAGGATCTCTCCATCCTTAGCCAGATTCGCCAACTTCAGGTCCATGGCGCCGCTTTGCATGGTGCCCTGAATATCGCCTGGTCCCCTCAATTTCAGATCCACTTCGCTGATCTCGAATCCATCGTTGGTTCTTTCCATGGTCTCAAGTCTCTGCCGGCTCTCCCGGCCCAGTTTATATCCCGTCATCAGGATGCAATAACTCTGATCCGCGCCTCTTCCCACCCTGCCCCTCAACTGGTGTAATTGTGAAAGTCCGAACCGCTCTGCACTTTCGATCACCATAACCGATGCATTGGGAATATTGACGCCAACTTCGATGACGGTAGTGGCCACCATGATCTGTGTTTCGCCTTTGATGAAACGCTGCATTTCGGCCTTCTTTTGTTCTTCCGATAATTTGCCGTGCACTATGCTGATCTGATAGTTGGGTGGTGGAAAATCATGCAGCAGTTTGTCGTAACCTTCCTGGAGGTTCTGATAATCCATTTTCTCACTTTCCTGTATCAGTGGGTACACAATGTAGATCTGTCGTCCCAGTTTGATCTGTTCCTTCAGGAATCCGATCAGGCGCAGTCTCTTGTTCTCGGTATAATGCACGGTTTTCACGGGCTTCCGGCCTGGTGGCATTTCGTCAATGATGCTTGTATCCAGATCACCGTAAAAGGTCATGGCCAGGGTACGGGGTATGGGTGTAGCGGTCATGATCAGAATGTGCGGGGGATTCAGGTTCTTGGCCTGCAACCTGGCCCTTTGCTCAACACCAAAACGATGCTGCTCATCGATCACAACCAGACCGAGGTTGTGGAACTGAACCTTGTCTTCAATCAGGGCATGCGTGCCGATGATGATCTGCAGTTCACCCGAAACCAGTTTGTTCAGGATATCCTTTCTTTGTTTCGGTTTTGAAGAACCCGTGAGCAAGGCAAAACTCAACCCGGAATCTTTCAGCAGGTCCGAAAAAGTTGAAAAATGCTGCTGAGCAAGAATTTCTGTCGGGGCCATCAGACAGGCCTGGTACTGATTATCCAAAGCCAGCAGCATACTCATGAGGGCTACCAGGGTTTTACCGCTGCCCACATCACCCTGCAACAAACGATTCATTTGTTTCCCGCTTTTCAGATCCTGGTGTATTTCTTTCAGGACACGTTTTTGCGCGCCCGTGAGTTCATAGGGGAGCCTTTGGTGAAAAAAGTGATTAAAATACTCCCCCACCTTATGGAATACAAAGCCCTTCACTTGCTGTATGCGATGCTGGCGGGTCTGCAGCAGGCGCAACTGTATGTAAAACAATTCCTCAAACTTCAGGCTGCGCTCGGCCTGAGCGATCTGAGCCTCGTTGTCGGGGAAATGAATGCGCAAAAGAGATTCTTTCTGAGCAAGCAACCCATAGCGCTCGCGCAAGCTCAGGTCAAAGCTTTCAGGCAGGTCGGCCTGACCGAGTTGTAAAAACAAAGTTCTAAGCAGGTTGCGTATCCCTTCACTGCCAAGACCCATCAATTTGAGTTTCTCTGTGGAAGAATACACGCCTTCAAAGGCACTGTGCCTTTTCATAAAATCCGCATTCACCTGGTCTATTTCAGGATGGGCAAAATTAAAACGACCCATGAAGGTTGTTACTCTTCCAAACACCACATACTCTGTTTGGGTTTTGAGTTTCTGAGCGATCCATTGCTGGCCCTGGAACCACACGAGGTCCACGGTTCCGCTTTCATCCCTGAGCCTTGCCACCAGCCTTTTGCCTCGCTTCTGACCTAGTATTTCGATGTGTTCCAGTACACCCCTTACCTGTACATAATTCTGATCTTCCTGCAAATCGCCAATCCTTGTAAACCTTGTGCGATCCACATACCGGAAAGGATAATAGCGCACGAGATCCTCAAAACGCCGGATTCCGGTTTCTTTCTTCAGGGCCTCTGCCCGGGCCGGTCCCACGCCTTTGAGGTACTCTATCGGTGTGTCCAGTATCTCCTGTCCGCTACGCTGTGTCATACGTTGTATTGACCCCCACAAATTAATCAAATTCCCCTGCCATTTCACTTCTCATTTAAATAAGGAATACCCTCTCACCATGGAGGGGAATGGTTTCTCTTCCGGGAGCTGTTCATAGTATTCCGTCAATGTTAATACCCCGATGCGGCTTTGTCTTATTTTTGTTCATGCGGCTGATTGTCCTTTTCCTGATACTCAACCTGTATCCGGCTATTGCCGGGGCGCAGTACCTCGATTCGCTTCAGGACGTGATAAAAGGCAAGTCGAGTATAGATGTTCGCCTTGAATCGCGCTGGAGTTTCATCGATCACCAGGCCATTACCATCAGCGGGGTCAGGGCCGGAGCAGCCTACGAGAAAAAACTGAGACTGGGTGTTGGCCTCAACTGGCTTAAAACAAACCTCAGTTCGGAGGTGAGTGAACTGAGTGAGTCCGGTCAAATCACAACACATCAGCATTATTTTAAACTGGCCTATGTGGTTGGTTATGCCGATGCCGTTTTCTATAAGACCAAACGCTGGCAATTGAGCGTTCCCATCCAGATCGGCCTGGGTTCAACCTGGTACCAGGATACTAAAGGGTATAGTCTTAAGAACACCCAGGGTTCCAAATTCCTCTTTATCTATGAACCTGGCGTTACGGTACAGTTTAAACTTACTCAGTGGTTTGGAGCCGGCGCCGATGTGGCTTACCGCTTTGTGCTTAAAAACAACGCCAGAGTGAGTGAACAACTCAATTCACCCACTTATAGCCTTAAAATTCTGTTCTGGCTTGATCAGTTGTATTACATCTGTTTTCCTGAATCGGAATGGACCCGTAGAAGCGGGCCTGCCAGCTGGTGATCAGGAGACCTTTACAGCCTCATAACACTTGTATTCCCCGGCGGTGCCCATGAATTCGGCTTCCACGTCAACCAGACCTACCTTTTTTACCTGTTCCTTGGTAAGGGGTTTTCCGAGGGTCCAGCGCTCATCCTGCAGTTTGAGGTCTACTTCTTTGCCTGCGAGAACCTGGTTGAGTTGTTTTTGGGTGAGGAATACCACCCCGTCCTCCTCTTCTTCGCTTTCAGGAAGAAGCAGGGTACCAACAAGTTTCAGTTTAGGTACTTCGGGTTTGTATTTAAATTCCAGTCCGTGCTGTGAATTGATCTCTATATAATTGATGTCGGTGATATGAATCTCTGCCATTCCGGGTGTTCTAAAAAATTCCCTGCAAGTTTACAT
>DAOMFS010000069.1:0-8870 GCA_035429925.1 Bacteroidia bacterium | reverse complement strand
GTTTTGGAGGTGTTGCTTCCGCCTTTTTGCAGGTAGAGCAAATCCGCTGTGATTTCAAATTGTTTTTCTGAACCAAAACGGTATAGGGCAGGTTCAACCCCAACAGCATAGGCTATTACAGGGCTGTTGGCATCGTTTGTTAGTTTTGGGGATTTGGACTGATACCCAATGCCGGCACCGGCCTTGAGGCCGATGCTGGTAAAGGATTGTGCAAAACAACTGATAAAGCCTGCACTTAAAATGGATAGAAGTAAAGTTTTCATGTGTAGAAATACAGCTAAAATATCAAAAATCCTTAATTCCTGATGATTTTATAATTGTAAGAAGATCCGGAAAGGTCGACAAGGTTCAGAATATACACACCTTTATCAAGCGCGCTAATGTCAATTTTTCGTGTTTCTGATTCACCACTAAGCAGGATTCTGCCTCTTACGTCAAGGACTGAATAACTGATGTGAGAGGACGGAAGGGAAGAGATGAAGAGTTCACCATTGCTTGGATTAGGAAAAACTTCGGGTTTAAGCCCTTCAGTCAGGTTACTGGCATCCGTTGATTTGAAGAACTCAATCTTTGTATTGGGATCATTCAGGTATGCGCTTGGGTCGGTAGGATCAGGATTTGATGGAAGTGTAGGATTTTCTTGTTCATTGCTTATGATCCTGTTCTGAAACTCACTTTGCCAGTTGCATTGAACAGTGCCCGTTATGGCCTCAAATTCAGATCCGTTATAAGCGTTAAATCCATCCTGCATTACAATTTCTTTTCCGGCTTTAAAGCTGATTTGCGGACCAGGGTTCACGTCAACCGCTCCGCTGGCTTGTAGGGCATTGACATGATCACCGCACAAAATAAGGTCTCTGGCAATGATATTCCTGCTTAAAGAATAATTTTTGTTCTGAATGTATACATTCTTTTCAAGCACAGCATTTACAAAAGGCTCTATGATGTCGTTTGGGATTTGATCATGAAAGCCGGTAACTTGTGGCATAATTATGCGATCAAATTTAGAAACGTTATTCACCACATCAAGAGCGCTTTCGAAAGGAATAAAGGTTGGGTTCGCAAATTGGGTGATAGAAACAGAAATACGGATCAAAGGAAGATAAAAATGGACAGGATCGATATTTAGCGGAGGCAGAAACGAACCTGCCTGTTTTTCGGGTGTTGAGAGCACAAAAACAGTTGGTGACAACAAAGCATTAGGGACTAATGCCAGCCAAACATTTGTACCCGGATTGGCTGAAGGGTTCGAGAATGAAACACCAATCTTTTCCACCAGATGCGGGTAACCATCTCCGTTCAATGCATTAAGGCTGGCGTAGAAGGCATTGTGAATAGACCCATTGGGGTCATATGCATTGTACTTAAGAAGTTGTTTTGCTGCATCATTGTTAGAAGCCGCTATTTCGAAAGGGTCATTGGTTGAAGCTTTTCTCCAGTCTTGCATGTCCGCAGAAATGACTGCACCTTGTTGCGGCGCGTCGATGGAAACAAACTTAGAAATTGGCAAGGGGTTGTTTGACGCTTCAGCGGCAGTACAGGCATAACGGTTAATTACGCCACCCATACTCATGCCGCAGGCAACAACTTTTCGATTGTTGTTTATGCTTGAAACATATCGGATTGCAGATTGAAAAACAGCAGCATTATTGACAATACTTTGTGCGTTAAGATAATAATCGACTATGTAAACATTAAATCCCTTATTCAACAGGCAATTTATCAGATCATTACCACTTTTACGGTAATACTGCTGGGCCTTGTTGCTATAGGCGTCAAAGCCTTCGGAAAGAATCAATGGCGTGCCATTCAAAGGATCATTCCCCTTCCAAACCCTTATCGTGTTGCAGTAATTATCTGTATAAAAGGCGTCTGATTTTGGAATAACATGAACCACATATTCCCTGTATACAATGTTGCTGAAAGAGTCTGTGTATCGGATTTTCAGATTGTAAGAGGTGATAGAGCTAAAAATCGAAACAGAGTTGGGCAGTTCGAAGGAAGTGATCCCGGCCCCGTTGTATACATTGGTATAGCCGTTGTTGTTGATGTTTATATCGAAAACAAAAAATGGATTGGCTGGATTACCTTTGAACACAAGTTTGTGGTTATACTGTTCCAATATAACTGGACTGATTTCTGTAGGCCCGAGACTCACGATTACACCTTGACCGTCACGGGGTTCCTGGTTCCAAACGTATGAGTTTTCGGTAGAAGGCGAGGACCCAGACAGATACTGATCGGTAACCTGGTGTACCCAATTTACTATGGTTGGTATATTGGTGACATATGTACCGAGACTGTGAAAGGAAACGGCTGTGCCATTGGAAACGGCCTTCACCCGATAATACCAGGTTTCGTTAGGAGAGAAAGGACCATAGTCATTTAATGAATACATATTATAGCCGCAGGTTCCGCAGCCGTTTATAAAACCATTGAAACCGGCTGATGCATTTATGGCCCAGGAAAAATTGGGATCTTGAGAGCGTTGCACCTGAAAGTAGTCGTTGTTAACCTGTAAATTCACATGAAAACCAACGCTAACGTATTCCTGGCCAAGACAGCTGGGAAGTACATTTTGAGGTGTGACCCAGGTACCGCCAATATTAACAATGGCTGGAAGGTTATGAATAAACCCAAACCAGGTAAAAAGAAAGATATATAGCTTTTTCATTTTTCAGTTTATAAAATGATGAAACAATCACATGGTTATGCCTGATGATTTTCATGCAGCAGAAATTCATCGTGTTGGCATGGCCTATTTCTTTGTTTTGAGCGCATTGATTTCTTTTTCCTGTTGCACCAGATAAAGCGTGAGTTCTTCAATTTTCTTCAGGAGAAGAGTGTTTATCTCTTCCACACTGAAACCAGTTTCCTTTACCTCCTGCGCAGAGGGTATGCCTGGAAGATGGTGGTGGGCAGTATAGAAAGATTCCACTTCGGACAGGCTGGCCAGAGCGTAGTTCTTTTCGAATACAAAATCAGCCCAGTTTCCCTGCAGGGTGACATAAACTGAATTGGCCAGCAACTTTCCTTCAACAGCCATTGAAAAGTCGGTATGATTTCCGGTTGTTGGTCGTTTACCGATCCACACCTGAGGTTTGGAGGAGATGGAATTATAAGAGAAGTTAATGAGGTTTTTGGGGGATGAAAAGCCGGAGCAAACGTGTCCGGTACCTGCATGATCCACAAAAAATCTGTATGATTCAGAGTTGTTTGAAATCCAGATACCAGTTTCGGCATTGGAAAGTGATTTTATTCGGGCTTCAGCTGAACCAGCATCGCTAATATCCAGGTTAAAAGTGGGGTTTGAATTGTTCAATCCCATTTTGCCATTTTGGAGATAGAGGCGATTAATGCTGTTGTTCACTGATCCTTCATTGATCTGGAAGTTTTGACCGTTGGCGAAATGCAAACGCATATCCGTGGTGGATTCCACCTGGCCCAGGGTGTTGGCATATATCCTGAAGTTAGAAGGTGCTGGGGAGTTACCATCTCGGATATCGAGTGCTGCTGCCGGGGATGAGTTAAGGTAGCCAACACCAACGTATGTGTTCGGTTGGATGAAGAGACTATTTTTATTATTGGCTTTGAGAATGAAAGGGTATTCATTGCAAGTGCCGACATCCGAAGCTGCACTTACACCAGGTGCTCCGAAACCACCTGGTGTCGATGCAAGAATGTGATTACCACCTAAAACCCAAGAAGTCGCGTTAGGTAAACAAGGTTTGGAATTAGTTGTAGGGCATTCAAGACACCCATTATTTCCCGGATCTTCTTGTGATTTGATTAGATTCGTCAATTGAAGCAAAGCAATTGTCAGAATAAATTTCGATTTTAAAGTTTTCATGATTGTTGATTTTAAGTTAATAACCTGTTAATTGGAGTTGAAAAGCACCTTTCAAGAACCAAATTATACCCATAAGCGCCCTAAGTCAATTATTTCCCGGATTATTTTACGCCGTATTCGTTAAATCATCACCCCAACTCTTGCATTCCCCACCTTCCCCGTTGTACATTTATCGCGGACCTTCGTAATAATTTTTTAAACCTTTAAAAAATGATAACACCTGAAGATCTCGTTTACGCAGGCAAGCTAAAAAAGCTCCGCCGCACCAGCCGCTGGAAACAACTTCTGGCCGCAGAAAAAACTGGGATGAGCTCCCAGCAAGAATACAGCAAACTCGAAAGTGGCAAAATCCACTTCTCCGATGCCATCATCAAACGAGTCTGTGCTGCCTACAATGTCAATGTCGAAGACTTCAAAAGCCTCAGAGAAGTCAACAAAGATGATTACGCAAAATTTAAAAAAGCCATTGAGGAAAAACGAGTCAAGGATATTGAAGCCGAAATATCACGCATCGGACTCATCACCCTTCTCCTCGCCGCTGAAAAAAAATACCTGATATCCGAAATTGATGCCACCAACTTCAAACTGAAACAACTTCTGCTTCCAAAGTTTGAGGACGTTGACGAAACCAAAGAACACAAAATCTATGTGATGATCTGATCATCTCCCCGGAAATAAAAAACCCTGCATAGAAAAATCTTGTGCAGGGTTTTTGCTTTATGAAGATCTCCTATTCCGAGAACAAAGGAAATTTCCCCATCCAGGTATTCACCTTCTTGCGGATCTTGATCAATTCCTTCGGGTTCTGCCTGTTCACAAAAGCTGAATCAATCAGCCCGGCAATCTTTAAACAGTCCTTCTCCCCTAAACCCCTTGTGGTGATGGCCGCCGTTCCTATCCTGATACCCGATGTCACAAAAGCCGACTTGTCATCAAATGGCACCATGTTCTTGTTCACCGTAATATCAACTGCCTCCAAAGCCTCCAAAGCCTCCTTGCCATTCATACCCTTATTCCTAAGGTCCACCAAAAACATATGATTGTCTGTACCCCCCGATACCAGGTGATAACCCAAATCTGTCAATCCTTTGGCCATGGCCCTGGCATTCCTGACCACGTTCACCGTGTATTGCATATAACTGTCACTCAGAGCTTCCTCAAATGCAACGGCTTTCGCGGCAATAACATGCTCCAGCGGTCCTCCCTGGGTGCCCGGGAAAACAGCCATGTCCAATATAGCGCTCATCATTTTTAACTCCCCTTTAGGCGTACGCTCACCAAAAGGATTCTCAAAATCCTTGCCCATCATTACCAATCCGCCTCTCGGCCCCCTTAATGTTTTATGCGTGGTTGTGGTTACAATATGGCAATGTGGCAAGGGATCATTTAAAATGCCCTTCGCAATTAAACCGCTGGGATGCGAAATATCCGCCATCAAAATGGCACCCACACGGTCAGCAATGGACCTGAACTTGGCATAATCCCAATCTCTCGAATACGCGCTGGCCCCGCAAATGATCAGTTTTGGTCGGCTTTCAAGCGCTATTTTCTCAACCTGAGCATAATCTATTCTTCCACTAGCTTTCTCAACCCCGTAAAACACCGGTTTATACAATTTTCCGGAATAGTTTACAGCAGAACCATGGGTAAGATGGCCTCCATGCGATAGATCAAGCCCGAGGATGGTATCTGCCGGTTTGATGCAGGCCAGCATTACGGCGGCATTGGCTTGCGCCCCGGAGTGTGGCTGCACATTTACCCAGGCGGCTCCAAACAGCGTTTTGGCCCGGTCAATGGCCAGTTGCTCCACCTTATCCACCACCTCGCAACCACCGTAATAACGCCTTTTTGGCAAGCCTTCGGCATATTTGTTGGTCAGCACAGAGCCCATGGCCTTCATCACCTGGTTGCTCACGTAGTTTTCTGAAGCAATAAGTTCAATACCGCGGCTCTGCCTGCTGGCCTCCTCACGGATTAATTTAAAGATGGTCTTCTCTTTTGGGATCATGATTTTGTGTGGATTGATACAAGGGTTCTGCAGCCAATAAAATTAAACAAATAATAGGAGACTGAAGTACGCCCATCAGCCAGCGGCTCAGGGTATACTCCTCAGCATTCAGGCGCTCCTTCACAAACCAAGCGTAGGCCATGCTAAAAGCAGACAAAACGATAAACAAGAGGTATGTCCAACTGAGGACCCTTTCAAAAAAACGACCCAATGCAAGCTTTTTCAACGTCCACAAACTCAGTAAATAATAAATTAGCGTGCACAGCAGGGTAAACAGGTATTTTGAATAATACAGCCGCTCATAACTGAAGTCCTGGGCCCAGCGCATAACTGCAGGCACAGGCATTTCAGCCTCGCGCTGGTAATACAGCATAAACAAGACATTGTTCAGGTGAACAAAAAAAAATTCCCGCGCGTAACCCAGTAAGGCGAAAAACAAAATGAACAAAAGATATAATGGCGCTTTTTTCAGGCTTAATATTTCAGACTTTGAAATTACTGCAAATGATTTTGAATTCAGCATGGCGGTTCACCTGGTGTATTTGAAAGCTACTGATTACTTTTTGGGCGCCTTGTCGCGCTTTACGCTGCAAGCCTGCTTGTAAGCTGCCGTGTTTGCAAGGCTGCGGGGTCTTTTGACCTGAATGTCAAAAGCCTCCTCGCTCCGGCAAACACCAGGCAGCTTAGCGCGCAGGGCTTTCCGCTTCAATCGCGGGCGCATAACAGCTGTTTCGGTTCAGCAACAAAAGCCACATAAAATAAGACCGGCCTGAATAAAAGGGTTTATAAGCTCAGTAAAATGACAGGCCTGTTCATGCAAATTCGGTTCATAATATAATATCCTGGCTGAGTACAGAAGTTATTTCAAGCAGGCACCGGCCTGAGGGATGGAGGCGGCAGCCCGGCGAAAGCCTGACCTAGAGGCGCCGCTGCGAGGCGGCATTGGCCGCCGGGCCAATGACCCCGGAGCAGCTTGTATTGTGCCTCTTGCTCAGGCTGAGCAGGCTAAAGCCGAGAGCCCGCTGCCGGAAAGGCTTTAGCCTTGCCGGCACAGGCTCCCAAAAAAACATCAACAAAAAAACGGATCTTGTCTATCCAATACTGGCCAGCTGATCTGCTTAAGGCCTTAAGGATTATTGTGATTGGACACCGTGCCGAAGCGTTTGACCCACACCATCCAGAGACCAAAGATGAATCCATAAACCAGGAGTGTAAAAGTGTAAGTGTGGTTAAAATCCAGCCAGGTATAATCCCATTTGGCAATAATGGCCAGGGCTGCCACACGCAACACATTGATGAGGTGTATGGCTAAAATGCCCAGCGGAATGAACCAGGCCTTGTGTCTCCACGCGCCGGGATAAGCCAGCACAAATACTGAGAACAATGAAAACAAGCTGATGGCATTGCAATTCGAGCCGACCCAAACCCCGTTGGAGCCGTCGATGCCCATCACCTGCATGTCGCGATCCTGCAGCACCTTAAAGGTTGCAAAACCCAGAAACCTCAGCAGAGCCTCGGCGTGGTTGAGGATAAGGCTGATGAATTTTTGATCGTAATAGGTATAGCGCCTTACCACAAACTGGTGCAGAAGAAACAAAACCAGATACAAGGCACAGGCTTTGATCAGGAATAGGGCAAAAGCATTAAGTTTAAAGGGGGCCCTCATCGAGGCGGGGCTTTAAAGAGATGAGTGGCGGGTATTGCGGGAACGGTACAATTTGCGTGCACCGTATGCTGCGCCGGCTGCCATCAGCAAACCAATGCCTCCATCTATGGGTACGCAGGGTGGAGGCCAGCAACCGGGACCACCTGTGGCACTGGGAGGTGGTGCAGGTGCAGCAGAAAGACCGAGACTGAAGCCCAGAGCCAGAAACAGGAAAATTCGACGCGTAGACACTTTCATTCGCAGTCCACGAAATTAGGCTTTTTCCCTTAAAACAGCAACATTTTCCTATATTTGTTGGTAAATCAGGCTGTGAGCAACATCCCCATCAAACAGAAAAAGCAGGGCATCGTTTCGGCAAAGGACTTTAACCTGCTCCTGCGCATTTTTACGGCCAATTGGTGGATATTCCTGATCACCATCCCGGTATTTTACGGTATAGGTAGTCTTTATGTATACAGGTTAACAACCGTGTATAAAGCCTCCACAGAAATTATGCTCAAAACAAACGAATCATATTATCAAAACAACGTTCTCTCTGAGGCTTCCTTTTATAATTATACATCATATGTTGACAATGTAAATGAAACAAGGGTGCTGCAATCTTTCGACCTAGCGGCAAAAGTTGTTGACAAACTCCTAAACCGCTTACAAGTTTCTTACTTTATTGTCGGTAAGGTTCGTACTACCGAACAATTTGGAGGTATGCCTTTTCAGATTGAAGTAAAATCTCTCAACCCGGAATTTTATGAAAAGGTACTTGACTTTCATATTCTTGATGAAGCAAGCTATCAGATTTCATATGACTGGGAAAATAAAACAAAAACGCTTAGAGGTAAATTTAATAAGGAACTCCTGGACCTAAATTTTCATATAAATGTGCATAGGGAAAATAATTTGAACGCAACCACAATTCAAACACTAAAAGAAGTATTTTATCAATTTAGTGTACATCAAAGAGCTCAACTTATTACAGGAATTCAAAGCAATCTAAAGATTGAAAATCCAGAATATACTAACATTTTACATCTTGAACTGAAGGATATACTACCAGAGCGCGCTGTGATTATTCTCGATACTCTGAACATGGTTTACGCTCAAAGTCGACTTGTAAACAGGTTTGAACTTAATCAACGGACCATTGAATACATAGACAGACAATTGAATGAAATTTCTTTCTCGTTGAAAAGCATAGAAGACACCATGCAACAGTATAAGGAGAAAAAATCCATCATTGATCTAAACTGGCAGCAACAAGATTTTTTAAGTAAGATTGGCAATTATGACGGGCAAAGATCACAGCTTCAATTACAACTCAAAGCTTTTGATGACCTAGAAACATATATTAT
>DAOMFS010000068.1:6521-11402 GCA_035429925.1 Bacteroidia bacterium | reverse complement strand
AGTCTGGTTTTCCAGGCTTGCACCTTTTCTGCATTAAAGGTCCCTTCGCGCACGGCATCTATCGCCTCACGGTAGGCGCTTACCGTGGTGTGTACATAATCTGCAGAACGCGCCCGGCCTTCTATTTTCAGCACACTCACCCCCGCGGCCATGATCTTGTCCAGAAAATCAATGGTGCAGAGATCTTTTGCTGACATGATGTATTCGTTTTCGATCTGGTATTCCTGCCCTGAATCTTTATCGCGTACCTCAAAGGCGTGCCGGCAATTCTGTATGCAGGCTCCCCTGTTTGCCGAAGAACCGGCGGAATGCAGACTCAGGTAACATTTACCTGAGACGGCCATGCAAAGCGCGCCATGCACAAATATTTCTATTTGCATCAATTGTCCGGATGGCCCTTTGATCTGTCTGGTTTTTATTTCATGGATTATGTTTTCAACCTGGCTGAGACTAAGCTCGCGAGAGAGCACCACCAGATCTGCAAAACCCGCGTAAAACCTGAGCGCATCAATATTGGAAACATTGGCCTGGGTGGAAATATGCACGGGTAAACCGGCTTCCCGGCAGGCGCTTATCACCGCGAAATCGCAGGCAATCGCCGCATCTATCCCGGCATCGCAACAGGTGCTGATGATCTGTTTCAACAATTGCCTGTCGTAATCGTAAATGGTGGTGTTCAGTGTGATGTAGGCTTTCACCGATTTGGAACGGCAGAAGTCCGCCACACGGGGGATATCTTCTGTTTGTATGCAGGGCACTGATTTGGCCCTCATGTTGAGCTGCTCTACCCCGAAATAAATGGCATCAGCCCCGGCTTCAACGGCGGCAGACAAACATTCAAAAGAGCCCGCAGGCGCGAGCAGCAGAGGTTTCTGATCTTTCATGGATTTTATCTCCACGAAATTAAAGAGATTATACAAGTAGGGTACTGACCAAAATCAGGCGCTGAACACCTAAACGGGGCAAAACGCCTTAATACCAGTCGATCAACAGGATTGACCCTAGTTAGTCATCGGAAGCCAATCTGGATTAGGCTTCAACTTCCGTAACAATGCTCGGGAATATCCGCACATTGTTGTTTTCTTCCCTTCTGAACTGGTAAGTGTATTTGTAATGGCTTTCAAGTCCCGATTTATTGGGCAGGCCATTGATCATCATAATGTTTCTGTTCTTGGCAAAACGCAGCAATTCCCTCAGGTAATGCGCCGAAATTTGTCCCACTTCATCAATGATGCAGTGAACTTTAAAATCCTTGCTACTGCGGTGCGAGGACTCTTTGATGAACACATGCAGCAGGGTGATGTAAATAATGGCCTTAACCAGAATATCTGTGCCTGTGCTGCCTATGCTGTCGATGCGGTGCGTCCAGCCCGTTTCGTTCATGCCTTCCTTGATGTTGAACTTGAGTTCAAAAAGATCCTGTAAACGAATCTCTTCCTGCTCTTGTTCCTTGATGGCAGTTCGCAATTGCTCAAGCAGTTTCACGGCCTTGGCGCTGATTTCCCGTTTCATGCCCGTTGCAAAATCTGTGTTGAAAAGGCCTTCGTTGTACACCATACCATTCTCTTCCCTGAATTCCTGTATGCGTTTCAGCAAGCGGTATACCTTGTTGTCTGATTCTTCCAGACGAATTTTGATGAATTCTATCAGTTTGCTTTCCTCAAACTCTGCTTTCTTGAAATCTTCTGCTATCAGGCCAATGATGTGTTGTATTTTATCTTTCTGTCCGCTGAGCTCCTTTACCTTGGTGGCTATGCTGTCGGTCACCAGTCCGATTTGAGTCGCGGTTTCGGCAATAGACAGATCGATCTTATTCTCGTTGATGAAGGATCGGAGGTTTTGCGCAAAGCGTTCGTATTCACCCTGGCTGGCGTCGTTGCGGATCACAAAGTTGAAGTGGTTGTCTATCCTGAATTTGCCGGCAAACTCGTTCACAAAGCGCTGAAAAGCCCCGTACTCCTCGTTAAAATGCGAATCGTTTTTGAGCAGTTGGGTGCATAGGTCCATGATGTTGTAATTGGTGCGCTTTGGTTCTGCACGTTCAATAATATCAGAGAATTTTGTGTAAACCGGGGTCTCCCTGAAATTGTTGCTGTAAAAATTGATGCCATTGTTAAAAGCGATGAGTTCCTCGTCAAAGGCGCGTTTCTGCGCATTCAGCTCCAGGCGCTTCATGTTATATTTGCGACCTGCCTCCTCCAATCGGGTGTGTAATTCGTTGTTGCTCTTTACAAATTCTTCCTTCTTTTGTGTAAAATCAGGCAATTTGTCGAATATCTCCCGTTTGTCTTTCAGGTAATCGCTCAGCAACTGGCTGAACTGATCCAGTTCCCGTAAACTCTCCTGCAGAGTTTTCAGCTTATCTTCAACGGCTTTCAGTTGTTTGGCATCCACACCTTTTTCGCGGTAATTACTGTCCTTCTCCCCGCTCAGTTCTTCTTCTTTTTGCTCAAATTCCTTTACCCTGTTTTTCTTTTCCACCTCCAGTTCAGCAATCTCCAGTTCCTGTTTTTCCTTGAGTTCAGCGAGGCGCTCATCGTTATAAGTTTTCAGGCGTTCGAGTTGCGTATTGAAATCACTCAGTACGGCCTGCTTTTTCTTGTTCAGTAATGCCAGCTCTTCTTCAATCAGGTTCAGTCTTTGTCTGTTGCCGCTGAGTGATTCTTCCACTTCCTTGCCAGCCCGCTGTTTCCAGTCCTCCAGTTCGTCGCTGAGTTTTTTCTCGCGTTTGTCAGCCAGTTCAAGCGAATAGGTCAGCACTTTCACATCTTCCTTTAATTCGCCCAGCTGTTTGCCAAAACGGTCCGCTGCCAGCATCTTCTCTTCGGTATTGGCTGCCTGAAACTGTGTCAGGGCCTCCTCCAGGTCTCTGATCTGTGCCAGTTTCTCGTTCTTCTCAAACTGATACTCTTCAATGGATTTGGAGACCAGTTCAACCGGCTCGAGATTCAGGCTGATGCCATAGAGGGTACTGGCGGCTTCATCTTTCATCTCCGGACTGAGGTCGGTACGGAACAAGAGCTTCTCGTTCACTACCTTGCCAATGTGCTGGTGCCAGTTCTTTACATTTTTCTCCAGGTACCCGTAAAAGGCATCACTTTGCACATTGAGTTTGTTCTCAATTTCACTGATCTCGGTTTTTATTTTGAGTATCTCATTGTTGGTGTGGTTAACCCGGTTGCTGAGGGAGTTCTTCAGCTTAAGTTCAAGGGCCTCCCATTCGCGCTGGAGGGTTAGCACCATGTTTTGCTTAATGGCCCGTTCGCTTTTGTTCTTGTAACTTACGGCTCTGAGGTCGGCCAATTCGTTTTCAAGGGCCTTGATCTCTTCATCGTAATACCGGGTGTTGCGTATAACTTTTTCGGTACTTCTCAGGTCGTTGAATTCAATCTGGCGCGCAGTCACTTCAGCATTCACCTGTTCAACCGCTTCTTCGCGTTTTTGTTTCAGTTCGCTGTCCTTTTTGCCGGCTTCGCTTTTCTGAACCAGCTGCAATTCGTTGTAATGGTTAAACACCTCACCAATCTTTGAATTGATGCGGTTGATAAACGCTGTTTTATCGTTGCGCAACTGATCAATAAGCGAGGTGTATTTTAACTCTATGTTCGCCACATTAGAGGTTAAGCTCTCGTACTCGCGTCTGGCGATGTTCAGTTCCACCTGCAGCTTTTCACGTTCGGTATTCTTCTGTAAGATCAGTTCAATGTCCTTCTCCTTGTATTCTTTGAGTTTTTTGTTGGCTTCCCTTATGCTGCGGTCGTAGTACCCAATCTCTTCGCGCAGGGTGTTTTGTTTGTTTTCAATATCAAATTTCAGCTCTTCGTAAGCGTTGCTGATCTCGTTGAGTTCTTCCTCCTTTTTCTTGGCTGCCTCGCGTATGGCTTCGTTCTGCGATTCGGCGAACCTCAGGCTGCTGCCCAGTTTGTCGGCCATTTCCATCTGGGCCCCCTTAAGCATGTGCACCTGATCGTATTTTTTGTCGATCATTTCGATCAGTTGCTGGGTGTCTTTTTTCAGATAGGTTTCAATGTCTGTGTATTTTTCATTGAATTGCCTTAATTGCCTTTCCACCTGCTCAAGCTTGATGCTGCTGTTCTCAGAGGTGAGCGAATTGGCAATAAAATCCTTAATGAAACGCGAATCTATGCTGCTTTTGGAAGAGAGAAACACATTGGTGATCGATTTCGGAATGTTCTGGTACTTTTCATTTCCCTTCAGCAGGTGAAACTTCGAGAGCTGCTTGTCTGTTTCAGTGCCGTAAATGATGTTGCGGTACCGCTCGAAGGTATCGATCTGGTTAGAAATGTAAATGCCGCGTTTTTCAATCTGGGCAATGATCTCTTTTACCTTCATGGCCTCATCGTTGTTGTTGAAGAAAAAGTCGGGATTAAAAGGCGCGTCGATGAAACGGAACACGATTTTGTTGTGCCTGTAAACCAGCACGGTAAAATTCTTATCCTCCGTGGCGATCTCGTATACCAGATAGGAGTTCTCGAAGCGGAAATAGTGTTCCTCAAAGGTTTTTTGCGAAGCCGAAATACCAAGTCCGCGGCTGTTGGCGCTGTAGAAAAACAGGATGGCCCTTTGCAGGGATGTTTTACCGAAATTGTTGGTACCCACAAAACAGGTGTTTCCGCTCAACTCTATATCGGCGTATTTCACATTGGCAATGTTGATCTCCACAATCCGGTTCAGTATTCTGCAATTTTCCATATTTATATTCATTATGTTCTTGTTTCTGTTTATTAGGGCGTGCCGGCGGTCTCCTGGTGTCGCCCGCCGTCGGGCTTTTCGCTGCAAGTCCTCGCTTCGCTGCGGGCTTTCCGCTTCAATCCCTCACGCAAAATCTTCCCTACTTCTCATCCCTTGGGCGTGCCGGCG
>DAOMFS010000068.1:0-6421 GCA_035429925.1 Bacteroidia bacterium | reverse complement strand
CTTCAATCCCTCACGCAAAATCTTCCCTACTTCTCATCCCTTGGGCGTGCCGGCGTCCTCCTTAATGTCCCCCGCCGTCGGGCTTTTCGCTGCATTCCTCGCTTCGCTGCGGGCTTTCCGCTTCAATCCCTCACGCAAAATCTTCCCTACTTCTCATCCCTTGGGCGTGCCGGCGGTCTCCAATTCTCAAAAGATCTCTTCTGGCCAGACCAGTCCTCCGGCTGCCTTCTACATCAGCTCTAGTTGTAGATCAATCCCTGAGTGCTTTCCGAACTGCCTCCTCCATCCTCGTATATCGCCACCGCGTTGATCACATCCAACAAATACGCATAAGAGTCCAATACCTTGTACGATTCCGTTTTCTCATCTTCCAGCTCCAGGAATGAATCCCGGCTCATCAGTTCACAGATCTCCCTCACTTTATTGTGCAAGGTCTCTGAACGATACAGGGGGATCTTCTGAAGTTTTTGTTTCAAACGCACATTCGCAATGCACTCTTCCGAAATCTCACTGGGCCTGAACCGGCTGCCAATGGTAATTTTGTTGTCCATGCTGGCCAGTAGGTCCACAATGTCGATATACCGTTCAAAACGCTCGAGCTTTTTCTCCAGCTCGGCATTGGGTTCGTTCAGTCTTGAAAAATAGAAATAGTTGTTACCCCTTTCAATATTAAAGCGAATCACGTTAAAATAGGCCTGCAACCTGTCATAGTGTTCAGGATTGTTGATGATATCGTAAAGGCGGTTCATGCCATCACGTGTTCCGTTACTTGAAATAAAGTTGCCACGGGCCATTACACTGAATATTTCGTGGGTCTGGCGGGGGAGGTTGTAATCTTCTGCTGACATATTATTTCTGATTTCTAATTCCTGATTTCACATTAATTTTTAGTTCCGCTTATTCTTTCTTTTTTCTTGGTTTCATGCAAGGGTAAGATCAGGGTATAACCCAATCGCTTCTTTCTGCCTTCCTTGTCTTCGTAGTCGAAATACTGTAACCTGTATTTGAAGTCGAGTTTGTTCTGGTATTCCATGGCGATCTCCACAAACAAGGACAGTCTTTCTTCCAGACCAATCAGGCCGATGGCTTTGGGGAACTGATAGTCGATGAGGTACTCAAACAGATTTTGTTTGTTCTGTGTGAGAAATCGTTGAACAAGTTTTTCCGTATCCAGTTTGATCTGTTGTTCAAGCCCTTTCTCCTTAAAGTTGGCCCCCATCCGGTCAGCCACACCCCTGAGCATGAGGCGGGTGATCTTGTATTTCTCTGCCACGCGTTTGCAAAGCACATGCCCCTCGTCGCTGAACAGAAAATCAACCGGGATTTTGGTTTTTGGTGATTTGTGTCCGTTATGTCTCAGGGTATTGATGTTATCTACCACCTCCTTGAAATTTGTACGGAAGTAAAGGGCGCCATGATCCTTGATCTCCTTCAGGTGTTGGGCCTTCACGTAAACATCCAACTGGAACTGGATCTTGTTGATGAAGTCGGTGATGTCAGTTTGAATTTCGATCAGATAATCCAGATTCTCAATGAGGCTGGCCTTCAGATTCTGCACAATGCCGTAAAGTTCAGAATCACCGGAAAGGCTGAACAGATTCCTGTTCTCTTCAAGTAGAAGACCGCTGCGTTTGATAAAATCAATAATGGTATCGCGCTTGGTGCGGTAATCCTCAAGCTTTTGCAGCTTTATACGGTAATTACTCTCGTTCTTGTAGGTATCGTCAACGTTTTTCTGCAGCTTGATGATCTCACGCGTAATGGCTGTGTTGATGCGCTTGAGATATTTTTTGATGCTACGCAGAAAACGCATTTCGCGCACTTCCTGATAAAAGGAAATGTGCCTGTTGAGCTCGTTCAGGTAGTCGTTGATGAGGCCAGGCGTGACCTCGCCAATCTCCATAAAATCCTCGAACATGGCCACCACAGCGTCGTTCAGGCTTACAATGCTTTCATACTCATAGACCAGATCCAGTGATTTCAGTTTCTGAAACTGCTCCTGACTGATGTCCTCTCTTGCCAGCAATTCGTTCACCGTGATGTTTTCGCGGTTGGCGAAAAGAAATTCCACTACCGAACGGTGCTGGTAAAGCTGTGAAAGGATGTCGTTTACGTTAACCTGTAATGCCATAGGCGGATGTTATCATTTAAAAGTACGGTGCAAGGCGGAGCCGCTGAAACAGGGTTTTCAACAAAAAACGACGTAATTCACGAAAACAGATATTTGGCCCTGATAATGAGAGCCTTTTGAATTTCAGGCCTGGAATTAATTACAAACAGCTGTTATAACTTATACACAGATGTTGATAACACCATACCCTTCACTTCGCACTTCACAAGCCTGTCGGTACGCGAAAACATCTGCCAGTTCAGGCCTTTTTCGATTTTTCGTAGAGTTCAAGCAATACGCGGATGAACTCCGGCCAAAGGTATTTTTTCTTTTCAGACCTCACCGCTTCCTTCATGTTCTCTTCCCTGCCTTTCTCAAAATAGTCCAGCAATTTACCGGCGATCTGATCAGGTTCGGGGTCCACCACATAACCGCAATGCCCATCCGGTACAATTTCCTTTAAACCACCCACATTGCTTACCAGCATGGGTTTATCGTAGTAATACGCTACCATGCTTACCCCGCTGTTGGTGGCATCGCGGTAAGTTTGCGCCACAAGGTCAGAAGCACAGAAGTAATAGCGCACGTCTTCGTTCGCAATAAAACGATTGTGAAGGATCACCCTGTCTGAAAGTCCAAGTTCGTTGATCAAGCTCGTATAGGACTCAGGGGTTTCATAGAACTCACCGGCCACCAGCACTTTTATGCCGGCCTTTTTCAAGTCTTCGGAAGCAAGCGCTTTCAGCAATATGTCAAGCCCCTTGTAATGCCTTACCAAACCAAAGAAAAGCACAATACGGTCATGGGCATTCAAACCGAGTTTTATCCTGGCTTCTTCTTTGCTCACAGGATCTCCGTAAGTGGCATACATGGGATGCGGGCTATATGCCTTGTTGTTTGTGGTGCTAAAGAGGGCAATGTCCTCAAGCACTTTTTTGCTCATGGCCATAAAACCCCGGCAAGAACGCACAAAATAACGCGTAAACAGCTTATCGCCAGGTCTCCTTTCATGCGGCAGTACATTATCCGTGAGTGCCAGAACAGTGGTTTTTGATCTTACCAATCGCCCTATGCTGCCCAGACAAGGTCCGAAAAAAGGCAACCAGTAGCGAAACAGAATAAAATCAGGTTTCTCTCGGCGGATAAAAGCAGCTACCCTGATCCAGTTAAAGGGATTGATGGTGTTGATTCGAGTGTGTATTTGCAGGCCTTCGGGTGCCTTGGCATTTTGTTCATACTGACTGCTGCCCGGAAAAAGAAAAGCGGGGTATTGCAATGAATACGAGATGATCTCTGCCTGATGCCCGGCCAGGATCAGTTCCCTGCAAAGGTTTTCGTTGAACTGGGCCGGTCCTCCGCGCAGGGGATAAGCGGGTCCAATGATGAAGATCTTTTTGCCACTCTTGCTATTCACGGCTTTAAGGTAAACACTATTTCTCATTTGGTTAAACTGAAATATCGTCAGGATATCAGGCTGAACAGGAGGACAAATAATTCACTACATTCAGCTAAAAATTCACCCATGGAAGTAGAATACAGGGAAGTGAACTACTCGCGCACCACCCTCACCGAACTGATGGTGCCTGCTTATGCCAATTTTGGCGGGAAAATACACGGGGGCATATTACTCTCGCTGATGGATAAGGTTGCTTACGCCTGCGCCTCTAAACACGCCGGCAATTACTGTGTAACCGTAGCGGTCGAAAATGTGGATTTTCTGCAGCCCGTTGAAGTGGGCGAAATGGTGAGCATGTACGCTTCAGTGAATTATGTGGGCACCACATCCATGGTCGTAGGCATTAAAGTAATTGCCGAGAATTTCAAAGTGGGCACAGTGAAACACACCAACACCTCGTATTTCACCATGGTGGCCAAAGAAAACGGACTACCCACCAAAGTGCCCGGCTTGATACTAGAGACCAAAGAAGACATTAAACGCTTTCTGGAAGCCATCAAACGAAAAGAGCTCAAATCAAGTTATAAAACGGAATTGCAAAAAGCCCGCATCGCCCTTCTGGTGGATTCTGAAAACCTGCTGCTGCGGAATGAAAGATGCCTGATTAAACGATAAGAGCGTTTTGGGTTTCTTGTTTCTGGATCCTGGTTTTTGATTTTTGGGAACGGAATTTAGCCATTGCAACCAACCAAATTTCATTGCGAGGCTGAGCGCAGCCGAAGCCATCTCTTCGAATAGGCACCATGTGACCAGAACAGATTGCTTCGTCGGGCAAAGCCCTCCTCGCAAAGACGCGGGCTTTTGGATTCTCAGTTCACCCCACCGCGTCATTGCGAGCTGCAGCGAAGCGAAAGCGAAGCAATCTCTCCCAGCTGTTATCAACCCAAAAGGTAAAACCCTAATCAACCTTCACCAGCTTCATCCACCAGGTTCTGCCGGCATCGCTGAACTGCAGGGTGTAAAAGCCTTGCGCAAGTTGCGCGGTGTTGAGACTGTTTTCACCGGCCTGTAGGCCTTGTGATAAAACTTCTCTGCCCTGCATATCGCTTACAGATAAATGGCATGCACGTGCCGAGCGGACGGTCAGAAGATCCTGAACCGGGTTGGGGTAAATGCTGAAACCCGCGCCCAGGCTTTGCGCTTCTATGCCAAGGCAGGGGTTAACGTTTACGGTAAAGACCTTGGCCACCGAACAGCCGTTTTGTGTGGCCGTGAGGGTGTAAACCGTGGTGACTGTGGGGTTGAGGGCTACAGTGTTTGTAGTGGCGCCAGTGCTCCAGTTGTAGGTATTGCCACCCGAAGCGCTGTAGGTATAGCGATCGCCCTTACAGATAAGACTGGGCCCGGCGACAGCGGGCACAGGCCCGGTATTGCTGATGCTGAGCACCTGGCTGAGGGTATCGTTGCCGCAGGCATTGTACACAATAAGCTGGGCTGTATAGGTGCCCAGGCTGGTATAAAGATGTGTGGGTGATGAGGAGGTTGAACTGTTGGCCGTGCCCGAAGCCGGATCCCCGAAATTCCAGAGATAGCCGCTGGGCGGGTAAGGTGTGGAAGAGCAACCGCTGCTGAAACTGGGCAGGGCCGGCACAGAAAAACCCACCTGTTGGCAGCTGATGCTGCTGCTGAATGCAATAGGCGCAGGCCGTGTGTAACGGTTGAGGTAATTTGGCAAACCTAAGCTGCTCCATTTCGGCACAAGACTAAGAGCATAGGGCGAAAAACTCATAGCAGCTCCGGTAAGATTGGGGTTGTTGATGACGCTTAAACTTTGTGAAGTAGATATCGCAAAATAGATTTTTCCATCGATGGCCCATTGCAGGCTGCCCGAAATAATGTTGCCCAGGCCAATGGAGTATTGTGAGGCCACTATGGCACTGGCACTGGGGGCACAGATGTTCCACTGGTAAAGATTGTTGGCAATGGTACTGGTAAAGCTGTTGACTACAGTTGTTGCCCCGTAGAGTTTTCTTCCATCGGGTGAAAATTCTATACCATAGGCCCCAGGGGCATTGTTCAAGGTAAGAGAATTACTCACCACACCACTTGAAGCATCAAAATCAAAGAGGTAGAAGCCTGGTAAACCGGCACTCAGGGGGTTGGACTCCCAGGCTACTGCCATGGCCAGTTTTTTACCATCTGGTGAAATCTTAAGTTCACCTCCAGTAGATTGATTCGTACCAATCGGTGTTGGGCCTACTGAAGAAATCACGGGGTTAAGACTCAAACCTGAGGAAGTAAGTAAATAGGCCCTGAAATTATTGGTACCGAATTCATGACTGAGCAGCCAGATGTCTCGTCCATTGCAATGCCGGATGGCCACATGTTTCTCCGTAGTTTGGTTATATACCCAGGCGTTTTTGGTCACCACTGAACCCTGTCCTGCCGCTAGGCTCATGTCCACAATGGAATAATACATATTGCCACCCATTGCTTGAATACTAAATATATAATATAAAGGATTATTTCCAGGTTGTTTTACAGCCAAGCCATCTTGGGTAGTAGTTCCTGAACCACCAGATCCTCCGTTCAAACCGCTACCGTTAGCCATTAATGTATGGTTGCCGGTAACTACAAATAAACCATCAGTGTAAAACAATAAGTTTCCAAGAGCATCACAAATTGTGGAATTTCCCTCGGCAATTGGTAGAACTGTTCTGGTTAACAATGTAGGTGGAGAGTTTGTAAAGTCAAGTCCAGCAAAATTTCCAAAGTGCCATTTGGCAAATTCCATTTGTGAGAATAATTGATTCGAAAGAATCAAAAAATAGAATGTCAGGAAAAAAATTCTCATTTTCATATTAAAGTGTTTTACAAAGCCTATTCTGACTTGATCAATTTGAAATTTGATAGCC
>DAOMFS010000067.1:0-12022 GCA_035429925.1 Bacteroidia bacterium | reverse complement strand
AAAGGTGAATTTAGTGTTAAACATGGGTTCAAACCATGTTAAAACGTTCTCTGCCTTTGAAAAGAATTCCTATCAAGGTGAGATTCAGGCAATTCAAAATTCGGAACAGATTCAGGTGATTAAAAGTCTTACAAGGTGCAATTCCACAACTGAACGAGGAATGGGGCTCCTTTGAACACTGGCTCCTGTTCTCTCGCCCTTCGAGTTCAGATAGTACCTGGTTTACTGAACGGTGCTGTTTAAGGATCAGGCAGGGCTTGACATGATGCCTTCTATATAAACCAATTAATAAATCAGCGTTTAAGTTTTGGTAGTAAGTGAGATCCTATCCTTTTATGGCTTCAGGACTTTTATCCGTATCCCCTCGCTGTGGCTTGTAAATTCAGGGGCATACAAGCAGTGTATACTGCTGATGCCGTTGCTGAATTCCCCGGACTGGCTCACCACAAGCGGGTATTCAAAAACATAGGAGCCTTTATGAAGGTTTGAGATGAAAAAATGAGTAGCGGCATCAGCGGTGCTTTCGTAATAGGCCAATCCATCCTGGTACTTATAGGTGCTCAGTACATTCAGGGGTTCCAGTGCTGCAGCACGCATGTCTTTCAAATGCACGTATTCCATATCCCTGTCAACCCGCAATTCTATCCTTACCATCAATTTGTCACCTGGTTTCAAGGCCGTTGTTTCTGTAACAGGGCTCAAGACTGGGCCTGAGAAGCTGATATTCTGAACAAATATTTTTTTGTTCAGTTGGAGAGGCGTTTCGTGTGAGGTGATCTTATCCAGTTGCTCAAAATACTGCCAGTACACCGAACCCCATGCGAGGCCTTCTCCGCGCTTGCTGACTTTGATCTGTCCCATGTCGGTCTGAATCGCCGCGCCGGTAAAGGTCTTCTTGAAATAGCCCGTTCCGGCCATTTCCTCACCCAGGTTTTTGTCGATTGCGGGATCCATCAGTATGTTTCCGGCTTCAATACTCAGGTCCGGTTCGCTTTGCAGCCAGTCGCTGCCATGCAGCAATAAAGCGTACACCGCTTCGGTGGTAGCTTTGGTGCTGGGCCAGTTTTGCGTTTGTTTGCTTTTCAGCAGCCATACCCGGAGTTCATCCACAGTCTTCTGGTCTCCACTGATCTCGTCAAAGGCTTCGATCATCAGCGCCTGACTTTCCACAGGTGCCTGATACCAATAGTAGGCGTAATTTTCTTTCCAGTACATGCCCATTTCTTCGCTGTATAAGGCGTTCTCTTTCAACGAGCGCAGAATGGCAGCCGGTGTTTTATTGTCTTTCAGCCTGTGCAGACATAGCGCAATCATGCCCTGAGTAAAGCGTTCACTTTTCAACCAGTTTTTGGTGCATTGCGCTTTGTAAAACTGAAAGGCTTCGCGGCTTGCAGCCGGAATTTCATGTTCGGTATAGAAGCTGCGCATATACAAATACTGTGCAGCCATGTGATCGATTCGCTCTTCACTCAGGTAATGGGGATAATATTTCTTCTGTTCCTCAAAGTATTCCCTGATCTTACGGTCGCAATAGGCCAGTGCTTTCCGGCTCATTTCAGCCAACTGCGCGTCATGTTCTTTCTGAATAACGCCTAGTTTGCGCAGCTTGCCAAGGCCTGACAGGATATGCTGGCTTATGTACCAATCGTCTTGTCCGCCTTTGAACCAGGGCCAGGCTCCGCCAGTGTTTTGTAACTGTTGCAATTTAGTGAGGGCCGAATTCAGTTGCCGGCTCATGGTATTCAGGTCGAAAAGCAGGGCGATTCGTTTTTTGTTTTCGCTTTCTTCTCTGGCATCAAGCAACCATGGTGTCTCTTGAAGCAAGAGGGCTTTCAGCTCTGGATTTTTTTCAAGGTTCGAAAGAAAGGCGTCACTTTTGCTGGCTTTCCAGGCTTCGAACACTTTCGCGATTTGTGGTTTTGAGTTCACAACATGTCGAGCAAGGGAATTGGCATAATACCTGGCGAAACTTTGTTCCGCGCATTCATATGGATATTCCATCAGGTAAGGCAGGCTTTGCACCGCATACCACACCGGATTGGCAGAGCACTCAATGGTGTATGCATGGTTCTTCAGTGTGCCTGAGTGGTTATTCTGATTGATGAATTTTGTAAAACTGAAAGTCTTGTTTTGTTTTCCCCTGATCGAAAATGGCATGCTTTCCGTTACTAGCATGCGGTTGCTCAGCACAGGAATCACCGTTTCTTCACCATCGCTGAAACGCTCTGATCTGGCTATTATTTTCACTTTCACCGCCTGCGCGTGATCCGGCACTTTTACTTTCCAGCTGAGGGCCTGTGAGGCTGAAGGTTTCACCCAAACCTCTTTCAGCATTTCCCGCGAAGCCATCCATTCACCGCTTAATTCGCGTTCAGTGAAGGCATCGTAAAGATGCAATTCAGCCTGCGCAAAAACATCTTCCTGAGCAATGTTGGTTAGTTTGGCGGCAATATACATCTCATCTCCTTCTCTGAAAAAGCGGGGCAAATTGGGCGTGACCATAAGTTCTTTACGGGTCACGCATTCATTCTCGGAGTAAACAAAACGCATGTCTTTACTGTGTGCAAATCCCATGAATTTCCATCGTGTGAGGCTTTCCGGCGCGGTGAACTGAATCATCACTTCACCTTTTTCGTTTGTTCTGAGGTCAGGGAAGAAAAAGGCTGTTTCCTGCAAATTCTTCCTGGATTGAATAGACCCAAGGCTTTGACCAGTATTTTTCTGTTCTGCTTTTCGGGCCGACAATTCTCCGGACAATTTTGAACCAGAGACTGACTGAGCAAAGGAAGGAGAGAATGATTCGTACTCCACCGCGTCGTTTCTATCTGTCCCTTTACTTGAACGCACTGCAAGTCCCCTTTTATTTTTACTGCTGATGCTTATTTCCTGCAAATTGTTTGAGTAGCCTGAATAAAATCCAAGTCCAAAATAATTCAACTGGTCGTACAGAAATATTTCAGGACTTAGGTATTCCTGACTGAAGCCATAATTTACCTGCCCGTTTGATAAATCTTCAACCTGATTCTTCCAGCTGTTCCGGTAATACCTGCCGTGATACAACGTTTCCTGCCAGCTATGCTCTGTAAAGGCGTCCAGCGAAGCATCGTACATTCCGGCCAGGATTTCGGCATGCACTTGTTCGGCTTTTTTATCCTTAATCACCAGACTCCAGGTTTCCTTCTGGCCCGGCTCAAGTTTGTTTCTGAAAGTAGCATACGTGATATCAAGGGCTTTGTTTGTGAACGGCACGGTGATAAAATAATGTCCTGTATAAAGCCTGCTTCTGTATACAAAATACGAGTTGATGGAAATTCCACCACGTTGGGCTTCTGTCACCTGAAAAGCGTAGGGCTTCAGGGAAGGTTCGAATGGCATGACCCGTTCTGATTCACCATCTTGTACAGACATAATACAATGTACGGAACTATAAGAGCTGGCCACAACAATGGAGGCGTTTTCGCCGGGTTCAGCGGTGCTGTTCAGCGCAAAACCCCATTGGGCCATGGGGTAGGGCATTTTGGATTTGCCGGCATCATAAACCGTTACATAGGAAAGACCTTTCACGTCCATGCCTTTTTTATCCTTACACAAAGCCTCGGCCAGGTATGCTCCCGGCCCCAGATTTTTTAATTCCCTTTTCAGGGCGTCTGTGCTCTCTCCGCTGGTGAAATTTTTGCTGATGACTTTTTTTATCTTTTTCCAGGAGTGCGGATTAAGTTCATCCTCGTATTGATCATCGGGAAACATATCGTAATAGGCCTCCTTGCTGTAGTTAGGCCGGTCAGGCCTGTTCCAAAGTCTTTTTCGGAATATTTTCTGAGGACTTTCCAATAAATAGACATTGAATGTACCACCCGCATTGACATCCGTACCATTGAGGTTTTTTGTTTTGATGCTGATAAAGGGCGATTCATTTACCTGCCACTGTTCAGGGGTTTCAAGTTCCAGCTCAAGGCTATTGTAACCCGCTTTAAACAAGGTAACCGCACTGCGGGTTTCGCCATTGAGGTCGGTTACATCGGCCTCGATCTGATAGGTGTAAACAGGACTATCATCCGGTTCGTCATGGGGATCTGGCAGGGCTCTGAAGTTCAGGGTGTATTCGCCTTCTGAATTGGTTTTGGTTTTGCCCTGTGCAATTTCAACCGCAGAACCTTTGCTGAACGAGGGTTTATACCAGTAATACCAGATCGGATAATGCACCGAACGGGTTACCCTATACCTTACCTCAGCGCCGTCAATGGGGTATCCGCTATAAGCCTTTGCTATGCCTTTTAAACGTACAGTATCGTAAAGGCTAAACTCACCTCTAATGGTATCGATAAAGGTTTCGAATTTTGGCCTTTTATATTCTTCTACTGAAATGTACTGAGTGCGTATGCCATCGCTGATGCTCATACGCCCGTTTAAAACACCCTGGGGAATGCTGAATGCGCCGAATACAGTGCCGTATTCGTTGCTAACCAATTCCTGTTCGCTGATCAATTGGTGGTTCACATCATAAAAACTCATTCTGATCTTTTGTCCCGCCTGTACCTCATATTTGTTTTGTGCGCCCCTAAATACTATGCTTTTGAAATAAAGGGTCTGACCTGGGCGGTATATGGCCCTGTCTGTGAAAATAAAAGAGGAGATTTGGGGGTAATCGGTTTGCTCCTGATATTGATTTGAGAAATAGTCGTTGGTGTAAAACAGATCTTTGTCATTTCTAAGTTCCACCAGATAGTTACGGTGTAGTGTTTCCTGCACTTGCATTGAAATCAAACCTTCCTGATTGCTTTCAAAGGTTTTTCCTTTCACCCACTTTGGATTGCGTCCGTTTCGGTCATATTCGTAAAACCACAATTGCGCCTTCACAGCTTTAATAGGTTGGCCGTTTTGGCGGTTCAAAACATACAAGTCATTCAGTTGGTTTTGTTTGCGCTGTTCGAGCAGGGCCATGTCTGAAACTACAAAGAGCTGGCTGGAAAGAATGTTGTCTTTTAAGTCAAAGTCTTTGTTGAGTGAGGCCAGGAGCACGTAATATCCATAATCCGGCGAAACCAGACGGATTTCAGTACTATGGGTATTCAGATCATGGTCATCTTTCAATGATTCTACTTGTTCTTTGACCAATGGAAGATCCAGCAAGCGCTTATAAAGGTCTTTACCGTAGTGGCGGGCACAGATCACCTGGTATTCGAGGTAATCTTTTACCGCGAGAAGTTTAAAATACACTTTGCCGGTGTTTTTGTATTGTACGTAAACCCTGCAGTTTTTCCCGGCTTCATTCACTTTTTCGCAGACAAGGGACAGGCTTTGGCTTTGGAGGTCCTGGAGCAGATTGCGGGCCAGGCTTGTGCCTCTTGACTTTGGGTACATTTTCAGGATGTACAAACAGATGTCCCGTGCTTTTTTTCGACCCCACTTCTTGCTGCTATCCTGGAAGGGCCGGTAGTCCTTTGCGTTCTGGAATTCCCATTCGGCCTTCATAAATTCAAATTCCGCTGCTCTTGACGTGTTTTTGAAATGGTTTGAGAGCCAGGCCAGAGCACTCAGGTAAACCGAATCCTTGCGCGCTGTCTTGACGTTATTATACATATAACTGAAACGTTCAAGCTCCAGATCAGCCAGGGCCTCGTGGTCAGAATCCCTGGCATGGAAAGATTCCAGATCGCGGAACAAAAGCGCTGTGTGGTACCTGAAATCCAGACTGTCAGCGGATTTTTGCAGGTCCATTGTAAGGAATGCCGGAAAGGGTTTGAGAAAGTCTTCTTTATCAAATGCGAACTGGTTGGCAGGATGGCTTAGATCGGCTTCCGAATTCTTGAAAAAATCGAGGGCGCGGTGAGCCAGGAAATCATAAAGGGTGGGTCTCCAGGTTCTGGTTACAGGACTTCCTTTTAGAACTACCTCATCCATCACATCAATGCGGGTTCCCTTGGCCAGCGCAGCTTCGTTCAGGGATGCCTTGTAATACCTTACGCAGGCATCCACCAGGTCGTTAAGACTGTAAGTGGATACATCATCTTTTCGGAAATTAAGGGTGGCCGAACGGTTATAAAATTTCCAGCGGTTAGTTTCATAGTAGTTCCAGTAAGCTTCGGCAAGCAGACTTTGAAGTACAGCGCGCGCAGGGAATACACTATTCTTAACTTCGGATTCCAGGTCTGCGATGTTTTTTTCAAGGGCAAACTCTTCCTTGTATTGTTTGAATTTCATACGGTGAATTACGGCCTTCACAAGTTGAGCGGCGTTATTTTCCTTCTTGGCTTTTTGATAAACCTGATCAACAATCTTTAGGGCGCTTTCGCTCAAACCGTATCTTTCGCAGCTGTCAACACGCTTCCAGAGCTGTTTGTAGCCTGGTTCTTTTCCGACAAAAGACCTGAATTGGGGATCCAGAAAATGAGACAATAAGCCAAGACTTAGCAAAAGGAATAGAGTCGGGAGAATTTTTTTTAGCATATGGTCAATTCACAGTGAACCGGAGAAACGGAAAGAGTACGGCCTTCGTATCAAAATTAGGGCTATTTCTTCTTAAAAGATTTTAATTTCCTTAAAATTGCCGATATTCGGGAGGCCAAAGAAATTATGGATGCATTCATTGAAATTCTCAAAATCATATTGCCTGCCGGCGCTGTTTTCGCCGCGGCATTCCTCATTGTAAAACGTTTTCTGGACAACGAACAACAGCAGAGAGAACTTGATCTGAAAAAAAGCAATCAGAACCTCGTTACACCGCTGAAAATTCAGGCCTACGAGCGGGTGGTGATCTTTCTGGAGCGCATTCACCCCAGTAATCTGGTGGTACGCGTGAACAAGAACGGTTATTCAGCCCAGCAATTGCATATGGAACTGATCAAAGCCATTAAGAGCGAATACGAGCACAACTTGTCACAACAAATTTATCTCAGCCATGGTGCCTGGGAACTGGTGAAGAATGCAAAGGAAGAGATTATGAAACTTGTGAATATGACCGCCACCCGGGTAGCGGCAGACAGACCATCGAATGACCTGGCCATGATGATCCTGAATGTAGCTTCCGGATTAGAGAAAAAATTGCCCAATGAGATCGCTCTGGATTTTGTGAAAAAGGAAATCGCGCGGTTTTTATAAATTCAGAGTATGCAGGATCTGTTTGCGGAATTTCCATCAGCCACCCGGTCAGACTGGGAAAAACAAGTCAGCAGGGAGTTAAAAGGCCAGGGCCCTGAGCATCTGGTGTGGCACAACCCAAATGGATTTAATATTGAGGCCATTTACACCCCCGAAGACATTAAACCCGGATACGAACCAGCTTTTCTTCATCGCGACTGGTTGATCAGTGCCCATCACCAGGGAAACGAAAAGGAATTGAACGCGAAATTTCTCCGGGATTTAAGCCAGGGTGCGGGCGCCATTTCCTTTGTTTCGGAAGGACTCCACTTTGAGGATGTATTCAAACAAATTGATCTGGATGCCATCACAACTACGGTTACCCTGAATGCTCACGACGCAAAAGAACTGAATGCGTACCTCGGCAAAGCCTATGCAGGGAAGGCGGTTTCACTGGTGCTGATACCATCTTCCATGCAGAACGAGATCGACCTGCTTTCATGGAAAGACGTGCATCAAATCTTTCATGACCGGCCCGAAGTACTTTGTTGCGCTGTAGATATGTGCCGGGAAGAAAGCTCGGGCGCATTGGCCTATTATGAAATTGCCATGGCATTTTCGCTGGCACTTGAAAGCCTCAACCGATACGGCAGTCTTGCACCTGAAGTTCTGAACAAGGATTTGGTGATCAAAAGCCCGGTAAGTTCCGATTTTTTTACACAGATCGCCAAACTAAGAGCCTACAGACGTTTGTGGCCATTGCTCAGAAAAGAATTCGGTTTGTCAACGGAACTTTTTGTACTGACCCAAACCAGTACGGAGATCCAGAGTATTTCAGACGCATACAACAACCTGCTCCGCAACAGTCTGGCTTCATTGTCGGCCGTGTTGGGTGGCTGCAACCAATTAGAAGTTTTGCCTTACGACTATTGGACCAATACTGACTCCGCTTTATCAGGTCGTCTGGCATTGAACCAACAGCTTTTGCTGAAACATGAACTGAATCTTGATCAATTGGCTGATGTAGCTTGCGGTTCATATTATATCGAATACCTTACCGATAAACTTGCAACTCAGGCTCTTGATTGCATCAAAGGCATGGAACAGCGTGGAGGGTATTTCAAATGCCTTGAAAGCGGCGAAATAGAAGCGGAGCTTGACAGACAAAGAGCGAATTGTTTTGAGGGTCTTGATTCCGCAAACGATATCCGAATAGGTGTGAATAAATTTCGCAACGATAAAGAAAATTTGACCCTCAGTCCGGAACTGATCCGCAAACTGGAAGAATTCGCCCCGTATTATCCATTGCTTGGAAACGAGCTTAAGAAGCTTCAAAACGCATGAGAAAGGATTTGAGCAAGTTGGTTTACGAGGCAAATGGCAAACATCCCGGTATCGATGCGCCTTCCTATACAACGGCTGAACAGATCAGCATAAAGTCGGCCTATGGTCCCGAAGTGTTAAATACGCTGCCCCACCTTCGGTTCACCGCTGGTGTTGCACCCTTCCTGCGTGGACCCTATGCCAGCATGTATGTAAAGAATCCCTGGACCATTCGTCAGTATGCCGGATTCAGCACAGCGGAAGAAAGCAACGCCTTTTACAAACGCAATCTGGCAGGAGGTCAAAAAGGTTTGTCCGTTGCATTTGATCTGGCCACCCACAGGGGTTACGACAGCGATAATCCACGCGTGGAAGGTGATGTGGGCAAAGCCGGTGTGGCCATAGACAGTGTACTTGACATGAAGATACTCTTCGATGGTATTCCCCTTGACAGCATGAGTGTGAGCATGACCATGAACGGTGCTGTGTTGCCCATCATGGCATTTTATATTGTGGCTGCAAAGGAGCAGGGCGTTTCTCCTGAGAAACTTTCGGGAACAATACAGAATGATATTCTGAAGGAATTTATGGTCAGGAATACTTATATCTATCCTCCTGTGCCCAGCATGAAGATCGTGGCCGATATTTTTGAATACGCCTCCAGGCATATGCCAAAATTCAATTCCATATCCATCAGCGGCTACCACATGCAGGAAGCCGGTGCCACCGCCGACATTGAACTGGCTTATACCCTTGCCGATGGACTTGAATATCTGCGTACCGGACTAAAAGCCGGACTGGATATTGACGATTTTGCACCAAGGCTTTCGTTCTTCTGGGCCATTGGCATGAACCATTTCGTGGAAATCGCGAAAATGCGCGCCGCCCGCATGCTGTGGGCAAAACTTGTAAAACAGTTTAATCCAAAAAACCCAAAATCTCTTGCCTTACGCACGCATTGCCAAACCAGCGGATGGAGTTTAACCGAACAAGATCCTTTTAATAACGTCACGCGCACAACACTTGAGGCACTGGCTGCCGCCATGGGTCATACCCAAAGCCTTCACACAAATGCGCTCGATGAAGCCATAGCCCTGCCCACAGATTTCAGCGCGAGGATCGCACGCAACACACAATTGGTGCTTCAGCACGAAAGTAACATCTGCAGGGTTGTTGATCCCTGGGGAGGAAGTTACCTCCTTGAGAAATTAACCGCCGATATTGCCCAAAAAGCCTGGGACCTGATCACGGAAGTGGAAGAACTCGGTGGAATGACCAGGGCCATAGAAACGGGCTTGCCAAAAATGCGCATTGAAGAAGCCGCTGCACGAAAGCAGGCGCGGATAGACAGTGGCAGAGACGTTATAGTTGGTGTAAACCGCTACCAGGTGAAAGCGGAAAGCCATGTAGAGATTCGAGAAGTTGATAACACGAAAGTACGCCTGCAACAAATTGAAAGGCTGAACAAACTTAAGACGGAGCGAAATTCGGCAGCCGCAGCACAGGCGCTTTCGGTACTGCGCGAATGTGCCAGATCAGGGAATGGGAACCTCCTGGAAAAGGCTGTGCTTGCAGCGGAAGCCCGCTGCAGCCTGGGCGAAATATCCGATGCCCTGGAAGAGGTCTATGGCCGGTATAAGGCCAGTATCAAGTCGATAGCAGGCGTGTATAAACAAGAAATAAAAATGGACCAGGATTTTAACAAAGCCAGAGAGCTTGCCGACCAGTTTGCTGAGAAGGAGGGAAGACGACCGCGAATACTGGTAGCCAAGATCGGTCAGGATGGGCACGACCGCGGCGCGAAGGTGATCTCCAGCAGTTTCGCCGACATGGGTTTTGATGTGGATATTGGCCCTTTGTTTCAAACACCAGCTGAGGCTGCGAGGCAAGCTGTTGAAAATGATGTGCATATACTTGGCGTATCAAGTTTGGCTGCCGGTCACAAAACCCTGGTGCCTCAGGTGATAGCTGAATTGAAAAAATACGGACGTGATGATATCATGGTGGTTGCCGGTGGTGTGATCCCGCAGCAGGATTATGAATTTCTGTACAAGGCCGGTGTGGCCTTTATCTTCGGACCAGGAACCGTTATCAGCAAATCTGCCATTTCCATCCTGACTCTATTAATTAATAAGGTTGATTAACCACTCAGGGTATTTTGTTCTGCGGATTGATATCCCTAAATTAGTTAATACAAAATCCGGAACAATGAGACCTGATAAGAATTCTAATCCATCTTGGGGCTTTAAGTTTAAATTACTGTTTCTTGCTTGTTCTATAATTTTTGTTCCGAAGGTAGAAGCTCAAATATGTTCTGGTTTCAATATAAATAATACGAATGGGTCATGCACAGTGGTTGTAACCTACAAAGTACTTGATGTAATCACTTGCAACAATTTGTGCGTTAATACGATCAGCTTAACTCAAAATACAAGCTATACAATTCCATCTTCATGCATTACCGGCAACGAAGACATTGAAATTTTATTGACTTCAGTCAGCGGATCTAATTCTTTCAATTATGGATCTGGCACCTCAGGAGGGGGCTCCTGGTCTTGTTATAATAATGGATCTCCTGCTAACATGACTGATAGTAAATCTGATCCTTGTTTTGGCACGTACAACATAAGTATGAGTTGTATTTCAGCTATAATCTGGTAAAATCAAGCAAAACTAATGCGAATCAGGTTCATTATATGCTGGTTTCTGTTATTTACGAATATTCTTTGTGCTCAAAATGAAACACAGGTTTGGTGTTTTGGATTGCATGCTGGACTGGATTTTACCCAAAATCCACCTTCTATACTCAACAATAATATGCTCGTTTCCAATGAAGGTTGTACCTGCATTTCGGATCAAGTTGGCAATTTGCTGTTCTATACCATTGGTGACACGGTCTGGAATGCCCAGCATCAAATTATGGCTAACGGAACCAATTTATTCGGATCCTTTTCTGTTACCCAGTCATCACTTATTGTGAAAAAACCAGGTTCAAATAAGATCTATTATATGTTTACCCTGAAACACAACACTGGTACAGCTCCTCCTACAACACTTTACTATTCTGAGATTGATATGAACCTTTCATCCGGCAGTGGTTCCGTTACTGTAAAAAACACATTTTTACAGGCAAATTGCAACGAGAAGATGGCTGCAGTAAAGCACTGTAATGGTCAGGATGTCTGGCTTCTGGTGCATGAATTCAATTCGGCTAATTTTTACGCTTTTCTGGTGAGTGCGGGAGGGGTAAATTCTTTACCTGTTGTTTCAAACACAGGCTTTGTTGAAACAAGCATAATAGGTCAAATGAAATGCTCAGCCAATGGCAACAAAATAGCCTTGGCGTCTAAATCCAGTGCAAACGATCGCTTTGCGCTGTTTGATTTTAACCGATCCAGCGGTGTGGTTTCAAATCCGCTGAGCCTCATCACCACGAGTCTTAATTCATACGGTTGTGAATTTTCAAACGATGGAAGCAAACTGTATGGTTTATTCATGAACGGTCCCCAGTCCACGCCCCTGATTCAGTGGAATTTGTGCGCTGGCACGCCTTCGGCCATCATCGCTTCATCTTTTGTGATGACCTACACACCGGCGGGTCAATATGGTTCTGCGCAATTGG
>DAOMFS010000066.1:7828-12868 GCA_035429925.1 Bacteroidia bacterium | reverse complement strand
CCTGTTCATCCTATACAACTGTTAATCTTCTGGGTTTCAATTACAGCCTACCAAGTCCCGTCATCGTAGCAACCACCACAGTGTGTGTGAATGCTATGATAAATTTACAGGCTTCCGGGGGTGCGAGCTACGCTTGGTCAGGACCTGAAGGTTTTGTATCAACCAGCAATATGATTTCATTTCTAGCCCTTAACACTGGCATGAGCGGAACTTACACATTAACGGTGACAAATAGCAGCTTCTGTGCGGGGAGTAATACAGTTTATATACAAGTGAATCCTTTGCCAGAGGCCAGTTTACAGAGTACCTACAATAAACTTTGTGTGCCTTTTTGTACTGATTTTACGCTTGTTCAAACAAACACCTCTCTTGGCTTACAGTCTGTTCAGTATTATATTGAAGGGAAAGTATATTCCGGCCCATCTGCGAAAGCCTGTATCAAAACACCTGGAAACCAAGCTGTATATGCAATCTATACCGACTTGAATGGTTGTAGCAACAATGCGAGTCTAAGCATTACTGCTTTTGAAAAGCCAAAGGCCGACTTTGAGTATTTTCCCATAAAACCCGTGGCTGGTGTGGATGAGGTAACCTTCTACAATCGCAGCTTAGGAAATAACATTAGTAGCTGGTCCTGGTATTTCATCAGTGGAGACAGCCTTTTGGGTGAAAAACAGGTTTATCGTTTTGAAGAAGCGGGCTCATATCCTGTTGCATTGCTCGTAAGCAATTCATTCAATTGTTATGATACCATCGTAAAAGTTGTGCAAGTTGAAGACGATTTTGCCTTGTATGTTCCAAATGCTTTCACACCAAACGCAGATGGCTTGAACGATTTGTTCAGGCCAGTTGGTACAGGACTAAAAGCATACAAAATTGAAATTTACAATCGCTGGGGAAAGACTATCTATGTAAGCGAGGATTTCTTTGAAGGTTGGGACGGTACATTTCAGGGCGAATTGTGTAAGGAAGATGTTTATTCGTTTAAAATTGAGTGTACAAAAACGGGTGGCAAAACATACAATACTTCAGGTTGGTTAATGCTAGAGCGTTAATAAAAGCATTTACATATGTTCATGAAATTCTTCCATCTTTTACTTCTATACTTTTTATTGTCTTTTGCAGATGCAAGGGCTCAGGACACCTTTTCCATTCTGGCCTTTGATTCTATTAGCGGAGAAGTGGGCGCGGCTGGCGCCTCCTGTGTGGACCTGTTCAATTTTCCGGGATATTCGGATCACTTCATTGCTGAGCTTTTTCCTGGTGTGGGTGCCATTGCCACTCAGGCCGCATATCTTGCAACAAACCAATTGTACGCCAGAAACCGCATGAACGCAGGTGATTCACCCAAACAGATCATTCAATTCATGCAGAACAACGATGCGGGTTCCGATCCAACAGTCAGGCAATACGGCGTGGTGCGCATCATGCCCGATTCAGTTCAGGCCGCGGCTTTCACAGGTAGCAATTGCATGACCTATAAAAATCACATCACAGGTCCTAATTATTCCATTCAAGGTAATATACTGCTCGGTCAGAAAGTGCTCGATTCCATGGAAGCGCGGTTTAAGCGTGAAAAGGGCGATCTGGCCTGCAAGCTGATGGCAGCCCTGCAGGGCGCAAAACAACCCGGCGCCGATTCCCGTTGCGCAGGCAACAATTCCTCCTCGCTGTTTGCTTTTGTCAAAACATCCCTGCCCGGTGATGTCTTTGGAAGTCCATCCTTTCTGGTTTCCCTGCGTACACACAGCCTGGCTATGATAGAGCCCATTGATTCCCTGCAAAAAATGTTCAGTGCCGTACACACCTGCACCAACGATTGGGTAGGCGTAAAGGAACAAACGGCTGCTTCAAACCCTTTTCAGATCTACCCGAATCCTGCCGGACAATGCCTGAATGTGCAACTGCCCGCTACTCCAAAAGGCAGGCTCCACATAGAGATTCACAATGTCCTGGGCCTGCTTGTTCGGGATGAGTTTCTGGAACAAACCTCGCCTGGCCTGAAGATCGATACTTCCGAACTGAAAGAAGGCTTGTATCTTTTAAATTTGCATTTCTCTGATGGTTCAGGATCACAGTCCAAACGATTCATGAAAACCATTGAATAGAAAGGCTGCGGTTTCCCTGCGGTGTTTTGTACCGCAATTAATTCCAGGCCATCTGATCGGTTTCGGACTTGAATTATCCTGATTTGTTGATAATCAGATATTTGTGTTCAAAAGCAAAACCTCGTCCGCTCACATGCCAATCCGAGGGCCCAATCCGGCAAATCGTCTAATATTTAGCAATTTAGCTTCGTCTTTTGCCGTGTTTCCGATAATTGTGTATATTTGCAGCCCTATTTAAAAACAAACAATGGAAAAACGTTATGAGACGGTCTTCATTTTAACTCCCGTTTTGTCTGATGATCAGGCAAAGGAGGCCGCGAAGAAATTCAAAAAAACCATCACAGATCTGGGAGGCAAGATCGTGAACGAGGAACACTGGGGCCTGCGCAAACTGGCATACCCCATTCAGAAAAAAACAACTGGCTTTTACCACCTGATCGAATTTGCAGGCAGCGGTGAAGACATTGTTTCGAACCTCGAGATCACCTACAAACGCGATGAACGCATTCTGCGTTTCCTTACTGTGGCGCTCGATAAGCACGCTGCGGCTTATGCCGACAAGCGCAAGGGCCTGCTTTCAGAAGGTAAAACGAAGAAAAAAGAAGCCGTTAATTCCTAATGAAAAAATTCAACACAATGAGCAATCCGAAAGACATACGATATCTGAACCCTCCTACCGTGGAGGCCAAGAAAAAGAAATACTGCCGTTTTCAGAAAAGCGGGATCAAATACATCGATTACAAGGATCCTGATTTTCTTCTGAAATTCGTAAACGAGCAAGGCAAACTGCTGCCACGCCGTTTAACCGGTACATCTTTGAAATTCCAGCGCAAAGTGGCCCAGGCCGTGAAACGTTCACGCCACCTCGCCCTCATGCCTTATGTAGCCGATTTGTTAAAATAAGATTCAGGAGGACAGAACCATGGAAGTGATTTTAAAACAAGACATCAAAGGCTTAGGCTTTAAGGACGATAAAGTAAAAGTAGCCAACGGTTACGGCCGTAATTTTTTGCTGCCCAAAGGCATGGCCATTCTGGCCACAGCCAGCGCCAGCAAAATGCACACTGAACTGCTTAAGCAACGCGCCTTCAAAGAAGACAAACTGCGTAAGGAAGCTTCGGCAAATGCCGAAAAACTCAGCGATGTGAGCATCAAAATCGGAACCAAAGCAGGCGAAAGCGGCAAAATCTTCGGATCGGTTTCAACCATCCAGATCGCTGAAGCCCTTAACAAAGCAGGTTACCCGGTTGAACGCAAAAACATCGACATTCCTACCGATCACATCAAACAACTCGGTACTTACAGCGCCAAGGTTCGTCTTTACAAAGACATCACGGCCACTGTGAATTTCGAAGTGGTGGCTGAATAAGCCATTCTTAAATTTAACTTAAACCACAGACCAACACGTCTGTGGTTTTTATTTTACCACAGGCTTGCGGAGACAGGCTTTATTTTTTATATTTTTGTTTCACACAACACAAGACATGAAAACAAGAACAACAGTCCGGTTTGGCGCGGCCCTTCTTTTAGGAGCCATGCTGTTTGGCAGCCATGCCTGTAAAAAGAAACAGGAATTCAAGAACGAGGACGGTCAAAGCACCGTCGACAGCCGCACCGTGCAAGGTGAGAACGACGCCGTGATGGGCGATGCCAATACGGTGATTTCCGATCAGGGACTTCTGAGCGGAAGAGAAGCTTCGTCCGGAGCCAAACTCAGCCAGGTGCTCAAAACCAGCATTTGCGGCCTCACAGTGGATACCACTCAGGTGACCTCGGGCATACTCACACTCAATTACAATGGTACCGTGTGCAACAACCGCAAACGCGAAGGCAGCATACGCCTCACCATTCTGAATTATCCCCTCAACAAATGGAAACAGGCCGGTACTGTGCTGAAGGTGGAATATCTCGCATACAAAGTCTCTAGGGCTTCCGACGGTAAATCCGTGCTCATCAATGGAACGGTGAACGTTACCAACAAAACCGGCGGAACCTGGGTTGACCTGGCCTTTTTCGGCAAAGCCAATGTGATTCACGAAGTGGAAGGAAACGGACTGAAGGTAAAGTATGATAACGGTACTACAACTGCCGAATATAACATCCACAGGCGTTACACCTATACCTACAGCAACCTGGTATTCACCTGTAAAGGCGAAGGCCTTGGAACCAACGACGGCATAAGTAATCTCGAGAACTGGGGCACCACGCGAAATGGAGATTCCTTCACCAGCGAGGTAGTATCCCCTGTGGTGTGGAACACCACCTGTGGTGGCGGGGCACCCACCGATGGTGAAATACACATCAAGGTGTCAAGTAAAGATTTTACCATGAAATGCATATTTGCCGTAGACGCCAGCGGAAACGAAGTGAGCGTGGCACCCAATACCTGCGCCTATGGCTGGAAGGTGGAATGGTCGTACAAGAATAAAACCAAGGAACGCATCTTCCTCTACAATTAAATAAGGACCTCTTAATAAAAAAGAAAGCGGATTGGTTTCCGCTTTTTTTTTTGCTCTTAATTCCGGGCCCAATAGAGTAAGCTTTTGTGGAATGTACTGGTGTGCCAAAATGGAATCTGATTGTGTCTAAGCGCGGAGGACCGACACTGTGCCGCCTTTTTTAAAATCCTTCGTCTTTGCAAGGAGGGCAAAGCCCGACGAAGCAAACTGCTCTGGTCACATGGTATGAATTCGGAGAGATTGCTTTGCTGACGCATTTCTAGATTCCTTCTGTCTTGTAAAAGGGCAAACAGCTCCGTTGGTGTGAATAGTAAGTATCTGACAGGCTAAGATCTGAATACCTCAGACTTTTGGAAAAAGACTCAGGGCCTTTTCAATGACCTTAGAAAGTCCTGACAGATCACTGCCTCCGGCTTGTGCACGGCAAACACCTTGCAGGTGTTTGAGCGGGCTTGTGGGTGGCATGCGAAGGC
>DAOMFS010000066.1:0-7728 GCA_035429925.1 Bacteroidia bacterium | reverse complement strand
TGCTTTTTCAATAAGCTTAGGAATTCCGCTTGGGTCAGATCCTCCGGCCTGAGCACGGCAAACACCTTGCAGGTGTTTGAGCGGGCTTGTGGGTGGCATGCGAAGGCTTATCAGGTTTATGATTTCGGGAAAAGGTCCTGTGCTTTTTCAATAAGCTTAGGAATTCCGCTTGGGTCAGATCCTCCGGCCTGAGCATAAAAGGCCTGTCCGCCGCCACCACCTTTGATCTCCTTAGCCAGTTCTTTCACGATCTGACCGGCGTTCAGATTCTTGTCCTTTACCAGTGAATCGGACAAAATCACCGAAACACTGGGTTTACCCTGAATCTCAGCTGCCAGCACGCAAAAAAGATTGCTGACCTCATTTCTCATTTCAAACAAAAGATTCTTGATCTCTTCCGCGCTGTCGAATTCCACAGCCCTAGCCACAAAACGCATGCCGCCGCGGTCCTCAAGACTTTTCAGCAAATCTGCTTTAAGGTTTTTGGCTTTTTCCTTGTAAAATGCAGCTACTTGTTTTTGAAGCTCGTGGTTTTGTTCGAGTAATCCCGAAATACTTTTTACCGTGTCTTTGGGGTGTTTGAGCAATTCTTTGATCTCTTTCAGCAGGTGTTCCTGTTCTTCAAAATAGCGTTCGGCTTTTGAGGCAGTAATTGCCTCTATACGCCTGATGCCTGCCGCCACAGCGCCTTCGCTGGTGATCTTAAAGAGTCCGATCTGGCCTGTAGAAGGCACATGGCACCCTCCGCAAAGTTCAATTGAGAAATTCTTGTCGAAACTCACCACGCGCACCACCTCACCGTACTTTTCCCCAAACAGGGCCATGGCGCCGGTTTTCTTCGCGTCCTCGATTTTCATCAATTCCACTTGACCGGCAATGTTTTCACGAATGCGCGCATTAACTATGCGTTCGATCTGCAGCAATTCCTCCTCACTGGGTTTGGCAAAATGCGAAAAGTCGAAGCGCAGATGTTCTTCATTTACAAGACTACCTTTTTGTTCCACATGAGTGCCAAGCACTTGTCGCAGTGCGGCGTGGAGCAGGTGTGTGGCGGAATGGTTGTTGGCTGTGTGGAGTCTTTTTTCGCGATTCACCCTGGCGAAAAAAGCCGCGTTGAGTTTTTGGGGCAGTTTTTCTGTGATGTGAATGTGTACACCATTCTCCTTTATGGTATCAAGCACAGGAATGGATTCGTTCACATTCTCCAGTATGCCCCGGTCGCCCACCTGCCCGCCGCTTTCGGCATAAAAGGGGGTTCTGTTCAGCACGAGGTGAAACAGTTCTTTGTTTTTGGCTTTGATCTTGCGGTAACGAATCAAATGTGATTCGGTTTCCAGATCATTATACCCGGTGAATTCCGTCTCCTTCTCCTGGCGTTCTCTGAGCCCTTTATTTTCTTCCACATAAATCCAGTCGTCAGTGTCCACTTGTGTAGCCGCCCTCGATCTGTTTTTCTGCTCCTCCAGAGCCTTTTCGAAGCCCTGTTCATCAATACTGAGTTCATACGAACGTGCAATCAGCGAAGTGAGATCAACCGGAAAACCAAAAGTATCGTACAATTCAAAAACCACCTTACCATCAATCACCTTTTTTGCTGCTGAGCGGGTATCTATGCAAACCTGGTCAATGCGCTTAAGGCCGAGTTCCAGGGTCTTGTAAAACGACAGTTCCTCCTCCTTAATTACCTTCTCGATCAGCATCTTCTGGGTTTGCAACTCCGGAAAGGCCTGCCCCATCTGGTTGGCAAGGGTGGGTACAATTCGGTAGAGGAAGGGTTCTTTCAGGTTCAAACTCTGGTATCCATAGCGGATGGCCCTGCGCAAAATGCGCCGGATCACGTAACCCGCGCCCACATTGCCGGGCAGTTGCCCGTCGGCAATGCTGAAGCAAATGGTACGGATGTGATCGGCGATCACACGCATGGCAATGTTGATGAGCTGTTGTTTTTTGTGCTTGTCTTCTTCCTTCACATCGTAGCGTAAACCACTCAGCTCTTCAATTTTATGCAGCAGGGGCCCGAATACATCGGTGTCGTAATTGCTTTGTTTTCCTTGCAGCACACGTACCAGGCGCTCAAAGCCCATTCCGGTGTCAACGTGTTGTTTGGGCAATTTCACCAGCGATCCGTCGGCCCGGCGTTCAAATTCCATGAACACGTTGTTCCAGATCTCGATCACATTGGGGTGGTCCTTATTCACCAGTCTGGCGCCATCCACGCGTGATCGTTCTTCATCGCTGCGCCCGTCGTAATGGATCTCGCTGCAGGGTCCGCAGGGACCCATTTCACCCATTTCCCAGAAATTGTCCTTTTTATTGCCGTTCAATATGCGCTCTGCCGGAACAAACTGTTTCCAGGTGTCGTAGGCTTCCTGGTCAAAGGCCAGGCCTTCTTCCTGGTTGCCTTCAAACACCGTTACATACAGGCGTGATTTGTCAATTTTATACACTTCCGTAAGCAATTCCCAGGCCCAGCTGATGGCTTCTTTTTTAAAATAGTCACCAAAACTCCAGTTACCCAGCATTTCAAACATGGTGTGGTGGTAGGTGTCAACGCCCACTTCTTCCAGGTCGTTGTGCTTTCCACTCACCCGTAGGCATTTCTGGGTGTCGGCAACACGGGGGTAACGAATGGGCGCGTTTCCCAGGAAAATATCCTTAAAAGGGGCCATGCCGCTGTTGTTGAACATCAGGGTAGGATCTCCCTTCACAACCATGGGTGCACTGGGCACAATCTGGTGACCTTTGGACTTGAAAAAATCAAGAAAAACTTGTCGTACACGCGAAGATTCCATACCGGTAAAAAATGTTGCGCGAAGGTAATAAAATTAGAGCGTTGGTAAAAGCACAATTCCCGGGGTCCAGGTCAGCTTAAGCGCTTCAGCACCCGTACTGAATGCTGATCCTGAGCATCCGGCGCTCAATAAGTTTTCCGGCCCTGAGGCGTTCGATTCTGAAAAAATAAGAGTGGTAATAGAAATTAAAGAGCTTGCCATTGCGCGTGAGGTTAGCGTAACGATCCATTTCGCCGGGAATCACAACACTGGTATCGTGCATGTGGTACTTTTGCTTTACCCTGGCCAGTTCTGAAAGGAAATATTGCTCCTCCCAGTGCTGTTGTTCTGGGCTGTTGGGTGGCTTCAAAGCAACAATCTGACTGTCTTTCACCGTTACGGCAACCATATCTGCTGAGTGCGGTAATGATCTGAAATAATAGCCCGCTGAATCACGTAATTCTACAAAACGGGTCATATGCTTGTATTCTCTGGCCTGTTTGTAAAGCCGGTCTAGATCAGCCGGATTGTGTTGCCTCTCATCAATCACTTCCGAAAGCCCGGCCAGGTAACAGAAAAATATCCTGAACTGATCTGCCTTGTTTTCAGGAACAATTTGAAGGAGGGTATTGTTCATCCTTTCATCAAGGTCTTCACTTAAACCCAGGGTATCGGTTTTGGCTATGAGCCATTCCTTTTCTTTTTCTGTCTGTTCACCTTCTTCCGTCCAGGCTTCGGGTTTAAAACGTGCATCCAGGGTGTCAAAAGAAAAAAAGTACTGAGGTCCCTGATCAGGGTAATTGTAATTTTCAATTACAATATAAGCCCGCATGCCATGGATGATGAGTCCAAAATGTGGATACTGAATACGGGTAATGTGCATGGCCTCTTTTCTGAGACTGTCCACGAGCTCCTGTTCGCGGGCCAATCCCAGCTCGGCCTGCCTTTGTTCACGAAGAGCTTTCATAAGGGCCGAATCGTACTGAACCCTTACGTAAGCTCCAAATAGAGAATCGGATTCGCGCTGTGCAGGCGTTCTGCCATCGGCACCTTTTACTTGCTCAGGCTGCTGAGATTGGCAATCCTGAATGAGCACAAGAGTGCTGACAGTGATAATTAAAAAACGCAAAAGCATTTCTGAAGCAAGTTAATAATTTAGTCTTTTCCTGATTTCTTTTTAAATTAGGGTCCCTAATTCATGTCGAAGGTCAAGTACAGATTTAACACCAAATCCCTCACCTATGAGAAGGTCAGAGGCACCTTCCGTGAGCGATTCTGGTACATCATGGGTTATCTGGCCACAGGCATAGTGTTTGCAACCGTAACCATAATTCTGGCCCAGAAATTCCTGCCATCCCCCAATGAGAAACGCAAGATCCGTGAGATCCAGGCCCTGCAATTGCAGTACGACATCCTTCAGAAAAAAATGAGCCGCATGGAGCTGGTTCTGACCGATCTGGAGGAACGAGATGATAACATTTACCGAAGTATTTTTGAAAGCGAACCCCTGCCCAAATCCATACGTTACGCCGGATACGGCGGCAGTAACAAGTACAGTGAGTTCGATGTGTACGAAAACGGGGAACTGATACGCTCTACTTCGGAACGGCTGGATAAGATCGCGAAGCAACTTTACGCCCAGTCCAAATCCTTTGACGAAGTAGTGAATCTGGCCAGAAACAAAGAGCGCCTTTACGCATCCATACCGGCCATCATGCCCATGAACCAGAACGACCTGGCGCACGCGGTCACCTCGGGTTTTGGCTGGAGAACACACCCCATTTACAAAACCTTTGAATTCCATCCTGGTATGGACTTTTCTGCCGAACAGGGCACACCCATTTACACCACAGGCGATGGGGTGGTGGAAAGGGCCGACAATTTGGCTCAGGGCTATGGCAATCATGTGGTGATCAACCACGATTTTGGATATCACACGCTTTATGGTCACATGAGTCGCATGGCAGTTAAAGTGGGACAAAAGGTAAAAAGGGGTCAACTGATTGGTTATGTTGGCAGTACAGGACTCAGCACAGCGCCCCACCTGCACTATGAGGTGATACGCAACGGCAACAAAGTGAACCCCATCAACTACTATTACAACGACCTTTCGCCTGAACAATACCAATTGCTGGTTGAACTGTCCAATAAAACCTCACAATCGTTCGACTAGCCTAATACCCGCTTAACCGATTTTATTGTCTGGCATTCTGCAGAACCGTAATTTCGTCAGCAAAATCAAAACAACAACACATGAACAGAACATGGATCATACTGGGCGGCATTGCAGCCGTATTGCTCATTATCTTTTTAATGTACCGCAGTTCTTACAACAGAGCCATATCCCTGCAGGAAACTGTGGCGGAGAAATGGAGCAATGTAGGCGCCACTTACCAAAGGCGTGCCGACCTGGTTCCACAGCTCGTAGCCACGGTTAAAGGGGCCGCAGCCAATGAAAGGGGTATACTTACCCAGGTAACCGAGGCTCGCGCTGGCATTGTAAAGGCCCAGACACCTGAAGAAATGGACATCATGGGCAAGAAGATCAACACAGCCATTAACCTGGCTTTTGAAGCTTATCCTCAGATTCGCTCCACTGAAAATTTTGCCGATTTGCAAACACAGCTGGAAGGCACTGAAAACCGCATCGCGGTGGCACGTCAAGCATACAACGAGGCTGTGAAAGATTACAACGGGCACATACGCGGATTCTTCAACAGCATGTTCCTGAGCAAAACCGTGTTTCAGCCAAAAGTCGGTTTTGAGGAAGCAGCAGGCGCAGAAAAGGCACCCAAGGTTGAATTCTGAGACCCGCTCGAATGTTCGCCAGGCGCTTTTTTACGGATCAGGAGCAGCAGATGATTGTGGAAGCCATCAAGGCTGCTGAACTGAAAACTTCAGGAGAGATCCGCGTACACCTGGAATCTTTTTGTTTAGGTGATCCCCTGAAACGGGCCGAAAAGATATTCGCAAAACTGGGCATGCATCGCACCGCTGAACGCAACGGGGTGCTCATTTACATCGCACTGAGAAGCCGTAAGCTTGCTGTTGCGGGAGATGCCGGCATTCACGCCAGACTAAGCTCCGAATACTGGACCAAAATTGTTGAGAACCTTGTCACAGGATTTAAACAAGAGCGCAAGGCCGAAGCCCTGGCTGCCTGCATACTTGAATGCGGCCAGCAGCTGGCAAGGTATTTTCCCAGGAAGTCTGACGATAAAAACGAGCTTGACAACAGCATTTCATTCCGCTCATGAAGAATTTCGCGCTTATTATACTTTTCACATTTGGCCTGAAAGTTTCGGCCCAGCTGCCGAAGCGCCCAGATCCTCCTAAGCTTTACAACAACCTGTCGGCTAATTTCCCCATGTTTCTGAGCACTGAGGAAGCGGCTCAACTGGAGGAAAAACTGGAAGTGTTCAGCAACGAAACATCCAACCAGATCTGTGTGGTGATTGTGGATGAGCTGAATGGCCTTGAACCCGTAGAGTTTGCAACAGGCATCCTGAACAACTGGGGCATAGGACAAAAGGACAAGGACAATGGTATTGTGATCCTCCTCAAACTCAACAAGGATGGTGGAGGGAAAGATTTTATCGCCATTGGTTACGGGCTTGAGGGGGCCATTCCCGACCTGGCTACCAAGCGCGTGAGGGAGGAGGACTTGTATCCGCACTTGAAAGCAGGGCAAAATTTTGAAGCCCTTGATCAAACCACCACGCGCCTGATGCAATTGGCGAAAGGCGAGATCAACCAGGTGAATTATGTGAGAAAGCCCGGCCGGAAAGAATATGACAATTGGATCTGGCTGCCTTTTTTATTCATTGCTTTGTTTGTATTCATCAGGGTCATCCGTGGTAGGGCCTATAACTATGGGCGCGCGGGCCGGAGTATTTTCTGGGGTGGCTTCGGCAGCGGTTTTGGCGGATTTGGACGGGGAGGAGGCTTCGGCGGAGGGGGCGGTTTTGGTGGAGGCGGTGGCTTCGGTGGCTTTGGCGGTGGCAGCGGCGGTGGAGGGGGATCAGGCGGAAGCTGGTGAAGCCTGTTCACACTCACAACACGCAATACAATTCATCTGTCCGTGAAATAATTTCACATTCTTCCAAATTCCATTCCTTTACACTTTATTATAATTAGCTGGTTACCTGAATCAATGACTTAGCCTGAGTAGGCGGCTGGTGCTCATTTCCGCAGAGCTCAACTGTATTCCGTAAACGCCATCGGCCCATCCCGATGTATCCAGTTTCAAAGTGTTCGACTCCTGATTCAGTTCATAGTCCCTCCTGAAAACAATTTGCCCCAGGGCATTCACTACCGTAAGGGTAACTGCCCCTTTCTGCTGCAGCTTAAGTTCACAGTAATCAGAAGCCGGGTTCGGAAAGATCACGAACTGGTATCCGGATTTGTTGTATGATGATAAAGCTGTTGTGGTAACGGATTGAGGGGCGCCGATGTTTACATTGTCGATAAAAAGATTGTTACCGTAATCCGAAGTAGCCACAAATTTTACCAGCACATCAGCCTGATTGGCCAGGGCAGGAAGATTCACCGAGTCTCTTCGCCATTGGCTTGCACTGGGCAGAAAAGCCGACACCGAATAGGCGGGTGCAGTTGACAAGGCGCTGCCTTGTTTGCTGTAAACGGTGTTCCAGGTGTTTCCGCAGTCGTTTGATACCTGAACTTCAAGCTTGTCATTCTGATTGGTATATTGGGCATAAGCCACATCAAAGGCCAGATATGGATTGGTAACGGAACTCAGATCAAGCACAGGAAGCAGCAGATCATCAAATGCCACACCCCATCCCAGCAGATTCCAGAAATCGTATTTGGCACATTTCAAACTGTTTCCAAAACCTCCCGTATTGCCGGAGGTCCAGGTCGGAGGTTCAAAGTCGTAATTCAGCACATACCAGTTTTGTGGGGGGAAACTTGCAAAGGGTTCAGCCACTGTGGTGGT
>DAOMFS010000065.1:0-13721 GCA_035429925.1 Bacteroidia bacterium | reverse complement strand
TTAAATCACCTGAATTTGTTCCGAATTTTGAATTGCCTGAATTTCACCTTGATAGGAATTCTTTTCAAAGGCAGAGAACGTTTTAACATGGGTTGAACCCAAGTTTAACAGTAAATTCACCTTTGTTGCTTACTTTTCACAGCAAGAAATTTTCAGTAATTTCAATTTTCCGACAACAAAGAGGAACAGCAGTTTGTCGGTGATTGATATGTTCAGGTGAAATTCAAATCATGGATGCGGGCAAAACCATACAGATTTTTCTGAACGAAAGGGAGAAGAACATCATACAGCTGGTCAGTGCAAATAAAAAATCCCTCAGTAAGGATGAGTTTCACAATTTGCGTGTAGAGATAAAGAAACTTAAAGCCGGCATGCTCATTCTGAAACACTCAAACCCCTCATTTCAGACCAGGCAAACCTTTCATCCCTTTCTCCACCTGTTCAAAGCAGCCGGCCATGTTCGCGAAATTCAACTGCACAGGGCGCATCTTTCAGAAATCGGGCAGCTTCGTTTTCTGCCATCCTACCGCAGGTTTCTTGCGCAAAAATTAAGTGAGAACGAAGCACGGTTCTACATTGTAAGGAAGAACGTTACTAAATCTGTTGTTCAACACGCATTCAGGAAGGCTAAGGATGCAACATTGGCCATCAATACCGAACAATTGAATAAGTATCTTTTAAGCCGGCAGGAAAAGATTTGTAAACTGATTGGTAAAGACCGTCTCAAGGTAAGCCAAACCCACGATCTGAGAAAAGCGGTAAAATCTTTTTATTTTCTGTCGGGCTTATTCCCTCTGCGGGAAAAGAAACTCAAACGCCTGAATTCGTTTCAGGAACTTCTGGGCAGATGGCATGACTATGAGGTGATGACGGAAGACCTGGAAAAGGCCATGAAACATTGCAGGCTTCTTGCAACCGAATCTAAACGGATGGAAAATCTGATCAGCAAAACAAAGAAAGAAAGAGCCTTGTTGTTTCAAAAAATCCATCAGAAGAAGAAGCAAGTACTGATATCCTGAATGCATGTGTTACGATGTCACATCCGGTTTAAAAGCCCTGATTAAATATGCCCGGCACCGTAACGACCACCCGGATTATATAGCAGCGCTTGAAAAAAAACTAGAAGAATGGAAGCGACAGGCCGATCCCCATCATCACGTGAGTGGATTCCAGCATCCGAAACTCCTCGTCTTCACAAACACCAGACCTCAGGAACCGCAGGCATATACCTGGGGACTTATCCCTTCGTGGACGAAGGACGAAGAAAGTGCACGCAGCATTTGCAACCAGACCCTGAATGCCCGTTCTGAGAGCATGTTTGAAAAATCGGCATTCAGAAACGCCTCGAAAAACAAACGTTGTCTGGTCTACGTGGATGCGTTTTTCGAACACCATCATTTTGGCAAGAAAACATATCCTTTTCAGATCACTTCAATTGACGATGCCCCGCTTGCGCTGGCCGGTTTGTGGGATGAGTGGATCCATAAAGAAACGGGTGAAGTGTTGTACACGGTTAGTATTGTCACCTGCCGTGCCGAAGGTAAGATGGCCAGAATTCACAACAACCCTAAGTTGCCGGAACCCAGAATGCCGGTGATCCTGCCTAAGGAGAAACAGGATGAATGGCTGGAGGTCTGCAAAACCAAAGAAGACCAGGAGAACCTGCTGAAACTCTGCAAGCCTTATCCCGAAAACCTGTTACGCTTTCATACCGTAAGACCTCTGCGGGGCAAACAATATCCAGGCGACACCGCCGAAGCGGAAGCATATTTTGAATATCCCGAATTGCATATGGAATTCGGCAATTGATCAGCGTTCCGGCCTGTTTAGTCGAAGTGAAGTTTAATTTTTATATTTTTGGTTCACCTTAAATTTTGTACTATGAAAAAAATTTACACCTCACTTTGTTTTATCATCCTGCTTTGCCCGGCATTGTTCTCTCAAACAACCTTGCTCAGTGAAAGCTTCACCTCTCCTTTTAGCGTAGCCGGCAGTGGCTGGCTCATTCAGAACAATTCCAATCCAATTGGCACCTTGACCTGGGCCCAGGGTGTGGGTACCATTTTTCCTGCATACTCCGGTGCTGCCGATGATTACTTCGAAGTGAATTACAACTGTCAGGGCTCGGCCAGCGGCGACATTAGCAATTTTCTGATCACACCAACAGTGAGTCTTATGAACGGCGCTGTGCTTAAGTTTGCCACGCGCACCACAAGCAATCCCTCTAATTTTCCTGACCGGCTGGAAGTGCGCATGAGCATTGGAACGGGCACCGGAAGCATCGCCAATACTGTGAATGCGGTTGGTACATTTACCAGTGTTCTTGTAACGGTTAATCCTGGCCTTTCTACCACCGGTTACCCCGCGCAGTGGACTATTTACACCAGTACCCTGGCCGGCATCTCAGGCACGCAAACGGGACGTTTCGCATTCAGATACTACGTTACGAATGGCGGCCCCAATGGGGCAAACAGCGACTACATTGGTCTGGATGATGTAGAGTACACAACAAGCGGTCCCTGCCCAACTGCAACCATAACGGTAAATCCAAGCAATACCACCATATGTCAGGGAAATGCTGTTCAACTGGTGGCCGGTGGTGCAAGCACATACACCTGGAACACAGGGTCGCACAACACCTCCATCATGGCCCAGCCTAATTCCACCACCGTGTATACCGTTACAGGTACTGCCCCCGGTCTGTGTCCTGGTGTTGCCACCGCCACTGTAACTGTGGTGCAACCGCCCAACCTTGTAACCAGTCCGAATGTTACGGCCTGCCCAGGCGGCACCGTTTTACTAACCGCCAGCGGAGCCAACAGTTACACCTGGAGCAACGGTGTGATCAGCCCGACAATTGTTCTTACCGTCAATTCAAATACCTATATCAATGTGATTGGCGAAACAGCCGTTGGGTGTACAGATTTTGCCTATGTGAGCATCACAACCAACACCTTTCTCAATATTTCCAACCCGCCTCCCCAGGTTTGCCCGGGTCAGACACTCATTCTGGGTGCGAGCGGAGCCAATACATACACCTGGAACACCGGCTCCAGCAGCCCATCCATTGTAATTACGCCAACCAATAGCGGTAGTTATTTTGTGAGTGGAAACAACGGTAATTGCACCGAAACCAGATATGTTTTTATCACGGTTGATCCCGTGATATTCGCCCCAAGTTTCACCACCTGCTCGGGAATCACAACTACCTTGTTTGCTTCAGGCGCGAGTTCCTACCAATGGAGCAATGGTGCCACCTCAGCTCAGATTGTGCTTACGCCAACTGCCAGCACAGCTTTTACCGTAACGGGTACAACCGGTAGCTGCAGCGTGGTGAGAATCGTTTCTGTGACTGTCAGCAACTTCCTTTCCGTGAATGCCTCACAGGTCTGTATGGGAACTTCTTTATTGCTCTCAGCCTATGGCGCGAATTCTTATACCTGGTACCCCATTCTAGACAACAGTCCCAGCCTCATCATCACACCTACCGCAACGGCAATTTATACACTGGCAGGCACCAGTGGTACCTGCAGTGGTACTCGCACCATTCAGATTACCTATTGTGCCGGAGAAGATGAGATCCATGCCGATCCCTTCGCTGACCTGATGGCTTACCCCAATCCTTTCCAGGACAGGATTCAATTGAAAAACGCTTTCGGCCAGCTGAAAGTCTTGAATGCCATGGGACAGCTCATTATGAGCCAGGAGCTTGAGGGAGAGTTTGAACTGAACACCACAGAATTTGCACAGGGAAGCTATTTTCTCATTATAAGCCAAGGCGGTCTGAACAAGAGAAAAGTGCTCCGTCTCATCAAAAACTAAAGAGCTGTTTTTTGTATACTGAACCCGGTGCCTTTTGTACCGGGTTCTTTTTTTGCCCCTTTATTCCTGAAATAATGTTCTATCTTTATTCAGGTTTCAATCTGTTTCACTTAAAATCCTGACTTATGAAAAAAATTCTCGTATTACTTGTACTGACGTTCGGCGCAAACGCGCAAAACACAGGAACAACCACTATTCCTCAACGCTATTTTGGAATTGGGTACAGGCTTGGTGCCTTTCAAACAAGCGAATTGAATTCAAATTTTTACCCGGTTAACCGCTTATTTTTGAATGTAGATCCGATTAAATATCTGCGCGCGGATTTCCAATGGGGCATATCAAACTCGAGTCAGGAACGATCCATAACAGGTGGCACAGGTATCCCCCAGGTCCTTACCATGAGCGTAAAGAACTCGGTGATGATGATTGGCCTGATGGGCACCTACCAGTTCGACGACCTCCTGATGTATTGTGGTTTGCGTTTTGGAAACAACAAGTCGAGTTCCGATAATCTGGATTATTCATCAACGGGATACTATATCGTAACAGACGAACTGAAAGGAACAAGTTTAGCACCAGTGCTCGGCGGTGAATACAGGTTTGGCAATCGCTTTGCCGTAGGTGCTGAGATCAATTACATGATGATCAATCAAACCATGGACCCCGGTTCGGTTGGTGCACCGAATATGAAGTCTAAACAGAATTTGCTTGAAACCTCAGCCTTTTTCCGTTTTTTCTTATTCTAAGGCATAGGTTCAGGCGCAGAAGGCGATTTCAATATTGAGGGTATTTTAGTATTTTTATCTTAGGTTTGGAATATATATTCCGATTTAATAAATTTGTTGTTGCAACATTTAAATTATGCCTAAAGTTAAACAATTCGACAAGAGCAAGGTGCTGCGTGAGGCGGCCAACATTTTCAGGCAAAAGGGTTATAACGGCACGTCCATTGACGAGATCCTGAAAGCAACAGGACTAAGCCGGAGCAGCCTGTATGACTCTTTTCACGACAAGCACAGCCTGTATCTTCAGGCTCTTGAAATATACAAACAGAGCGAGAACGAATCTATGCAGGAGGTGCATAAGAAAGAACTGAACGGTCTGGAGAAAATTGAACTGGTTTTTAATGAAGTAGTGAACCATTTAGTTGAACATCCGGACGATAACGGTTGCCTGATGGTGAACGCCGCTGCCGAAATGAGCAAACACTGCGACAAAACCGCCCAGGTTGTATGCAACAACAAGGAAGACGCTCAGAAACTCTTCGCCTCCTGGATGGAAGACGCCCGCAAGAAAGGTCTTGTTAAGCTCAACAAACCCATGGATTATTACGGGCAATTTCTGTTCAACACCCTTTGCGGTTTAAAAGTCATGAGCCAGAGCGGTGCCGATAAGGAAGAACTCAGCAATGTGGTGAAGGTGACCCTGGCTGCCCTCAACTGAGCATGTACTTTGTTGACACCCACACCCACCTCTATGACGAAGCCTTTGAGGCCGATCGCGACAAGCTGATCAGCAAGGCCATTCATGGTGGCATACATCAATTTTACCTGCCCAACATTGATTCTTCTTCTGTAAAACCCATGCTGGATCTGGAGGCCAGCTACCCCCAGCATTGCCAAGCCATGATGGGTCTCCATCCTTGTTCAGTTAAGGAAAATGTGGAAGATGAGCTCAAAATCGTTTACGAATGGCTCGGTAAGCGGCGTTTCGCTGCAATCGGTGAAATTGGGCTTGACCTGTACTGGGACAAAACGTTTCAGGCAGAGCAGGAAAAAGCCTTCGCCCGGCAAATAGAATGGGCTCTCGAATTTAACTACCCCATAGTGATACACTGCCGGAATGCCTTCGATGAAATCATCCGTTTGATGAAAACATTTCGTAGTCTTCCCTCAGGGGTGTTTCACTGCTTTAGCGGCAACCTTCAGCAAGCCCAGGAAGTTTTAAAATTAGGACAATTTAAACTGGGTATAGGTGGCGTACTGACATTCAAAAATGCGGGATTGGATAAAGTAGTTGAACAAATTGACATTCAACATCTTGTACTTGAAACCGATGCGCCATATCTTGCACCTGTCCCATTCAGGGGAAAACGAAATGAACCCGCTTATTTGCTGGAAGTAGCCCGTAAGTTGGCAAGCCTGAAAGGCATGGAATTAGACGAGCTAGCCGCCGCCACCAGCGCCAATGCGGAAGCCCTTTTCAAAAAGGCTTAAAATGTTGATAAACTGAGCATTTTTTTAGAAATAGTTTGGCTCGCTTAAAAAAACTTGTTACATTTGCACCCCCTTAACCGGGATAGACAATAAAATTTTAACAAAGTGGACGCATTAAGTTATAAAACCAAGTTCGCCAACAAAGCCACCGCAGACAAAGAGTGGTTGCTTGTTGATGCTGAAAATGAAGTAGTTGGCCGTCTGGCATCAAAGGTTGCCATTCTCCTTCGCGGCAAACACAAACCCAGTTTTACCCCGCATAGTGACGCTGGTAGCAATGTCATCATCATCAATGCTGATAAAGTACGTTTTACCGGCAAAAAATTGACCGATAAGGAATACATCCGCTATACCGGCTATCAGGGTGGTCAGCGTTTCACTACACCCGAAGAGCTCATGGCAAAAAAGCCGGAAGAGATTCTTACCCACGCCATTCATGGCATGCTCCCCAAAGGTCGCCTGGGTCGCGTATTAAACACCAATTTAAGGGTAGTTTGCGGTACAGAGCACGGCCACGATGCGCAGCAACCTAAAAAAGTAGACTTAAACAAAATCCGATAATCAAGTTCAATGGAAATCATCAACAAATCCGGTCGCAGAAAAACCTCGGTAGCCCGTGCTTACGTTTCAGTAGGAAGCGGAAATATCGAAGTAAACGGTAAAGATTACAAAGCTTATTTCACCACACCAACCCTTCACTATTATGTCACCCAATCGCTTATCACCGCAAAAGTGCGCGATAACTACGATGTAAAAGTGACTGTGAATGGCGGCGGTATTACCGGACAAGCACAAGCTATCCGTTTAGCCGTGGCCAAGGCGTTGGTTGAATTCAATCCTGAACTCAAGAAAGATCTTCGCGCTGCCGGACTTGTTACCCGCGACCCACGTATGGTTGAACGTAAGAAATTCGGTCAGAAAAAGGCACGTGCCCGCTTCCAGTTCAGCAAACGTTAATCTTACCCAAACACAGAGAGAATACATGTCAGCAAACAATACTTTTAACGAATTACTCGAGTCTGGTGCTCACTTTGGTCACCTGAAAAGCAAATGGAATCCCGCCATGGCCCCCTATATTTACGCCGAAAAGAACGGGATCCACATCATCGACCTGAATAAAACCATTGCCAAAATCGACGAAGCCTCTTCCGCGCTGAAACAGATCGCGCGCTCAGGCCGTAAGATCCTTTTTGTAGCTACAAAAAAGCAAGCCAAGGATATCGTTGCTGAAAAAGTAAAAAGCATCAACATGCCATATGTGACAGAGCGCTGGCCAGGTGGTATGCTCACCAACTTTGCCACCATTCGCAAATCTGTTCGTCGCATGGGGCAAATTGATAAAATGTTTGCAGACGGCACCTTCAATAGCATTTCAAAGCGCGAACGACTTCAGTTCTCCCGCGAACGTGCCAAACTGGAAACACAGTTCGGTTCAATTGCCGACCTGACCCGTTTGCCAGCCGCTCTCTTTATTGTTGACATTACCAAAGAACATATCGCTGTTTCAGAAGCACGTCGCCTGAATATACCAACCTTCGCCATTGTAGATACCAATTCAAACCCTAACCAGGTTGATTTTGCAGTACCGGCGAACGACGACGCTTCAACTTCTATTGCCCACATCGTTGAATTGATGGTTAACGCCGTAAGGGAAGGTCTTTCTGAGCGCAAGCTTGATAAGGAAGCTGGCGAAGATGGTGAAAACAAGGAGAACAGTGCGGAAGACACCACAGAAGGATTTGACGACAACCAGGAGGAAAGTGAAGATAAAGGTGGCGTGAAAAAACGTCGCAGGGTGGCTGCCAAAAAGTAACCCGTTCAGTAAGATACTAAGCGGTCATTCTGGAAACAGTCTGGCCGTTTTTTATAAATGTAAGGATCATTCAACATAACAAATAAACAAACAATGGCTATTACAGCAGCAGAAGTAAACAAACTCCGTCAGCAAACCGGTGCAGGTATGATGGATTGCAAAAAAGCATTAGAGGAAAGCAATGGCGATTTTGAAGCCGCCATCGACTACCTCCGTAAAAAAGGTGCCAAGGTTGCGGCCAACCGCCAGGACCGTGACGCCAAAGAAGGTGTAGTTTTGGCTAAGACCTCTGCCGACAAAACATTTGCAGTGGTTGTAAGTGTGAATTGCGAAACCGATTTTGTGGCTAAGAATGCCGATTTTATCGCGTTTGCCGAAACAATTACCACCATTGCATTAGAGAAAAAACCAGCCAGTATTGAGGAACTAAAGGCATTGCCATACAACAGCGACATCACCGTTTCAGACAAATTCATGGAACAGGTTGGAAAGATCGGTGAAAAGATCGATATAGGGTTTTACGGCTTTGTGAACGCCGCCCAGGTGGTGGGTTACATTCATCCCGGAAACCGTCTGGCTGTGGCTGTAGGGTTCAACAAAAAAGTAAGCGATGAAGTGGCCAAGAACATTGCCATGCAATCTGCCGCAATGGCTCCCGTTGCTGTTGACAAGGACGATGTTGATCAAAACACCATTAACCGTGAACTTGAAATTGCCCGCGAAACTACACGTGCTGAAGGTAAACCTGAAGAAATGGTTGAAAAAATAGCCACGGGCAAACTGAACAAATTTTACAAAGATTCAACCCTGCTTAACCAGGAATATTTTATCGATAACAAACTTACCGTGCGCCAATACCTGCAAAGCGTTGAAAAAGACCTCACCGTTACGGCCATGAAACGTTTCGCTTTAGCCTGATACAAATGATCCCGACCACAAGTCGGGATTTTTTTTGCAATATTGCATTCTGAAGGACCATAAAACACTGCATATTTAAACAATATCTGAAACCCACCCTATGAAATACAAACGCATCCTACTCAAGCTGAGCGGAGAGGCCCTGATGGGGAACAAAGGCTTTGGCATCGATCAGGAACGCCTGATGGATTATGCCCGGGACATCAAAAACATTTACGAAGAGGGGTGTGAAGTGGCTATTGTGATTGGCGGTGGTAACATTTTCAGGGGTATTCAGGCCGAAAAGGGCGGTATGGACAGGGTACATGGTGATTACATGGGTATGCTGGCCACCGTCATCAACAGCATGGCCATTCAAAGCGCACTCGAAGGAATGGGTGTACAAACCCGCCTGCAGAGCGCTATCAAAATGGAGCAGATTTGTGAACCATTCATCCGGCGAAAAGCAGTACGGCACCTCGAGAAAGGCCGGGTGGTGATTTTTGGCGCTGGAACCGGTAACCCTTATTTTACCACTGATACCGCTGCCACACTCCGCGCGATTGAGATCGAAGCACAGGTTATTCTGAAAGGTACCCGGGTTGACGGCATATACAACGCAGATCCTGAAAAAGACAAATCAGCTGTAAAATACGACACCATTCATTTCGAAGAGGTATATGAAAAAGGCCTTGAAGTGATGGATATGACAGCCTTCACGCTGTGCAAGGAAAACAAGCTTCCCATTATTGTGTTTGACATGAACAAACACGGTAATCTCAAACGCATTATTGAAGGTCACAGGATCGGAACGCTTGTTGAAGTGTAATCTTCACTTCACCACAACCCTTCCAAGGTGCTTATTTACACGGCTTCTAACAATTTCCAGATCTTTCAGTTCAGTTAAGGTTTCAATTTCCTGTACCTCATCTTTTTCCTTGAGTTTCTCCTTTAGGTTGCTGATGTGCACGTTGAGTTTCTTCTCTTTATAGCTGAACAGCATGTGTTCAATACCTTTCTTCAGATTATCAACCTCCGAAGGCACTTCCACCCCGAAATGTTTCCACTTGTGGCTGACTTCGTGCGTGTTATTCAGGATTGAATTTACCGCGAAGCTTTGAAGCACCGGATTGTGCGAGTTCAAGAAATGCTGCACATCGGCAAAACGCATGTTGTTATACTGGTGTACGTACTCATCCAGTACCATTTGATGCAATGGGTTTTCAAATTCTATCTTATCTCTCCAGAACTCGAACAGGATGTACTCCGCCGCCGGAATGTCTATGGCGTGTTTCAGAGCCGTTTCCTCTTCCTCTCCCTCGATTTCTATATACACATTGCCATACTCAAGCATGATGCGTAAGAGTTCAACCTCCTCGTGGTCGAAGGTTTGTTCGCGTTTGGATAGTTCCGTTTTGGGTTCCTCCGGGATCAGGGTATCTTCACCGATTGCCGAAGCAGAACTTTCATCTCTGCTTTTCGATAGCATGGGCCGGTTTCGCCTGATCTTGTTCACCTCATTCTGAAGGATTTGTTCCTCCATGTCCATGATCTCTGCGCATTGCCTGATGTATACACTGCGAATGATATTATCAGGAATACGTGCGATGTTCTCAACAAGATCACGGATCAGCCTCGCCTTCTGAATGGGGTCCTGTGCCGCTGAAACCTTTGACTGGTCTGCTTTGTAGATCAGGAAATCACTGCTGTTCTTTTGGAGATATTCACGGAAGGCTTCCGGACCCACCTTTCTGCTGAATGAATCCGGATCATCGTTGTCCGGAAACATCAGGAGTTTCACATTCATGCCCTCTTCGAGTAACATGGGTATGGCGCGCTGACTGGCTTTCTGCCCGGCTGCATCACCATCATACAGCACCACAATATTCCGGGTGTGACGGTGAATGCTCCTGATCTGTTCAACGGTAAGAGAGGTGCCGCTCGACGCCACAACGTTTTCTACACCGGCCGCGTGCATGGCGATCACATCCATGTAGCCTTCTACCAGATAACAGCTGTCAGCCTGTTGTATCGCTTTCCTGGCGTACCACAAACCGTATAAAACCCTGCTTTTATGGTATATCGTGGTTTCCGGACTGTTGATGTATTTTGCCGTCTTCTTATCACTGCTTAGGGTACGGCCTCCGAATGCCACCACACGTCCACCTTCATCCAGAACCGGAAACATAACCCGACCTGCGAAACGATCAAAAATAGAGCTTGCGCTGATCTCTGCCGGACTTTCATCTGAAGTCCTTTGTACACACATGCCGGAATTCACCAGGTATTTGGGCTGGTATCCGGCCTTCACGGCTGCCTGTGAAAAAGCGGCTCGGTTTTCAGGACTATATCCGAGCTGAAACTTGGAAATGATAGCGTCCTGAAGACCCCTCTGCTGAAAATAGCCAAGTCCTACAGAACGACCTTCGTCGCTATTCAGCATTTGATCGCTAAAGTAACGCTGTGCAAACTGCATAACCACAAACAAACTTTCGCGCTCACCCTGAATTTCTTTTTCTTCGGGACTGAGCTCGCGCTCGGCCACTTCAATGTTGTATTTTTTAGCCAGCCATTTCAGCGCTTCGGGGTAAGACAGCCTGAGATGTTCCATCACAAAATTCACGGCGTTCCCGGCCTTTCCGCAACCAAAACACTTGTAAATGCCTTTAACGGGGCTAACCGTGAAGGATGGCGTTTTCTCGCCGTGAAATGGGCATAACCCAAGCATGTTGGGGCCTCTTTTTTTAAGAGACACAAATTCCCCTACTACCTCCTCAACATGGGCGGCATCAACAATTTTATCGACGGTTTCCCTGGGTATCACGGCTTATAATGGGAAAATTAAAGGTACTCAATTTGCTTCAAAAATTGTCAAGGAATCCTGGTCGGCTTATCGAAAATCAAACCGGAGAATCTGGTTTGCCCGAATGTCCGGGAAATGAAATTGTCTTGATCTCAGGCCTTTTCCAGGTCAGACAATGCCTCTAGTGTTCGTTCAAGCATGGATTCGGTAAAATCAAGGTGTGTCACCAAACGAATGGTCTGTTTGCCAAATGCCGATATGCGTATGCCCTTTTGAAGGAGGGCCGATTCAAAATCCTGGCCGCTGATCTCGTCTTTTTTCAGGTTAAATATGATTATATTGGTGTAAACAGGCAATATGGACTCAACCAGGCGGTGTTGTTTTAAGGCTCCGGCCAGAGACCTTGCCTTCCGGTGATCTTCCTTAAGGCGCTGAATGTTATGACGAAGCGCAAAATCTCCCGCTGCAGCCAGTAATCCGGCCTGACGCATCCCGCCGCCAAACACCTTCCTGATCCGTCGGGCCTGCCTGATGAAATCCCTGCTTCCGATCAGCAATGAACCTACCGGGGCGCCCAAACCCTTGGACAGGCAAACTGAAATGGAATCAACGAGTTTGCCTATCTCTTGTGGCTTATCCCCGGTCTCTGCCAGTGCGTTGAAAATCCGCGCCCCGTCGAGATGCAGTTTGAGTTTTTTCTGCCGGCAGTATTCTGAAATGGCTTTGATTTGCTCAAGATTGTAAAAACTGCCTCCTGCCCTGTTCACGGTATTTTCCAGAGAAACCAAACGAGTCCTTGTGAGCCAGTCCTGATCGGCATTCAGATTGGATTCGATCTGTTCAACACTAAGCCTGCCTTCGTGGCCCTGGATCAGGCGAGCCTGTACCCCTGAATTGAACGCAATACCACCCCCCTCATAGTTATAAATATGCGAATTCACATCGGCCAGCAACTCATCGCCTGGCTGCGTGTGCACTTTAATGGCGATCTGGTTGGTCATGGTGCCACTCGGGCAAAACAAGGCCGCTTCCATGGAGAACAGCTCAGCTGCAAACTCCTGAAGGGCATTAACCGTAGGGTCTTCCGAAAACACATCATCGCCAAGCGGCGCGGATAGCATAGCCTCCAGCATGGCCTTAGAAGGCCGTGTAACGGTATCGCTTCTCAGATCAATGTAATCCATTTCAGAATAATTTTAGACTCATCAGTTTTTCCCTGAATCTGGTTTTTGGCAAAAAGTTGCTCTCCAGATCCGCGTTCATGGGAACCGGCGTATCCAGACTTCCCTCCCGCATCACCGGAGCGTCGAGGTAATCAAAACAGTATTCTGAAATGAGGGCGGCAATCTCTGCACCTATTCCGCCAGTGATAGTGTCTTCATGCAATACGATCACTTTTCCTGTTTTTTTCACTGAATTAAAAATGCAGTCTTTGTCCAGGGGAGCGAGGGTGCGCAGATCAATCAGGTCCGCGCTGATTTCCTGAAGTTCGTCAAGTGTTTCCAAAGCCCAGTGAACCCCTAAACCATAACTTATTATGGTAAGGTCGTTTCCTTCACGCAGGAGATTGGCTTTTCCAAATGGTATAGTATAATAGGTTTCCGGCACATCCTGACTGATGCTTCTGTACAGGGCTTTGTGTTCGAAGAACATTACAGGGTTAGGATCTTCAAAGGCAGAAAGCAGGAGTCCTTTGGCATCAGCTGGAAAAGCTGGATATGCGATTTTAAGGCCAGGGGTTTTGAAAAACCAGGCCTCATTGCTTTGGCTGTGAAATGGTCCGGCTGCCACCCCAGCGCCTGTTGGCATCCTCACCACCACATCGGCTTGTTGTTTCCATCGGTAATGGCTTTTAGCGAGGTTGTTCACGATCTGTGTCATGCCCTCACTCACAAAGTCAGCGAATTGCATTTCCACCATGGCCTTATATCCACTGATCGATAAACCGAAGCCTGCACCCAGTATTGCACTTTCGCACAGAGGCGTGTTGCGAACCCTGTGTTTCCCAAAAAGCTCAACAAAACCCTCGGTAATTTTAAAAACACCGCCATAATCCGCAATATCCTGGCCCATGAGTACCAGATTCTGATGTTTTTGCATGGCCAGTTTCAGAGCCTGGCTAATGGCATCTATCAGGCGGATGTTTTGGGAAGTTTCACCTGAAGGCCAT
>DAOMFS010000064.1:0-13950 GCA_035429925.1 Bacteroidia bacterium | reverse complement strand
ACACCAGATTCAAAAACCTTATCATCGCACTTCTTGGAATAAGTTGCGCGTTTTTACCTTTTGTGCTGAACCCTGTTGATTATACCTATACGTCCAACAACCTCAGCGAAAAGGTAAATTATCCCCTTGAACTTGATCTGCTATACCACCCGGAAAACCCTTCAAAGGTGGAAATACCCGGCCTTGAACTGAGAAAGGGAAAACATGTGCTTGCCTTTCTGAGCCTGACTTGCAGGCATTGCAGGATCGCAGCTAAAAAATTCAGACTTATTAAGGAAGCAAGACCTGAAATATCCATTTATTTTATCCTCAATGGTGAACGGGAGATGTATTCTAAATTCATTGAGGACACCAGGGCTGATAATATCCCTTATAGTTTTTGCCTGGGTAAAACATTTGTTCAGCTGGCATCGGCGCAGCTTCCCCGGATATACTACATAGATAATTCTGTTGTGGTTAAAAAAGTGGATTATTATGAGTTGAACCAATACGACCTCGAAAAGTGGATGGGTATTGGCCAATAGGGTAAACCATTAAAAAGCCAGAATAATCTTTATACTTACATTTCGTCCCATGTTGTAAACTCCGGTCCGGCCTGTGTAAGGATTGACAGGCGCGTACTTTAGCCTGCTCAGGTGGTTCTGGTAAGCATGGTTTGTGAGGTTCTCAACATTCAAAAAAAGTTTTAAGCGATCGGGGTGACTTCCGGTTCGAATGCTTGTACCGAATCCGAGGCTCAGAAGCGCGTAATCTGGTGTTGGTGTTTCAGTTCCATACGCGCTGAACACATTGTTTTTCGGGAAATAATAGTCGAGTGCAAGTCTGAAAAAGGTTTTGCTGAAAACTAACCTGTTCTTCACAAGTTCGGTTTTGATTTCCATTCTATACCTGGGCGCCGGTATGAATGGCAGAAAACGAGTGCTGTCGTTTGCATTGGCCTGGCTGGCCTGCACAAAGGCAAACGAATTGGCTATGTGCAACCAGTCAAACGGGTGAGGATGAATATCAAGGTAAACTTCTCCTCCGAGCAGAAGCGCTTTATTCTGGGTGAACTTAAAGGCAGGTGTTGGATCACCCGGATCCGGTATGCTGTCGCCACCGGACAATGCGCTTAATTTTTCCGTATAAATAAAATGTGTTATGCTGTTGATGAAAGGGCTTAGCTCCAGACTGATGTGTTCGGAATTAAGTGAATATGCCAGATCAAGCTGCTGGCTGATTTCCGTTTTAAGGTCTGAATTACCAAGTTCGTAGCGAAATGAGCCTTCGTGTTTTCCATTCGAACAAAGTTCAGCAACTGTTGGTGCGCGGTATCCCCTGGCAAAATTCAGTTTCAGTGTTGAGTTCGCGTTGACCTGGTACGATAGGCCGGCTGAACCGGAAAAACCCGAGAAACGCTTTAAAAGCGCATTAAATTTCAGCCTTGCACCGGAATCTCCCGCATGGCTTATTTTTCCCTGTTGATCAAGGTAAAGCGCACTGGCGTCAAGCATCCGCTGGTCAAACCTTAAACCCGCAGCCATACTGAGTTTGTGAAAACTGCGCTGGGTGTAAACAAAAGCACCCATATCAAGCAAACTGTATTGGGGAATAATGAACTCAAGTCCTTTATTGAAATTGGTCTGCTGCATCCCACCAAAGCCTGCTGAGCATTCCCAGCCATTCAACCTCGGTAAGTTGTAACGCAGGTTATAATTCAAGGTTCCCAGGTCAAAATAGAGGGAAGCGGCATCGGGGTGCAAGGGATCTCCTGATTCTTTGCGCAGGTTGTTCTGATAGGCGAGGTCGAGCGCGAGGGCGCCACGACCAAGGATCAGGTAATTGTTCAACACAGCCCGTCTGTGTGTAATGTCCTGATGCGGTACACCTGTTTTAAAACCTTTCAGGTCTTGCGCTGTGGCTGTCAGCAACTGACCAGATGAATTCGTATAGGTAAAATAGCCGAGGCTGTCGCGCTGACCTTCTACCAGGTTTATACTGGCATTGTATGAACTTAGGGTTAGTAAGCTATGCCCCCATGACGAATTAATGCCCATTGTCGTTGTGGCGTCAAGTTCGCCGAAACCAGAATTGTAAACTTTTCCATCATACGCGTTGCTGTAATTGCCTGCATTTTTTTGCGTTAATCTGGCTGAATACTGAAAGGCGCCACTGCGACCGGCGCCAAACAATGAATTGGCAAACAATTTGGCATTCGACTGGAAATTGCTGAGGTATTGAACATGGTGCTCGCCTTCAGCAGGTGTTTTTGGTCCTATAAAGTTCAGAACACCGGCAATACCGTCGGAACCGTACATTAAACTCCCGGGCCCCTTGATGATTTCTACTCTATCCACAGTATACTCGTCAATTTCAATACCGTGTTCATCACCCCATTGCTGACCTTCCTGCCGGATGCCATTATTGAGGGTAATCACTCGGTTGTAGCCCATACCCCTCACAAGTGGTTTGGAGATGGAAGGCCCTGTCGAGATCTGATCCACACCAGGGATAGTCTTCAGCGCATCGATGAGATTGGTGGATGAATTCTGGTTGAGCTGTTTGGAGTCTATAGAAGTGATCACTACGGGACTGCGTTTTATTTCGGTAGAACGCGATACACCAGTGATTACTATTTCAGATAATTCATGTGCCGAAACGGAGAGGTAAAGATCAATTGTGGTGTCGTGTTCTGCATCCAGTTTAACCAGCTCAGCGCGATATCCAATAAATGCAGCCTCCATCAGATAAGCTCCTTTTTTTAAACCGCTTATTCTGTAATTCCCATCTTTATCACTCAGGCAGCCTTTCTTTAAATCGGGCAGATATACTGAGACACCAGCCAGTTTTTCATGTGTACCGGTATCGTACACCGTACCGCTGATGGTGATCTGGCTTTTCGCAGGGTTCAGGTGAAGAACAAAAACGATGCAAAATATGTGGATTCTGAACATCCTTAAACAATTCATGAGGCTTGTTGTAGGTCACGATAAATGAGAGCATGACGCGGGATGAGCGCTTCGGGCTAAGGAATAAAAAACAGAAAAACCCCGCTCAATAAGCCAAAGCAGGCGGTGCCCTCAGGAGAGATTGAAGTACAGACAATCCCGGGAGATGAAAACCAGATCCGGTGTTGGTACCGGAATGCTGGGGTTTCAGGGGAAGCAGTTTGCTGATAAATGTAAACAGATTAAAATAAACCGGTTTGTTGTATTCGTCGAAATCGCAATCGTCAGTTGCCTGCTGTTGTTCCAGGCTTGTTTCCTTGGTGACCGTAGTCTTCTGGTGCCCGTGGTGAAAGAGGTTGTGAAGATATACTTTGGGTAAGGCAATCCACAAAGTCATGAGCAGGAGTAAGGCACTTCCCAGTTTCTTGATATGACCCGACACTTGCATTAACAGGGCAAAATAACTTAAAATGGAACGGAGTTCCAAACTTTTAACAAAACGGCTTAAATCCGGATCTGTTCAGGCGAATGGAGATCAGCGTTTCTTAAGGCTTTGTTCGCGTTGTTTGGCCATATCCTGAAGGCGTTTCTGAAAATTGGAGACCTTTACCGGCTTTTTCATGTTTGCTTCCAGTTGAGCACGGATCTTCTGATCACTCACGATTTTTTTAATGATGAAGTTTTGCAGGAAAGTAAACATGTTCGCCAGGAAATAATACCAGCTGAGACCGGCTGCATAGCGGTTCATAACGGCAAGGAATATCACAGGCATAAAATACATCATGAACTTCATACCCGGCATCTGCGCGTTGCCTTGCTGCGGCATGAGATTGCTGTTCATATAGGTGTATACAATAGTACTCACGAACATCAGGGCAGCGAACAAACTCACATGGTCACCGTAAACGGAGGCAATGAAAGGAACATGCCCGAAGGTCCAGATGCTGTCATATGTACTGAGGTCATCCGCCCAGAGGAAGGATTGCTGGCGCAGTTCTATGGAAGCTGGTATAAACGCGAAAAGCGCGATGAGGATCGGAAACTGAAGGAGCAGGGGAATGCAGCCCGAGAGCGGGTTTACACCGGCTTTTCGGTAAAGACCCATGAGTTCCTGTTGTTTTTTCATTGGGTCCGCATTCTTTTCAAATTTTGCATTCAGGGCGTCGGTTTCAGGTTTCAACACACGCATCTTCGCTCCGCTCATGTAAGTTTTGTAGGCAATTGGTAGCAACAAAACCTTTACAACCAGGGTCAGAATCAAAATGACGAGCCCCATGCCGAGACCGCTCAGAATTTTCCAGTTGAACAAGGGAATAACAAGCCATTTATTGATGTAGCTGAAAATGCTCCAGCCAGTGGGTACAATTTCCTCGAGTCCCTGACCATAGCTTTTCAGGGTATTGTAATGATTGGGTCCGAAATAAAAATCAAAGGCGAATTTTTCTGAAGACTGATGCAAATAAGGTATGCCCAGTTCAGCCCTGGCTGATTTTACAAAAACGTCATGTTCAGGACGCTGGCCCAGTTTCACCAGACTGCCTGACTTGGCGAAGACCTGTTTAGCGATGATGGTTGAATTAAAGAATTGTTGTTTGAAGGATACCCACTTGATGTCGGCATCACTCAGTTCCTTTTCTTCGTCCTTGGATGGATTGATGTAGTCAGGACTATTGATCTCCTGTTTATAATAAATGGTGGCAGCTTCCCGTTCCTTGTTGATGTTTTTTTCCTGGCCAGGATAAAGCATGTTCCAGTTAAGCTGGAGTTGGTCTTCAGTCTGGGAAATGATGGATTGCATACCCACAAAGAGGATCTCAGACTCGAGCATGTAGCTATCCGGTTTTAGCCGGTAAACAAAATCGATGTATGAACCAGGCCGGGCCGTTTCAAGACGTAAAACAAGTTCGTTTTTCTCCTGCTTTACGGGTTTGAAATAAAAACTGTCGGTATGAAAAATCCTGCTTCTGTCATAAGCATTCAGGCTGAGGGCAAAACGTGTGGAATCCTCTTCAAACAGGATGAGGTTGCTTTGCTGGCCGTAACGTTGGTAATCTTTGAGTTCCAGCTGAACTATCTGAGCGCCTTTTGAAGAAATCCGGGCTTTGAGTTTAGAATTTTCAAGGCTGAAATAGGTTTTGTTGCCCTGAACTGAAACGGCAAAATCCTTGTATTGCTGAACGAGCTGAGTGTTGCGGGCTGAATCGGAAAGCACAAGCACCTGTTTCAGTGTGTCGGTTTTTGTTTGTTCCGAGGCTATTCGTGCGGCTTCCTGAACTCTTGCAGCTTGTTGAACACGTTCGATCGAATCTCTGACCGCTTTGTTTCGTTTTATTTGTTCGGGGCTGGGCCCGCTAAAGTAAAGCCACACGCCCAGAATACCGGCAATGAGGCCCAAACCAACCAAGGATTTCTTATCCACAATTCTGATTTTAGAGCCGCAAATTTAGTATTTAATTTGAAGGGGGAGAGAAGAGTTGGTGTTTAAAAGTATCCGATAAACGCTAAAATTTCTCACCTTCAAGGCGTGCTACAACGGCGCTGGCAACGGCGTTACCCACAACATTGGTGGCACTGCGGCCCATATCCAGGATCTGGTCAATGGCGAGCAGTAACAGCAATCCTTCGCCGGGTATCTTAAACATTGTTAACATACCCGCAATAACAACAAGCGAAGCCCTTGGCACTCCTGCCATACCTTTGCTGGTCACCAGCAGAATCAGCATCATTTTGATCTGATCTCCTGCCCCGATCTCTATGCCGTAACACTGTGCAATAAACATGGTGGCAAAGGTCATATACATGATGCTGCCATCCAGATTGAATGAATATCCCAGAGGAAGGACAAAGCTCACAATACGGTTGCTGATGCCGTGACCCTCCAGCGCTTCAATCGTTTTGGGCATGGCGCTTTCGCTGCTGGCTGTGCTGAAGGCCAGCAAAACCGGCTCCCTCACGGCTCTGAGAAGTTTCAGGTAGGATATTCTGAAAACATAACAGATGAGGCCGAGTACCACAACAATGAAAAACAAAAGTCCTCCGAAAAAACAGAGGATAAGATAGAGATAACCGCTTAACACGTCAAGGCCCTGCTGAATTACCACGGCTGCAATGGCACCAAACACACCCAGAGGTGCAAAATTCATCACGTAATTTGTGAGCTTGAGCATCACATGACCAAGGCTGTCGCAGGCGTTGACAACTACCTTGCCGTGGTGACCCATGGCCGCAGCGGCAAGCCCGAAGAATATGGCAAACACCACGATCGGAAGAATATCGTTTGCGGCCATAGATCGTATGAGACTTTCGGGTATGACATGATCAATAAAGTTGTGCGCATTCTGTGCATTGGAGCTGATGCCGGTCTGACTGCCGCTTTCTGGTGGATCAAGATGCATGACTTTTCCGGGTTCAAAAAAGTTCACCAGCATCAGACCGATGAAAAGCGCTATCAGGGTAGCACAGGTAAAGTACACAATGGTTTTAAGTCCGATTCTCCCCACGCTTTTAAAATCCCCGAGCTTTGCCACACCAGACACCAGTACGGCAAACACCAATGGTGCAATGATCATTTTAATCAAATGCAGAAATATGTCGCTCAATACAGAAAAGGCTGAGGAAATCTTTTTTTTCTCTGCCTTAAAACACTGGGTTTCGTAATCGGTGATCTGTTTCTGGACAGCGGTTTTGATCTCTGCATTCCTTTCAACGGCTATACTGGTTTTGTTATATACAAATTTGTTTCGGTTAAGAGACCTGTTGATGGCGAAACCAATGGCTATCCCCAGCAACATAGCCAGCAATATGAAGGTGATGAGAGAAACTTTTTTTCTTTTCATGTCAGAGTAATTCTTTGAGTTCCTCCAGCTTCATTCCTCTTGAGCCTTTGATGAGTATCGTTTGATTTGAAGGTTTTACTGATTTTAAATACGCTCCGCAGGCGCCTGTGTTGCGAAATGCAGTATAGCGGGAAGATCCAAGGGCTGCAAAGGTTTCACCAACCAGGATGACCTGACTGGTTGTAAAGCCAAGAGATTGTAGCAAGTCGATTAGCTTTTGATGTTCGTCCTGGCTGAATTCACCCAGTTCAAACATGTCTCCAAGGATGAGCATTTTATTCGGGTAACCAAGAGATGCAAAATTTTGAATGGCGGATTGCATGCTGCTGGGGTTTGCATTGTAAGCATCCAGTATCAATCGGTTGTGGCCCGTATCGAACAGCTGAGAGCGGTTCATTTCCGGTGAATACTGCTCCAGGGCGGCAACGACGTCTTTTTCCGGCACGCCGAAGTATATGCCAATGCAGGCGGCCGCCAAGCAATTGGGCAGGTTGTAAGAACCGATCAGCTGGGTTTGAACCACGCGTTGTTTGGCTTGCTCCCTATGTTCTTCGTTTTTACCGAACCAGAATCGCAGTTTATCATTACCGGAGATCTCAGCCCCATAAATGAAGTTTCCAGGGTCGGAACCAAAAGCTACAATACTCATATCATGGGCCAAACCACGCAGTAATTTGTCATCGGCGTTTAAAAAGACTTTTCCGTTTTTCTGACGCAGGTGTGTGTACATTTCAGACTTGCCCTTAATCACACCCTCGGGTCCTCCAAAGCCCTCCAGGTGTGCCTTGCCGATGTTGGTGATAATTCCATAATCAGGATCGGCTATGCGGCAAAGTTGCGCGATCTCACCCTGGTGATTGGCACCCATTTCAATTATCGCGAACTGGTGATCAGACCGGATCTGCAGCAGGGTGAGGGGTACCCCAATGTGGTTATTCAAATTTCCTGCTGTGGAGAGGGTGTGGTATTTTTTACTCAAAACCGCATGTATGAGTTCTTTATTAGTGGTTTTACCGTTGCTTCCGGTAATGCCCAGTATTGGTCCACTGAACTGTTTGCGGTGATGTCTGGCCAGGTCCTGAAGGGCGGTTAAGCTGTTCTCAACCAGTTTCATTCTGGAATCGTTCACTACAGCCGGGTCGTCCACAATGGCAAATGCACAGGCCTCTTTCAGCGCTTCGGAAGCGAAGGTATTCGCATTGAATTTATCTCCCCTTAGCGCGACAAAAAGTGAGCCGGAGTATAATTTACGCGTATCGGTGCTGATCTGCCCTCCACATTGGAGGTAACAGGCGTATAATTCTTCCAAACTGGTATAAGGACTCATGCTGCAAAATAAAAAACCCCGGCGCAATTGTCACCGGGGTTGGAATACTAGTTATGAACACGGTTAGCGTCCTCCGAGCCCAACAGGGCTACCCACGCGGGTCATGGCGCAACGGAAGCCAAGCCACGCATTACACTGACGCTGGTCGAGGTACCTTCTTACACCCGGGTTCAGGAAATAGGCACGGTCTCTCCAGCTGCCACCCTTGTATACCCTGGCCTTATCATTGATCAAAGACGTTTTGGAATACTCGTACATCATTTTATCGCCCTTATCGCTATAAGCCCCTTCACCATCCGCATAATATAAACTTGACATCACATCACCATCGAGGTAATTGATGTAATCCGCTGTTTTGTAATTCCTGCGTTCATCAAGATTATCTGTTGAAAAGGCGCTGGACACTTCTCTCCACTGTACGCGGCCAGGGATGTCGGATTTACCTTCAGGCGTTGCGTTATTGTTCTGATTAGGGTCGTTTGTAAGGATTGCGAATACGCTGTCAGTTACCTCTACGGCATCTTCCACGGTGGTTCCATGTTCTCCCGGAACGCTGACTTTGTGTTTGAATTTCTGCCAAACCGGACCATCTGTATTGGTCAGGATTTCCCCGCCATAACCGGCAACAAGTGTTGTGCTATCGCGTTTTTGGGTTGTAAAGACATTACCACGGAAAGGACGGAATTCATCCGCATCCGTAACAGTGCTTGGGCGGTACACGTCCATTACCCACTCGCAAACGTTACCTGACATGTTGTATAGTCCGTAATCATTTGGCCAGTAGCTGTATACAGGGGCAGTGACGTCTGCGTTATCGTTCAGGAAGCCTGCTGTACCCATGTAGTCACCTGCTCCCCTTACGAAGTTGGCATTAATCTGGCCCTGGAAATGGTCTGTTGAATTACGAACACCGTGTCCGTTCCAGGGGTAGATTCTGCGATCGGTAATGCGTTCTCCTATGGTGTTCCCAATTAAACCGTAAGCGGCGTATTCCCATTCGGCTTCTGTTGGGAGCCTGTATTTGGGCAGGAAAATACCGTCTTCCATTCTGACATCACGCTCAGGGTTCTGGCCGTCAAAAGAAGGGAGTTTGTTTTTTAACTGACCTTGCCATTTTCCGCTCAAGTAGGCCTCTGTACTGAAGTAATCCTGGTCGGATGGGGAAGGGGTGTGGTCCAACAAACCTTCACGGATGAGAATGAACTCATTTACACGGTCAGTACGCCAGGCGCAGAAATCGTTGGCCTGAAGCCAGTTTACACCTACCACGGGATAATCCCTGTAAGCAGGATGGCGAAGATAATACTCTACATAAGGCTCATTATAGGCTAGTTTTTCTCTCCAAACCAGGGTGTCGGGGAGGGCCTTGTAGAATATTTCGGGGAATGTAGGGCCAAACACACGGCTGGTCCAGTAGAGGTACTCCAGATAGGCGAAATTGCTTACTTCGGTCTCGTCAATATAAAAGGAGGAAACCGTAACACGGCGGGGAATGTTGTTCCATTCGTAGGTAACATCGTGTTCGGCACGACCCATGGTAAATGTTCCGCCCTCAATCAGAACAAGCCCAGGGCCTGTTTCCTGTTCTTCATAGGGGGGCTTTTCAAATCCACCGTTGGAGGGATCGTTATAAGCCCAGCCGGTTACAGGTGACCTCTCCTGAGAACAAGAAACCAGGATAAGGGCCATCACAAAGGCCAGGGATTTACGGTTTTTTATGGCTTTAACTTTCATTTTCATGCTGTGGTTTGGGCTGTAACGCTGTATAATTGATAAGGTTACAAAAATAGTTAAAAAGAAGGACAGGAAATAGTCCTGTACCGTTTTCTTTTGGCTTTGCATTCAAATTGAATCTGCGCCGAAATTTCATGTGAACCCGCTGTGTTACCTGCTAATTTTGAGACAGTTACGTCATAACTGTAACCAAATTTGAAGTTGTCTGTCTGGAGACCAATCAGGGCCATTACAGCGTCAGAATTTCTGTACCAGAGTCCGGCCACAAAGGAGCCTTTTTTATAGTATAGACCAATATTGAGCTGGGTGAATTTTTGTTGAGCCTGGAAAAGTATATTCGGGGAGAGGTAGCTTTCATTTCCTTTTTCAAGGGGGATGATGGCACCACCATGCGCAGTGAATTTGGTGGGTAGCTTAGATGACCCCAACATGCCTTCATCGGGTTGGTTAATGTGGTGTGCTGCGAAACCCACGAAATAATTCTTGCTGTAACCGAGTGCTCCGGCTGAGAAGTCTGCGGCCACTTTACGGTTTTGAGGAATGGCCTCACTGGTGTTCCACACAAAACCGCGGCGGGGATCAATCATGTCGCCGAAATTTAAGGCCGAAACGTCGAGAGATTTCTGGAGATAAGTAGCCTGGAGGGCGAATTTCAAGGAAAACTGGCGGGTAACGGGGGCCAGAAAAGAGTAAATGAGACTGGCGTTGGTGGTTTTGAGGGTGCCTATGGCCTGGTCGTCTGTTGTAACCAGGGCTCCGATACCACCGCCTAGCGCGTTCACGTGCATATCGTATGAGGCTGAATATGTTACATAACGGCCCGAAAGATTCGGCCACTGGTTACGGTAATTCATACAAATCCGGGGGCAGCGTGCAGTTCCCGCAAAGGCTGGATTCAGATACAGCGGGTTCGCGTAGAACTGTGTGAATTGGGGATCTTGCGCCCTGGTATCAGAAAATACAGTAACAACAAAGAGTATTGCGAGCAGAACGCGATGCTTCATATGACGTGCAAAATGTACTAGCCTATTTTGACAAATATAGAAATACATTTTCAAAAACAAAAAATTTCGGCAATAATTTAGATTGACAGACGTTTATAAGTTGTAACTTATCCCATTTCTTAGATGTATCCATGAATGTCCTCAAATCAGTTCTTGTTATACCACTTTTTTTCTTCCATTTATCACAGGCCCAGGATTCCTTTTCAAGGAATCCTGAAACAGGTATAATCCGCTCTTCAGGTGAAGATACATCTTTCCTGAAAATTGAATACAAAGGCGCTCAATACGACGGCCAACGCGCCAATTTACCATATCTGCCTCTTTCCAAAGTAACACAATCTGAGCAAAGCGCCAAAGCCGTTTTGCTCATCCAATCGGTATCTGCAGTAACCGAGCCGCATGCTTCAGTCATCCGTAAATACTATGCCTCCTATCTTGGTGAGGACTTTGCACTTGAAGCACAGAGTTCCATTTGTATTCGTGAGAATCTGAACTTGCACCGGCTGATCCCCTTTCGCATCAATAAACAAAATCAGGTTGAAGAACTCACTTCATTTGAGATCAGCTGGCAAACCATGTCGAATCCGAATGAGCAGGAGTACAGACACAACGCCGCCTTTAAGATACAATCAGTTCTTGCGGATGGTGACTGGTACAAATTGGCTGTCACCAAAACAGGATTGCACATGATCAGCAGAGATCAGCTTCAAAGTCTTGGAATCGCGGTGAACACAATTGATCCAAGGAACATCAGATTATATGGCAATGGTGGTAAAATGCTCCCGGAAACCAACGGCAGCGCTAGATATGACGATCTTGAAGAGAACGCCATATTGGTTCAGGGCGAAAACGACGGCGTATTTGACAACCAGGATTTTATACTGTTTTACGCCACAGGCCCTGATGAATGGAAGAGCGCCGGCCCGGCTAGCGGATTAAAATTTGAAGCGGTCAAAAATTTATACAGCGACAGCAGTTTTTACTTCATAACCATCGCGAATTCTCCCGGAAAACGCATGAACACAATGCCTGCCAGCCCCGCCGTTCCTAATACCACCACTTCAACTTACGATTATTACGCTTTTCATGAAGAAGAGAAGGTGAACTTTGCCAAATCGGGAAGGGACTTTTACGGGGAGTATTTTGACTTCCAGAACCAGTATACTTTCGCCTGGAACGATGGTGAGTTTGTAGCAGGCGACAGCATTTTTGCGAAGGTTACCATGGCGGCCATATACACCGACACCACTCAATTTCTTCTGAATGGTAACGGGTTGAATGGCATTCTGACAACACCTTCCCTGAATGTGGGAGCTTACCTTGCAGATTATGCAAGGGTAGCCACCAAAACGTTCAAAGCCAAAAACACCGATCCCAATGTGATATCACTTACCATTACCAAACTCATGCCCAAAAGTGTTGGTTACCTGGATAAACTCACTGTGAATGCCCGGAGAAATATCCGTTTGATTTCTTCTCAGTTTCAGTTCAGGGATACACGAACCACAGGACCGGGAAAAGTCTGCCACTATATACTCACTGCCCCAAAACCATCCAGTACCATTCTGCTGAATGTTACCGATCCGATCAATCCTATCCTGCAACAATTTAACGTGTCAGGCACCTCCATGGAATTCGACAGCCCATCGAATACACTCAATGAGTTCAGTATTTGTTCCGACAACGATTATTACAGGCCTGTTTTGCTGGGCAAGATCAGCAACCAGAACCTTCACGGCATCCTTCAGGCCGACTATGTGATCGTTTCGCATCCCCTGTTTATGAACCAGGCTGCCAGACTTGCGTCCTTTCACAACAAAGCCGAAGGGTATACGAGCGCTGTGGTGAATGTTGAACAGGTCTACAATGAATTCAGCAGCGGACGCCAGGATATTTCTGCTATACGGGATTTCATCCGCATGCTTTACGAGCGAAATATTGCATCAGGCAAGCAGGTGAAATATGTTTTATTGATGGGTGACGGGTCTTATCTGAACCGTACCCGAAACATCGTGAACAATTCCAATTTTATTCCCACATACCAATCACTTGAATCGCTTTCAGCCACCAGCAGTCTGGCCACGGATGATTTTTATGGTCTGATGGATCCCCTGGAAGGCGCTAATGCGGAAAATTCAGGTGTGATAGATGTCGGGATAGGCCGTTTCACCTGCCGTTCGGTGCAGGAAGTGGAGGCTGTGATCGGTAAGATTGAGAACTACTATAAAAAGGATCCAAACATTTTGAACAGCACAAGCGACCCGATGAACTGTTCCGGGGCATCAGGAAGTCCAATGGGATCCTGGAGAAACAACCTTCTTTTTCTGGCCGATGACGGCGACAAAGCCATTCACATGAAAGGTGCCGATAACCTCAGCACTGAGGTGAAAGGCATCAGCAAAAGTTACAACAGCGATAAAATCTACCTGGATGCATACCAAAGGGTGAGCACCCCCGGCGGACATCGTTATCCAGATGCCTCGGAGGACCTGGTCAGAAAGATTCGTCAGGGCGTGATGCTTTTCAATTATACCGGGCATGGGGGAGAAATGGGCCTTACAGCTGAACGTATTCTCGACATTGCCACTATAAACGACATGGACAATTTCAATAAACTACCCTTGTTCATTACAGCAACCTGTGAATTCAGCCGTTACGATGATCCTGGCAGAACATCAGCCGGAGAATTGTGCCTGATCAATGCCAAGGGAGCCGCCATCGCGCTGCTCACCACCTGCAGGCTGGCGTATTCCAGTACCAATGACCTCCTCAACAGCGTGGTAATGGATAAATTGTTTAACCGAATGAGCGGAGGGAAACGGCCTGCGCTGGGAGATGTTATCCGCATGACCAAATCATCGCCCTTGCTTGGCGGACAAGCTTTCTATTACGCCAACTTTCATTTGTTAGGTGATCCGGCATTAACACTTTCATATCCTGAATACAAAGTGATGACAAGCAAAATCAATAACCAGCCGGTGGGAAGTTTTAGCCAGGATACCCTGTCCTCTCTGGAAAAAATAACAGTGAGTGGTTATGTGTCAGACACCCTCGGCAACAAGCTTAGCAATTTCAACGGTCTTGTTTATACCACGGTGTACGATAAGGAGCAGGATGTTGTT
>DAOMFS010000063.1:0-14832 GCA_035429925.1 Bacteroidia bacterium | reverse complement strand
TTTGCCCTTAGCGGGTTCGTTAATCGGAAACTTAATACGTCCATTGCCATTGGTCATCACTTTGCTCATCAGCGCGGTATATTCTGTAGAAATGTCCTTGTCGTCGAAAGTGATGAGATTAGCAAATCCCATCACGTCTTCATAAAATTTCGACCAGGTGTTCATGCTACCCAACTCCACATTGCCTACCATGTGATCGATATATTTCAGGCCGGTAGGAGAGGGCTGGTATTCCGTTTTCCATGACACAAAACCAGGCATAAAAAGACCTTTGTACTTGCTCCTTTCTACAAACAGGTGTATTGTTTCACCATAGGTGTGAATGCCCGAACGCACAATTTCACCCTGTTCGTCTTTGATCACCTGAGGTTCAAGATAGGGTTTCGCGCCCCGTCTGGTTGTCTCCTCAAAGGCCTTGCGAGCATCGTCCACCCATAATGCAATCACCTTCACGCCATCGCCATGACGGCGTATGTGTTCCGAAATTTCACTCTCGGGATCAAGCGGCGTGGTGAGTACAAGTTTTATCTTGTCCTGTACCAGAACATATGAGGTTCTGTCACGCAGGCCGGTTTCGAGTCCGGCATAAGCCAGTTCCTGAAAGCCAAAAGCGGTTTTGTAATAATGGGCAGCCTGTTTTGCATTGCCCACATACAATTCCACATGATCGGTTCCATTGATGGGCAGAAAATCCTGTGCTTTTTCGAACACTTTCTCGCCGCTGTAGTCGTAGTTTTTTACCTGTGTTAAATCTGTTGTGGTCATGTGCGTTTAATTTAGATTAGCTGTGGTTTGGAAATCCAGGATTTATAATATTCTTTTACTTCGTGTTTCATGGCTTCGTTTGTAATCTTCAGCGGATTAAAAGGGTCGATCATCACGGCCAGCTCCCGGGTTTCTTTTTTGCCAATACTTCTTTCTATTGCACCAGGGTGAGGACCGTGAGGAACGCCCGCCGGGTGAAGGGTGAACTGACCGGCCTGAATGTTGTTTCTGCTCATAAAATCTCCATCTACATAATACAGAATCTCGTCCGCGTCAATGTTACTGTGGTGATAGGGGGCCGGAATGGCTTCGGGATGATAATCATAAAGCCTTGGTACGAATGAACAGATTACAAAATTGCGCCCTTCAAATTGCTGGTGAATGGGGGGAGGCATGTGTATGCGCCCGGTGATCGGTTCAAAATTGAAGATGGAAAAGGCATAGGGGTAGCTGTACCCGTCCCACCCCACAAGGTCGAAGGGATGTGTTTCGTAAACATAGGGGTAAACAAGCCCTCTTTTTTTGATCATGATCCTGAAATCACCCGTTTCATCATGTGTTTCAAAACTATGCGGTAATTTGAAATCCCGCTCACAAAAGGGTGAGTGTTCAAGTAGCTGTCCATATTCGTTGCGGTAGCGCTTTGGTGTACGAATAGGGCTGTGCGATTCTACAAAAAGTATTTTGTTATCGCGACCATCGAATTCCAGTTTATACACCGTGCCTCGTGGTATGATCAGATAGTCTCCGTATTCAAAATCAACCGTACCATACATGCTCAGGCATCGTCCACTGCCTTTGTGTATAAAAAGCATTTCATCCGAATCCGCATTTTTGAAATAATACGCATCCATGCTCTGGCTAGGACTGGCGATCCCGATCTGCATGTCATCATTGTAAAAGAATACCTTACGGCTATCCAGATAATCCTCATCCGGCTCAACATCAATTCCCATAAAGCTCAGTGCCCTGAGATTGTCTTCCAGAGCGGCTTTCGGTCTCATGGAATAAGCTTCACCAACTGATTTTACCATGGTAGGTGGGTTCAGGTGATAAAGCAGAGAGGAGGTACTTGAAAATCCTTCCGTGCCGAAGAGTTCCTCGTGATAAAGTCCCCCGTCCCTTTTCCGGAAGACCACGTGCCTTTTGGCTGGAATTTTACCCTGTTTCTGATAGATTGGCATGTTAATTTGGTTTAAAACGCAAAGTAGTATAAGTCAGAGATGATTACCCATGACATAGGTTCAGAATATTGCTGATAAAACTCAGTTTTTGAAACTGCCAGCGCCGGGCTTAGCCAAAAATATCATACAGCCCCCAGAAAAGAATCAGGAGTCCTGCACTGGTGAACCCATACATCACAAAAGTGAAGGATTCATTGGAATGAAAATTGATCACGGTCAGCACAAAGCCAACAACCAGAAGCACAGAGCCTATACCAAGTTTGGCAGTACCGCTTTTTCTTTTTTTGGCATAATACACTTTGCGTGCCTGATCCAATATTTCTTCCACAAGTTCCGGATCAGCACATTTCTCTGACAAAACCTGCCTGACATAAGCGAAATCCGGATCTCTTTCCAGCATCTCCTTCGCCAGAATATACAGGGTGTCGGATTCAGGATTCTTCTTTTCCATGCGGACCTATCGGGAACGAATATAAAAAAACCATAGAAAGTCCCTCAGATGACCTTGGTCATTCCCAAACCATTTTTACAGGTGTAACTTCGAACAAAAAAGATCATGATACATGCTGGTGATAAGCTGGCAGATCTTTTGAAAAGATCCGCCGTAAAAATCGAGGAATTTCAAGTGCAAGCTGCGCTGGGAAAAGCTGAATTCGCAGAAAAAGTTGAGCTTGTTAAGAAGGATGTTCTTAAACAGGTACAGCAGCTTAAGGCTGATGCCCACACATTTGCCGACCGAAGCAAGGAAAAAGCCGAACAACTCAAAGCCAGACTCGAGCATCTTGAGTTACAACTGGCGCTTGGAAAAGCTGAGTCAAAGGAGGAATGGGACAAACAGAAAAAGAAAATCGCTGCAGCCATACAGGATTTAAAAACCCTGATCTCCAAAACCTGAAACAAGTTTGTTTCGGCCTTTTTGCTTAATTACAGGCTTGATTTTCTCAGGTTCTGGCTTTGCTTTAGTATCAGATAAAACGGACGTAATAGTCTAAAATGTATATTTGAATCCGTTTTAAAGCCCTTATTCTTGTTCAAATTCATTGGTGCCGCCTTAGGCTATTTTCTATTCAGAGGTTTTTTTGGTTCAATTCTGGGCTTTATTATCGGTTCTGCGATTGATAATGCCTTGTCTTCAGGCAAAAAATTCAATGGCGATGAATTCGATTATTATCGTCAGCATGCGACTGGACCGCACAACGATTTTGCCACCATGCTGATGGTTCTCTCGGCCTCGGTGATGCGGGCCGACGGAAAAGTGCTTAAGGCCGAGCTGGATTTCATCAAGACTTTTTTTTCACAACAATTCGGTCCGCGTTTTACCCGTGAACACTTGCAGGTGCTAAAGCATTTTTTGGACGGCGCCGAAATACCCCTGGAGCGGATTTGCAGCGACATCCGGCAACGTGCCGAACTTGAAGTCAGGATTCAGCTCTTGTATTATCTTTTCGGTTTAGCCAAAGCTGATGGGCATGTTGCTGAAGCTGAAATACTGGTGATCCGGAATATCGCCAGACTGCTTGAGATCCCATCGCGGGATTTTGAAAGTGTGAAGAACATGTTCTGGCGGGATACGAATTCAGACTACCGGGTACTGGAAATAGAACCTGAAGCGAGTGATGACGAAGTGAAAAAGGCTTACAGGCAAATGGCAGTTCGTTATCACCCTGATAAGGTAGCCCACATGGGTGAAGAGTACCAGAAAGGCGCCAAGGAAAAATTCCAGAAAATCCAGGAAGCATACGAGAACATCAAAAAACAGAGAAAGTTTGTTTAAAACTGAATCGCTGAACCAACAGATTGGTTTGTTCAGATTAGAATCAGGAAAATTATAAAAAAGTGGAACCGGCGAATCTTCCAAGAAAAAGCATAGAATTTGATCTCGCCCGACTGGAATACGACGAGACGCTTAATATTTTGTTTTTCAGAGTGAAACAGGATATTGAAGTGGATGTGAAGGAAATCGAAGAAATGATACGCTACGCCAGGGAGCTTATGGGCGATAAAAAACATTTGTGTGTGGTGGATTTTGGAACAAGTGTGATGTCAACTGCCGAGGCACGCGTCCGCTATGCTGAATCAGAATACATCCGCAGATACAGGTTGGCAGACGCATTTCTGGTGAAATCTCTGCCCATTCGTATCGTTGCAAATTTTTTCATCCGTGTCACCAGACCAAAAATAAAAACGCGCCTCTTTACTTCTGAAGAAGAAGCCGTGGACTGGTTGTTAAGACAGAACTTTCAGACAGAGCAATAAAAAAACCCCGGTTGCAGCCGGGGTTCAAAATCGTATTGAGGAATATTACTTTTTAGCGTAACGGGTGCGGAATTTATCCACGCGGCCTGCGGTATCCACCAGAACCTGTTTTCCGGTATAAAAGGGATGAGAGGTCATGGAAATATCAAGCTTCACCAGAGGATATTCATTACCATCTTCCCATTTGGCGGTTTCTTTGGTTTCAGCGCAGGAACGGGTCAGAAAGCTATAGCCGTTACTCATATCTTTGAATACACAAAGCCTGTAATTTTCGGGATGTATCTCTTTTTTCATGATCTGTAGCGAATTTGAATTTGGGCTGCAAATATACAGTTATTATTGATTCCGGCAAAAATTTCCTTGTCCTTTTGTCGCCAGAGAACTTAATCAAATGTTTAAACGGATAGGAAAAAGGCAAGTCAGGGCCAGGTAAGGTTTTAGGGGATTACGCACAGTTAATTTGTTGATAAATCCGGGTTTCCAGAACGTTTCCGGGGGGTATGAATACCCTTCTGTTTCCGCGGGCCCTCAACCAGCGAATCCTGGGTCTAACAGAAAGCCGAAATGACCGAAAAGGCACAGTTCTGTAAATGTTCAAGGTAGGCAACAAATTCCATCTCAAAATATTGGTTATTAAAGCGGTAAACCGAGTACAGATGAATTCATTTAACGAATATTTGTTTTTTAATTATCTTTAACTAATTTAGCAGCCTAAGCATATCACCATAGGTGCTTTAACTATTTCTTATAAAAAAAGTATGAAAAAACTTTTCACCAAGATCGCCCTCATCCTTGCTGGTACTACGGGAGTTGCACTTGCACAACAGGATCCTCTAATTACCCAGTTCATGTACAACAAACTGATCTTTAACGGCGGTTATGCCGGGACCAGTGGGGGAATTTGCGGAAACCTTCAGTATCGCCAGCAATGGGCCAGTTTTGACGGTGCGCCACAGTCCATCGTGCTTTCAGGTGATATGGCACTTAAAGCAATACCAGTCGGTGTGGGCCTGAATGTCATCACCGATAAAATCGGACCCATGAGCACCCTATTCCTCAGGGCATCGGGTTCATATCTCCTTAAACTGGGTGCCGGAAAACTCGGTCTTGGTCTTGATCTAGGCATGATTCAAAAAAGCATCAGCGGAAACTGGGTCGTGCCAGAACCTCTGAAAACCGACCCCAGCATTCCAGGAAGCTACGGCAGCAACAGTCTCAGTAACCCCGACCTGAACAAAGCCACATTTGACCTTGGTTTTGGAGCTTTCTACCAGATTCCGGGAGAACTTTACGTTGGCCTTTCAAGCGCACATCTTCCCGCACAAAGCATAACCAGCGGTGATCTTTCCTACAAGCTCAGCCGCCACTACTACCTGATGGCTGGCTATACCCTCAAATTAAATCCCTGGAGCAAGCTTACACCTCAGTTCATGATGCGTTCTGATGTCAGTGCAACCAATGTGGACATCAACCTCACATACCTTTGGAGCGATATGATCTGGGTGGGTGGCACCTATCGTACAGGAGCCAATGTACCCGCCATACTGGCTGGATTCCAGGGGCGCACCGGGTATGCCAATACCATTGGCTATAAAATCGGATTTTCATATGACTTTAACACCAGCGCAACCAAAACTTACTTTGGTCCAACCTACGAAATTCTGCTCGGTGTTTGCTATACCCCAACCATTAAGAAGGAAACGTCTTACGGAAACGAGCGTTACTTAGACTAAATTTTTAATACGAAACCTATTGTAGTAAAATACGTTTAAGCCACTTACACTTTCTTTTAATGTTCAAAACTTTCAATACATTTGTAACCTTAAGAGAAGTGGTGGTTATAAACCCAAACATGTAACATGAAAAAACTATTGATTTTGGCCTCATTTATCGCCGTCGTCACCGGTTGCAATCAGCGAACGGGTGAGTTGGTGGGTGTTTTAGGCCGTGAAAAATGGTATCAGCCTGACCCGTTCGGAACTTTATTTATTCCTATGGGTAGCTACCACATGGGCCCTGATGATGAAGAGGCCCCAATGGCACATACCACTAAATCAAAAATGGTTTCAGTACAAGCCTTCTACATCGACGATTCGGAAATTTCCAATAACGAATACAGACAATTTGTGTACTGGGTGAAGGACTCTATCGCCCGTCGTTTGCTGATTGCAGGAGGCCAGGAAGAAGACTATGGCATTACCCAGGAGGACTTCTTATCGATGTGGCCTGTTTATACCGGTGACAACAATCTCCAGGAGCCTTATGTGAACTGGGAAAAGGCCATTGACTGGGACAGTCCGGATGAAGACATCAGGGGCATTTTGAACCCAATGTATCTGCCTGAAAATGAACGCTTTTATAACCGCAAGGAAATTGATACCCGCAAGCTCAATTACGAATACTACAGGATAGACATTCGTCTGGCTGCCTCCAAATCAAATCGTTTTGTACCGAACAAATCGGCGGATCAGGTGAAGAAGCAGGATTATGTGAATGGAGTAACGCTTAACGATGGTCAGAATGGTGCATCGGGTTCTCCTTCCACACCGGTTGGATCCGTGAATGGTGCCCCTGTTGACCCTAAAGCATTAGGAACCTATAATGTAAAGGATCAGATATCTGTAGGACAGGGACTTTATACGCCACGTGAACGCAAAGGCGAGAATCGCTCTGTTTTTATCGTGAAAGACATCATCAATGTGTATCCTGATACACTGGCCTGGGTGCACGATTTCACTTATTCCTTCAATGAGCCTTTAACCAATATGTACTTCTGGCATCCGTCCTTTGATGATTATCCGGTTGTTGGAATCACCTGGAAACAAGCAAGGGCTTTCAGCATCTGGCGTTCACACCTCCTGAACAATTTCCTCATCGGAACAGGGCAGTCAATTGTAAATGATTTTCGTCTTCCTACAGAGAGCGAATGGGAGTATGCTGCAAGGGGTGGTCTGCAAAAATCTCCATATCCCTGGGGTGGTCCTTACATCCGCAACTCCAAAGGCTGTTTTCTGGGCAACTTTAAACCCATGCGCGGATCCTACATCGATGACGGTGGATTCCATACCTTATATATATATTCATACAATCCGAATGAATACGGTTTGTACTGCATGGCCGGTAATGTCTCCGAATGGACGAGCAATGCTTTCGACGAGTCGGCGTATGATTTCCAGCACGACCTCAACCCGGATTATGTATACGAGGCCCAGGATAAAGATGCCAATGTGTTGAAACGCAAAGTAATACGTGGTGGAAGCTGGAAGGATGTAGGATATTACCTGCAAACCAGCGCGAGAACATACGAGTACCAGGATACCGCAAAATGTTACCTGGGTTTCAGGAACGTGATGACCTATCTGGGTCGCTCCAAGTACGATAATTTCTAAACCAACCTAACCAACACTAACCAAAAACAACCCCAACTAACTAAGAACACGCTATGAGTAAATTAGGTAAAGTAACTGGATTTAAAAGGTATCTCCACCTGGCATCATGTTTCGGTGCTTCAGTCGTAATTATTGGTGCCTTGTTTAAAATCATGCACTGGCCCGGCGCCTCTGTTGCCCTTATTGGTGGTTTAGGTACCGAAGCCTTGTTGTTCTTCCTTTTTGGTCTGGACATCCCACACGAAGAGGTGGATTGGACCCTTGCATACCCCGAACTGGCTGGAATGGGTCACGAAGAAATACGGGAACACGATGCAGAATCCAACCTTCCCATCACAGCCCAGCTCGATAATCTTCTGGCCGACGCCAAAATTGGTCCTGAACTGATTGAAAGCCTGGGTGCAGGCATGAAAAACCTTGGTGAGACGGCCAATAAAATTGCCGACATCAGCAATGCCACGGCTGCAACCAATGAATATGTTGACAGTGTTAAGAAGGCCTCGAACAATGTGTCACATTTATCCGACACGTATTCCAAAGCTGCTGAATCAATTGCTTCACTGGCTGAAGCAAACGATGCAGGTGTATCCATCGGACAATCCATGAACATGGTTTCCAAAAACCTTTCTTCACTCAACGCTACTTACGAACTCCAATTGCAAAGCAGCAGAAATAACCTCGAAGCCACCACCAAGTTCTATGAAGGTTTAGGTGAGCTGATGAAAAACCTTAACGACTCGATCGACGATACCAAGAAGTACCGTCAGGAGATGTCAACACTTTCCAATAACCTTACCGCACTCAACACCATTTATGGCAATATGCTGAGCGCCATGAATGTGCGCCAGTAATACACGACATCAAGAATTAAACACGAAAACACGTCAATAATAAGAGACTATGGCAGGTGGTAAGGAAACCCCAAGGCAAAAGATGATCGGTATGATGTACCTTGTACTGACGGCGCTTTTGGCACTCAATATTTCAAAATCTGTCTTGAAGGGCTATATCCGTGTGAACGAAAGCATGGTCCGCTCAAGAGACAACCTGGCTGAGAACAATAAAAGGGTTTCTGAGGCATTCAAAAATTCTCTTGAAGGCAATAACGGCGCAAGACCCTATTACCAGAAAGCGCTTGAGGCCCAGAAAATGTTTAACGAAATGGTGAAGTACATTGAGGACGTGAAGAAACATGTATTGGTCGCCACTGAGAAATACGATAATCCGGCAAGTGCAGATACCGCGCAGCTTAAGTACACATCCAATTACGACAACTATGATGATCCGGGATACGCATTGTTGGGTTCAGAGCCCACCACGCCCAAAACCGGAAGCCTCACGGCAACGGAACTTAAAGGTAAACTGGATAAGCTGTCAGAAGATCTTATCCTGATGATCGATAAGATGCAGAAAACAGACGGAGAACACTTGTTCCCGGCGGATTACAACAACTTAAAAAAGAAATTAAAGGACCTCAAGCCCCACAGTTCGGGTGAGAAAGAAGACGATATCGTGATGACCTGGGAAATTGAGAACATTTACCACTTGCCCATGGCCGCGGTTATTGCCAACCTCAGTAAAATGCAGGTGGAGGTGAAGAACGCCGAAGCTGAAGTACTACAGGTCTTCTCAGCCGCCAGCGGTAAACTTTCCATTAAACCCGACCGCCTGATTGCCGGTGTAATCGCCCCATCATCCTACATACAGGCTGGTGACGCTTATGAGGCCGACATTTTCCTTTCAGCGGCTTTCTCTAAACTGGGTGAAGGCGATATGGAAGTAATTATGGGAGTAGATTCCCTTTCTGCCAGAAATGGTGCCAAGGGTACCATATTGCCTATCGTTGAGGGCAGGGGTAAATACAAAGTAATGACCGGTGCAGTTGGAGATCAGACATACAAAGGGGTCATCAAATTCAAGAAACCCGATGGCACTTTCGAATATTTCCCCTTTGAGCAGGAATACAAAGTAGCCCCTCCGGCTGCAGCTGTTTCGGCCGATCAGATGAATGTGTTTTATGCCGGTGTTCCTAACCCAGTAACGGCTTCTGCCGCAGGTAAAGCGCCTGCAGACGTAAGCATTTCACCTGTTGGTGCCGGCGTACGCTCAGTTCAGAAAGGTCCTGGTAAATACGAGCTTTCTTTCGGTGGCCCAGGTGAGTGTATGATCACAGTACTTGCCAAAACCAAAGAAGGTGTTCGTCCGCAGGGCCCTCCAATCAAATTCAGGGTGAAACCCCTTCCAAAACCAGAAGTTAAAGTGGGTGGCAAGTTTGCACCTGCAGAAATGAAAAAAGGCGACCTGTCCACTGCAGGTTCAATTGGTGCCGGCGCCAGTGGTTTCGACTTCCAGGCGAATTACGTGGTTAAGACATACGAAATTATTGGCAGGGTAAGGGGTAAAGTGGTGTTCGCCAACGGTACAGGCAGTAACCTGGATGCAACAGCAAAAAGCCTGTTTGCTGGGGCTGATGTGAACTCGAAAATTTATATTGATATCAAAGTTAAGGGTCCGGATGGAAAAGATTATTCCTCAACATGCGGTATCAAGGTAATTAAATAGTATTAAACTGAAAACAAACATGAAAGCTAAAGCACCTGTATACCTGCTCGTTCTGCTGTTTCTATCGACAGGGGCCATACTTGCTCAACCCAGTGTGTTTCAGCCTGGAGATTACAAGGACGGGATTTACGACAAAGAAAACTCCCTTAACCGCAGATTTATTCCATACACCCACCTTAGAGAAGGTGATGTGATGTGGGAAAAACGGGTGTGGAGAACAATAGATCTGCGCGAAAAGATGAATCAGGTGCTTTATTATCCTGAGCGACCCATTGCCAGCCGTATTTCACTCATGCAACTGATGACCAAGTATATACTTTCCGGTCAAATCATTGCTTTCTCTGATGATGAGTTCCTGGTGCCATATGAAAAAGCGGATATCCGCAAGAAAATGGTGATTGTAGCCGACTCAGTTGACCAGGAACTTTTTGACGAGAATGGAAACCCATACACCACCAAGGTGGCCGGGGCTACTGATTCTACCTGGTTGTACGAGAACTTTATTGAGCTTCATATCAAAGAAGATTGGTTTTTCTTTATACAGAAGTCTGTTCTGGAAGTCAGGATTCTGAGCCTGGGATTTTATGCCACCATTAAGGGAAAAGAAGACCTGGGCCCTGTTGACCAGTTTTATGTGTATTTCCCTGCCTGTCGTCCTTATTTTGCAAAGCATGAGGTTTTTAACACTAAAAACGATGCCGAGCGAAGAACTTTTGAAGACATTTTCTGGAAAAGGCAATTCGCCAGCAAAATTGACCGGGAGTCAAATGTGTACGACCGCGACATTGAACGCTATTCTAAAGGTATAGAGGCTTTGCTGGAATCAGATCGTATAAAAGGAGATATATTCCGTTTTGAGCACGACCTGTGGCAGTTTTAAAATTCACAATAAGGACCTCCGGAACACCGGGGGTCTTTTTTTTTATATCCCCTTGAACACGGCCGGAATTATGCTAATTTTAGTGGAATTAATTCAAGTTTATGCCAGGTCTATTTTTAGCCTATAATTCGGGTGAGCTCACAGAACAGCGCACAGTCGTTCTGAACACCTTACTCAAGGCGGGTTTGCAAGCGTATCCTTCTGATGTCAGTTACAGCGCGCAAAGCCATCCCCTTCAGGATAGCATAGAACAGGCTGATCTTTCGCTTCACATCATGGGACTGAGTTATACCCCCATGGCCGGAGATGGCAAATCCCTTGAACAACTTCAATATGAGGAGGCGCTGAAAAAGCTGCAGCGCGAACCAGATTTCAGGGTATTTGTCTGGTTCCCTTACAATGTACAGGATATTCAGGATGACAAGCAGCGCAACTTTATCTCTCAGATCAGAAATTCCATCACAGAAGGCATAAACTTCAGCAATATTGGTTCAGCCATACAGTTGGCGGATGACCTGAGGCTGAATATGAAACGCAGAGAAAAAACCGACTTCGACGTCAAGTCAACGGATGTGTTTTTGGTGTATAACCAGTTAGACGATAACGAAGCCAGCGAAGTGGTAGACATGCTGAGTGATATCATACCGGTTGAGAAACTGAATATTATTCAGGACAGCGATGTGGACTACTCAGAATTATGTGCACAGCAGATCAGCAAAAGCAAGCTTGCAGTGGTTTATTTTAAGGAATCCGCAGACTGGGCCCTTCCATTTACCCAACAGATCTGGAAAAAAATTGGTGGTGCTTCTTCCCATACACCAATTCTTCTGATTGGCGATGAAGACCCTGATTCAAATGCCACCAAGAAATTCAAAGCCCCGAAAGTTGTGTCTCTCATAGTATCGGGAGAGCTTATTCCTTTGGAAATAAAGGTTCAGTACGACAAAGTCATAGAAGCCAATCCCTAATATATGGAGGACATCAGAATTTGCCCTTATCCGGGACTACGCCCTTTCACTGAAGATGAAGCGGTGTTCTTCAAAGGCCGTGAAGAACACATCGACCAAATCATCAGGCAATTGGAAGTCAAAAAATTCCTCATGCTTACAGGCGCCTCCGGTGACGGGAAGTCCTCACTGGTTTATGCCGGTGTTATTCCCAATGCGAGGGCAGGTTTCTTCAAGGCCAAATTTAACAACTGGGTCATCGCGGACTTCAGGCCAGAGCGTGCACCTTTGAAAAACCTGGCCAGAACGGTGAATGAACAACTTAAGCTGGGTGATGCCGGGCGTTGTGAAAAGGAGCTTGGATATGGCTTCTCAGCCCTGATTGACACCTACAAATCTTCTTCCTTTTGGGTGGATCAGAAATCCGAAGCCTTTCTCAATCTGGATGCTGAGGAACAGAAGAAGCGCAAACGCAAATGCGCAAATCTGATGATTCTGGTTGATCAGTTTGAAGAGTTTTTTACCAACCCAGAGAATTATATCCACGGCCAGTCTTCGCACGAGTCTCAGACTGTGGTGAACCTTTTGCTTGAAACCACGCGGCTGGCCATGGAGCAGGATGTACCGATATACATCATCTGCACCATGCGTTCTGACTATATCGGTCAATGTGCTTCTTTCAGAGGATTGCCTGAATATATAGGCTATAGTCAGTTTTTTGTACCCCGTTTAAAACGCAAAGAAATTTACCAGGTGATTGAAGAGCCGGCTATGCTGAATGGTGACAGGATTTCCAAACGTCTGGTGGAAATGCTCATCAACGAAATGAATGATGGGATTGACCAGTTACCCGTTTTGCAACACGCCCTGAACCAGATATGGCAAAAGGCTGATATGGGCCGGCAAGAGATGGATCTGATCCATTTCGCGAAAATCAATGGCATTCCCAGAAATCAGCTCTCAGAAAAAGATCAGGAGACATTCGATGCATGGTTTGCCGAACTGCCTCAGTTTAAAAAAGACCTCTTTCGCCGTTCTTCACTGGGCGATGTGCTGGATGCCCATGCCAATGAATTATATGAGCTCGCCAATCTGGGCCTGGAAGATGAAATTAGCCTGAAAGATGCCAAGCTGATCATCAAGACCGTTTTCAAGTGCCTTACCAAAATAGATGAGGCTAGGGCTGTGCGCAACAGAATGAGCCTGGAAGAGGTCACATCAATCATTAATCGCCCTCACATCACAACCGAACTGGTTGCGAAGGTTATTCACCCTTTTCGGATGCAGGGCAATACATTTCTCAAACCATTTATTTTTCTTGACGCGTCTCATCCAGACACGATCAGCCCTGATTCTGTGCTAGACATCACACACGAAAGTCTGATTCGGAATTGGGATAAGCTCAGTTTCTGGGCCAATCAGGAACACGAGCATTTGCTTACCTGGCAGGATTTCTACAAACAATTGCAACGCTGGGTAAACAGCGGAAAATCAAGTGGGTATCTGCTCCCGATTGGCCCGCTGAATTTTTTCGAAACCTGGTTCAATAAAATCAGGATGAACAAATTCTGGCTTGCCCGTTACGATGACCGTGAAATTCCAAAAGAAGAAAAACTGGCTGAGGCTGAGCTTACACTCCACAACACCAGAGAATTTATCTCACGAAGCGCACGCCGGCTTTTTATCAGTAGAACTGTTCTGAAATACGGCGCCGATAAATTGCTTGCAGCCTTTGGTATTACAGTGTTTGTTTTTTGCTGCACCTATTTTTATTTTGACTACAGAAAAAAACAAAACGTTTATGTATTGAAGGATATTGAAGTGAAAAGCAGGGAGCTGTTGGGGTCCAAATTCATCAAGAGCAAGGTTAAGGCTGAATATATCATTGCCGCTGATCGTCTCAAGCCCGGAAGTTTTTTATCTCTATTGAATGGCCTCGGAAATGATTCCACAAGGATTGAGACGGTGAGAGAAATGTTTTTTAATACGATCGAGTATCAGGAAAAGAAAAAGGATGGCGAAGCTGATAATCCGCTGGTGGGACAGTTGTATGATTACCAGGTGAATTATTTGTTTGAACAACAGGCATTTTCTGATCCTAAAAACTTTGTCAGGAACCTGAATCACGCACTGGTTCTAACTTGGGGGGATATCATCCTGAACAGGGAGCAGTTCAGGTTTAAAGACAATTCCCTTTGTAAAGAGTATTTCAACCGCTTTTACAAATCGTTTCTGAGCCTTCTTGAAGACACCACTTTACTCAGATCAGTAAACATTGATCAGTTTAACAAGTTAATTCAGGTGATTCCGCATGTCATCGGCTACGATAAACAGGAGTTGGAACGAGTCACCAGACTATTAAGCCCCTTCAGCGAAGAAGGCAAACTTCGGTTTGCCTTATTGTATCCCAAGGAAAAAAAGGTTTTTCAGGACTGGACTTCCACCAATTTCATCTCACATAACGGGGGCTACTACCAACTTTCCAATTTATACGCCTTGCTGGGGAAATTTCCTGAATTGAACCGAAGCTTTGATTCACTGATCATCAACAACAAAAATTTCCTCGATGTGAACATTGCCTTTAATTACAAAAGGATACTGCTCAGTCTGGTTATATCGGACCATCTGGATACAGAACAAGGCCTTGCATTTTTGTCAAGGGTTGAAAAGAGTCTGAAGACCAAATCCCCCTTTTCAACTTTTACACAATTATACTGTGATGCCGTTTTTCCAGAAAAGGACCTTAGGAGTTTTGGTATTCGAAATGTTGAAAAGTCCTCTCAGTGGCATGCTGCAGATTTCCAGATCCAGGGGGAGTCAGTAGATCAGAAAATACTGGATAAAATGTT
>DAOMFS010000062.1:13164-15329 GCA_035429925.1 Bacteroidia bacterium | reverse complement strand
CGTGAGTGATGCCAATGCTTGCACAGCTATAGTGAGCGGAAGTATTTCTCAACCTTCAGCTCTTGCTCTTTCTTCTTCTCAAGGCTCCATTCTTTGTAATGGCGGATCAGCCACTGTTTCAATTTCAGCAAACGGCGGTACTGCGCCTTACTCCGGTACAGGTACCTTTACCCGTTCTGCCGGTGTGCACTCCTTTACTGTTACAGATGCCAATGGCTGCAGCGCCGTGAAGACCATCACCCTCACCGCGCCTTCTGCCCTGATGGCCTCTGCTACCCAGGGTTCTATTCTTTGTAACGGTGCTTCTACCACAGTTTCCATCACTGCCACTGGCGGTACAGCGCCTTATACCGGAACCGGAAGCTTTAGTCTTTCTGCCGGTCCTTATACCTTTACTGTAAGCGATGCCAATGCTTGCACAGCTATAGTGAGCGGAAATCTGATTGAACCAAATGCCTTAAGTCTGATAATCGTTTCAGACAGTGTATTATGTTATGGTGGCTCTGCTTCAGTCAGCATTACTGCTACAGGAGGCATACCGCCTTATGTCGGGTCTGGAACTTTAAGTCTTGCTGCAGGCATACATACCATTACTGTTACAGATGCAAACGCATGCGGCACCACTAGTGTTTTATCCATTGGACAACCCGCTGCAATGGTATTGAGTTTTCAGAACGATAGCATACTTTGCCACGGAGGAAGTGCATATGCAACAATAAATGTGAGTGGAGGTAATTCACCATACATAGGAGCCGGAACTTTTACGGTTGCGGCAGGTATTCAAACTTTTGTGGTTACTGATGCATCCGGATGCTCTGCATCAATAGTAGCCAACATAACTGAACCAAGTTCACTGCAAGCCAGCTTTCTAGCAGATAGTATACTTTGTAACGGCGGTTCATCCAGCGCAACTATTTCAGCGACCGGAGGTACTTCTCCATATTCTGGCACTGGTGTATTTGCACTGAGTCCTGGTTTTTATACTTATTTTGTGAGTGATGCCAATGGTTGCAGTCAATCTGTTTCCAGAACGATAACTGAACCAAGCGTACTCAATGCGACGTATTTTGCCGACAGTATCAAGTGCAATGGCGGTTCAACCGTAGTATTTGTAAGTGCATACGGGGGAACTTCACCATACACCGGCACCGGAACTTACACTGTTACAGCAGGAAATTACAACTATGTAGTAACAGACAGTAATGGCTGTACCACTTCAACCGTGATGAGCATTACAGAACCACCCCCACTGATAGCCGGTTCAATTGTGAACAACGTTATTCTATGTCACGGAGACTCAGCTTCTGTTACTGTATTTGCACTTGGCGGTTCCGGCACTTATTTAAACATGGTGACAGATAGCATGCCATGCATGAACGACTCTTTAAGGGCTATGCTGGCGGCAAATGGTGGAACTGTTCCCTACTGGGGTCCTGATACCTATATGGTTCCTGCAGGCACATATACTTATGGCGTGGTAGATTCGCATTGCTGCTGGGATACCGCCACCATTGTGATCCCAGAGCCTCCAGCCTTGATTGCCAGCGCGGTTGTAGGACCTCCACCTTGCTTTGGAAGCCAGACTACCATTACTGTTACAGCAACAGGTGGCACGGCACCTTATTCAGGAAATTGGGTGTATACAGATCCGGCCGGCACCTTTACTTACCAGGTATTTGACGCGAATGGATGCACGGATACTGTGGTTGTGGTGATTGATACCATGATGTGCACTGGCGTGGAAGAGTATGGTAACTATGCTGGTGGACCGAAAGTGTTCCCTAACCCAAATAATGGCAGCTTCAGAATTCTTGGGGAATTTGAAGGCAAAGGCGTAATCATGAATCAGTCCGGTCAAAAAATTAGGGAAATTGAATTCCATTCAGGTCAGGAAATTGAGATTGAAGGTTTTGCTGAGGGCATGTACTTCCTGATCACGCCGAGGTGGAGGGTCAAAATTGTCGTCATGTATAATTAAAATTGCCAACAAACCACATAAAAGGAGCTTGCTATAAGGATAGCGCTCCTTTTTTTTAGCCGGAACACCGAACTATTCTAGTGAATTATAAATTAGCTCGCCTGCTCCGGCAGGCTTCGCTGATCCTTGGTCTGCCGATTCAAGATGCAAAAATTAACGCCCTCAAAGTTCTGGTTTTGGATTAGCT
>DAOMFS010000062.1:0-13064 GCA_035429925.1 Bacteroidia bacterium | reverse complement strand
CGCCTGCTCTGGCAGGCTTCGCTGATCCCCGGTCTGCCAAAGTCAAAATGCAAAAATTAACGCCCTCAAAGTTCTGGTTTTGGATTAGCTCGCCTGCTCTGGCAGGCTTCGCTGATCCCCGGTCTGCCAAAGTCAAAATGCAAAAGTCGCCCCTGCGGGGCTTGCTTTTTTGCTTTCCCTCGCTTAAGAAAGCAAGACTTTCTTCGCTGCGGGAAAGCAAAAAAGGCACTTTTCAGTGCCTTTTGCATTTATTTGCGGAGAAAGAGGGATTCGAACCCCCGGTGGTGTTACCCACAACAGTTTTCAAGACTGCCGCATTAGACCGCTCTGCCATTTCTCCGGGGGCAAAAGTAGTATTTTTTCCAAGCCGGAAATTATTTTCTCGCAAAATTATACAGTTCGTCCTTGCCCATCACTGAAACCAGGTCATTTCAAGTGTGCATCCTGGTATTTCAGAGTCGCTTATTTTGCGAATTACCCGGCCTGGGTAGGGAAATTATGGCTAACTTTATACAAGTGCAATGAATTTCCGTCATACGAAAACCTTAGTTTTTACTGTCCTTCTTTTTCTGGGATCCCTGTTTCATCACCTAAAAAGCCAGAATTTCGCCTATTGTAACCTGGGGTGCTTCAACACGCCTCAAAAACAAGCTTTTCTCGAGTCTTATCTTACCATTGTGGGTAAAACCCTGGCATCTAAAGAAGTGGGCGGAGGTTATCAGATTTCGGTGAAAATCGGATTTAAACTGTATAGCGATACAGGTGTGGTGTTACAGAAAGTATACAATGTTTTGAGTCCGGTTTACAGCAATTCACTTGAAGCCCCAGCCTTTATTGATGTGCAAAGATATACTGTCAAAAATGGACATTACAGTGTTTTGATCAGCCTGGAAGACAACAACAACCCCAACCGAAAACCTTTTTTATACCGAAGCAATATTCAGGTGAGTTATGTAGATGGGCAGGTACAAGGTTCCAGCATAGAATTGGTGGAGCGCTTTCAGAAAGCCGATAACCCAAGCACCCTCAGTAAGAGCGGATTCGAATTGGTACCATATACGGTAAATTACTTTCCTGAATCCATTAACCAACTCAATTTCTATTTTGAAAGTTATCAAAGTGATACCGTTATCGGGCATGATAAGTTCATCGTGTATTCCTATTTTATTGAGGATGCACTTAGCAAGCAGATACTGGAAAATTATGGTTCATTTAAGAAACAGAAAAGTGCAGCCGTGAACCCCCTGCTCGCCAGGATCGATATCAGCAATCTGGGCTCGGGTACTTACTACCTTGTGGTTGAGCTGAAAGACGAATTTAATGTCACACGCCTGCGGGAAAAAGTGATGTTTCAGCGTATGAACCGTTCAGGAAGGCCGGCTTATGCCCTAACAAATGATGTAAAACAAGGATTCGAGGCTTTTTTTTCTGGCAGAACCGATGTCGACAGCCTCAAAATGTTTGTGGAGTGCCTTTGGCCGATAGCGGACGGTCTCGATAAAGAAAGGGTCATCAATTACTCTATCCAAAAGGAACCGGGGCTCATGAAAAATTATGTGGTGGATTTCTGGACCAGAAGGGCAGCCGATACAGCCGACGCCTATGCTTTGTGGATGGTGTATTACAAAAGCGTTCAGGAAGCCATGGCCTATTTTAAATGTGGAAAACAAAAGGGATATTATACTGACAGAGGACGTGTTTATCTGCAATATGGCAAACCCAGCCAGCGCACCATTCAGAACAATGAAGCCAATACTTATCCTTATGAGATCTGGCAATATTACCGTACAACTGACGCCTCAACCGGCCGTTTTTACTCCAATCGAAGATTTGTATTTGTGAACAGGGCCATAGCGGACGATTGCCATCAGCTTATACACAGTGACATGCCTGGAGAATTTAACAATCCACGCTGGCAATTCGAAATTACCAGGCGAAACAACGAAGGGAAGGCAAATCTGGACAATACCACGCCTGCAGGTACGGAATACAACCAGTTTAACGAAATCTTCAGCAATCCTAGATAAATTATGTCTGAACAGAAGGTAGCCATTGTTATTCTCAATTATAACGGGAAACACTTTCTGGAACGCTATCTGCCATCTGTTCTGTTATATTCTAAACCTTACAAAATAGTTGTAGCCGACAATGGCAGCAAGGATGGTTCGCTTGAATTTATGCGGGAGCATTTCCCTAAAGTGATTGTAATTGAAAACAAGGCCAATCTGGGTTATGCGGGCGGTTACAATGCTGCTCTTTCACAACTTGGGTCGGAATATTATGTGTTGTTGAACAGTGATGTCGAAGTGAGCCACAATTGGCTCGAACCAATGCTTGAATTAATGGAGAACGATCCTTCTGTAGCAGCCTGCCAGCCTAAACTGAAAGATCAGACCTATCGTGACAAGTTTGAATATGCTGGTGCCTGCGGGGGATACGTGGATTGGCTCGCATACCCTTTCTGCCGTGGGCGGATTTTTCAGGTGCTGGAGACGGACAAGGGACAGTATAATCAAAAATCGGAAGTTTTCTGGGCTTCGGGCGCCTGTCTGATGCTTAGAGCCGATCCGTTCTGGAAAGCCGGAGCTCTGGATGAGGATTTTTTCGCCCACATGGAAGAAATAGATCTCTGCTGGAGATTAAAGAACCTGGGATATAAAATTTATTGCGAACCTGGTTCAACGGTATACCACCTTGGTGCCGGCACATTGAAGAAGGAATCTACCCGAAAGACCTATTTGAACTTCAGGAATAGCCTGAGTACTATTGTGAAGAATGATAAATCGGTACGCTTGCCTGTTGTTCTGTTTTGCAGACTTTTTCTTGACGGCATTGCAGGTCTTAAATTTCTTTTTGAAGGCCGACCCGCTCACCTTTTTGCCATACTGATGGCCCACTTCTCGTTTTATTACCATCTCCCCTCGCTTTTCGTGAAACGCAGTGCAATGAGAATTAAGCCCGGTTTTAAATATGACCGTTCAAGGATGTATAAAGGCAGTCTCTTAACAGACTATTACATAAGAAGAAAACGCCTCTTCTCAGAGCTCAACAAGGGTTTTTTTACGGACTAAAACCAGGCAGAGCGCAGTGATCAAACCATTTACCAAAATCAACTCATTGCCAATTTGATAGGATTCAGGGTACTGAGTGGTGAATTGCTTGAGCCAGTAACACAATAATGGCCCCAGCACACAGGCGAACGGAACCATTCTGTCCCTGAGCTGAATTTTTGTAAATAATCCGATAAAAAACAAAGCGAGCAATGGTCCATATGTATAGCCGGCCACCATCAATATGGTATTGATGATGGCTTGCTGGTTCAGTTTATTGAAGAGCAGGATCACAAGCCAAAGCAATATTGCGTATGTAATGTGTATTGTAGTTCGCATCATTTTCTTCTTCTGGGTAGAAGAATTGTTTTGCCTTTCGATTTCCAGAATATCAATATAGGTAGAGGTGGTAAGTGTAGTGAGAACACTATCCGCACTGCTGAAGGTGGCGGCCGTTAGCCCAATGATAAAAACCATACCGGCAAATACCCCGAGATGATTCAGGGCAAGATTTGGGAAAACCTTATCACTTAGCACTTTTCCACTGCCTGCATCAAGAGGTAATGGCAAATGCGCAAAATCATAATACTGGTAAAGTAAGGCCCCAAGGGACAGGAAACAGAATGTTACAAGCATCATGACCAGACTGAACCAGAATATGTTTTTCTGGGCTTCGGCCAAAGAACTGCAACTCAGATTTTTTTGCATCATGTTCTGATCAAGACCTGTCATACTGGCCGCGATAAAAACGCCCCCCAGAAACTCCTTTAATACAAAATTTCCCTTCAGGGGATCCAGAAAGAATACTTCGGAGTATTCTGAACGAAATATTCCACCCAGTGCTTCGGTAAACGAAATGTCCATGCTGCTGATGATGGCCACAATAGACAGGACGACGCCTAAAACCAGGAAAAGGGATTGAAAGGTGTCGGTGAAGACAAGCGTACGAATTCCTCCCCTGTAAGTATAGAGCAGCATGAGGAGAATGATGATGGAAACACTCCATTCAAAACGGATGTGCGGAGACTGAATTCTGTCGAATACAAAAAACTGGATTACGCTGGCTGCAAGATAGAGGCGTCCAGCGGCCCCAAGCAAACGTGACAGGATAAAAAAGGCGCTCCCGGTTTTTTGACTTATTCTTCCAAATCGTTTTTCAAGGTATTCATAAACCGAAATCAGGTTCATCTTATAGTATATTGGCAGCAAAACATGGGAAATAATGAAATAGCCCACAAAATAACCAAGTACCAATTGCATGTAAGAAAAATGAGCTGTACCAACCGTTCCGGGCACCGAAATAAAGGTTACGCCACTGAGCGAGTCACCAATCATTCCAAAGGCCACCAGATACCAGGGAGATTGCTTATTCCCAATGAAATAGGCGTTTGCGGAGGCATTCCTGGATGTGTACCAGCCAATACCGAGTAATACGGAAAAGTATGCCAGAATAAATACAACTATTAATACAGGCGAAATCATAAAGACAAATTTTTGATTTTTACTTCAATTTCAGGCGTTCATCAACAATAGTTCTGAACACCGGAAGATTGAAAAGGGAAATGTGTATATACTGATTTACATCACAACAGCATTGGTATCATATCATGTTACATTAGTAAGCTAATGTTTAATTTTACGATTTGAAATCAGAACCCGGTTCTTCATATGCTTTTGTTCACTCAGCTGGACAGTTTACCATACCCAAAACCTGGCTGACAGCTCATCCCTTTTCAGCAGCGGCTTTTTAAAGATCAGTCCCTTCTGCCAACCCTTTGTTTCAGAAACAGAGAATTACCGCACCCAAATGGGTATTCAGTATGCAAGCAACCGCGAAGAATACGATGTTACTTCCAGTCATTCGCCGTATGACCTGTTTCAGTACACCACGGTTGGCGCTGAAATTCCCATATACAGGTTTTACAAAACTGAAGGCAAAAAACTTAAATACGGCATGGCCATCACGGCAGCTCTGGGGTTTCACCTGTGGTGGGATCCCTTTGAATGGTACATCTCCCCTATTATAACAGTGGATTATCGTATAGCTCCGGTTCAACTCAAGTATATCCGTTTTCTGAAAGGCAGCACACTTAAGAACTACTCGCTCAAACTTGTACCTTACAACCACGAAAGCACCCATATTGGCGATGATCTAACACTTTACCGCATCCGCAAAAACTATCCCATTACCCGGGTAAATGTATCCTATGCTTATACCGAAGTTCACCTGACCCTAAACGACCCATTGACAGGGAATGAACAGAACAATGCTTTTCGGATTGGGCTTTTGTACAGAATCAATGGCAAGAAAGATTATTATTCGATCAATGAAGGAGAAGGCGACGCTTCTCTGGCGAAACCCACAGGAATTCGTGCAGAATATTTTGTACAGTATCATCTGATCCGGGCCAGGGGATGCCTGACCTGGAAAAACTGGACCAATATCATTTCCCTGGAGCTCCGCAACAGGGCTCAATACCAGTACCCTCTCTTCTCAACTGTTACGGGCAATATGGAAGTATCAGCCCTGGGCCCTAAACGTGTGAATACCATTAATTTCTATATTGGATACCGCTATCTCAAACAAAGGGGACCCACGCTAGGTTTTTATGTTCACGCGTATTATGGCATCAATCCTTATGGGCAATTCAGGAATCAGGGGGATTTTAAAAGCATAGGCTGTACAGTAGTGATTGAATAGCCCTGAAATGAACCTGTTTTACTTGTTCAGATTTATATACCAGAATACCCATTCAATGGCTTGAACTGCCATAAAAAACATAAGTAATCTTGTCGTTCAACAGGAAGAAAATCGGTTCAACCTGAAAAAATGGCTGGAATTTAATGGTGGTGGTGCGCCAATAACAAATAATAGTAGGAGGCCGTTGCATAGGAACTCCAGATCCTTTGGCGTTTAATCTTATGGGCCTAATCCAAATACGACTCATAATAGGGTTTGTTTCGGCGAAGCTTATAATCCATGATATTAAGGTGGCATTCTGAGGGCGGGATGCAGGCGAAGGCTAAAGCAGGAATCCAGCCTAGAACTGGTGTGAATAAAATTGTGGCACCTCCTACCCAAAAGGCTCCAGAATTCTTTCCAACATAATTCAATTTGGCATCAAGTTTGCCTTTTTCCACCCAATCAACCTTCATTGTGTCAGGCTCAGGTAGCATGTCCGACAGGTCTTCGAGTGAGCCATCCCGGTAGTGGATGAATACCACAGCTGATTTCACCACGGTATATTCAAGCCCCTTTGGTTCCTCATTGAATTTAAATTTTACCAAATACGGACCAACTTCAGTTACATTCACCAAAAATGTGCCCGATCCAATGATTGAAAGTGTGTCCTGACCTTTAGCTTTGTTGAAAGCAAGACAGAAAACTATGAGAATAGAAATACCTGATCTCATGATGTTCGGATTGTCTGAATCAAATCCACATTGAAGTTAAGAAAATAAGTGACACACAAGGTCTTTCATCAGATCCAGAAAGCAAATGAAATACACAAGTCTATTTTTTGACGACAGCCGTATTCAGTCAATAAAAATTGGCGAGTCGCGTAATGACGGAGGCTTTTTCTTCTGATAACTGAGACGTATTTCCTTCGCAAAATCTCTTCCGCAATTGACATAGCATTTCTTTACCCGCTTTGAATGGTTTGAAGGAAAGGTGCCCCTGAGCAACGCGAAAAACAGAAATGAGCTCACAAAATCATCTGCCGAGCCCGGTTGCATGCTGTACACGTCTTCCATAAGCGTTTTTGTAAGAATCCTGTTAGGAATTTTTGTTTCGAAAATCAAAACCTCAAAACTACAAACTGCATAATTACCATTGCCCCCCAGGCGCATTTCTTTAACATTCACCTGCATTGTATATTTTAATGTATCGACAAACCTGCTACATACCAATTTGTGTTTTGTGCCTTTGTTAAAGTACTTTTCAAATCTGGGTTCATAATTGTATTTTTTATTCCGTTCCCAGTTCTCAATCCATTGTTTACCGCGACCCTTCCTTTTTTTATCGTACTTTTCGGATTTTAGTCGTAAAAACTCCAATTCGGGTTTTAATAGGCTTGAGTCTCCGGTCTTCCACATACTTTTAATGGTCCAGATATCTTCCACTTGCAATTGATCATAATTGAACATTAAGCTGATCCTCTTTTCTTTTCCGAGGAAAGCAAAAGCATCTGAATCATGAGAGTTTTGCGCATAGGATTCGAAAGGGCCTGTAAGCATGAGATAAAGAATCAAGCCAGTAATTTTTCGAGTCTCAATCATCTTAATCAAATTTAGTTATAAAGCACTTGTATCCAAAGCTATTTGACATATTCATTTCAAGTTGTTCATGCAGTAAAAAAAGAATCAGATTTGATAAAAACTTCAGGTTCTATGATAAGTAAGGTGAATCTGATAAAAACCCGGTATCTGTAAGGCGATTTGACTACCTTTGGTCTTCTTGAATTTCAGTTCCAAAATAATCGAACAAGCCGTTGAGGCCTTTGCGCAATTGCCCGGAGTGGGCAAAAAAACCGCCCTGCGTTTTGTTTTGCATGTCATTAAACAACAGCCTGAAGACAGTGAGAATCTGGCTGCTTTGCTCCGGAAATTAAAATCAGAGTTAAGGTTCTGTTCCCGTTGTCACACTATATCGGAAACAGAACTCTGCGACATTTGCAGCAATCCGGCCCGCGACGCTTCCACCATTTGCGTAGTGCAGGATTACCGCGATGTGATGGCCATAGAAAACACGGGTTTGTACAAAGGTCAGTACCATGTGCTTGGAGGACTCATCTCCCCTATTGATGGGGTCGGACCTTCAGGTCTTAACATCGAGAGCCTCGTACACAAGCTGGAAAGCAATGCCATTCAGGAAATCATTCTGGCTCTCAATGCCACTATGGAAGGGGAAACCACTTCCTTCTATATTTTTCGGAAAATAGCGCCATTTAAGGTTAGGCTCAGCGCTATTGCAAGAGGCATTGCTGTTGGAGACGAGCTGGAATATGCCGATGAAATCACCCTGGGGCGTTCCATTCAAAACCGTATCCCTTTCGAGGCCTCCATCAAAAAGTAGTCTTCCCGCCTGAAAAATCGTCACGCTTTTCTGAGGCAAAACGCCATACAGTCAGGCCTTTGGGGGATTTTCGCGACTATTTTTCAGAACCCAGGATTGGAACGGATAATGCAGGTGAACAAGCAAAGTTTTTATCATGAACCTCAACAATTATACAATCAAATCGCAAGAAGCCATTCAACAGGCTTTACAAATTGCCAGTGCCAACGGGCAACAGGCCATAGAGCCTTCGCACATTCTCAAAGGCATTCTTGAGGTGGATGAAAATGTAACGCCCTTCATCCTCAAAAAACTCAACATCAACCCGGCCAGTTTCGGTAAGACACTTGACAGCATGGTGCAGTCCCTGCCTAAAGTGAGTGGTGGCCAGCCTTATCTTTCTTCCGCTTCCAACAACGCACTTGGCAAAGCCGCAAGTTATCTCAAAGAATACAAAGACGAATATATTTCCATTGAGCATCTGCTTCTGGGGCTCCTGCATGCCGGGGATGCCGTTTCTTCCCTGATGAAAGATTCAGGTTTGAAGGAAAAAGAGTTGAAAAGCGCCATACAAGAACTGCGTAAAGGAGAACGGGTCACAAGCCAGTCGCAGGAAGAGACGTATAATGCGCTGAATAAATTCGCCATAAACCTCAACAAGCAGGCACAGACCGGAAAACTCGACCCGGTGATTGGCCGCGACGAAGAAATAAGAAGAGTACTGCAGATTCTTTCACGCCGTACAAAAAACAACCCAATCCTGGTGGGTGAACCTGGTGTGGGAAAAACGGCAATTGCAGAAGGCCTTGCACACCGCATCATCAGTGGCGATGTTCCGGAAAACCTGAAGAGTAAACAAGTGTTTTCGCTTGACATGGGCGCACTGATAGCAGGAGCGAAATTTAAAGGTGAGTTTGAAGAGCGATTAAAGTCCGTGATAAAAGAAGTTGTTGGAAGCAACGGGGAGATCATCCTCTTTATAGATGAAATACACACACTGGTTGGCGCTGGTGGCGGTGGTGAAGGGGCTATGGATGCCGCAAACATTCTGAAACCTGCCCTGGCCAGGGGAGAGTTGCGCTCCATTGGCGCCACTACACTGAATGAATATCAAAAGTACTTTGAAAAGGATAAAGCGCTTGAGCGCCGTTTTCAAAAGGTGATGGTAGACGAGCCTTCCGCTGAAGATGCCATTTCTATACTAAGGGGGATCAAGGAAAAATACGAGACCCACCATCACGTCAGGATCAAGGATGAAGCCATCATTTCAGCCGTGGAGCTGAGTCAGCGTTATATCAACGACCGTTTTTTGCCCGATAAGGCCATTGACCTTATGGATGAAGCGGCCTCCAAACTGCGTATGCAGATCAATTCCATGCCTATTGAACTGGATGAAGTGGAACGCAGGATCATGCAGCTTGAAATTGAACGCGAAGCCATCAAACGCGAAAAAGAAGAGAAAAAGGTGAATGAACTCAATAAGGAGATCGCAGAATTGCAGGATAAGCGCAATGCCTTAAGAGCCAGATGGCAATCAGAAAAGGAACTGATTGAAAATGTTCAGAACATTAAAACCCAGATCGAAGAACTCAAGCACAGTGCCTCCAACTATGAAAAACAGGGAGATTACGGAAAGGTTGCTGAGATCCGTTACGGTAAGATCAAAGAAGCGGAAGCCAGACTGCTGGATCTTGAAAACAAACTGAGTGAAGCCAAAGCCAATGGATCACAACTTCTGAAAGAAGAAGTGGACAGTGAAGACATTGCCTCGGTCATCAGCGCCTGGACCGGAATACCCGTAAAAAGTATGCTGCAAAGCGAAAAAGACAAGCTTCTGCACCTTGAAGAGGAATTGCATAAACGTGTGGTAGGTCAGGATGAAGCCATCAGCAGCATTGCAGACGCAGTGCGTCGCAGCAGAGCTGGTTTGCAGGACGTGAAACGCCCTATTGGTTCCTTCATTTTCCTTGGCACGACCGGTGTAGGTAAAACGGAACTGGCCAAAGCTCTGGCAGATTTTCTTTTCAATAACGAAAACGCCATGACCCGCATAGACATGAGCGAGTATCAGGAAAGGCATACCGTGAGTCGTTTGATTGGCTCACCTCCCGGTTATGTGGGTTATGAAGAAGGCGGACAATTGACTGAAGCGGTTAGGCGAAAACCATACAGCGTGGTGCTGCTCGATGAGATCGAAAAAGCGCATCCCGACGTGTTCAACATTCTTCTCCAGGTGCTGGATGATGGTCGTTTGACCGATAACAAGGGCAGGACCGTGAATTTCAAGAACAGCATCATCATTATGACCAGCAATATTGGTTCTCATCTGATCCAGGAAAATTTTGAAAACATTGACGAGTATAATAAGGAGGAGATACTGGCCAAAACCAAATCAGAGGTGTATGATTTACTGAAAAAGTCTATCAGGCCTGAATTCCTGAACCGTATTGACGAGGTGATCATGTTTGAGCCCCTGACCCGCGAGCAGGTAAAGGAAATTGTGATGATGCAGTTCAAACACATACAAAATCAACTTGAACAGCAGGGTTTCCGGATTTCAATCACGCCGGAAGCCGCAGACTGGCTTTCTCAGTTGGGTTACGATCCGCAGTTTGGTGCGCGGCCGGTGAAGCGTGTGATGCAGAAACAGGTGCTCAACGAGCTCTCAAAACAACTGCTGGCAGGTACGATTCAAAAGGACAAGCCTATTATACTTGACGTGTTCGACAACACCTTTGTCTTCATGAACAAGTCCGACCTGGTTAAATAACCAAAAGCTTAAATTTCGCTTAATCAGACGAATTTTTCGCCTCACAAAAGTCTATTTTACCTCAAAAGCAGACTTTATGTCCATTGTCCAGGGAAAGAACTGGGGAGTATGTATACTTTTGTTTCGCGGAACTAACAAACAATCAAATCAAAATTCTAAACCATGAAACGATTAAACTTACGCCTTCTGATCCCTTTCATTTTTTTGGTGAATATTATCAAAGCGCAACAGTTACCTGTTGCAAACTTTTCATTCAGTCCAGCCAGTCCGGTTTGTTCAGGACAATCTATACAGATCACCGATCTTTCGACCGGAAATCCTACGTCCTGGTCGTACACAATAGCAGCCGCATTCGGGCCAGGTGGCACAACTGTGCTGACGACGCAAAACCCCAGCCACACCTTTACTGTTCAGGGCACCTACAGCATCACCCTGGTGGCCAGCAACGCCAGTGGCAACAGCGCCGCCGTTACCCAAACCATTCAGGTGCTTGGCAGCCCAAATGGAAACATTAACCCCACAACACAGAACTCCTGCATTGGTGGCAACCCTGTGAACCTGACAGCGGTTACAGGCGGGGGTGGCGGTGCTTCAAATACCTACAGTTGGTCAACCGGCGCAACTGGCAACTCCATTACGGTTAATCCAAGTGTGACCACAGTCTACACCTGCGTGATCACTTCAACAAATGGTTGCAGTTCGGTGCGCACCGCTACAGTTGTGATCGGGACTCCGACCGTTAATATCAGCGCCAACCCCACCAGTATTTGTCCGGGTAGCAGCAGCACACTCAACGCCACTTCTACTGGCTCTGCGCCTTATACATACAGCTGGTCGAACGGCGCCAGTACCAGTGCCATAAGTGTAAGTGTATCGGGTGTTTATGACGTCACCGTGACCAATGCCGGAGGTTGTTCAGGAACCCAGTCTTATTCCATAGGGGCCTCAAGCACATTGGCCCTTACTGTTACTTCAACTCCCTCGGTGGCCTGCGCCGGCAATACCGCCACGCTTCATGCAACAGGTGCTACATCTTACCTGTGGAATTTTAATTCAAGCAGCGCCAATCCAACCGTTTCGGCTGCCAGCACCAGTACTTACAGCGTGGTTGGAACAGCAGGCACTTGTTCGGGAACAGCCACATATACTTTGCAGGTTAGCCAGATTCCAACCATCAGTATAGCAGGCAGCAGCAGTTCGATCTGTGCGGGCAATTCGGTTACCCTGACTGCAAGCGGTGCCAGCACTTATACCTGGTTACCGGGCAACACCAACAGTAACCCGGTGGTGGTGAGTCCATCTGTTACCACAACGTATTCAGCAAGAGGCGTGAATCCGGGCTGTAATGCCCGTACCGGCACCATACAAATCACCGTGAATCCTTCGCCCAATGTGTCGATTTCGAGCAGCAGCAGCCTGGCTTGTGTGGGCGATGTGGTTGCACTGGTCGCCAGTGGCGCATCCACATATACCTGGAGTACAGGTAGCAATAATTCTATTTTGATCCTGACCGCGGGTGCAAGTGCAGTTTATACTGTGACGGGTGTGAATTCAAGCAATTGCAGTGCAACGGCGATATATTCCCTCAACACCACAGACTGTACAGGATTGAGTGATTACAAATCAACAGCAAATAGCGGCTTGCAGGTTTATCCCAATCCTAATGCAGGAGATTTTCTGATCTATTCAGAAACCGAAACAGTGCTCAATGTTTACAATGCTCTTGGTCAAAAGGTCATGACGCAAAAATTGAACGCGGGAAAGAACGAAATAAACACAGCAGGGAGTCTTGCTCCTGGATTTTATGTTTTGAGGACCGAAATTAAAGGCAATCTTGAACAGAAAAGCGTACTGATACAGGCGCACTGATAGACTTTTGCGAATTGAACAAGAATAAAATCCGGTTGAACAAACCGGATTTTTTATTGGGGTCTTATGGTAGGCTATAGCTTGGCTCGCATGAATGTGGCAATTATTCATGGAAGGGGCTCAAAATCAGCCTAAGAGGTAGAAGAAGGCAAATGTTAATAAGTAATTTGTGTTGAAACTTGTTAATGAGTATATTTGCACTCCGATTTAGGAACCTGATTACCGGCAACTAAAAAGGACCACAGTGCGGGATAGAGCAGGGGTAGCTCGTTGGGCTCATAACCCAAAGGTCGTTGGTTCGAATCCATCTCCCGCTACC
>DAOMFS010000061.1:0-15626 GCA_035429925.1 Bacteroidia bacterium | reverse complement strand
ATCGAATTATATTAATCACCTAGTTGATAAAAATAAAGCGAAACCAATATTACTCACCGATTGTTTCGCATGGTTTATGGGCTACTTGAAAAACGAAGATGTCGCAGAGCACGAAAAAATCGAAAGGGACCAAAGGATTCACCGTGCTCACGAAAGAACTTTTGAGTATTTTGTAACCTCGCTAAAAAATCATGAACCTCCTATTGATGTTACAAATTTGAAGTTTGTAGATGTGGATCCAATTATGATAGGATACTATCACACCTACCTGACTGGAAGTGATAATCCAAAAGGCAGTCCATATGCAGCCAAGTCGTACAACAATTTGATGTTGGATCTTAAGTCCTTTTTTATCAACACAACTAAAAGGCATTATCCACAACATGTCCACCCTATGGTAAATTTCAACAAGAAAATAATAATCCCCAAAAAGGATACGATTAAAGAGTCAGAGTTTCTGCAAACCATCAATATGATAACACCTGAGAATGGGCTTCTTAAGAAAACAGGTAAAAAAGTTAGGTGGAGAAATTTATATAGAGAATGGCTAAAAGATGCGTTTATAATGGGCTTTTTAACGGGAGGACGTAACAAAGAAGTCATCTTTGGAAAATGGTCAGACATAAACTACACGGATGACGGACAACCATCGTATATTGAAGTGAAAAACTGGAAGGCAACAGCTGCTAACAAGCACCTATTGGAAGATGATGAATACATCACTAAGCCATTTATTATTATCCCGGAAGTAAGACAATGTTTAGAGGAACTGGGGCTAAAATCAAAAAGAGGTAATGATGAGTATATCATTCCCCAGGATCCTAATTTAGCAAGCAGGCAAGTAATGAAAGAATTTATGAGTGCCGCCTTTCCTCATTTTTTTACTTTAGGCAATGGCGTTAGAAAAGAATTCAAGTTATTAAGAAAGACCTATGCAACTTACTTAAAAGCGAACTATGGTGCCCAAGCAGCTGAGTTGTTTGGGGACCTTAAGGAAACAATGGATAAACACTATGTTCATCAGGGTAAATTAGCAGAAGATTTTGGTAAAATACTTGAGGCTCGAAATAAGGATTCTGGGCGAAGTCCTAGGTCTTTTAGAGGGTAAAAAGTCAGATTTTTTCCTCACTCATCTCCTTACTCCATGAAGGCCTAAAAAAAGAGAACCCCTGTAATACCAATGATTACAGGGGTTATTCTCTTGTTGCCCGAGCTGGATTCGAACCAACATAGTCAGAACCAAAATCTGAAGTCCTGCCATTAGACGATCGGGCAATTTTTGAGAGGGCAAAAATACACATTTTTTGCGTTCTTCAAATAAAATATCAAAAAAAACAACCGTATCAACAACCTGATTCTCCGCACTAAACAAGATAAAATACTAACTTCGCAGGCATTTGAAATCCTTATCATGACGAAAGAATTTTCCCGTTTGAATACACTTGTTGGTTGGCTGGTTTGGGCCGTTGCAACCTTTACCTATTGCTCCACCATCGAACCTACAGCCAGCTTTTGGGATTGCGGAGAATACATAGCCTGTGCCTATAAGCTCGAAGTAGGCCATCCGCCGGGAGCCCCGTTTTTCCTGCTCATTGGCCGCTTCTTTGCCATGCTGGGTTTTGGTGATCCAGCCAAGGCGGGTATGATGATCAATATCATGAGCGCGCTTTGCAGCTCATTTTCCATACTGTTCCTTTTCTGGTCAATTACCCGTCTCGCCATTAAATCCTATGGCAAAAAGGTTGCTGATCTCAGCAAGGCCTACCAATGGGCCATTCTGGGTGCAGGTGTCATTGGCAGCCTTGCTTACACCTTTTCCGATTCGTTCTGGTTCAGTGCCGTGGAAGGTGAGGTTTACGCCATGTCGTCTTTGTTCACAGCTGCTGTTTTCTGGGCCATTCTGAAATGGGACGAGGAAGATTCCGTTAATCCCGTTGCTGCTCTGCGCTGGCTGGTGCTTATATCATACCTGATCGGTTTATCGATAGGTGTACACTTGCTGAACCTGCTGGCCATTCCAGCCATCGTTTTTGTTGTGTATTACAAAAAATATAAATTCACCTGGAAGGGTTTTATTTACGCTGGTATTGCGTCTGTGTTGCTGCTGGGCTTCATTCAGAACCTTCTGATTCCGAAAATCGTGAAATTCATCAGCGATTATGAAATATTCTTCACCAATCGCATTCACTTCGGATTCAGTGTGGGTACTGTCATCTTCTTTATTCTCCTCATTTTTTCACTGGTATCCTTCATGCGATACACTGTCACTAAAAATGAAAAGTTTTTCAAATGGGGATATTATTCGCTTATCCTGTTCTCAGTTATAGCTGTAATCTCAGCCCCAAGCGGCAGCGGCATGTTCACACGCCTGGTTATGATGGGGGCCATAATTTACGCGCTTCGCTACTATAAGGCCAAAACCATTACACTGAATACCATTTTCATGAGCTTCATCACGCTGATGATTGGCTACTCCACTTTTTTCGTTCTGGTCATTCGCTCTCAGGCTAATCCGCCGATGGATGAAAATGATCCTGAAAACGCGACCAATATGCTCTCCTATCTCCTGCGTGAACAATATGGTGATTTTCCCTTGTTATACGGGCAATATTACAATGCGCCCACACTGTCTCGCAACGAGTTTGGTGACGCTGACCCGCTTTTTGCCCGCGATGAAAAGAATGGTGTCTACAAAGTGATCGATGACCGTAAAAAATCTGTTGCCAAATACCAGAAGGAATTTTGTACGGTGTTTCCACGCATGTACAGCGGACAGGCACACCATGAAGCCGGATACCGCTATTGGGGTAATGTACCTGAACACCATCGCAACAAGGTGGTTGAAGGACGGGATGGAGAACCTGAAACGGTCGAAATTCCTACCATGATGGCCAATCTCACCTATTTTGTGAGTTACCAGATCAATTACATGTATTTGCGTTACTTCTACTGGAATTTCGTGGGTCGTCAGAATGATGTTCAGGGTACAACCGGCAACAACATGGATGGTAACTGGATCACCGGAATAAAACCTATCGATGACTTTAAACTGGATACCGACACTTCGATGAAGATTTACCGCGATAAGAATAATTTCGCGAACAATACATTTTACGCCCTGCCATTTATTCTTGGTCTGCTTGGACTATTTTTTCATTACAAGAAGAATCGCCAGGATGCCTGGGTGGTGTTTTGCTTTTTCCTCTTTACAGGTATGGCAATCGTTGTCTATCTGAATCAGACTCCCTATCAGCCCCGTGAAAGGGACTATGCTTATGCGGGCAGTTTTTATGCCTTTGCCATCTGGATCGGATTAGGGGTATTATACCTGTTTGAGGTGATCAGCAAAAAGGCCAATACTTTTGGTGCCCTCGGTGCCACAGCCCTCGCCATGTCGGTTCCAGGGATAATGGCTTATGAAGGCTGGGATGATCACAACAGGTCCTTAAGAACACTTTCACGGGATGTGGCCATCGATTACCTGCAAAGCTGCGCGCCCAATGCCATACTCTTCACCAATGGCGATAACGACACCTTTCCCCTATGGTATGCCCAGGAAGTGGAGGGCATACGTACCGATGTTAGGGTGGTGAACCTCAGCCTTCTTCAGACAGATTGGTATATCAGGCAAATGAGACGTGCCGCATACGACAGCAAACCGGTTCCGTTCACCATTCCGGAAGACAGACTGGAGGCCTCTAAACTCGAATACGTCGTAATCAACACGCAAAACCCAAATCCAGTTTCAGCACAGCAAGCCATTGAAATGGCCAGCAGCTCAGATCCCAACACCAAAATTGAGAATGGTGGCGAATTGATCGACGTATTGCCATCTAAAAACCTGTATGTTGAAGTAGACAGCATGCAGGTTATGAAGAACAAGGTGATTTCTGTAAAGGACACAGCGCGTCTGGCCAAGCGCATTACATGGTCCTTGGGTGGAAGAAACTATATCGTGAAAAATGATTTGATGGTGATTGACCTTGTTGCTCACAACAACTGGGAACGTCCGATCTATTTTGCTGTCACCACAGGCGATGAAGCCTATGTAGGATTAAAAGACTATTTCCAGCTTGAAGGTCTTGCCTACAGGCTTGTTCCGATCAAGCAAACACCTTCTGAAGCAGCCCAGGGTGGAAGGGTTAACACGGATGTCATGTACGAAAACCTCATGCATAAATTCTACTGGGGCGGAATGGATAAACCCGGTGTGAACCTGGATGAAAACTGCATGCGCATGGCCGGAAACCTCAGAATGCAAATGGGTATTTTGGCGGGAGCCCTCCTCAACGAAGGTAAAACAGCAAAGGCTAAGGAAGTATTGGATAAATGTATTGAAGTAATGCCCGATGAGAATATTCCTTACGATGCCACCCTTTTTACCATTTGTGCTGCTTATTATGAAGTGAAGGAGACCAAAAAAGCCAACGAGCTGGCGCGGAAATTGTTCGATATCTATGAAGGCGACCTGCGCATTTACAATGCCCAAAAGGATAACCGCAGACCCGCATATGCCAGAGATGTATCACAGGCCAAGGAGATTCTGAAACGCCTCACCTCGCTCACAAAACAATTTAACCAGGAGGAGCTTTCAAAGGAATTTATGTCGAAGCTCAATGGTTTGCTGACTTCCGAAGATTTTGAACCCGAAGAACGCGTGCCACAGCAGCCCTGATTGCCCCGTGGAACACGCAAGAACTGAAGATGCTCCTGATCCAACCAAGAAGATTTCTCCGAAAGATCTATCCAAAGGCCATCTGGCATTATAACCGGGATGAAAAAAACATCTACCTGAGCTTTGATGACGGACCCATACCGGATGTTACGGAATGGGTGTTGGATGAACTGGGCAAACACCATGTGAATGCCACCTTTTTCTGTGTTGGGGCCAATGTATTGAAACACCATGCCATTTACAGACGAATTCTTGAAGAAGGTCATGTGGCTGCAAACCACAGCATGTTTCACACCAGGGGTTTCTCAGCCGGTACTGAGGCTTATGTGCAGGAAGTTGAGGCTTGCAAAAAACTTATCGGGAATTCAATTTTCAGGCCCCCCTACGGCCAGATGAAACGCGGGCAATACAAGACACTCAAAGCAAAAGGATATAAAATCGTTATGTGGGATGTCATCAGTTATGATTACGAGAAAATTGAAGCGGAACGTGTACTCCAGAACGTGAAGCAATATTCAAAACCTGGAAGTATCATTGTTTTTCACGATAGTCTTAAAGCAGAAAAAAACCTGAGATACGTTCTCCCCAAAACCCTCGAATTTTTTCTGGAACAGGGATTTGCTTTTAAAACGATTGATTAAACCTGATTACCGGATACCCTAAACCGCCTTGGCCTTAAAGAGGGGAACGGTGCTGCAGGGCTCGCCGAACATAATGCTTTTCGCATAGGGCTTTAACCGAAGACTCATTTCTACAAAAGCGTTTACCGGCACGGGCTTGTCGGCACAACCTTTGATTACTACCCTGGCATCTTTGTAAAGGGATGGTTCAATAGAATTCAGTTTTTCACGGAATAGCAGGATTTCAAGGTCGTTGAGATCACCAAATATTACTTTTTTGGCAATGGACTCAAGTTGTAAGGCTACCAGCATATAGGCCCAGGTCGGCACAATGGCATCACTGCTGCACACAATGCCAACTAATTTTGACCTGTATTGTTCCCAATTATGATCACGCATTGCCTCCCTGAATGCTTTCTCCTTGAGCACCAGATCCTGATACAAAAAGGGCTTTATGTCAAAAAGCACGCGTTCCCCCTCTTCATAATAGTCTTCCAGGTTAATGCTTACGATACCACTTCCGGCAACCTTGTTGATAATTTCATCCATTTGTTAATAAACCTGAACTTAAAGCACAAAGGTAACAAACCGCTGGATTCCACACTATAACAGAATTGAACAAGGGTTGTTAGAATTTGACAGGAGTAGCCGGTAAGGTTTCATAAAAATATAATATACTTAACATTATTGATGGAAAAATGCCTGAAATATGACGTAACTTCACGCTGCGAAAAATTACCTCTACCCGAACTTGAAAACTTTAGCGTCCTCTATTTTACTTTTTTTCCTTTTTCTTTCCAGTCCTGCACAGAACAGCGATACCCTGTTTATCAATTATTTTGAAAACAGTCCGTTCACCTTTATGGAAAATTCAAAAATACAGGGCATTGAAGTAGAGATCATTGGTGAATTTGTGTCATGGATGAAAACGAAAAAGAACACTGACCTTATTGTGCGATACACTTCTTTTACCGAGTTCAATACCTTTTACCAGACAACCAAAGCCGCTTCAAAAAACACTTTTGGTCTGGGTACACTCACCATCAGCCATGAAAGAAGAAAGGAAATGGATTTTACGGACCCTTATATCAAAAACGTGGCGTTCTGCATTACCAATGGAAACGCACCCGACATCAAGGCCAGAAGCAAGGAAGAAGTGACCAGGGTTTTGGGGCACATGAGCGCCGTGACCATTCAAAACAGCAGCCTCAACACATATGTGTCGGAGCTGAAAAGGAATTTTCTCCCTGAACTTAAAATTGTTTATCAAAGCAATCCACAAAAACTTCTGGACGAAATCTCTAAGAATGTACTTCAATTCGGTTATGTGGATGCTGTTTCATTCTGGATCTATCTTAAAAAAAATCCGGGGCGTTTTCTCAAAATGCAGAAGGCCTTGAATCAGTCAAAAGAAGAATTGGGCTTTATTCTGCCAAAAGGCAGCCGTTACACAGCACTGTTCAATGAATTTTTCAGTTCTCCGGGCGGGTTCCGGTATTCCAAGTCCTACAGGACAATTTTAGAAAAGTATCTGGGCACATACATGACCCAGAACATGGCCGTTCAATAATTTTCCGGAAAGAACATGATCGCCATTGAAAAGACCCTGATCAGCGAAGATGTGATTGAAAAACGCTTTGTTTGCGATCTCAGGGCCTGTAAAGGGGCTTGTTGTGTTCAGGGCGACAGTGGAGCACCTTTGGAAAAAAACGAATTATCGGTCCTCGAATCGGTACTCGAAGCCGTTAAACCTTATATGAACAAGAAAGGGCTTGCGGCCATCAAGAAACAAGGCGCTTATGTTGTTGACAGCGATGGGGATTACACCACAACACTGGTTAGCGACAAAGGTGAGTGTGCCTTTGTTGTATTTGATGAAAACAAAATTGCCAAATGCGCGATTGAACAGGCGTATGAGGACAAAAAAATTGACTGGAAAAAACCGATCTCCTGCCACCTTTATCCTATCCGCATAACGGAACACAAAGGTTATGATGCTGTGAATTACAATAAATGGGACATTTGTGCCCCTGCTTGCTCCTGCGGCGAAAAGCTCAATGTGCCGGTATACAAATTTCTGAAAGAACCGCTGATCCGGAAATATGGCAAGAAGTGGTTTCAGCAACTGGAAGAGAGCGCTAAATTGTTTTTGACAAAAGATAAGTAGTAGTTTTGTCAGGCAATCAACAACCCTTACAGATAAAATGAAAATTCTCATCACCGGTTCCAATGGTTTACTCGGTCAAAAGTTGGTCTACAAGCTCCGGGCTTCGGGCCGTCACCAGTGTATTGCAACCGCTCGTGGCGAGAACCGGCTTGTAAACAAGGACGGCTATGTTTACGAGCGTCTCGACATTACTGATCCAAAGCAGGTTCAGGAGGTATTCACGAAACATAAACCTGATGTAGTGATCAACACAGCCGCTATGACCAATGTAGATGCCTGTGAAAGTGATCGTGAAGGCGCTCATAAAATGAACGCTGAAGCTGTGGCTTACCAGGTACAGGCCCTCGAAGCACTCAAAAAATCCGGAACATCTTATAACCCCTTATTCATCCATCTCAGCACCGATTTTATTTTTGACGGAACGCATGGGCCACTCGACGAAAAGGCTCTGCCGAATCCTCTGAGTTATTATGCAGAGACCAAACTTGAAGCTGAAAAAATCGTTCAGGCTTCAACACTGCGCTGGGCCATTGCGCGTACTGTTCTGGTATATGGCATTGTTGACAACATGAGCAGAAGCAATATTGTGCTTTGGGTCAAATCCAATCTGGAACAGGGTAAAAGCATCAATGTGGTTGACGACCAGTTCAGGACACCAACCCTTGCGGAAGATCTGGCGGATGGTTGCCTCCTCATCGCAGAAAAAGGTGCTACCGGCATTTACAACCTTTCAGGAAAGGATTTCTACAGCATTCTGGAAATGGCAAGGGTGGTGGCTGATTATTATGGTTTGGACAAAAGTCTTATCAAACCCAGCAAAAGCAGCGACATCAAACAACCGGCCAAACGCCCTCCGGTTACGGGATTTATCATTGATAAAGCGATCAGGGAGCTCGGGTACCGGCCCCACAGTTTTACAGAAGGTATTCAATTGCTTGAATCCCAAATAAGGGCCATGAAGGGATCCTGAACAAGACCGGTTTACAAACTTCCGTTAATATCTTCATGCCGGACCTGAGGGCCTAAGCCTATAATTCCATACATTTAATTCGTATTCCTTCAGGCGTGTCAAATCCACTCAGGAAATTAGCCGGTCAAACTGTGATCTATGGTTTGGGCACTATCTTGCCCAGGCTGATCAATTACCTGCTTACACCCCTGCTTACCTATATTTTTTCAGCATCGGAATATGGTATCAACAGCGAGTTGTACGCGTACATTTCCTTTCTGAATGTGATCTTCACTTATGGCATGGAGACAACCTTTTTTAATTTCAATTCCAGGCTCGACAATAAAGATGAAGTCTACAACACAGCGCTGGCTAGCATAGTGCTTTCAACCGTTTTACTATGCCTGGGTCTGATCGTGTTTTCTGAAAAAATCGCTTCAGAATTGTCAACTCCGGGCACCACCTACTTACCCATGTTCATCACCTGGTGTGTAATGATCGTGGCAAGTGATGCCTTGCTGGCTATTCCTTTTGCAAAATTGCGGGCCGAGAACAAGGCCCTTCTTTTCTCGGTTCTGAAATTGGGAAATGTGCTGATCAATTTTGGACTGAGCTACTTTTTTCTGGTGATGTGCAGAAAGAGTCATGACTTGAGTGAACAAGGTTTTATGGCAAGTATCTACAGGCCTGAAATTGGCATTGGTTACGCCTTCCTGGCAAATTTGCTGTCTAATCTGTTCACCCTGCTTCTCATGTCGAGAATGTTTGCCGGGCTTCGTCCCAACATGAATTACACCCTGTTAAAGGATATGTTGCTCTACACCTGGCCACTGGTGATTTTGGGACTTGCAGGTATGGTGAATGAAACCCTTGACCGGATCATTCTGAAAAAGCTGATGACCGATAAAGTGGAAGCTCAGATTGCACAAGGCATATACGGGGCCTGCTATAAAATAGCCATACTTATGACCATTTTTATTCAGGCTTTTCGTTACGCAGCCGAACCCTTTTTTTTCAGCAAGGCCAGGGAAAAGGATTCAAAACAGATCTATGCTCTGGTGATGAAATACTTTATCATATTCTGTCTGGTCCTGTTTTTAGCCACAGTGCTCAACCTGGACTGGATACAATACTTCATTGGCAGTGAATTCAGAAGTGGTTTGAAAGTTGTGCCCATACTTTTGGCAGCGAATCTGTTTCTTGGTGTCGTTTATAATCTTTCCATTTGGTACAAACTGAGCGGTAAAACAAAATACGGTGCTGTAATTGCTATTGCAGGCGCATTGATCACCATACTGCTTAATGTGTTGTTTGTGCCGGAATACGGTTATCTGGCTTCTGCCTGGGCCACCCTTGCTGCCTATGCAGGCATGATGATTTTGTCGTATGTGCTTGGTCAAAAACACTTTCCCATTCCTTACAATTTCAGGGCAATTGGAATTTACACGATCTTCACGCTGGTATTCTACGGCTTTTCCCTAATATTCAGTGGAATTGAAACAACCTGGATCAGGCTAACGTTGAATAATTTGTTGATACTCTTGTTTGTGGGTTTGGTGTATAAACTGGAATTTAATACTATTAAAAAATTAAATTCCCATGCTTCCCCTGGTCATCAAAATAATCAATAAATCCAATCATCCTCTTCCGGAATATGCTACAGAACATTCAGCCGGAATGGATCTGAAGGCCAACCTCGGGCACAATCTCACCTTAAAACCCCTTGAGCGAAGTCTGGTTTCAACCGGTTTGTTCATTGAACTGCCTGTGGGCCATGAAGCTCAGATACGGCCAAGGAGCGGTCTGGCCTTTAAACAGGGACTAACCGTACTCAACACACCTGGTACCATTGACGCAGATTACAGGGGAGAGATAAAAGTATTGCTGGTCAATCTCTCAAACCAGGAGGTTGTTGTAAAAGACGGTGATCGTATAGCGCAAATGGTGGTAGCCAAACACGAACGGGTAGACTGGTATGTGGTGAGTGAATTGGCCCATTCCCAGCGTGGCAGCGGGGGATTTGGAAGCACGGGCCAGCAATAATTTGGATGATATTGTTTAATGCAGCATTTTAAAAAGTAATTCTTTCAGAATATCGGCGTACAGTGTATTTGGGTAGTCCACACCCTTGCTTCTGAGATCGGCCTCTTTGAGATAAGTGAAAATGTGTTTGATCTTAGGAACCGGGTAAACCCCGGCTGCCCTCGCGTAATCATCCACAAAATAAGGATTTACGCCAAGGACATTGGCGGCGGCCATTTTGCTCTTATCCGGTAAAAAGTGATACTTCATCACTTTTGTGAAATAGGAATGCAGTTGTGCCAAAACCAATTGAGAAGGGTTGTCTTTTTCGTTGTTGCCAAAATACTGAATGATGCGGTTGGCTTTCAGAATGTCGCGCTGGGCAATGGCTTTTTGCAATTCAAACACGTTGAATTCCTTGCTTATTCCAATCAACTGCTGAACAAGATCCATAGAGATCTCTGAACCTTCTTTCAGATTAATAATAAGTTTATGGATCTCATTCGAGATTTTGCTTAAATCGGAGCCCAGCGACTCTGCGATCAGAAAGGCGGTTTTGGGCCCGATGCTATAATTCTTTGATTTTACATAATTGCTGATCCAATCTGGAAGCTGATTATCATACAAGGCCTTGGTCTCAACAAACACATGCCGTTTAATCAAAGCTTTCGCAATGGCACTGCGCTTGTCGAGCTTCTTGTATTTGTAACAGAACAGCAGAATAGTGCTGGGTTGCGGATTCTCGAGGTAGTCAAGAAATTGCTGTACGGCAGCCGGCTCTTCAAGCTCTTCAATTTCAGTATCATCATCTTCCTTTACAGTCCTGTTCAATTCTCTGAAGTGCTGGGCTTCTTTTACAATGAGAACAATGTGTTCTCCCATCATCGGAAACTGTCTGGCCAGAGAAACAACCTGAGACAATGAACTGTCTTTCCCATAAACAATGATCTGGTTAAACTCTTTTTCCTCAGGTTCCAGAACATGGTTTTCGAGATAATCCGACACCTGATCAATATAATAGGGTTCTTCGCCGCTAAGGAAATATACCGGTTTAAAAATCCGGCGTTTAAGATCCAGTAAAATGTTATCGATCTCTTTCATAGGCTCTATCCTGCCCAGCCTTCCCGGTCAAGGCTTCTGTACTGAATGGCTTCAGCCAGATGTGTGGTTTCAATATTTCCGGAATGATCAAGGTCGGCAATGGTTCGGGCCACTTTTAAAATCCTGTCATAGGCCCTGGCGCTTAAGCCGAGACGTTCCATGGCGTTTTTGAGCAATTGGCTGCCAGATTCATCCAATCCGCAATAAGTCTTCAGATCCTTTGTTCGCATCTGAGCATTACAATGCACGTTTGCCTCGTTCTGGTAACGCTTATTTTGTATGCTTCGTGCTTTAATGACGCGTTCACGTATACTCGCACTGTTTTCACCGTTCTTTTGACGGCTCAGTTCACTAAATGGTACTGGGGTCACTTCAATGTGGAGATCTATTCTGTCCAAAAGCGGACCACTGATCTTGTTCAGATATTTCTGTACAATACCCGGGGCGCAAACACAATCTTTCTCCGGATGGTTATAATAGCCGCAGGGACAAGGATTCATACTGGCAACGAGCATAAAGCCTGCAGGATATTCAACTGAAAATTTTGCCCGGCTGATATTCACGACCCTATCTTCTATGGGCTGTCGCATGACTTCCAGTACACTACGCTTGAACTCAGGCAATTCATCCAGAAACAACACCCCGTTGTGGGCCAGGCTGATCTCACCTGGCTGTGGTTGGTTTCCGCCCCCCACAAGCGCAATATCGCTTATGGTGTGATGCGGGCTTCGGAAAGGCCGTCTGGTAATGAGACCTGCGCTGCCCTTACCTGTTTTACCTGCCACACTGTGTATTTTTGTTGTCTCCAGTGCCTCTTCCAGTGTAAGTGGAGGCAGAATCCCTGGCAAGCGCTTGCTCAGCATGGTTTTACCGGCCCCGGGCGGACCGATCAGGATCACGTTGTGCCCGCCGGCGGCAGCAATTTCCAGAGCCCTCTTGATGTTCTCCTGACCTTTTACATCCGCGAAATCAAATTCACTGGTGTTGAAATCCTTCTCAAAAGCTGAAACGACATCCACGTGTGACTGGGGCAAAGACTCTGACCCGTCAAAATGCTTTATCACATCCAGAATATTGGAGGCGTAAAACACGTTTAGTCCATCTACTACAGCAGCCTCCTGGGCATTCATTTCAGGGAGAATAAGATTTTTGAATCCATCCGCTTTGGCTTTCAGGGCAATAGGCAAGGCGCCTTTGATGGCTCTTAACTCACCATCTAAAGCCAGTTCGCCCATGATCACATATTGATCCAGATCCTCTGTGCGGATCTGCTCACTGGCTGCGAGTATACCTAGTCCAATGCTGAGGTCGTAAGCCGATCCTTCCTTTCGGATGTCGGCTGGGGCCATGTTAACTGTTACAGTTTTACCCGGAATTTTATAGCCATGGTGATTTAATGCTGTTTTTATTCGGTGCTGGCTCTCTTTTACCGCACTATCGGGTAAACCCACAATAAAAAAATTAATTCCGCTACCCACGTTCACTTCAACTGTAACTTTTGTAGCGCTGATGCCCTGAACGGCGTATCCATATGTTTTCACCAACATCACTGCAAATTAGCCATTTTAACCGAATAATAATTTTGTGAATTGATTTTTTTTGTAGGTTTGGTTCTCAAGCATTCATCCATGAAATCAATCTTTACCGCAAGTCTGCTCGTTTTTGCCATTTCATTTCTGGCCCAGGAAAAAAAGCCCGTTGAACTGAATTGTTATAATAAATGGGCTGCCAAATTCGAAGACAGGGGGGCCGATGACGTCAAAGATGGGGTGTATGAAGATGTTATTATAACCAACAGGCAGGGATCAAAGGCAACCTGCAACAATGGCAAGGCGGAAGTGAAAGACGGTATACTGGTCCGGTTTTATGTTCTGCTCAGCGATGGCTCCTATGAGGAAGTTAAAAGAACCTGGAAAAACAATTCCGAAAAGAATGTCCACATCATTAACGGTATCAGTAAAACTATGGTGTCCGTTCACAACGAACTTATTAATGTTCTCTGGCCCAATACCATCCGGCCCAAAAAAGCCAAACCCACCGTTGCCCCTGATCCTACCGACGATTAAACGCCACGAGTAAGTCTGACGGGTTTTCGCAAATCAGAAACTTCGCCGTGCGCGATCAGTCCTTATGCTTTTCCTGAGCTGAGATTTATCAGGCGAGAAATCCCGCGAATGACATTTCCATGACAATTAAATTTGAGAGAAGGCTCATCTTTGTCTCATCAATTGTGGAGAATTTTAAACTCATAGCATTCACGCACAAACGCCTTCCATTTGAATTAATAGGGCGTTTGCACATTGACCTGGAATCCCAGAAAAAGGTCTTGCCTTTGATTAAAGCCCAATTTCAGTTCAGGGAATTGCTTTATCTGAGCACTTGCAACAGGATAGAGTTTATGGTGCTTTCTGAAGATGATATGGGTAATGAGAAGTTATCTGAAATTCTGAGTACCCTGAATCCTGACTTAACAGCGGCTGAACTTCAGGATCTGGTTGCGGGAGCTGATTATTATGCCGGCAAACAGGCCGTAGAACATACATTGAAAGTGGCTTCCTCACTTGAATCGCTGGTTGTGGGAGAAAGGGAAATTATCACTCAGGTGAGGAAGGCGTTTGAACATTGCAATGATTTAGGCCTTACCGGTGATTTTTTCAGATTGCTCATCCGGCATACCATAGAAACTGCAAAGGACATTTACACTTCAACGCAGATAGCACGTAATCCGGTTTCAGTGGCTTCACTGGCCTACAGGCAGCTGCGCGATCTGGGTATCCGCGATGAGGCCAGGATCGTGTTTGTTGGTGCAGGAGAAACCAATACCACACTTGCTTCTTATTTTAAAAAGCATCAGTTTGCCAATTTCACCGTGTTCAACAGAAGTGTTGAGAATGCTGAAAAACTGGCCACAACCCTAAATGCAAAGGCCTTTGGGCTTCCGGATGTGTTGAACTATTCAAATGGTTTCGACGTTTTGATTGTGTGTACCGGAAGCTCAGAGGCCATTATTGATCAGGCCGTGTTTAAGGCACTCAGGAAAGGAGAATCCGGCCGCAAAGTGATAATCGACCTCAGCATTCCCGCAAACGTGACGAGCCAGGTGGCCTGCGATCCCCAGGTTCATTATATCGATATCAACTCCATCAGACAAAAAGCCGAAATTAATCTTCAGCGTCGTAAGAGTGAGATCATAAAGTGCGAAGAAATCATCAACAATAAAATTGGCCAGTTTCAAGCCCTTTGCCGTGAACGCCGGGTTGAACTGGCTTTCAGCGAGGTGCCCAAACAAGTGAAAGCGATAAAGGAACTCGCTTTGAAGGAAGTTTTCGCAAAGGAAATCGGATCACTCGACCAGGGAAGTAAAGCGGTATTGGAAAAGGTACTTGTATACATGGAGAAAAAATACAACGCCGTAGCGATCAAAACAGCTAAAGAAGCCTTCCTGAACACCAGAGCGTAAATCCTATGCTTATCGCGCATCTTTCCAATACGTTTGCCTCACATCGGAATGCATCTTCGCACCTCTGTTAAAGGATAAAGTAGTCATGCGCCTGTCCTTACAGACAAAAATTCTGAAGACCAATTAATTCTTCAAACATAAAAGCACACCAATATTCAGGTAGTAGGCATTGTTTGAATAACTTTGCGATGTGCTGTTGTTGTAGGATGAGGATCCAAAATCGTTTTGCCCCATCAATTCAGCCAGGAACCTGATCTTGCCTTTTCCTGCACTAATACCCAGGGCATAACTGATCCCATAATTGACCGCCTCAAAGGTGTAATATGGCTCTGGTGACTGCAAGCCGGGCGGAATGTCCTTCAAAAGACTTGAACTATAGAGATCAAGACGGGGCCCGGCTTTGGCGTATAATAAATCGGACAACCTGAACTTGAAACAAGGTGCTACAGAATAGTACCTGAGCAGGGTAGGCAGGCTCATGGTTCCATAACCATTCACATTACCGTACTGATCATAACTGAATGTTTTGGAGGTGTTGCTTCCGCCTTTTTGCAGGTAGAGCAAATCCGCTGTGATTACAAGTTGTTTGTCTGAACCAAGACGTTATAGGGCAGGTTCAACGCCAACAGCAT
>DAOMFS010000060.1:0-17004 GCA_035429925.1 Bacteroidia bacterium | reverse complement strand
TTCCGCCTGAACAGGTTGGGGATTTCGCTCAGAAATACCGGAACATAGTCACCGGTGTCCGAATTCACCGATCCCCTTGTAGCCTCTGAAACAAAAAGGGAATTGTTGTAAAAGTGACCGCGTAAACCCGGGTCATTCAGATCAACTCCTTTTTGTGAAATACTCACCAGTTCTACATTTTTAAACCGGCTTTTTTCTTCAAGCATGGTATGAATGAGCCGAATGGGCGTGGCTGCACTGCCGTGCAGAAAGACCCGGTCTCCGGATTTTATCAGTCCAATCGCTTCATGTGGGCTTACGTAGTTGATCATCGCGTTTTGCTTAGCTGGCATAAAGGTACCAAATGATAAAATTCTGGTGATTGCATATGTTCTCCATTGAACTGATAATTATCAGGGCCTAATCACACCGGGCTGGCACTACACCAGGACTTGCGGATCATATCCCTTGCCCTGAAAGTAAAGTTCCCCTCGCATTCAGGCATTGCTTTGACTTAATCTGACACAAGTATTTTGCCTGTGAAAAATGCAGTCCCTTGAAAGACTTTCATCGCATAAAGTCCGGGCTTCAGCCTGTGCAGCGCTAGCACAGCATCGGCTGGAATATCACCTGACAGAATAGCTTGCCCAATCTCATTGTATAGGCTGAAGGTGCAAGGCAAAAGCGACACATTTTTGAAATTCACATCACCCTGACATGGATTTGGAAAGACCAGAACAGGATTGCTTTGATAATTTTCTTGCTTTTCAAGGCCAGAGCAATCTGTAACTACATGCATCAGTGTTGCGGAGCTTGTGCAACCATTGGGTCCGGTTCCGGTAACTGTATAATTGGTGCTGGCGATGGGATTCACAAATACCGAAGTGCCCACTATATTGCCGGGCTGCCAGGTGCAGCTTACAGCGCCCATTGTTGAAATGCCAATTTGCTCACCCGGACAACTTATGGAATTTGAAGTGCCGGTGATCAGTTGGGGAAGCGCTTCCACAGTAAGGGTAATTGGTGTGCGGGCAACACTTGGCGCACAGGTGAAAGCTTCAGCGTAATACGTGGTGTTAGCAAACAATGGCGGACTGATGAGGCTGGTTCCAGTAAGAATGGCCGAGCCCCCGCTGGGCAAGGTATACCAATGTATGGTTCCCGCGCCACTTGCGCTGATACTCGCGGAATTTGAAGAACACACGGTGGAAGAGCCTGCCCCCGTGGTATTGATGGCATTGGCCGGACTACCGTTGCAAAGGGTGATCTTCCAAACCCCGCAGTCGGTACCGGCAAATAAGCTTGATCCAATTCTGGCGAGTGAACGGATGTTCAGATTGCAAGTGTTAGGTCCGCTCATGCCTGCGTTAAAACTCTGCCAGGTCAAACCGTTATCTCCCGAGCGAAACACACCGCCCAGTTCGGTGCCTGCATAAACCTCGTTGTTATTGAACAAGAGCGCGTGCACATTGGGGTTGGCTGTAAACTGGTTTGAAACAGAAGAACTCCAGGTGACGCCGCTGTTGGTCGACAAATAAATAGACGGGGAAGTTCCTAATATAGATCCGGCAAGTATGGTGTTTGAGCGGATGGCAAAGGACCTGATGTAATTGTTCACAGGGGTTAATCCACTGGAAACAGAAACCCACTGGTCGGTACTTGTGGGGGATTGATAAATACCGTTGCCGGGGTCATTCAAAATATAGGTGCTGGCAAACAGGGTAGAGGCACAGATGGAAAGCATGCGTACAAACAAACCTTGTATGCCATTGTCGAAGGAGGTCCAGCTTGAAGGGCTGAGACCATTAAGAGAGGATTTGTAAACGCCGGCACTTAATCCCGAGATCCCGGCAAACAAATAGGTCCCATCCGTCACCAGAGACCTTACGTCCGAAGCATTGTTCAGTCCTGTGGGGGTAACATCGGTCCAGCTTTGGCCCAGATCACCCGATTTATAAATTGCGGTTGAACTGAATCCTGATGTTCCAGCATAAAGATTCACGCCATCGGTACACAAGGAAATCACATGATTGGGCAGGCCTCCATTGCTTTGTTGCCAGGTGACACCCAGGTCGCTTGAATGATAAATGCCGCCATTGTTTGAACCGGTGAACAATTCCGAACCAATGGTGACCATGCTGAAGATCGAACCGTTGGGTGGTGAAGAACATTGTTGCCAGGATTGTGAAAATCCTGTAAAGGCGCACCACGTCAGTATCAATATAATTTTAAGAATACGCATGACTCTCAGGAGGAGTAGTATTAAAGATAAGTAGATTTCAAGTCCTTACCACAGACCAGCGCATTAAATTTTTCAGTGACCTGTTTGTTTTGGTAAGAGAAGGTGGATTCTCACTGAATGAAGACCATCAGGAGTAGATAGCTTTTTTGGCGGCTAACATGGTGTTATAAAGCAAGGATGCTATGGTCATGGGCCCAACACCGCCGGGTACCGGAGTGATGTAGGAGCATTTTGGAGCAACCTCATCGTATTTCACGTCTCCTTTAAGTTTAAACCCGCTTTTGCTTTCAGGACTAGGAACCCTTGTAGTACCCACATCAATCACCACCGCGCCTTCTTTTACCATGTCGGCTTTTACAAATTCCGGATGTCCAAGTGCACAGATCAGAATATCAGCACTCCGCGTAATGGTTTTGAGATCTTTGGTTTTACTGTGACACAAAGTTACTGTGGCATTGCCGGGATAGCTGTTCTTGGCCATGAGTATGCTCATGGGCGAACCCACAATATGGCTGCGACCAATTACGACACAATGTTTGCCAACCGTTTCAATGTTATATTTCTCAAGAAGTTTTAAAATACCATATGGGGTTGCACTGATGTAAGTGGGCAGATTCAGTAACATCCTTCCAAGATTCACAGGATGGAATCCATCCACATCTTTCTGCGGCAGAATGGCTTCGGTTACTTTGTGTTCGTCAATATGTTTGGGTAAGGGTAACTGCACAATAAAACCGTCAACATCAGGATTCGAATTGAGATCATCAATGGTTTTCATAAGTTCTGCTTCAGTAAGCGTAGCAGGGTGACGTATCAGTGTGGATTTAAAACCCACCTTTTCACAGGCTTTTATTTTGCTGGCCACATAGGTTTCACTTCCCCCATCATTACCCACCAACACTGCAGCCAGGTGCGGCTGTTTACCGCCGCGGGCCATAAGTTGTTTAACTTCTTCAGAAATTTCTGTCTGTAGTTCTTCTGAAATTTTTTTACCGTCTATCACTTGCATAAGCACTAATTACCGCAATTTGCTGTGAAAAAACAAAATGATATTTGTTAGGCCTAAGCACTGCAGCATGGCCTGTAAGAACAGATTTCAGCCGGAAGAAGAAGAATAGGGTATTACTTTGTCAGGTCAATCAAGCCCTGGGCATGCCCTTTGGCATGTTGCGCATCATTTTGGCCATTGCATTCTTATCGTTCATCATGCGCATCATTTTGCGTGTCTCTTCGAATTGCTTGAGCAGCTTGTTCACTTCCTGTATGCCCTGACCACTGCCTTTGGCCAGACGTTGCCGCCTTGAACCATTAATGATCTCCGGTTTATTGCGCTCCACAGGTGTCATGCTGAAAATGATGGCTTCAATGCCTTTAAAGGCGTTGTCGTCGATGTCCATATCCTTGATGGCCTTACCCATTCCTGGTATCATGCCAACCAGATCTTTGATGTTGCCCATCTTTCGGATCTGATTCAGTTGCGCAAGGAAATCGTTGAAGTCGAATTTATTGGTGGCGATTTTTTTGCTCAGTTTCCGGGCCTCTTCCTCGTTAAACTGTTCCTGGGCCCTTTCTACAAGTGTTACCACGTCGCCCATGCCCAGTATCCTGTCTGCCATACGCTCAGGATAAAACACATCGAGGGCGTCCATTTTCTCACCGGTTCCAATGAACTTGATGGGCTTGTTCACCACCGATTTGATGGATAAGGCAGCCCCGCCCCGGGCATCGCCGTCGAGCTTGGTCAGGATCACCCCGTCAAAATTCAACCTTTCGTTGAATGCTTTGGCAGTATTCACAGCATCCTGCCCGGTCATGCTGTCGACTACAAATAATATTTCATTGGGTTTGATGCTGCGTTTCAGTTCTGCGATCTCGTTCATCATCACCTCGTCAACCGCAAGCCGGCCTGCGGTGTCGATCAGCACAACCGAGTTGCCGTTTTCCTTTGCTTGCTTTATGGCAGCTTCGGCGATTTTCACGGGGTTCTTTTCTTCCTTGTTGCTGTAAACTTCAACCCCGATTTGTTCGCCAAGTACATGCAACTGGTCGATGGCGGCCGGTCGGTAAACGTCGCATGCCACCATAAGCGGCTTTTTGCCTTTTTTGGTCTTCAGGTAAAGAGCCAGTTTTCCGGTGAAAGTGGTTTTACCGGAGCCCTGTAAACCACTCATGAGTATAATGGTTGGATTTCCGCCCAGGTATATGTCCTCCTTGGTTCCGCCCATCAACTGGGCCAGTTCATCATGGGTAACCTTTATCAGTAACTGACCGGGTGAAATGGCACTCAACACGTTCTGGCCAAGCGCTTTTTCTTTCACAGTATCAGTAAAACTCTTGGCTACTTTGTAATTCACGTCCGCATCAAGCAGGGCCTTGCGCACTTCTTTGAGGGTTTCAGCCACATTGATTTCTGTGATCTTTCCCTGTCCCTTCAGCACTTTAAAAGCGCGATCGAGCTTTTCCTGTAAATTATCGAACATCTTGATTTCTTTTGAGCGGCAAATTTAGGAAAATGCCCTTAATTTTGAGCCGTGTCACTTCAAGCCGAACAACTGATGCGCAAAGCGCTTGAACTGGCCACTTTGGGCTGGCCCAGGGTGGCGCCTAACCCAATGGTGGGTGCTCTGGTTGTTCATCAGGGCAAAATTGTATCGCAAGGCTATCATAAGCAATACGGCGAGGCACATGCCGAAGTGATGGCCATCACCTACATTCCGGCGGATATTGATCCCAGGGAATGCGAGCTGTTTGTAAGCCTTGAGCCTTGCAGCCACCAAGGTAAAACACCTCCCTGTGCCGATCTGATCATTTCACGTGGTATAAAAAAGGTATGGATAGCTGCCGGTGATCCCAATCCGCTGGTGGCGGGGAGGGGTATTGAAAAATTGCGCAGGGCCGGTGTTGAAATCGAATTCGGCTTGCTGGAAAAGGAGAGCCGGAACCTCAATCGCCGGTTTTACACCTTTCATGAAAAAAAACGTCCCTTCATTCAGCTGAAGTGGGCCCAAAGCGCCGACGGATACATTTCACGCCTGCCAGCCCCACAAAACAGGGAGAATAACCTCATTTCAGGACCCGAAGCGCAGCGTTTTGCCCATAAGCTCAGAGCCGAAAACATGGCTGTTCTGGTGGGTAAGCAAACCGTACTCACCGATAATCCTGCCCTCAACACGCGTCTCGTAAGCGGCAAAAGCCCCCTCCGAGTTTTCATCGACCGCAATCTTGAGGTGCCTGGGCATTATAAAGTGTACGACAAACAGGTCAAGACCCTGGTTTTTAATGAAAAAAATGAATCGCTGAACAAGCGTTTAACTTACATCAGGCTTGATTTCGGCCAGAACATTCTGCCGCAAATGCTTGATAGATTGCACAGGCTTGGTGTGCAAAGCCTCCTGGTAGAGGGTGGCACCTTTACGATCAATGCCTTTTTGAAAGCCGGGTTATACGACGAAGTGCTCATGATCCGCAATCCAGACCTTATGCTCCATAAGGGGCTAAAGGCCCCTGATTTTGATTTTACCGGCCTGGAACCTAAATACTTGGGAAAAGATCAGCTCTACAAATACAGCCATTTGGCCTGAAGGCGCACTTGCTAGTCCAAAAAAATAAAAAAATCAGGCCCTTTTGGTCAAATTATTGGCATATTCAGGAACTAATGGTATATTTGCGTCCCTTTTTAAGGAAAACAATAACCGTAAAACGAATACCAGATGTCCAGAATTTGTCAATTAACCGGAAAGAAGGCCATGGGTGGGAACTCAGTGTCTTTTTCAAACCATAAAACCCGTCGCCAGTTCAAGGTGAACCTGAAGCGCAAGCGTTTTTTCGTTCCTGAGACCAACGAATGGGTAACCCTGCGTGTGTCTACCTCAGCGCTGAAGAACATCAACAAAAAAGGAATTTCAGCCTGTTTAAAAGATGCTCGGGCTAACGGCATTCTGGCTTAACATTATAATCAAAAGCAATCATGGCAAAAAAAGGCAACAGAATTCAAGTGATCATGGAATGCACCGAGCACAAGGAAAGCGGAAAGCCCGGTACCTCGCGTTACATTACCACCAAGAATAAGAAGAACACCACAGAGCGCCTGGAGTTGAAAAAATACAACCCCATCCTGAAGCGCATGACCGTTCATAAAGAGATCAAATAATTCCCTTAGCGTAAACAATCATGGCAAAGAAAGTAGTAGCAACACTCAAAACCGGAAAAGGCAAAGATTTTACCCGTGTGATCAAAATGGTAAAATCTCCCAAAACTGGCGCGTACAATTTCAGGGAAGAGATCGTACACAACGACCACATACAGGATTTCCTGAAAGGAAAATAATACCGGTAGTTTAAACACTTAAAAATTCTTTTCTTTACAGGAAAGAATTTTTTTTTACACCCCAGCGTATGAATCCTACCCGGATCATCAGCTCAGCGCTCATCGCGCTGGCAATCCTTTTAGCCGCGATCAGACTTTCCGGCAGTTGGTCCAAATCACATCAGAGCTTTCAGAACATTTCCGTCACCGGCCTGGGGACCTGCGATTTCAACAGCGATCTCATTGTTTGGCGGGCGGATTATGTTCGCAACGCGAAAAGCCTGGCAGAAGCCAATAAAATGATGAGCGCTGACCACGCGGCCATCACCAAATTTCTCTCTGATCAGGGCATCAGCGAGAAAAGCATTTCTTTCAGTGGCATACGCGTAAACCGGAATTACAAAACCGTTTACAATCAACAGGGCAATGTGAGCGGCTCGGAATTCGACGGTTACTCGCTCTCTCAAACCGTGCTGGTGGAAAGCCAGGAAATTGAAAAAGTGGAAAAAATGAGTGCCGGCATCAGTGCACTGATAGAACAGGGCATTGAATGCATTGCACAGGAACCAGACTATTATTACACCAAATTAAAGGATTTGAAGATTGAGTTGCTCCGGCAGGCCACAGCCGATGCCTATGAAAGAGCAAAAACGATTGCAGGAAACGCCGGAAGCAGACTGGGCAAACTGTCCAATGCCGGAATGGGTATTTTTCAGATCACAGGCCAGAATTCAAATGAAGATTATTCCTGGGGCGGATCCTTCAACACCAAAGCCAGAAACAAATCGGCCAGCATCACCGTAAAATTAGAATTCGAATTATAGGCCATGAGTATTTTCACCAAGCTCTTCAGCAAGAAAGACAAGGAGAACCTGAACGAGGGACTGGCCAAAACCAAGGAAAGCATTTTTGGAAAGCTGGCCAGAGCCGTAGCCGGCAAAAGTAAGGTTGATGATGAGGTCCTCGACAATCTGGAAGAGGTGCTGATCAGTGCCGATGTGGGTGTGAACACCACGGTGAAAATCATTGACCGAATAGAAGAACGGGTTAAACGCGATAAGTATCTGAACAGCTCAGAACTGAATAAAACACTCCGGGAAGAAATTGTAAACCTCTTTCACACAAAAAAATTGCTGAGTCCGGATTTTGATTCTGAACTTAAAGAAAAGCCTTATGTGATCATGGTGGTTGGCGTGAATGGCGTTGGTAAAACCACCAGCATTGGCAAACTGGCCTATCGCTTCAAACAGGCCGGTAAATCAGTGATGCTTGGCGCGGCGGATACATTCAGGGCCGCGGCGGTTGATCAGTTGCGAATCTGGAGTGAACGGGTGGATGTACCCCTGGTTCAGCAGGGCATGGGTGCCGACCCGGCCTCTGTGGCATTTGATACCCTGAGTTCGGCTAAGGCAAAAAACACCGATGTGGTGATCATTGATACTGCAGGGCGCTTACACAACAAAGTGAATCTGATGAATGAACTGGGTAAGATCAGGAATGTGATGAGCAAGGTGATACCCGGCGCCCCACACGAAGTGCTGCTTGTACTCGATGGCAGCATGGGCCAAAACGCCGTAGAACAATGCCGGCAATTCACCTCCGCCACATCCGTAAGCGCCCTGGCTATCACCAAGCTGGATGGCACAGCCAAAGGTGGCGTGGTGATCGGGATTTCAGATGAATTCAACATTCCTGTCAAATACATCGGTGTGGGAGAAAAGATGGAAGACCTTCAGGTCTTCAATGCCTCTGAGTTTGTAGATTCCTTGTTTTCTTAGTCAGATTTGACAAGCTATCGGGAAACAAGACACGCTGCACAGTATTCAGTTTCCGGTCTTACTCACATGTTCAGTCTTCAAGGTAGGGATTTTTCATTCCGTTTTATTTCCTTGATGTTCAGATTTGAAAATAAGGTCTAATGGCTGAAAATTGGTTTTTCATAAACTGTATCACGCTTTCGAACTGGATTCTGATGGAGAATCCTATTTCCGGATATCAGGGCAGGATACAAAATCAGGAATTCGGCTACTAATCCTTAACTTGAGACTCTATTTTGAAGATAGAAATAAGTATAAGTGTAAAGGTCATTCTCCTGCTTCTGTTTCTGCTACCTGGTAATACTCCGTTACTGGCACAGGAAGGCAATCTCAAGTCCTGCCTTGTTAAGACCCGATTGTTTGTGAACCTTTACAACAACCATCAGTTCAAACAAATTCACAGCTTGCTTGATTCTGCCCAGGCAGCAAGTTTTCCCCAGGATCAGTTTGTAGCCTATCTCGATACAGGGCTTTTTCAACCTTATGGAAAAATATTGGGATTTGAACACCTGGATCAGAACAAGAACTATCAGGATTTTTTTCTGTTGTTTACACACAAACGCATGCACATGTATATAGCGCTTGACCCGGCAGACAAGATCAGTCTGCTCAGGTTCAGCGCCTATGAAGACAAGCTGAGGCCTACGAGGGACAGTCTGTTGCACGACAATCCGCTCCGCACCGGACTTGATTCTCTTGTGCATAACCTGGCTGCTGAATACCTTCTGTTGCCTCAGACCTGTGGTCTTGGAATCGGCATCATCACGCCTGAAGGTTCTTTCGTTTATAACTACGGAGAAACCGCAAGGGGATCTATGCACTTGCCCGATAAAAAAAGTATTTACGAAGCCGGTTCAATAAGCAAAACCTTTACCGCCTTGCTTTTTGCAAAGGCTATACTGGATAAGAAAATTGATCCTGAACAGGACATCAGACATTACCTCCAGGGCACCTATCCTGATCTGGAATTTAACAGACACGCCATACGAGTAAAACACCTCCTCAACCACACTTCTGGTTTGCCCCTTGTGCCTTCCAATCTTCGCTCGCAACCTGATTTCGATTCCCTGAATCCATACCAGAATTACACGAAGAATATGCTGTTCCAGGATCTGAGCCATGTAGATCTGAACAGGGAACCAGGCAGTTACTGCGCCTATTCGAATTACAATTACGCCTTACTGGGCCAGATCGCAGAATCGGTTTACAAGAAACCTTTTGAAGATATACTTGCCGAAGAAATTCTTCGTGATCTGAACCTGAACAACACCGGAATGAAACTTGACCCTGTTCAGGAACAGAAATACCTCCAGGGCTATTCAGAAAGCACTGCACCTGCAAAACACTGGAACCTTGGTGTGTTTGCACCTGCAGGCGGTTTGAAGACTTCAGTTGAGGATATGCTTTTGTATCTCAGCATGCAATTGGATGCGGACAATCCTCAGGCCAGAAAAGTTCAGGAACTCACATTTGATGCGAATGAAAAAATCGCCATGTCATGGTGGATACGCAGCGATAGGTACAAGGCAGATCTTTACTGGCACAATGGCGCCACATTAGGCTTCAGTTCATTCTGCGGATTTATGCCAGCCAAAAAACTTGCCATTGTTCTGCTCTCCAATTCAGCTGCATCAACCGACCATCTCGCCATACAGATCCTGAAGTATCTGAGCAATCATCAATAAATCAGAGGTTTGCATCCGAAATCAACAATTCCAACAAACACCTGTTTATAAACTGAAATTCTGCTTTTTCGTTTTCGCAGGAATAATTCTACCTTCATGTTATTAAACTTAAACCCTATACACATGAAAAAATCATTGACACTTTTAGCCTTCGCACTCGGCATGAGCTGTGCGTACGGGCAGGATTTGACTTCTAAGAAGGGAGAACCTATTCTTCCGGAGGCAGGGGATTGGGGACTTGGAGTAGACGCGACGCCTTTCTTGGATTACATGGGAAATTTCTTCGGGAAGACCACATCCAATGCTGCGCCAACATTTAATTTTCTAGCTTACAACACCCAAATGATCACTTACCGGTATTTCCAGGATGCTAATACCGTGTATCGTGGTGCGCTTCGCATCGGCCTGGGCGGACCAACAGTTCGCGAGCAGGAAGTTGACCGCTCCTATACTGCTCCTACACTGACCAACAACGGTTATCCTGATCCCAAACCAGCTTTGGTTGAAAACGAATGGAAAAACCGTACCACAACAATCGGTCTCTCGGGCGGTATCGAAATCCGTAAAGGAAAAACCCGCTTGCAGGGCTACTACGGTGGTGAAGTAGGTATTTTCTTCAGCTCAAGCCGCGACAAATTCACATACGGTAACAATCTGGCTGTGAATGTAACACCTGGCGGTCCCGGTACACCACAGGACGTAACTCCGGATAACGATGATGCCATCACCGGCGCAAACAATGTTACTTCAGCCAGTGGTCTTGGAATCAGCGGTGCCAACGGTAATGGTCTGGCACGCGTGACAGAAAGAAAAAACGGTGCCATTTTTGAAGTCGGACTCAGGGGCTTCATAGGTTGTGAGTATTTCCTTCTTCCTAAAATTTCACTGGGCGGTGAATTCGGCTGGGGCCTTGGTTTGGCTACTCAAGGTGCTGGAAAAACCACCTATGAATCAACCGGAAACAAGAATGCCGCCTCAACTGCGAATGACGATACCATCGGAACCACAGAAATCAAAGGCGCCAAGCAAGGAAGCTTCACCATTGATACCGACAACAAAAACTCAATGTGGGCACCTGCAGGTACCATTCGCCTCAACTTTTATTTCTAAACCATTTCGCTTAAACCAAAAGCCTTTCCTGTACAGGAAAGGCTTTTTTATTTATCAGTCCCAATGAATTTCATCAATGCAGGCAGTCTGATTAAGAGTCTTAAATTGCAGGTACACCCCGAAGGTGGCTATTACAGGGAAACATACAGGTCAGACGAGGTCATGCATGAGGGGGATCTGCCAGAACGCTTCACTTCATCACGTTGTTTTTCCACAGCCATTTATTTTTTACTGGAGAACAGGGATTTCTCAGCCTTTCACCGCATCCGTTCAGATGAAACCTGGCACTTTTACGCAGGGTCTGCCCTGGAACTTTATGAAATTACGGTTTCGGGAAAGTTAAAAAGAACCTTGATTGGATCTGATCTGGAATCTGGTGAACAATTCCAATACACGGTACCCTTTGGTTCCTGGTTTGCATCCCGGGTAAAAGATGGGAATGGTTTCGCATTACTGGGTTGCACTGTGGCACCGGGATTCGACTTCAGGGATTTTGAATTGGGGGATAGGCATGCACTTGTGAACGAATTCCCCGAATACAGCGACCTGATCAGGTCACTTACAAGATAATCAGCCTTCGCGCTCAATGATAGAACAGATCGTTCTCAGGGCGGACTCCAGCTTATTGAGATCGATGTTCAGGGGAGGCGCGATGCGCATGGCACCCGGACAGAAAAGGAACCAATCGCTAATTATGCCCTGCTCCAGACAGGCGCGCAACACGTTTTTGCAGACCTCTTCTGAATCAAATTCAGCGGCGGCGAGGGCACCGCATACCCTCATGCTTTTTATTTTTTTTGCCTTTAGCGTGTTTTGTATCAAAGTTTGAATGTCCTTAGCCTTTTCGCATAGATTTTCCTCCAGGATAACTTCCAGCGTGGCCTTGGCTGCGGCTACACAAAGCGCATTACCGCCAAATGTATTGATGTGGCCAAGAACAGGATCCGAACACAGTGTACACATGAGATCCCTGGAGGCAACAAAGGCACCAACGGGCAAGCCGCCACCCATGCCTTTTGCCAACAACAGCACGTCCGGAACAATATCATATTGTTGAAAGGCAAATAGTGTACCCGTTCGACCGAAACCACTTTGGATTTCGTCCAATATCAGAAGTGCCCCTTTTTCATTGCAGCGTTTTCGAAGGGCCTTTAGAAATGATGCTTCAGCCCGCATCACACCAGCCTCGCCCTGTATGGGTTCAATGATTACAGCGGCGGTTGACTCCGAAATCTGATTCAGCCCGTCTTCATTGTTAAACACCAGTTGTTTCATGCCGGGAAGGAGGGGTCGGAAACTTTGTTTGAACACTTCACTGCCCATCAGACTCATAGAACCCTGCGTGCTGCCATGGTAAGCATTATTAAATGAGATGAACTCTGCGCGTCCGCTGGCCCGCTTGGCAAGCTTCATGGCACCTTCCACGGCTTCACTGCCTCCGGTTGTGAAATACACTAAGTTTAATGGATCCGGTAACAAGGAACAAAGCAGGGCAGCGTATTCTACCTGAGGTCTCTGGTTATATTCACCGTAAACCATCAGGTGAAGGTATTTTTCACTCTGGGCCCTTATAGACTCCAGTACTTTGGGATGACGGTGTCCGATATTGCTCACAGCAATTCCGCTGATCAGGTCAAGGTATTCTTTCCCGTTCACATCATATAAAAATGATCCCTCTGCCTTCGCAATGTTCATGTCGTATCCAAGCATGGGTTCATCCGATGTCTGGGCCACGAAGCGAAGAAAAAGCTCACGCTGGTTCATGTTGTTCAGATCTTTGCGGGTGTGTTCACCAGATTGATGAAGAGTTCGCGGCCCTCACGGGGTTTTACAGAATTATAACAGGTTTCGAATCGATGAACCTGAAACAAATCGTTGAACAAGGGTTTGTATATCTCCCGCCTGCCCCCGAAGGGCGGCATATCTTTGTTGAGTTCATCCTCAAACAACAAACCCACCAAACGTCCGCCGGGCTTCAGAAGCTTGTGTACCTTTTCGAAATAGGATCTCCGGAGACGGGGATCAATGGCGCAGAAAAAGGTTTGTTCAATCATCAGGTCAAAACCTTGTTCAGTCAGTTCGAAGAAATCAGCAAGGAGCAGGTGTTCCTCGGGAAATCCAGGACAGCGTGATTTGAATGTGTCCAGGGCTGTCTGGGCGAAATCACAGACATATACTTTACGGAATCCATTCTGGTGCAGGTATTCCGCTTCATAGGCGTGTCCGGCTCCCGGGATGAGGATCTTCAGGTTTTTATCCTGTAAGCCATCAAAATAGTTTTTTAGCGGCGTGGAGATGGCACCGAGGTCCCAGCCGAAATTATCGTTAAGATAACGTTGGTTCCAGTAATCCTTATCAAGACTGTGTTCATTGTTCATGTACCACAAATTTCACCTGTTCAACATGCTGTTTGCTGCGCTTCAGTATAGTAATATCATAGCCGTCAGATGTTTTCTTATCGTTGATGGCGGGTATCCGGCCAAAAATGTAATTAATATACCCTGATACGGTTTCATACTGGGTATTCTCCGGCAGGGCTATTGGCAGGGCTTCGTTTGCATCGGTGATGGTGACTTGGGCATTCACAATAAATTCCGAATCACTCTTCTTTTCAACATTGGGTTTTTCCTCATCATGCTCATCCTGAATTTCACCTACAAGCTCTTCAATTATGTCTTCCATGGTGACCAGGCCTGCAGTGGATCCGAATTCATTGGTCACAATGGCCATCTGGTAATGTCGTTTCTGAAAGTCGCGCAGAAGTTCATTGATCTTCATGCTTTCCGGAACAAAATGCACCGGGCGCATGATCTCTTTTATTGTTCTGAATTTGTTGTCAATAACAGCCTTGAGGAGATCCTTGCTGTGCACAATTCCGATTATGTTGTCAATTTCGCCAAGGTAAATGGGTATTCTTGAAAACCCTTCTTCTATAACCCGCTTGATGATCTCGTTCCGGCCCAGTTCCACGTCAATGGCCACTATCCTGTTTTGAGGCACCATAACCTGTTTTACCGTACGGTCATCAAAGTCAAACACGTTTTGAATGAGCTCATTTTCGCTGGGTTTTATGGCGCCGCCTTCTTCGCTTTCTGTGAGGATGAGTCTGAGCTCTTCTTCGGTATGAATACCTTCCTCACCTTCTTGTTTCATGCCTAGTGCTCGAAGTGCAAAATTGGAGGTCTTGTTCAGGAATATGATAAAAGGCGAGCAAATGAAAAAGAAGATCCGCATAGGCCAGGAAATCAGCAGTATCACGGCCAGGCTATACTTGATGCCAATCATTTTAGGGATCTGTTCGCCAATGGTGACGTGGAAAAAAGTCAGCAGGGTAAGGGCAATGGGCAGGGCCAGGCCGTGAACCTGGTAAGGGTCTGGTATGAGGCCAAACCGGAAAAAAAGCTGGCTCACCAGTTTTGAGATCACATTCTCACCCACGGCACCCAGGGCCAGGGAAGCAAGTGTAATGCCCAATTGTGTTGCGGACAGGTAGGAGTCCAGTTTTTCGATGAGTGTTTTGGCCAGTCTGGCCCGGCTACTGCCTTTCTGGATTCGCAGATCGAGTTGCGAAGCCCTTACCTTCACCAGAGCAAACTCTGCGGCAACAAAAAAACCATTAATAAGAATCAGGAGGAAAGTAATAAAGAGTTCGATAAACATAATTACCTGTATCAAATATAAGCATTAAGCCCTAATGTGAAAATGCAGTGCTGTCGGGCAGGCAGGGCAATCGAAGGACAGGGATCTGAAACAAAAAAAGCCGGAAATTCCGGCTTGTCATTATCAGGACTGTATTTTTCAGGCCTCTGAATTAACCTGGAGTTTCTCGCGGATGCGGGCGGATTTACCGGTACGCTCGCGCAGGTAAAAGAGTTTTGCACGGCGGACAACACCTTTTTTATTCACCTCTATTTTTTCAATGAAAGGTGAGGAGAGCGGAAAAATACGCTCAACACCAACGCCGTTACTGATTTTGCGAACAGTGAACGATGCGGTGGCCTGTTCATTTTTGCGTTGGATCACCACACCGGTATACTGCTGTATACGTTCTTTGTCACCTTCCTTAATTTTGTAGGATACGGTTACGGTGTCTCCGGCTTTGAACTGAGGATGTTTGTTCTCAAGCGTAAGTTGCTTCTTGGCGAATTCTAAAAGGGTGTTCATTTTTCTTGGGTTTACTTGACGTTTCCAGCATACTTTACCTTGTGTAAACAGCGGCTTTTGAAACGGGAGGCAAATATACAAATATTTTTGGTTTTAGAGCAAATTCTCTCAATTTTTTGATATTTTTGCAGGCGGAAAAGCGGGCCCTGAGGCTCATTTCCCTATGCCCGGGTGTTGGAACTGGTAGACAAGCACGTTTGAGGGGCGTGTGCCGTAAGGCGTAAGGGTTCAAGTCCCTTTCCGGGTACCATAAAGCGAAAGCCTTTTCGATTTATTTCGGAGGGGCTTTCGCTTTATGGTACTGTAGCGAACCAGGGACGAGTTCTGCCACGTGTAAATTTGATAAGGCAAATCAGGAAGAGAAACAGGGGAAGAACAAAAGTTTCACTCTGATTTTTGATTTTAACCGGTTTTTTATTCTTGTAATCCAAGCGATAAAACAAATTTGTATTATTATCACATTTAACGAATAATAGTAAGCCCTTTTGAAAACATTTTAAGAAAGCCCATAAAGTCCCAGTCGCTATTTCCAGAATAACAGGTATTAAATGCAGAATAGAGTGCAAGGTTGTAATATACCAGCAATATGAGTACAATCGAAAGTGTCCGCTTTTTTACCGTGTTTAGATTCTGCATATTCTCGATCAGCCAGGCTAGAGGTAGCGCCAAAAATGGAAGATATTCCACGAAGGGACGTTTGCCATAATTGCATACTCCAAAAAAGGGGTTAACCCAGGCAGCGCAGAGGTAACTCACTCCAAAAAAAACAATCAAAACCGCCCATGCGTCCCTTACCTTTTTTAGCAACATAAATACTGCTGTGAAAAGCGAAAGTAAGAGCAACAAGGAATAGGGAAACAAACCGCTGCGTGGAGAAAACCATACGACAAAAAAATCGGGATGATCCCAGTTATAAAAGCCTTCGCCCTTGTAAGACCAAATAAGATAACTACCGAAGGCAAACTTCCAGTAATGCATCTGCGGAAGTATTACAATAAATAGCACGATACTCCCTGCCAGTACATTTCGAAGTGCAAAAAGCCGGCGAAGTTTTGAACCAAAGTTACCTGTATCACTAATTAGCGCAAAGGGTAGAAAAAGAAGATTGGTAGGTCGTACAAGTATGGCTAACGAAAGACATATGGCAAAACCTATAAAAAACCGCCACTTTTTTATAAAGAAATATTCCTGCAAAAAATAAAGCACACTGCTGGCAAGGACAAACGAATACAGATGACTCATGAGTGTTTCGTCGGTAGCATAATACAGGAGGTTGGTGCCAAAAAAAGTCAGTAGCACTGTATATAATGTAGTGCGCTGAGAAAATTTACGAGCGAGCCATTTCCTGAAAAAGCAAATCCCGGCTGTGAGATAAAAAGCGGCACCAACATTGATAAAAAAAAGATAATAAGCCGACCAAGGACTGGCATCTATTGAAAACAGCTTTGAGATAGCGGCACCCAGGGTATAAAACGGAAATTGGAGTAATGCCAACCCGCAGGAGAATTTGGTCGTTACCTTTCCATCCTCAAAATAAAAACCATCACCCAGGCGATGATCAAAGTCTTTGTCGTACGAATCTGAATAAAAACCTTTTTCAAGAAGGGCTGGCATGTACATGTAGTAGCCTGCCTTGTCGGAGCAGATTGTAAATCGTCAGCATAAAGTTTACCAGTTATAGATTAAATTTAAGCTAGTGTTT
>DAOMFS010000059.1:0-18011 GCA_035429925.1 Bacteroidia bacterium | reverse complement strand
ATGAACTAAGTAAACACTGTTTTTTTTTTTTTTTTAAAAACGTTGCCAAATATGGCGGTAAGGAATTGACATTGTTTTCGCGACCAAGAGATGTGGCGAATCAAATTCATCAGCTGATTGAAAAGTTGGAGGGGAATGTATAGAAAGGAAATTAGGATTGGTAGAAAAAAGACTATAGTTAAATTTTTGTTGGCTCTTGACTTTTTGAATTCTCCCCGATTGATTTGGAGTAGTTAAACGATGTAATACAGAAATTATTGATATCGCTTATGACAGAATAAAAAATAGAATATTAAAGAAAATGAAAAATTTGTCGGACATAGAATTAGACTCAATAGTCTCGCTTGCTGAGTGCAGGGCAACATTGTGCGCTAGAGGCAAGGTGCTGTCCGACGAGGAGCTTATTAAAATCCGGCAGTTTCTTGTGTTTTTCGCACAAATCGACATCAGAACATTTAATAGGCTGAATAAAACAGAAGCCTACTTTAAAAGAGCTGCATGAAAATTTTCACCTATTTACTATAAACAAATAAATAAAAAAAGAAATCATGAAAAACAACATTAAAAAATCAAAAGCCATCCTCTACATAAGAGTTTCCGGAAATGAAATCACTAAAGAGACCTTTGCGAGTAACCAAGAGGCAATGTTAACCAAATACTGCACAAAAAATAATATTGAAATAGTTGAAGTAATTAAAGACGATTGCTCTGCTATAGACTTTAAACGCCCGGCATGGAAACAAATGATGCACCGCATACGTAAAGGCACTTTGAAAGCGGATCAGTTATTGTTTACTAGATGGGATAGATTTTCAAGAAACGCAAAGGCGGCCTATTCCATGATGGAAATCCTGCATGAATTGCAAGTTTTCCCACAGGCCATTGACCAAAAAATAGATTTCTCAGACTCAGAACAACGATTTCTATTGGCGTTATACCTTGCCGGTCCAGAGTATGAGAGTGTCCCAAGGGCTCGACGACCTTATCGAAGAAATAAGAAATAGTTCTTTTTTAATATTCAAAAAAGCTGGAGCCTTACAATTTAAATAGTAAAACACTTTAGAACAAAATGGAAAACATTAATAAAATACCCAGGGCGATTCTGTATATCAGAGTTTCTACCGATGAGCAAGCCAATAAAGGCTATAGTCTGAGAAGTCAGGAGGAGCAACTCCGCAGATATTGCGAAGTTAACGCTATTGAAATAGTCGAAGTCATAAAGGAGGACTATTCTGCAAAGGACTTCAACAGACCTTCATGGAAGACAATGATGTATCGCATTAAAAAAGGGCAACTGCAGGCGAACGAACTCCTATTTATTAAGTGGGATCGATTTTCCCGAAACACCGAACTTGCGTATTCTGTACTCTATTCCCTAATGGACTTAAACATTCAGCCCCAAGCAATAGAACAAAAGATTGACTTTAGTGTTCCTGAGCAATTACTTCTTTTGAGTTTATATCTCTCTGCTCCAATGGTAGACAATTTACGGCGGGGTATGAATGTGCATGCGGGCCTCAGAAAAAAGAAAAAGGAAGGAGAGTGGCCTGGAATGGCTCCAATAGGTTATAAAAATGTGACCCTACCGAATGGTAAAAAAACAGTGGAACCCAACGAGTACGCACACCATATCAAATGGGCCTTCGAACAGTTTGCAACCGGTACATACCGTGTAAGTCAACTTCGTGAAGAACTCAGAGCGAAGGGGTTTAAACTTTCAAAAAACCGTTTGTACGACGTGCTAAGAAATCAGTTCTATTGCGGCAAAATTTACGTTGCAGCTTATAAAAATGAAACAGGTTACTTTGTCACCGGCAAGTTCACCCCTTTAATATCAGAAAGTTTATTTTATGATATACAAGATATTCTGAATGGCCGAAGAAGGGGACAACCTTACAAACAATGTGCTAAGGAAGAGCTTCCGTTGAGGGGTCATCTAAGATGCAACGATTGTGGGGGGAAGCTAACCGGCAGTGGCTCCACAAGTAGAAATAAGAAAAAGGTGTTTTATTACCACTGCACTAAAGGCTGTAAAGTTCGATGGCCCGCCCTCATAGTTAATCCCCGTTTTGAAGAAATTCTAAGCAGGATTTCCTTTACTTCAGAGGTTAAGAGTCTTTATGATATAATATTGAAAAAGGTTTATTCCAATTCAGAGTCAGAAAGACTTATGGATAAAAACCGGATCTCGACTGAAAAAAGCAGAATAAAAGACAGACTTCAAAATGCCCAGAATAAGATGTTAGATGGTCTTATTGAAGATTCAGAATATCGTGAATTAAAAAACAGACTAACTGAAGATCTGAAAGTACTTGAACTCAACAGCATGGAGGATATTCAGTTGCAGAAGGAATTTGAAGACTATTTGCTCGATGGTGTAACTTTAATGAAAAACATCGCAGAGACCTACAGCCACGCTGAATTACACGAAAAACAAAGAATCATTGGTTCGATATTTCCAGAAATGCTCACTTTTACGAAAACTACAGTTCGAACCACCCGTGTAAATGAAATACTACCTCTGATAAGCCCGTCAATAAAGGATTTGGGAGTGGAAATAAAAAGGGATGAGCTCCAAAATGGCACTCATCCCTGTCAGGGGTAAGTAATGGGATTCGAACCCACGACCCTCAGAACCACAATCTGATGCTCTAACCAACTGAGCTATACCTACCGTTTCAGGCTGGCAAATGTAAGTAATTTTTAAAAAACAGGGTATATTTTTTAGCACAAATCAGCGGATCAGGGTGACGTTTCCTTTCAGAAAAGCCTCTTCCCCACCCAGGCAGGTCACTTTCAGATAATACCCGAAAACGCCCACATCAGCGGGTTTGCCATTGTAGCTCCCGTCCCAGCCCTGCTTGCGGTCATGTGTTTCAAATACCATTTCACCCCATCGGTTGTATACCGCAAAATAAAACTCCTCCACTTTTAAGCCCCGAACAAGCAGCACATCATTCACTCCATCATTGTTCGGTGTAAAAGTGTTGGGAATAAACAGATCCTTATCCAGACAAGCCGGGTTGTACACATCCACAAACACCTGCATATCTTTTCTGCAGGCGCCGCTGGCAGCCACGGCTGTGTAGGTGCTGGGGCCGCCCGGCTGCGCAGTGACAGTGTAACCGGTTGCCGGATTGGTGCTGTTCAGGGGATACCAGGTGACCAAAGCCCCAGGACTGCCCTGGTAAACAAGTGTGGAAGTCTCACCCTTTTTGATGAGTACAGGATTGGCAAATGCGGAAACCGGAATACTGGAGAGTTGTGAAACACCAACACTTGTTGTAAGGAGAAATTTGCAGTTTTCTCCACCGGCTGAACCTGTTGTGGTGATCACCACTGAATAATTAGTATTGACTGTTGGACTGGCCACAGGGTTTGAACTTAAAGGCATGTCAAGCGAACTGGCGGGTGACCAGGAATACGAAATTCCACCACTGGCAAACAAGGGCACGGCGGTTCCGATACACACGTTACTGCCTCCTCCTGCTGCCACTGGTGGAGGAGGCGCAACAGTCAGTACCACATCGGCCAGGCTTTGACAACCATATATATTGGTAGACAGCAATACCACAGTGTAGGTACCGCCTTGTGTGTAAAAATGATAGGGATTCTGCTGGTTAGATACTACACCGGGCGCTAATGTCCAGCTCCAGGATACAATGTTGCTGAAGGATTGGTCAAAATAATTCACACCACCGCCACAGGGATTGCTTGTGAAGGTGAAACCCGTTGTTGGTGTTGGGTTCACCATGACCTGTGTGGTTAAACTTTGCGCACAATTCTGACCAAAACCACTGCTGCTGATCATTACGGTGTATACGGTGATTGCAGTTGGATTGGCGACAGGGCTCCCGGAAACTGCTGAATTCAATGATCCGGAAGGTGTCCAGGAATAGGATGTGCCGCCGCTTGCCATCAAGGTTGTGCTTCTTCCACTGCAGATCGTAGAACCAGGCGCTACCTGGGGTTGAAAGAGCAGAATGGAAACGGTTTGGGTCTTAATAGCCGTGCAACCATTGACATCACTCACCACCAGACTGATCGTGTAAATACCGCTGGCACTGTAAGTGTGAGGCGGTGCGCTGAGCGTGCTGCTGGCTGATCCGTCGCCGAAACTCCAGGTGTAAGGATTGGCACCAAGATTTCCAGTAGAAGTGTTTATAGTTGTGACCGTGTTGTTACATGATGCCGCATTCACACTGAAATTATTGGCCGGTGGACTGAACACCTGTATCGCAATCTGCGTGCTCACTGTGGTAATGCAATATTGTGTTTCGAACACGGTGAGCTTAACGGTATAAGTACCCGGCGCGGTGAAGGTTTTTACAGGGTTTGGTACCTGGCTGGTTGTGTCGTTCGGCCCGCCACCAAAATTCCAGAGATAAGGAAGTCCCGGAGAAGAGTTATTGCTTAAGGTTACGGTAAAGGGCGCGCAACCGCTGCTGGTGTTTGTGACGATGGCCGCCTGCACCTGCGGTTGATAATCAAATTTGAACACGCCGTTGTTGCAATTGTTCGAGTGGTTAGGATTGCCAGGCGTGTTGGGCCAGGCTCCGGATGTAACCGGAAAATCCTGATTACCGCCGCATCCGGCGCAAACGGACTGATACAATACACCTTGTTCGTTGATACGCGATGTTCCTCCATCGACATGTTCATCTGATGATGCTCCGCCAAAATAGGACCCGTATTTCAAACCTGTTGCATTGGGATACAAGACCATGAGATAAAAGTCATGTCCGTTGGGTGAAGTGGTTTGGAAGGCCCCTGGTGTCACGGGCATATTGTTGAGGTTTGCGCAGTTGATGAAATTACCTCCCCAACCCGTAAGGCTGATGGAGCCACTGCACTTGTCTACACTAAAAGCAGATGGCGATATATCCACAGATGCCTGACCGCTGCCAATTACAGTGGAAAGGTTAAGATTCGTGAGCTGGTTGTCAAAACGCATGATGAACTGCTTGGATCCGGCGTTCGAGTAAATCCCCGGGCTCACCGGTATAGCACCCAGTGACTGACCGAAGACATAAATTTTACCCGTGCGGTCGCTTTGTACAAAATAACTCTGGTCATAAGCAGATGTACCGATGTAGGTAGCCTTCTTGATCTGGTTTCCTGAGGCATTTATCTTCACCAGGTAACCGTCGGCCTTGCCCCCACCCGCTGTGGTTTGATAACAACCTGCCACAACAGGAAAATTACTGCTGTATGTGCCGCCAGTGACAAAGGTCTGGAGGCTGTCGTCAACGATCAGGGCGTATCCTGCATCGTTGCCAGAACCCCCCAGGTATGTACTCCAGATCATGGTATTGAGACCAGGGTTCATTTTGAACACCACTGCATCCTGTTTGCCGCTAAGGGCATTCTGAAATCCTCCTGTCACTGGAAAATCAGAGGAACGTGTTGAACTGGCCACATACACATCTCCGTTCTTGTCGAGCTGAATTTCGCCCCTGTACTGGTCACCGTAATTATATTGCAGTGAATCAGCCGGTGACTCATTCACCAATACCCAGCCGCCCGGCGCGAAACATGGGTAAACCGTGTGTGTAGCAGGAAAATAGTTGTTATGGTTCACTCCGTCATTCCCGCTGCCGCCAATAAACGTCGAAGCGAGCAAAGCACTCCCGCTGCTGTTGAGTTTTGATACAAAAATATCCGTGCCCAGGTTAAAACTTGTGCCGTTGAACTGGAAACTGAGTGGCTGTCCACCGTTAAAACTCTGGTCGTAAGCTCCGGCCGTGGTTGGAAAATTACTGGAGCTTGTGGCGCCGTAAAGAAAGAGATTGTTGTTGTTGTCGGTGATCAGCGAGGTCACAATTTCGGCCTGGTCGCCACCGATGTATGTTGAATAAATTAAACTGTTACCTGACGAATTGTACTTGGTGATGGCAAGGTCGGTTATTCCTGTACCTGCCGCACCTGTAAAGGAAACGGAGTATGCGCCAATTGTGGTGGGATAACCATTCCCAAATACTGTTCCCCCAGCGTAAAGATTCCCCTGGGCGTCATATGTGGCCGTCATCCCGAAATTATCAGCAGTGGATCCGGATTGGGCCGCAAAAATGAGTATGGGATCGATCACCAGTTCCAAATTTTTGTCATACCCCGATGGGAATTCAAAACCCATTACGAGCCCCTCAAGTTTGTACCGGCATACCACTTCAATCACCTCACCGTTTTTGATCTGGTAGGCATATGGTTTCTGTTCAATGACCTCGTTCACGCTGAGCTGGATCTGAAGTCTGCCATTCTTTAGTTTCAGGGCTTTTACACCCTCATATCGCAAGCGGATGACCGAAGGATTGGCACCTGCCTGCAGATAAAAATTGTATTTCATGCCCCGACTGGTAGCCAGTGCCTCGTAGTCCACACCCTTATAAAGTTCACTGTAGCGTACCCGTTTGAAATTCGGTACGAGCGACTTCCAGTGCGAAGGATCCTTACCCAGGTAAAAATTCTCCACATCCAGCCCCTTCCCGCTGCTGCTGATGGCGGGAGTCGGGTTGCAATCTTCAAACTTAAGCTTGTAGGCGTGCATGGCCAGGTTTCCGGCTGAGGGGCCGGCTTGGCTTAAAGCGCCCGTATGCCAGGCCCTGAAAGTTTTTTTATCGTAGAAACTAAAGGTGGCGCCTGTTCGCTCTAAATACACAGCTCCCCCGTCGAGGCCGGCTCTGAATAAAATAACGGGATCCCACTGTCCGAGGTTTTGAGTGAAATGCACACCTGTTTCATCGGCTGCACTCAGCGGGACGGGCTTGGTCACTGTTTGGGCCTTTAGATTGAACAACAGGGGAATGAAGAGTACAGTTGTGAGTGCTTTAAGGCTCATATCCAAATATACGATAAAGGCCTTGCTTGTTCAAGAAGCGGATGCCTGAATTTTACTACTTTTGCATCCCGTGCCAAACATCGTTGCCATAGTAGGTCGTCCCAACGTAGGGAAGTCCACACTCTTTAACCGCCTAACCGAAACCCGTCAAGCCATTGTAGATGAACTGGCCGGTGTAACCCGTGACCGGCACTATGGCAAATCTGAATGGCAGGGCGTGGAGTTCAGCCTCATTGACACGGGTGGATACATCAAAGGCAGCGATGATATTTTTGAAGGCGAGATCCGCAAACAAGTGCAGATCGCGATTGACGAGTCAAGCGCCTTGCTGTTTGTGGTGGATGTTAACGACGGTTTAACTCAGTTTGACACCGAAGTGGCCTCCATTATCCGGAAATCCAAAAAACCCGTTCTGATCGTGGCCAACAAATCCGACAACCATGAAAAAGCCTCCTATTCCGGAGAATTCTATCAGCTGGGTCTGGGCGAGGTTTATCCCATTTCGGCTATCAGTGGCAGTGGTACCGGTGATTTGCTCGATGCTTTAATCAGCATTCTTCCCAAAGATAAATCAGCCATTGAACAGGCCCAGATTCCGCGCATTGCGATTGTTGGCAGGCCAAACGTAGGAAAATCATCGCTGACAAATGCGTTACTTGGTGAAGACCGCAACATTGTTACACCCATTGCCGGCACCACGCGCGACACCATTCACACCCGGTACAGCAAATTCGGGCATGATTTTTATCTGATCGATACTGCCGGCATACGGCGCAAGGCTAAGGTACATGAGGATCTGGAATTTTACAGCGTGATGCGCAGCATCAACGCCATTGAAAACAGCGATGTATGCATCCTGATGATCGACGCGGAGCAGGGGCTGGAGTCGCAGGACCTCAACATCCTGAGTTTAATCGAAAAGAACCGCAAGGGTTTGCTCATACTCGTGAACAAATGGGATCTGATTGAAAAGGAAACCAACACTGCACTTGAATACGAAAAACGCATCAGGGAAAAAATCGCGCCCTTCAACGATATACCCATTCTCTTCATTTCGGTAAAAGACAAACAGCGTATCATGAAAACGGTAGATGCCGCCATGCAGGTTTACCAGAACAAAATACGTCACATCCCCACACGTGAATTGAACGACTTTTTTCTGCCACTCATTGAAAGCCATCCGCCGCAGGCCGTTAAGGGCAAATATGTAAAAGTTAAATACGTGACCCAGCTCAAGGGTGAAGCCCTTTTTATGTTCTACTGCAATTTGCCGCAGTATGTCACAGAATCCTACAAACGTTTTCTCGAAAACAAGATCAGGGAACGTTACGATTTTTGCGGGGTGCCGGTGGTGGTCAGCATGCGGAAAAAAACCTGAATTCAGGGTTTGTACCCGTTGTTCAGCCAGCATTCAATTATACACTTCTGTTCCTGTTTCAGCTGTCCTCCCTGGGGCATAAAACTGGGGTTGCCGTCAATGGCCCTGGCTTTGATCCGCCCGTTCACCGCCTGTGTTTTAAAAAGGTCGTAACTGTCGAGCAATATGCCTCCGGTAGGGCTGCTGCCCGAGTGGCAGGGATAACACTCCTTGGATACTATCGGCACTATATCTTTGGCATAGGTGATGGTATCACAATTTTGCTGGCAGGCCGACATCACCGCCACTTTCTTCGTACAGGATAAGGTAATCACAAATACAGTGAGCGTGAAGAGGAAAACGAAAAGTAGTTTTGATTTCATGCGCGTGTCTTTTTTATCTGGAACAGGCTTTGATAAAATTAAATAATTTTTCAGGATATGCCAGCCGACTTGGTGTTTTATACCTTAATTTAGTTTCAAAATCCTAAGCATGAAGCACGCCGTTCTCCTCTTCTTCTTCCTTCTTGGCCTCTGTACCTATTCCCAGAAAGATAACACCTCAAACCTCTCCAGTCCGGGCGACATCAGTAAAATGAGCAGGGCCAAACAAAAACTCTACGCTGGTGACTATCGATCGGCTCTGAACTTGTACATAGAACTCGAAAAAAACAATCCTAACAATTCAACCGTAAAATATTATATGGCCTATTGCCAGTTTCATCTCAGCCAGATACCCACTGCAAAAGAGAACCTGAACAAAGCCATAGAGCTGAATAAAGACCTCAAACCCGAAACTCATTTGTTATTAGCCGAAGTGCTGCAAACCGAGGGTGATTTTAATGCGGCCCTAAGCCAGCTCGATATTTTCTCTGAGAAAACCAGGGCAATGAAAATGGATGAGGAGAAAAAGGAAGAAGCAACATACGTGCGATCGCAATGCCAAAGCGGCAAAGACCTCACCGCAAAACCGCTTGACGTGGAAATCAAGAACATGGGTGCGGGAATCAACAGCAAATGGGACGATAAAAATCCTTGCATCACGGCCGACGGCAGCAAACTCGTGTTTACCACCCGGAGACCTGAAACCACCAATTCTGAAAGGGATGTGGAAGGTGATGGTGGTTATTACGAAAACATTTACATTGTTCAGCGCGACAGCGCTACGGGTGACTTGCTGCAGGCCCAGGCCGCAGGCGGAGCCATCAACAGTCTCGCGCACGATGCCTGTACAAGCATTTCAGCCGATGGCAAGCAAATCTTTATTTACAAAAACGACGCGTCCAGAGCGGAATCCAGAGGTGGCAACGTGTTTGTATCGAAGATCAAGAACGATAAATGGGGGGCTCCGGCGAGTCTTGGCAAACCAATCAACACCAGTTATTGGGAAGGTGGCGTATGCATGTCGCCTGATGGCAAGCGTTATTTCTTCAGCAGCGAACGAAAAGGCGGATTTGGGCGTTCTGACATCTGGATGGTAGAAAAGATCAACAAAAACGAGTGGTCAAAACCCATGAATCTGGGCTCAGAGGTGAACAGTGCCTATGATGAGGCCGGCATGTTTCTGGCACCGGACGGCAAGACACTTTTTTTCTGCAGCAATGGACCCAAAAGCATGGGTAGTTACGACATCTTCAAAACGGTATATGAAAACGGTACATGGTCGGTTCCCGAGAATCTTGGATATCCCATCAACACCAGCGCAAAAGAAGGACAAATAACTTTAAGCGCAGATGCCAGAACAGCCTATTTCTCGAGTGACCGGAAAGGCGGTTACGGCGAGAATGACATTTACAAAACAGATCTCCGGTCCATTTCCTTGCTTGAAAAGGCAGGTCAGCCTAAGGAAAACAACGGGCTGAGCATTGTGAAAGGAACCATTCGCGAGGGATACGAAGGATATGGCATGGCAGAAACCGAAATTGTGATGACACATATAGGCAATGGTCAGGTGAACTCAACCCTTACGAATGAATCAGGCGAATATTTTTTCACCCTGCCTGCAGGCCAGTACAAACTTGAAGTGAAGAAAAAGGGCTACACCACAATCACTGAACAACTCGAACTCCCTCAAAACGCTAAAGAAACACCGGTGATTGAGAAAGGCTTTCTCCTGAAAAAATGAAGCGCATGCCCGAAATAAGCCATGGACATCTGGAAAATGCAAGTAATGGATTGGTTTCCTTTAACAAAAGTGGGTTTTTATTTAAACTATATTTGCATCCATGGAAATCGTGAAAGGTCCGGGCTTCGTTCCCGGCGAATTGTTAGCCAAAATCAATTCGCCATCAGATCTCAAAAAACTCGCACCGGATCAGCTTGAAAAATTGTGCCTTGAGTTGAGGCAGTTCATCGTGGACCTGGTTTCTGTTAAGGGCGGCCACTTTGGCGCTTCGCTTGGTGTGGTAGAGCTCACCGTTGCCCTGCATTACATTTTTGAAACCCCTTATGACCAGTTGGTCTGGGATGTCGGGCATCAGGCCTATGGCCATAAAATACTCACGGGCCGTCGCGACGAGTTCCACACCAACCGGATCTATAAAGGGCTTAGTGGATTTCCCAAAAGGAGCGAAAGCGAGTACGACACCTTTGGTGTTGGACACTCCTCAACTTCCATCAGCGCAGCCCTTGGTATGGCTGTCGCAAGCCGCTACAAACACGATAAAAAACGTCAGCACATCGCTGTTATTGGAGACGGTGCCATGACAGCAGGCCTGGCATTTGAAGGACTGAACCATGCCGGAACCGAAAATGCCAACCTCCTTGTTATTCTGAACGACAATTGCATGAGCATAGACCCCAATGTGGGCGCGCTCAGGGAATACCTAACAGACATCACAACCTCGCATACCTATAACAAAGCCAAGGACAAAATTTGGGAATTGCTTGGGAAGATCAGCAAATTCGGACCAAACGCCCAAGATATAGCCAGCAAGGTTGAAAATGCGGTGAAGACCTCTCTGCTCAAACAAAGCAACTTGTTTGAGTCGCTTAAGTTCCGCTATTTCGGACCTGTTGACGGTCATGATGTGCACAGGCTAACTCAGGTGCTGAGTGATCTGCGCGATATTCCGGGACCCAAACTGCTGCATGTGCTCACCAAAAAAGGCAAGGGTTACAAATTCAGCGAAGAGGGTAATGAAACGGTTTGGCACTCTCCGGGGCTCTTCAACAAGGAAACCGGAGAAATCATCAAGGTGGTTCCCCCCACTCCGCAGCCTCCGAAATATCAGGATGTGTTCGGACACAGCATTGTTGAACTGGCTGAACAAAATCCGGCTATCATGGGCATCACGCCGGCCATGCCTTCAGGCTGTTCGCTCAACATCATGATGAAGGCCATGCCCGACCGAGCGATTGATGTGGGTATTGCTGAACAACATGCTGTCACCTTCAGCGCAGGTCTGGCTACCCAGGGCCTGATCCCATTCTGCAACATTTATTCCTCTTTCATGCAAAGGGCCTATGACCAGGTGGTGCATGATGTGGCCCTCCAGAATCTGAAAGTGGTGTTCTGCCTCGACCGTGGCGGTTTAGCAGGTGCCGATGGTCCCACACATCACGGCGCCTATGACCTGGCCTATTTCCGTTGTATACCAAACATGATCGTAAGCGCGCCCATGAACGAGGAAGAATTGCGTAACCTCATGTATACCGCCCAACTGAGCGACACCAAGGGACCCTTCAGCATTCGCTACCCCCGGGGAAACGGCGTAATGGTGAACTGGAAAACACCCTTCAAAAAAATTGAAATCGGAAAAGGCCGCAAGATCCGGGATGGAAAAGACCTTGCCATACTGAGCATCGGCCACCCGGGTAATTTGGTGAGCCAGGCGATTGAAATGCTACGGCATCAAGGCCTTGACCCCGCCCATTACGACATGCGATTTGTGAAACCCCTCGATGAAGACATGTTGCATGAAGTATTCACCCGGTACAACAAGGTGATAACGGTTGAAGACGGCTGTGTGATGGGTGGTATGGGTTCAGCCGTGCTGGAATTTATGGCCGAGAACGCTTACCATAAACGATTGGTCCGTTTGGGCATTCCTGATCGCTTTATTGAGCACGGTGAACAAGCAGAACTTTACGAAGAATGCGGCTTCTCTCCCCACAAAATTGCTGAGACTGCTCTGGCCCTTTGCAAAGAACAGGGGGTTATAAAAGTGAAAAGCGCCTGAAATGGACAAGTTCAAAATATCCGTAAAACTTCACTGTCCGGTGAAAGATGTGTTTACGGGTTGGCTGAACAACAAAGTCCATGCAGAATTTACAGGCGGCAGCCAAGCCAGCATAGATGCCCAGGAAGGTGGAAAATTCACGGTCTGGGATGGGTATATCAGCGGCACTAACCTTGAAATTTTCCCGTATAAACGCATAGTTCAGAAGTGGAGAACAACAGACTTCAGTCCGCAGGATGAAGACTCCTTGCTGGAACTTTTCTTTACATTCAAGGATGGTTATACCCTGATCACTTTTACGCACAGCAACATCCCTGACGGACAGGGCGAGAATTACAAAAAAGGCTGGAAAGAACATTATTTCAAATTCATGAAAACCTATTTCGATAAACGGTAAACGCAAGAAATTATGGTCCTTTATTTGTTAAGGCCTGTACTTGCTTTTATTCAGGATCTTTTGCGCGTCGTTTTCACGCATCAGTTGCTTCAGACTCACATCCTTGTTACGTTTCATATAACTTTTCACAAGTTGCCAGCCTATCCACATGGCTATGCGTGGCGGACATTCTTTGCTGATGCTGCCGGTAAAGGGTCCTTCGCTAGTTAACTCTCTCACCAGCTCCCTGTTGTTTTCAAACAGCCTGTTCTTTTCTGCAAAATACCCCCATAGTTTCTTTTCATAGGTGATGCAATACTTCATTTGCGGGCTACTGTATCCTATGATCAGGCTATCCTCCGTTTCCGGCAACAGGGCCTTGACCCCATAAAATAGCTTACCATAAAACACACAATGATCCAGTAATGTATATTGAGCTTCCGCCGTATCGAATTCGGTGAGAAGCCAGCCCCTGGCGAGATCAGGCAAAATATAATGCCCGTTCATTTTCCTTACCTGGTATTGCGGATAAGCCAGCATACCGTAAAACTTTGAAGCCGATCCCAGGTACATGTCGAGTCCAAGAAACACGGTACTGTCCACAAAAGCACAGGCGTAATTCCATCCTGTTTGACAGGTAACCAGTTTAGTGGGCACTGGTTTCTCCGGAAAATAATATCTGAAATGCCTGATGCAATCTTCCAATCCCGTCACAAGCTCCTGCATTTTCTCATCCGTATACACACTTTGAATTTCAGCGTTTGCTTCACGGATATCCTTATCCTGCACAAAAGACAAAATGGTTTTTTTGTATAAACTGTCTCCGCTGCCATTTAACCTGAGCGGGTTCATCAGGTAATGCTCATAATCCCGTCCGTAGGCTTTGCGCAAAGTTTCTGCATTCAGGTCGAATTTACCGTCGTTCAGTGTGAACAGGTCTCTGTCGAGTCTTTTTAAAGCCAGTCTTGGCAGTTTCACCTCTTCTACATCAATTTTCAGATCATCGGAAGTGCAGGAATACAATAAAAGCAGGAGAAGCGCGGCAAGACTTTTTTTCATCCGGTAAATTTATACATTTGCCTAAAGGCATAATTTTAATATCATGAAAAGAATTCTTGCGTTTACCTTTTTTCTGCTTTGCAGTTTGGGTCTGGTAAAAGCCCAGGACAAAACCGTTGAATCCACTAAGCCCAAAACAGAAACAAGCAGCGCCCAGGGCAGCGATGACCTGGATGCCTTTGACAAACAGTGGCGATTTGGTTTGCGCTTTACACCTCAACCCACCTGGTTTTCAAGCAATGAAAAAAACATAAGCCCGAATGGCACCATATTCGGTTATGGCTTCGGACTGCATATAGAATACCGATTTTCCAAAACAGTGGGTTTGGTCACCGGGCTCGGGGGCGACATTGAAGGCGGAAAATACAGCGTAAGTTACGATACTGCCAATTCCTATGCCGTGCGTTACTGGCTCGACAGCGAAGGGGACCTGAAACAACCGGAAAGTGGTACAGCAGTGAATACCTACCGTAAAAAGGGCAACACCGAATGTGTGCTGAAAGAAAGGCAGATCAGTACCACCTATCTCACCATTCCGGCCATTCTTAAAATGTCAACCAAAGAACTCAATGGCTTTAAATACTACGGCATGTTTGGCGGTGAATTGGGCATAAGAATCAAAACCAAAGCAAGTGACTCTTATTATGAGTCTTACACATTTGATGCATCAGGCACAGCCATCAAAGCCGGACCAAGTACACAGGACGGAATTAACCTGGCCAAAGATTGCCCCTTGATTCCCATGCGGCTTGGTATGAATCTGGGTTTGGGCACAGAATACCGCTTCTCAGGCAGCACCTCCCTTATGTTCAGCGTCAATTACTTTCAAAGCTTTGTGAATGTGCTGCAGCCTAAATCTGACTTTCTCATTTCCAACCCGGTGTCTGATCCCCTGACGAGGGATTATACTTTTGTGAAACAGTCGCTTTTAATGAAGGCGGTGCGTATCAACATAGGTATCTTGTTCTGAAATTAACTCAGATTTAAGCGCTTTTAAAGGCATTTTACTGAAAAATCGGGGGATTTCCATCAATTTTCTCTTAAAAAATCCTTTTTTTAAAGTAAAATACCTTTACTTTTGAGCCACTAACTAAAACCACCAAACATGAAATTAAACGAGATTCAGGATCTTATTAAGTTCGTTTCCAAAAGCGGGGTAAGTGAGGTTGAATTGGAAACCAAAGAGATCAAACTGGTGATCAAAACGCCAAAATCGGGTTCTGTTCAGGCAGCCCAGGCCTATTATGCAGCTCCCGCGGTGGCCGCTCCCGTTCCGGCTGCTGTTATAGCCCCTCCTGCCCCGGCTACGGCACCTGCTTCGGAGGCCAGAACCGCTCCACCACCCTCGTCCAACGGTAACGACGAGTCCAAATACGTCACCATCAAATCGCCCATGATAGGAACCTTCTACCGCTCAGCCGGGCCTGATAAACCAACCTTTGTAAATGTTGGGGATGAGGTATCTGTTGGCAAAGCGGTTTGCATCATTGAGGCCATGAAGCTGTTCAATGAAATCGAAAGTGACGTGAAGGGCAAGATCGTGAAAGTGCTGGTGAACGATGCCACACCCGTGGAATACGATCAGCCCCTTTTCCTGGTTGATCCTTCCTGAATCCGAATGAATTTTTCCTGAATCTGGACATTTTTAGGCTCCGGATTTGTATTAACTAATATTGAACCGATGTTTAAGAAAATACTCATCGCCAACCGAGGCGAGATTGCCCTGAGAGTCATTCGTACCTGCCGCGAAATGGGTATACAAACCGTGGCGGTATACTCCACTGCCGATAAAGATTCCCTGCATGTGAAATTTGCCGACGAGGCTGTATGCATTGGTCCTCCGCCCAGCCGCGAAAGTTACCTTAGCATGAGCAACATCATTGCCGCCGCAGAGATCACCAATGCCGATGCCATACATCCAGGTTACGGTTTTCTGAGCGAAAATGCCAAGTTCTCAGAAGTTTGCAGGCTGAACAAGATCAAATTTATTGGCGCTTCGCCCGAAATGATACATAAAATGGGTGACAAGAGTAATGCCAAGGCCACCATGAAAGAGGCCGGTGTACCCTGTGTGCCTGGTTCCGAGGGATTGCTCGAAAATGCTGAAGAAGGCATGAAGATCGCCAGGGAAATCAAGTACCCGGTCATCATCAAGGCAACTGCAGGCGGAGGCGGAAAAGGCATGCGCATCATCTGGAAAGAAGAAGATTTTCAGGCTGCCTGGGACAGCGCCACCCACGAAGCCGCAGCCGCCTTTGGTAACGGTGCCATGTATATGGAGAAATACATTGAAGAGCCAAGGCATATTGAAATTCAGGTTGTTGGGGATCAATACGGCAAGGCCTGTCACCTGAGCGAACGCGATTGCAGCATTCAACGCCGCCACCAGAAACTGGTGGAAGAAACACCAAGTCCGTTTATGACACCCGAATTGCGCGATGCCATGGGTGAAGCGGCCATAAAAGCAGCACTCTCCATAGGTTACGAAGGTGTAGGCACCGTGGAGTTTCTGGTAGACAAGCACCGCAACTTCTATTTTATGGAGATGAACACCCGAATTCAGGTGGAACATCCCATCACCGAAGAAGTGATCAATTATGACCTGATCCGCGAACAAATTCTGGTTGCCGCGGGGGTTCCCATTTCAGGTAAAAACTATTACCCGCAGTTGCACGCCATAGAGTGCAGGATAAACGCTGAAGATCCATTCAGGAATTTTACACCTTCACCTGGCATCATCACCACCTTGCATACACCCGGCGGACATGGAATCCGGGTTGACTCACATGTATACAGCGGTTACAGAATTCCGCCGAACTACGACAGCATGGTAGGAAAACTGATCACCGTTGCCCAGACCCGGGAAGAAGCCATTGCCAAAATGCACAGGGCCCTGAGTGAATATGTGATCGAAGGGGTGAAAACCACCATTCCCTTCCACCTTAAGTTGATGCAGAATGAAGATTTCAAAGCCGGAAACTACACCACCAAGTTTCTGGAGACCTGGGATTTTAAATCCTGATTTGGCCTGGTGAAATCATAGCAGTGTCTGTGCCCACATTTATTCTATGATCAGACGCAAAACACGGCATGTCCGTTCTGAGTATATCTTCACCAGATATAATCCGGGTGCAAGCGCTTCCAGTTTAAATGCGCTCCGGCCTTTTGTACATAAGATCTTTTGAATGCTGAAGCCTCTGAGATCACATATCTCTGCTTCCGCGTCACGGTCCAGCTCAATCTCAAATTCGCCTGCATTGGGATTCGGTTTAATTAACGCATATTGATCTCCAGCAATAAAGTCCATCAGACCTGTACAGGACAGAACTGTCACTGTAAACACCTTGCTGCTTGAACAGCCATTCAGTGTGCCAGTACCGGTTACTGTATAAAAAGAAGAGATTGCCGGACTCACGGTGATGTTTGAACTTTGAGCACCTGTGCTCCAGGTGTAGGTATTGGCACCGGAAGCCGTGAGTGTAAGACTTTGATTGGGGCAAATGCTGAAATTACCATTCGTGTTCAATACCGGAGCCTGAACATTAATGGTTTGTATTAGCGTATCCGTTTGACAGTTGCCCTGAAGCAGGAGCTTCACCTGGTAGTTTCCCCCATTGCTGAAAATGTGTACCGGATTCTGCTGGTTTGAAAAGTTGGCTGTGCCTGAAGCAGGATCCCCAAACTGCCAGCTCAGGTTCTGGTAGTTGCATGCCGGACAGCCCACATTGACCGAAGGCGCCGAAAATGTAAATTGCCTGCAGGCTGAAGAGACTGAAACTGAAAAACCAAAAGCTGCAGGTTTCGTGTAAAAAAAACTGCTCACAAAATTGGGCAATCCGTATCTTGAATTTTGAGAACCCAGAATCTGAGCAAGCGGTGTAAAATTACAAGCAATCCCCCCTGCGTTTGGATTCTGGATCACACTCAAACTGTTTTGGTTATTGCTGGCAATATATATTTTCCCATCACTGGCCAATTGCGCAGAACCATATTGACCGGTTGGTGTGTAGGTCATCACAAAAGATGAAGCGATGATGGCCGAAGGCGATCCCGCGCACAAATTCCACTGAATAAGGGGTGTGGACTGAGGGCCATTTTGGAACAAGCCATAAAGCTTGCTGCCATCGTTTGAAAATTCACAACCATAAGAATTCAAATTCGTGGTGATGAGGCTCAGTGGATTTGAAACTACCCCACTCGAGCG
>DAOMFS010000058.1:0-19044 GCA_035429925.1 Bacteroidia bacterium | reverse complement strand
GCTTTATGGTGGGAGCTGAGGGGTTCGAACCCCCGACCCTCCCGACGCGCTACGCGCGATCGGGATGCTCTGAACCAGCTTCACCAATAAGTTTAAGTATGGCCTTCCTGCTCTTCCAGCGTTTAATTTGTTTTTCGCGGGATCTTGCCTGAGAGATCGAGTCGAATGACTGGAGGTAAACAAATATCCAATCCTGCGCAGAAGAAGTGTAACCTTTATGCTTACTATTATGCCTTCTTAGTCGTTCTGAGGGTTCATCAGAAGTTGACCCAACATAATATGCGTCTTTGAAAGAAGAGTATATTATATAACAGAAGGCACTCATAAAAAAAGCCTCGTTAACGAGGCTTTATGGTGGGAGCTGAGGGGTTCGAACCCCCGACCCTCTGCTTGTAAGGCAGATGCTCTGAACCAGCTGAGCTAAGCTCCCAAATAGGCGGGCAAATTTAAGGGATTAATCTGTTCCGGCAAAAAATTGTGGAAAATTATTCAGCCGATTCCCCGTCGGGGATCAGCATGCCATCAACCAAAACCCTTCCGCAATGCTCGCACACGATAATCTTTTTATTCAAACGAATGTCTAGCTGGCGCTGAGGCGGGATTTTATTGTAACAACCACCACAAGCGTCGCGCTCAACAGCCACAACGGCCAGGCCGTTACGCGAATTGGCACGGATGCGACGATATGCATTCAGTAAACGGTCTTCAATGTGGGAAGAGGCTTTTTGGCTTTCTTTCTGAAGATCGGCTTCTTCCTTTTCGGTTTCGGCAATGATCTCGTCCAATTCACCCTTTTTTGCTTTCAGGTCTTTGCTGCGTTCTTCAAATTCCGCCTTGCTCTTTTCGAGTACTTCGCTTTTGGCCGCTATACTGGCCTTGGCTTCTTTGATGCGTTTCTCAGCCAACTGTATCTCAAGGTTCTGGAATTCGATCTCCTTGGTGATCGCATCGTATTCCCTGTTGTTGCGAACCTTGTTTTGCTGGGCTTCGTATTTCTTGATATTGGACTGAAAATCTTTTATCGATTGTTTCTTTTCGTTTAGCTGGTTCTCGAGTTCGTTCACCTCTTCGGTGATATTGGTCAAACGGGTTTCAAGTCCGGCTACAGTGTCTTCCAGGTCACTCACTTCAAGTGGTAACTCCCCGCGAATGGTGCGGAGGCGATCAATCTTGCTGTCAATGATCTGTAACTGGTACAGACTTTTCAGTTTGCCTTCTATGCTGGCATCAATTTTTTCTTTGATCTTCGAACTCATCGTATTAAATGTAGTAATGAACCGGGTTATTTCGGATTTCCGATAAACGGATGGCAAATTTAGGAAATTTTTCCCGAATAAGCTCAGAAAATATTTCCGGGGTAAATTGCTCAGTTTCAAAGTGCCCCACATCTGCGAGGAGTAATTTTCCGTCCACCTCAAAGTAATCATGGTATTTGAAATCCGAGGTTAAAAAGGCGTCAGCGCCCGAAGCTATGGCCTTCTCCAGCAGGAAACGCCCGCTGCCCCCGCAAAGCGCCAGTGTTTTTATGGGCTTTGACAACAAGCGGGTGTGCCTGAATGCGGTTGTGTTGAAGGTCTTTTTTATGAAAGCCAGAAATTCCGCTTCAGGTTTCGGGTTCTCGAATTCCCCAATAAGTCCACTGCCAACCCTGGGGTGAACATTACCGAGGGGATAAAGGTCGAAAGCGGGCTCTTCATAGGGGTGTGCACTTCTAAGCGCTTTCACAACCCTGCCTTCATTCCCGTTGTCACAGATCACTTCCAGACGGATCTCCTCTTCCTGTGATAAGATACCGGCTTTACCAATAAAGGGCCTGGACTGCTCATTTCCCCTGAATGTGCCTGTTCCTGCAGAATTGAAACTGCATGAATCGTAATTTCCAATATGACCCGCCCCAGCCTCAAATAAGGCCTGCCGGATCTGTTCGAGGTGCGAAAAGGGGACAAAGGTGACCAGTTTTCGGAGAAGACCAGGCTTTGGATCAAGCACCCTCAGTTTCTGCAATCCCAGCCTGGAGGCTATTTTATGGTTCACCCCATGCATCACATTATCCATGTTGGTGTGGCAGGCATAAATCGCTATATCGTTCTGAATGGCTTTGATCAGTGTTCTTTCCACAAAAGTTTCACCCGTAAGTTTTTTGAGGCCAGAAAATAAAACAGGATGGTGGGCGATCACCAGTCTGCACTTGTGGGCCATGGCTTCTTCAATCACTTCTTCCGTGCAATCAAGACACAGCAGGGCTGAATCAACGTCCTGAGCGCGGTTTCCTGTGATGAGGCGGCTGTTGTCGTAATTCTCCTGAAAATGCGGAGGGGCCGCTTTTTCCAGACAGTCAATGAGTTCGGCAATTTTCATAGGTCAATGCAAAAAAAATCCCCTTCAGCAGGAAGGGGATTGGTTTTTAATCGATTCTGGACTTGTGATCCTTAATGTCTGAAATGTCTTTCAGGGCATTGAACACATCGTAATCACTTCGTGTAGCTAACATCTGTTCCAGCATGCGTTTTTCATCTTCAAAGGTTGTGCTTCCCGCGATTTCATTACGTGAATTCACGATCAACACAGCAACGCCGTTATCACTGCTTACGGGATTGCTCACGATGCCAGGCTTCATACCCAGTGCAGTTCCCATTAGGATTTCATCGCTGCCAAGCCCCTTGATGTTATTTCCTTCAACAATCAATTCCGGATCTTGTTTAACTTCAAGATGCAGCACCCTGGCGATTTCATCAATACTTTTTGCGGATGCTTTGGCTTTCCTGAATTCCTCCGTCAGCAAATCAGCCTTTACCTGTTGAGCCAGCAATTTCCTGGCCTCATCCTTCACTTCCTCAAGCGGCAAAATACCCTTGTTGCGAATGCCTGAAAGTTTGGCCACCACATGCTTATTAGGGAGGGTGAAGATATTCACATCACCTTTTTCGGCTGTGTAAACCCAACGCACCAGTTCACGGGCCTGGTCGAGTCCAGGCAATTGGCGGTCGCCATCTTTAATATGGTCCGCTACACGTTTTGTGAGCTTCTGGGCTTCTACTGCCTTGTCAAATCGTTCAGCGTTGTTGTTTTCACCGGCAAACTGGCTGGCCTGAGCAAATATCTTCTGGTTGGTCTCATCGCTGGCTTGAATGGGTTTGAAGATCTGAGCGACCTTATAACTTGTATGCCTGGTTTTGCTCACATTCAGCACTTCAATGATGTGGTAGCCAAACTGTGTTTCAACCACAGATATGTTGCCTTTGGTGCCCATAAGTCCGGCATTCTTAAATGGCTCAACAAAGTTCTTGTCTTCCCCGAACCAGCCATAATTTCCACCATTGGTTTTGCTGCCCATGTCATCGCTGAAGGTTTTAACCAGGGTATCAAAGCTTTGGGCTTTACTCTTGATGAGGGCCAGAACACTATCGGCCTGGCGTTTGGCCTGCTCTTTTGTTCGCTTGGCCTGCTGAGTTTGGGGATCACTTAGCCCAACCAGGATGTGACGAATCTCGCAGCTGTCGGCAATGGAGTTGCTCGCCATAAGCTTGTATATCTTGAAATAGGCGCCTTCGTTATAAGGGCCATAAACCGTTCCAATGCTGGCATTGAAAATACCTGAATCGCGCACGATCATGGTTTTGCGGGTGAAATTTTCGATCCGGATATCTCCGTTTTCGCTTTCCTGCGCAATGAAGGCGCTGTCATCAGCTCCGCTTTTTTTTGTTTTGAATTCTTCTGCTGCACGCTGGGCATCTTTTTCAAGTGCAGCCACATCTTCAGGACTGGGCACAACATTAAAAGCAACGTATTCTATGGCACGGGTGGTTTCCTGGTTCATGAAGCGGTAGGCGTTTTCCTTGTAATATTTCTCAATATCGGAATCGCTGATCTTCACGGCGCTGTCGCTGATGGCATCGTATGGTTTGATCACATACGACATGTTGATCCTCGCGCTTTTGGATTTGACACGGGCGGTCACTTCGGCATTGTTCAGGTATAAGCCTTTTGTGATGAGCGTTCTATATTTTTCAAAATAACGCGTGGTTTTAACATTCTCTTCCATGTTACGAAGCACGGCTTCCTGGTCAGCTGGCAGATTTTGCACGGCTTGTTTCCATTTCACCAGATCAAGGCTGCCATCTGGTCTCGCAAACTGTTCGTTCACTTTTCCGGTTTGAGGGTCGCTCAGCTGCTGAATAATGTATTGAACGGGGTTTGCCACCACGCGATCGTAAAGTTCATCGTCTCCCACCACAATACCGGCTTTTTCAAACTGTGGACGAATGGCGAGGTCAACAACATACTGCTGCCAGACATTATCAATCACAGAGGCTCTCACATTTTCATCCACATCATTTTTCTGGTTGCGCTGACGGTATGTGTTCAGTTGTTGCTCCATCCGGTTAATAAATTCGTTGCGGTCAATTTTCTTACCGTTGATGGAGCCTACGGTTCTCAGTTCATCTCCTCCGAAAATGGAAGATCCGGAGCCAAGCAGGCTTTCAAGAATAAAGATAACCAGGGCAAGCCCCACAATACCTACCAGCAAACCAGTCCGTCTCCTTATTTTTTCGAGTACACTGGTGCGTTCTTTCTTTACGGCGGGTTCGCCCTGTTTGGAGTTCTTTTCTTTGCTCATTGTGAATGGAATACAGATTTTTTTAAGACTTGCAAAGATAAAGCTTTGCTTCAAATGATGCAACGCGTGAACAAATTGTAAATCAATGATAATCAACTAACTGAACTTCTGTTCCATTTGTGTGCGGTCTTCATGTACCCATGCTGCATGGGGATAATTTTTGTTAGGTCCTTTTCAACATCGGACTTCAGGCAAGGTCAATTTGGTAATTTTAAAACCTGCTGTCAGCGCCTATGTTTCTGATTTTTGATACCGAAACCACGGGATTACCCCGGGATTACAATGCCCCACTGCATGATTTTGACAACTGGCCCCGAATGGTGCAAATTGCCTGGCAATTGCATGATCTGCAGGGTAAGCTATTGCACCGCGATGCACTGATTATTTATCCTGAAGGGTATACGATTCCTTTCAACGCCGTTCAGGTGCATGGCATCAGCACTGAAAGAGCTCAGCAACAAGGCCGGAAACTCCATGACGTTTTGAGTCTCTTCAGAGAACAGGTTGAATCGGCAACATACCTCTGCGGGCACAATGTGGAATTTGACCTGAACATTGTTGGAGCTGAATTCCTGCGCTGTGGGTTGAACAATGCCCTGGAAGGCAAAGCCATCATCGATACCAAGAATGATGCAACCACCGCGTTCTGTGCTATACCGGGCGGTCGCGGGGGAAAATTCAAGTGGCCCACGCTGGGTGAACTGTACCGCAAACTTTTCAATAATGATTTTCAGGAAGCCCACAATGCGGCATTCGATGTGCAAGCCACAGCACGTGTGTTTTTCGAATTGCTGAAACGAAATATTCTCTCCGTTAAAAACATTTCACAAACGGAGACCGCTCAGATTCAGTTTGAAGACAGCGATCTCAGCGAATTGCTTGTTCAGGAAAAAGAATTTAGGCAACAACAACAGCAACGTGCAGTTCATAAAACTTCAGGTAATGAAAGCGTTAAAGTAAAAGAGAATGACTTTGCCTTTTCTCATCTGCACAACCACTCCCAGTATTCGGTTTTACAGAGTGTTACCGATGTAACGGCCCTTGTGAAAAAAGCCGCGGAAAACAATATGCCTGGTGTGGCACTGAGCGACCACGGAAACATGTACGCCGCCTTTTTGTTCTGGCAGGCCGTTGATAAGCACAACAAAGGGATAAAGGCTCACAATGAGGCAGTAGACAAAGGCGAAAAAAACGAGGCAAGGAAAACTGAACTTAAATGTTTGATCGGTTGCGAACTCAACGTGACACGCGACAGGACCAATAAGAGCAGGCAGGATAACGGATTCAGCATTCCCTTCATTGCTAAAAATAAAAACGGCTATCAGAATTTATCCAAACTCAGTTCAATTGGCTTTACCGAAGGCATGTATTATGTGCCTCGTATAGACAAGAACGTTTTGGTAGAATACAAATCTGATCTGATCTGTTTCAGTGGTGGTCTCCACGCAGAGATACCTTGGCTCATACTGAACGCCGGGGAAGAGCAGGCAGAGGAAGCCTTCCTGTGGTACAAGGAACAATTCGGAGAGGATTTTTATGTGGAACTCAACCGCCATCAACTGCCCGAAGAAGATCACGTGAACGAGGTGCTTTTACGTTTTGCCAGAAAACACCAGGTTAAATTTTTCGCGGCCAATTCAAATTATTACCTGAATAAGGAGAGTGCCTATTCACGGGATATTCTCATCAGTGTGAAGGAAGGCATAAGCTTTTCAAACGCCGCTGAACTCCAGGAACTCCGAAGTGGTGCGCGTTACGGGCGCTTGTTTTTGCCTAACAATGAATTTTATTTCAAAACGGCCAGCGAGATGCAAGAATTGTTTGTTGACCTTCCCGATGCATTATCTTGCACGAAAGAGATCGTAGATAAAGTGGAGTCCTTCAAACTCGGTCGCGAGGTCCTGCTTCCCAAATTTCAGATTCCGGTGGAATTCAGAGACCCAAGGGATGATGATCCGAACGACGAGGGTAAAGGTAATCGGGGTGAAAATGCATACCTCAGGCACCTCACTTACGAAGGTGCCAAAAAGCGTTATCCGGAAATGAGCCCTGAAATAAAAGAAAGGATAGATTTTGAACTGGGTGTAATGGAGCGCATGGGATACCCTGGATACTTTCTGATTGTATCAGACTTTACCACCAGGGCCCGGGAGCTGAATGTAAGCGTTGGTCCAGGGCGAGGCAGCGCTGCTGGCAGCGTGGTGGCCTATTGCCTTGGCATCACCAATGTAGATCCGGTAAAATACGATTTGCTGTTTGAGAGATTCCTCAATCCGGATCGCATCAGCATGCCTGATATCGACATAGACTTTGACGATGAAGGTCGTGACAAAGTGATTGATTATGTGATCAACAAATACGGCCACAGTCAGGTGGCGCAAATCATCACTTATGGCACCATGGGCGGAAAAAGCGCCATCCGTGACACCGCAAGAGTCCTGAACCTGCCCCTTGCAGATGCCGACCGGCTAGCCAAATCCTTCCCCGACAGCCTTGAAGCAGAATTGAAAAGTTTGCTGAAGCCCGGTGGAATGGACGAAAAGTATCTTGAAAAAATAAAGGACAAACGGGAAATTGTTGAGCAGTCGGTGCAATTCAGAAAACTGGCGGAGCAAAATACTGCTGAAGCCATGGTGCTCAAACAAGCTTACGAGCTTGAGGGTTGCGTGCGCAATACCGGCGTACACGCCTGCGGAGTGATCATCACCCCAGATGAACTTACGCGTTTTGTGCCGGTTACCAAGGCCAAGGACAGCGACATGCTGCTCACCCAGTTTGACAACTCCGTAGCGGAAAGCGCAGGCCTGTTGAAAATGGACTTTTTGGGTTTGAGAACCCTTACCATCATAAAAGACGCTCTCAGGTTCATTGAACAGCGTCACGGTATCAAAATCGACATCGATGCCATCGACCTGAACGATGCCAAAGCCCTTGAATTGTTTCAGCGCGGGGAAACGAACGGCATATTTCAGTTTGAAAGTCCTGGAATGCAAAAACACCTGAAGGACCTCAAGCCCGACGCCTTCACAGATCTGATCGCCATGAACGCCTTGTATCGCCCGGGTCCTCTGGCATACATACCAAACTATATCGCGCGAAAACACGGCCGGGAAGCCATCACCTATGACCTTCAGGGCATGGATGAGTTCCTGAAGGAAACCTATGGCATTACCGTTTACCAGGAGCAGGTGATGAGGCTTTCACAGAAGCTTGCCAATTTTACCAAAGGCGACGCTGACACCTTGCGCAAAGCCATGGGCAAGAAACAGAAGGATGTTCTTGATAAAATGAAAAGCAAGTATCTCGAAGGTTGCAAAGCCAACGGACACGATACAGTCATTGCTGAAAAAGTCTGGAAAGACTGGGAAGCATTTGCGAGTTATGCCTTTAACAAATCGCACAGCACCTGTTATGCATACCTGGCTATGCAAACCGCATACCTGAAAGCGCACTATCCGGCCGAATTCATGGCCTCTGTACTGAACCACAGTGGCAACATTGAAAAGATCACTTTTTTTATGGACGAGTGCAAACGCATGGGCATAAAAGTTCTGGGTCCTGATGTGAATGAAGGTTTTGCCAAATTCAGTGTAATGCCCGATGGCAACATTCGCTTTGGTATGGCAAGTATTAAGGGTGTGGGTGAAAACATTGTGAACTGTATCGTAGAAGAACGTCAGGCAAACGGTGTTTTCAAAAGTGTATTCGATTTTGCCACCAGGCTTGAAGGCAAAGCGGTCAACAAAAAGAGCATCGAAGGTTTAGCGCTTGCCGGTGCATTCGACGGATTTGAACAGGTGAACAGGGCCATGTTTTTTGAACCGGATGTGCAGGATGGCAGCACCCTCACCGATAAATTGATCCGGTTTGCCAACCAAAATCAGGGTAAAGGCGATTCGGCCCAATCCAGTTTATTTGCCGAAGGGCAGGAGGTGGAAATTGAGGAACCCCAGCTCATTAAAAGCAAGGGTTGGTCAGCGCTTGAGCAACTTACCAGGGAAAAGGAAGTGCTGGGCTGTTTTATCAGCGGTCACCCGCTGGACCCGTATAAATTTATTCTGGATCACCGCTGCAACAGCAATTGTGCCCAGTTGAAGGCCGGCCTGGAACAATTTAAAAACAAGGAAGTCAGTTTCGGCGGCATCGTAACGGGTTTTGAAAACAGGACCTCTAAAACCGGAAACGCATTCGGAAAAGCCATCATTGAGGATTATAAAGGCAGTCTTGAAGTGATGCTGTTTGGGAAAGATTTTGTGGAGTTCAGCAAATTTATGGTACCGGGTTTATTTGTTTTTGTGAAGGCGAGGGTGCAGGAGCGTTACAACCAGCCGGGTAGTCTTGAATTGAAACTAAAGCAAATGGAGTTGCTGGAAAGCATGAAGGAAAACGCTTTCAACTCCATTCGTCTGAAAGTGAAACTAAACGAACTCAGCGATGAACTGTTGCAAAATCTCGAGCAGGTCTTAAATAAGCATCAGGGCAAGAGCAACCTTGAATTTGTAGTGGAGGACGAAGACCTGCACCAGAATGTGAAACTCTTCTCGCGCCGGAATAAAGTGGCTATCAACACTGAATTTCTTCTGGCCATTGACAAACTGATCAATCTGCGATACGAACTCAACTGATGCCGGCACAGGATGCTTTCCGCTCAGAGGCCGGCTTTTTAAGCAGGAACGATGCCCCGGCCCCAGAACCTTGCAAGTATGAGGTGAGCGCTTCACACCTTTATATTTATCCGGAAAACGGCGAAATGTTGATTTGGCAAAAAGCCGATCTCCTGACTTGCAAAGAAGAACAGGGCACATACTTCTTTTCTCATAAGGATTCTTCAGTTTTTTCTGGCACAGGCATTCAGGCGGCGAATCTATACGCGGAATGGGTGACAGGGAAAAGGCAAAGCGAAGCAGTTCAGGGTAAAATGAGTACCAAAAGTCTTTACACCATCCTCGGGATATCTGTTGGCACCTTGCTGATAGCTGGTTTGCTGTACCTTTATACCTTACCCTGGCTGGCTGAAAAAGCCACAGTGTTTGTACCCCTGAGCGCAGAGATCAGCCTTGGAGACCGATTGTCGGACCTCTATGCCGGGGAAACCAGGACCATAGATTCAGTGAATTTTTTCCTGGGGCGATTTGTATCGCAGCTGCAACTGGATTCAGTATACCCAATTTCGGTAAAGCTCATTGTTTCCAATGAGATCAATGCTTTTGCCCTGCCTGGTGGCCGTGTTTACATTTACTCGGCCTTGCTCGAAAAGATCCGGAGTCCCGAAGAGTTGGTGGCCTTGTTAGGACATGAAGTGTCGCATATCAGCAAGCGACATTCGCTGAAAAGTTTGTCCAGATCAATGGCTTCGGGTATTGTGTTGAGTTTACTCTTTGGTGATGCCTCGGGGCTGGTGTCGAGGGCCGATGAGTTCAGGCAGTTGAGTTATTCACGGGAATTGGAAACTGAAGCCGACATACATGGTTTGAACATCATGATCCGCAATAAAGTGAATCCAGCCGGAATGCTTGATCTTCTGCACATTTTAAAAGAGGAAACCGACAACAACCCGGGCTTCATGCATTACCTGAGCACGCACCCGGATGCACTGGCCAGAATACAAACCATAGAAAATGAGCCCGGCTCAAAGCTGCAGTTTGATCAGGATCTGGACCTTCGTGCAACTTATGAGAAAATTAAGTCTCACCTGGTGTCAACGGCAGATGAGGAGCCGGAATGAAGGCTGAAAAATTAGCGTATCTTTGCCCACTTAAAAGGTACAAGGCATGATCTCAGTTAATTCTGTAACGGTTTCTTTTGGGGGGCACAGCTTATTTGAAAACATTTCCTTCCTCATCAACCCGAAGGACAGGATAGGCCTTGCCGGTAAAAACGGAGCCGGAAAAAGTACCTTATTGAAAATACTTTCCGGTTTGCAGGCACCTACCACGGGCGAGGTGGCCATGCCCAAATCCTGTAAAATTGGTTATCTGCCACAGGACATGATACACCAGCACGGCCGCTCTGTATTTGAAGAAACTGAAACAGCATACGAAGAGATCAGGGAACTGGAAGACCGCATTGCGGACATCAATCACCAGCTCGAAACCCGCAGCGATTACGAATCTGCGGCTTACATGGCTCTCATTGAAGAACAGTCGCACATATACACCAGGCTTGATTTACTCGGTGTGGCAAACATGCATGAGGAGATTGAAAAAGTGTTGAAGGGCCTGGGATTCACGCGAAAAGATTTTAACCGGCAAACCGCTGAATTCAGTGGAGGCTGGCGCATGCGAATTGAACTGGCCAAATTGCTCCTTCAGAATCCGGATGTATTGCTGCTTGACGAACCTACCAACCACCTCGACATAGAGGCCATCATGTGGCTCGAAGACTTTATGGAGAGTTTTGCCGGAGCGGTGGTGCTGATCTCCCACGACAAAACCTTTCTCGACAATGTGACCCGGCGTACCATAGAAATTTCCAACCAGAAAATTTACGATTACAAAACCAATTACTCGCGCTACCTGGTCTTACGCAAGGAACGTAAAGAACAACAGGAAAGCGCGGCCCGCAACCAGCAAAAAATGATCGAGCACACCGAAATGCTCATCGATAAATACAGGGCTAAGGCCAATAAAGCGTCTTTCGCCCAATCCCTCATCAAAAAACTCGACCGCATCGAACGTGTGGAAGTGGATGAAGACGATAACCAAAGCATGCATTTCAGGTTTCCGGCTCCGGCACACAGTGGTAAAATTGTGCTCACTGTTGAACATGCCGGCAAGGCTTTTGCGGATAAACGAATATTCAGCGACGCGAACTTTATCATCACCAAAGGTGAGAAAATAGGTCTGGTTGGTCGCAACGGGGAAGGCAAAAGCACCATGATGAAGATGATTGCAGGCCGCATACCTTTTGATGGCCAGGTGAAGCATGGGCACAGTGTACTTAGCGGTTATTTTGAGCAGGATCAGGAGGAAAAGCTCGATCCCAAAAAAACCGTTTTTGAAACCATCGACGACCTTGCAGTGGGAGAAGTGAGGAAACAGGTGAGGGGATTGCTTGGTTCCTTTTTGTTCAGGGGCGAAGACATCGACAAAAAAGTGCAGGTTTTGAGTGGCGGAGAAAGAGGCCGCCTGGCCCTGTGTAAACTGCTTCTGGAGCCTTATAATCTGCTCCTTCTCGACGAGCCAACAAATCACCTCGATATCCGATCAAAAGATATCCTTAAAAAAGCCCTCATGGATTATGAAGGCACAGTGATCATGGTGAGCCACGACCGGGATTTTATGAAAGGGATCTGCAACCGCTTGTTTGAATTCAGGGACGGGCAGGTGAAGGAACACCTTTGTGGCATTGAAGAATTCATGGAACTGCGCAAGGTAGAACGCCTGAATGAACTGGACCTTGATAAAAAACCCGCAGAAAAAACCAAAACCACTGAGCCGAAGCCAAAGCCCGTCACATCTCAGGTGGCTGAGGATTCACAAAAACAGGTCCATAAACAGCTGAAAAAGCTGGAGGAAAAAATTGGGGCAATGGAACTGGAAATCCGCTTTATGGATGAAAAATTGTCTGATGCCACTGAATACGCGATACTCATGCACGACAGACATTTCTTTGATAATTACAACAAAATGAAGACCGAGCTGGAAGCAGAAATGAAAAAGTGGGAAGAGCTGAGCGCAGGGCTTTCGTGAACCAGATGAGGTTTCTGAAACATATTCCAAATACACTCACCAGCCTGAACCTTGTTTGCGGTTGCCTGGCCCTCGTACAGATATTCAGCGGCGACCTGCATCTGGCGGCCTTACTGGTGTTCCTGGCGGTTCTTTTTGATTTTTTCGACGGCTTTGCTGCACGGCTCCTGAAAGCGTATTCCCCTATAGGTAAAGACCTGGACAGTCTGGCCGATATGGTGAGTTTTGGCCTGGTGCCCGGATTTATGATGTTTCGCCTGATTCAATTCGCATTGCTGGCTAACAATGAAAAGGAACTGTTCTGGATCGCTGTACAAAATAACATCCAGCATGTGGAACTGGAAAACAACCCACAATTACTCGGTGCCTGGAGTATGTATCTCCCATATCTGGCCTTACTGATTCCTGTATTTTCAGCACTGAGACTGGCAAAATTCAACAACGACAGCAGGCAGGGCGATCAGTTTATTGGTTTACCCACCCCGGCCAACGCCCTGTTGATCGCAGGGCTGGTGCTGAACCTCGATCATCCAACTACACTGATGATGGGTATGAACAATGTATACAGCCTGGTTTTGGGCTGTGTGCTCATGTCGTATTTGCTGGTGGCAGAATGGCCCTTGCTGGCCTTAAAATTCAAAACCTATACCTGGAAGGAGAACAGCATGCGCTACAGCCTGCTGGGCCTGTCGGCTTTACTGCTGGCCCTTTTTCAGATCAGGGCCATCCCCCTGCTGATCTTGCTTTATATCCTGATCAGTACTGTGAATAATATATTTTTTAAAGCCCGACATTAGTTCTATTTTTGTCCCCTAAAAATCACGTAAATGCCAAAGTATATTGCCGATATTGATGTGATGCCGCTGAAGGCCCTGCTTGACCCTCAGGGAAAAGCGGTAAGTGGCGCCATGAAGAATTTGCACCTGCCTGAAATTCAAAATGTGCGAATTGGTAAACACATCAGCCTGGAAGTTACGGCCGATAACGAAAACAGTGCCAAGGCAAAGGTGGATGAAGCCTGCAGGAAATTGCTCTGTAACCAGATCATGGAATTTTACCAGTTCGAGCTCAGTCCGGCCGAGTGATTCCCGTCCAAACAATTAAAATTTCAATTCAACATAAAAAGAAACCAAACAACTCAACTCATCCATGGGATATTTATTCACCTCAGAATCTGTGTCAGAAGGACATCCTGACAAAGTAGCCGATCAGATTTCAGACGCCCTGATCGACAATTTTCTTGCTTTTGACCCCAGTTCAAAAGTGGCCTGTGAAACACTTGTAACAACCGGGCAGGTGGTTCTGGCCGGAGAAGTGAAGTCGAAAACCTATCTCGATGTGCAGGACATTGCGCGTCAGGTAATCCGTAAAATCGGTTATACCAAGGCTGAATACATGTTCGAGGCCAATTCCTGCGGGGTGTTGTCGGCAATACACGAGCAATCTCAGGATATTAACCAGGGTGTTGAGCGTAAGAAGAAAGAAGACCAGGGTGCCGGTGATCAGGGCATGATGTTTGGATACGCCACCAACGAAACCGACAATTATATGCCTTTGGCGCTAGATCTGGCTCACGCGATTTTGCTTGAGCTTGCCGCGCTGCGCCGCGAAAACAAACAGATCAAATACCTGCGCCCAGACGCCAAATCTCAGGTTACACTGGAATACGATGATAATAATAATCCTGTGCGTATAGACGCAATTGTGGTATCAACCCAGCACGATGATTTTGACGAAGAATCAAAAATGCTAGCCAAAATCAAAAAGGACATCGTGGAAATTCTGATCCCCCGTGTGAAGAAAAACTACCCGAAGTACGCACAGCTCTTCAACAACAAGATCAGTTACCATATCAACCCTACAGGCAAATTTGTTATTGGCGGTCCACATGGAGATACCGGTCTCACTGGACGTAAAATTATAGTAGACACTTACGGCGGAAAAGGTGCACATGGAGGTGGTGCCTTCTCAGGCAAAGATCCCAGTAAAGTTGACCGGTCGGCAGCCTATGCCACAAGACATATTGCGAAGAATCTGGTCGCTGCAGGCGTGTGCAGCGAAGTTCTCGTTCAGGTTTCATATGCAATCGGTGTAGCACAACCTATGGGCATTTACATCAATACCTACGGCACAGCGAAAGTGAAAATGAGCGATGGGGAAATCGCTAAAATTGTGGAGAAAGTTTTTGACATGCGGCCCTATTTCATCGAGCAGCGTCTGAAACTCCGCACGCCAATGTACAGCGAAACGGCGGCTTACGGCCACATGGGCCGCAAGAATGAAGTGGTGACCAAAACATTCAAAACGCCGGAAGGAAAAACCAAAACCATGAAAGTGGAGTTATTCACCTGGGAAAAGCTTGATTATGTAGTAAAGGTAAAAGCCGCTTTCAAGCTGAAATAACAGACCTCAAATTTTTAAAAGTTTTGCGGGATCCGATAATCGGTCCCGCATTTTTTTTGATGTTTTTTTAAGGCTTTTTTAAGCTATGTTAAATTTTAAAAACGCTAATGAAATTTTCTACCTTAGTTTTGTAAGGCGAGATCCTATTTAGCAGCGATCTCATATATTCTGCCATCGCCTTGCCTCAGCGGCCCTCTGTATTAACTTAAATTATTTGGTAATGAAAAAAGTTTTGAGCGCGTGCAGTGAACACAGTTCCGGTGCACGGGTATTAGTAAATCAAAAAGGCAAAATTCAATTTCTGGTTTATTTGATTGGAATCTTTTTGATCGTGGATCCCGGCTGGATGCGTTCACAGGTAGTGAATACGGAGTCGTTTGATGGTGCCACTTTTGTACCGCCGGGATGGACAGATTTTCTCACATCTGGAACAGCTGTTTGGACAAGGGTTACAGCCGGAACTTTTCCAACACAAGCGCCTCATTCTGGCGCAGGGGAGGCTCAGTTCAATTCGTATAGCGCTTCAACCGGCGACAGGGCATTGATCACCCCGCCTTTTTCTTTGTTGAACAATGCCTCAGGCGCTGCTGTTAGTTTCTGGATGTACCGTGACAATGGTTATCTTGGAACGGCCGACAAGATAGATGTGTATTACAACACAGCGGCTAACCTTACCGGTGCAACATTACTGGGTACGGTGAACAGGGCTATCAATCTGTCGCCTGTTGTTGGTGGCAATGGCTGGTATCAATATGCATACACCATTCCAAATACTGTTACAAACACAGCCGTGTATCTGATTCTGCGGGCAACTTCTGCATACGGTAACAATATTTTTGTGGATGATGTGAGCTGGACTTCTTATCCACCCATGTGCAGTGGAACCCCAGCCAGTCCGGTTGCCGCCATTTCCAGCCCGAGTGGTTGTCCTGGTGCAGGCATACTGCTTAGCGCAACAGGCACATCTACAGCTGCAGGTATTACTTTTCAGTGGCAGTCCGCCACCAGTGGAGCAGGGCCCTGGAGCAATATTTCAGGAGCTGTTTCACCGGCATTTGCTACCAGCACAACATCCACAACTTATTACCAGATGGTGACAACCTGCACAGTGAGCGCCTTGTCGGCTACCTCCGGCGTGGTGTCTTATTCTGTGGTGAATCCGGGTCCATGTGTATGCAACACCTATGGCGCTTCTGCTCCTATTTATACAGGCGATGAAGAAATTCTGCAAGTGGCATTTGGCACAATGAACAATGTGAGCACCTGTGCTTCGGTTGGTCCAGGACCGGGTTCGTCAAACCAGCTCTACAGCAATTATGCTGGTTTTGTACCAGCTCCCAACGCTTGTCTGGGCGCCGCAGTCCCGTTCACTGTGAACATTGGCACCTGCAATGGTTGGTATGGCATGAGCATGTCGATCTATATTGACTACAACCAAAACGGCGTTTTCACGGATCCTGGAGAAATGGTATATAACAACACCAACGCCATTCAGGGCAATAATGTTGGAACGGTAACCATACCCATGACGGCTTCTACAGGTGTAACGCGCATGCGTGTGATCGCTCTGGAGGGAACGGGGCAAAACCCTCCTTCTGTCGGAGCCTATTCCACCTGGGGTGAAACAGAAGATTACTGCGTAAACATTCTCCCTTCACCTACCATTACTACCAGCGGAGGTGGATCCATCTGCCCCGGCCAACCCTTTGTGATCACCGGCGGAGGTGCCTCAACGTACACGTACACAAGCCCAACCGGAACCACCAGCGGAGCGTCAACAACCGTATCTCCGATTGTTAATACCACTTATACTGTTAGCGGAACCGGAGCAAACGGTTGCATTTCCCCCGCGGCATTAATGGCAACACTTACTGTGAACAGCCTGGTTTCACCTACTCTGGTTGTAAGCGCTACACCAACAGCATATTGTGTTGGAGGAACAGCCAGTCTTAGTGTTTCCGGCGCCAATACGTATACATGGAATACGGCATCCAATGCCACAATGATTGTTGTGAACCCTTCTGTTAGCACAACTTATACGGTTACCGGAACCGGAACAAACATCTGCAATGGTGTGAAGACCATTACGCTTGTGGTAAATCCGCTTCCAACTGTTGCGGTGAGTCCGGCCACGCCATCTGTTTGCTCGCTGAGTACGATCAACTTCACGGCATCCGGGGCATCAACGTACACTTGGAATGGGGGACCTAGCGGCAATACTGTTGCGCTGACACCAACAACCAGTACAGTTTATACAGTTATCGGTACATCGGCAGCAGGTTGCACAAGCTCACTCACTGTACCTGTGCTTACGTATTCACTCCCTATCGTGAATGTGAGCCCTGCTTCTGCCTCGGTCTGTGTATTCGCGGGTGCTAACTTCACGGCCTCAGGTGCGGTAACATATACCTGGAATAATCAGGTGACGACGCCAACCATCACGGTGTACCAGTCGGCAAACACAAATTATACAGTCACGGGTTCTAGTCCCGATGGCTGCAAAACATCGGCCACTGTTGCCGTGACAACGTATTCGTTGCCGGTGCTATCGCTTACACCAAATTTCACCACGTCTTGTCCTAACTTCCCGGTTACGGTGAGCGTCACAGGAGCTTCTACTTACACCTGGAGTGATGCAAGCACAAGTACAAGCGCGGTATTCACACCATCGGCACCCATGCAGTATACGGTAACCGGAACCAATGCTCTGGGTTGCACGTCTTCTACCACTGGTATCATTAACACTTTCCCCTCTCCAACCATAACGCTGGTTCCAGCTTCGGCAACGGTTTGTTCTACCTCATCTGTGAGCATCGCCGCATCCGGTGCCAATACCTATACCTGGAGCACGGGAAGCAATAGTCCAACTGTTACGCTTAGTCCATCGGTAAATACAACCTATTCGGTGAGTGCAACAGAGACCGTGAACAATTGTGCCAGTACCAAAACCATAACGGTGTTCACCAACAGCCTTCCTGTTATCACAGTAGCCCAAAGTGGTTCATCGGTGTGTGTGGGTTCAGAAGCCACCTTCACCGCCAACGGAGCCAGTACCTATACCTGGAGCACGGGCACAGTGGGAAATGTCATGGCCATTACACCAAGTGTGGCCAGTACCTATACTGTGAACGGAACAAGTTCGCAAAATTGTTCATCCAGCAAAACCCTGTCTATTGGTCTGTATCAATTGCCTGTGGTAACCATTTTACCTGCTAATAACGTGTCCATATGTGTTGGAGAGAGCATAACCTTCACAGCTTCTGGTGGTAATACCTATGCCTGGATTCCGGGAACCACAACAGGTGCGGTGTTCAGTGTAAGCCCTCAATTTTCACCCGATTACTATACAGTAACGGTTACCGACAACAACGGTTGCAAAAACGAAGGACATGTGGTTATACGGGTTTACGCTTGTACAGGACTTGCGGAGATTAATGCAGGGGAGGATGCCTGGATAGAACTGTATCCAAATCCATCGAACGGCGCATTCAGAATTGACTTTGGATTTGAAGGCAAGAAAGAACTGAATGTTCTGAACCAATTGGGCCAGGTGGTATTTGCCTTAAGCAGTGAGAAGCTAAGCGAGAACCTTGATCTGGGCCATCTCACCAAAGGTGTTTATTATCTTAGGGTAAGTCACAACAAACAGGTGCAGAATGTAAAAATCCTGATCGAATAATGGCATAAAGAGTCAGTAAAGGCCATCCGGGAGGATGGCCTTTTTTTTTTGACTTCAAATCGCTCAGAATTGCCGAATTTAGTCGAAGGATTGTGAACCTTTATCGCTGAAATTCGTAGGAATAGCAAAGTTTTTAAGCGAAATACATTAAATTTGACTTAGAACTGACCCCATATGGATTCATGAAGGCTCTTTTTCGGATACTTTTCCTCGGTTTATTTGTTCTAAGCACTGATATTCAGACATTTGCACAACTAAGCGGGACATATTCCATACCAGGCAGCTTTCCCGATCTGGCCAGCGCCATCACGGCCTTGAATGTACAGGGGGTCAGCGCACCTGTGGTGTTCAATATTAGCGCGGCTTACACCGAAACGGCTCCAGCAGGAGGTTATACCTTAACGGCCACTGGTACATTGTCTAACCCCATCACTTTTCAGAAATCAGGAGCAGGCGCAAATCCCCTCATCACTGCATTTGGAGGCGGGGTGAGAACGCCCGGCTCGGCGCAGCAAGACGGTATCTGGAGTTTTGTGGGATCAGATTATATCACATTGGATGGTATAGATCTGCTGGACCCTAACAGTTCAAACCCGGCCACCATGGAGTATGGCTTTGGGTTTTTTAAAGCCGACGCAGCCAATGGTTGCCAG
>DAOMFS010000057.1:0-20416 GCA_035429925.1 Bacteroidia bacterium | reverse complement strand
TTACTGTGCCATTTATACTGGCCTCGGTTACCGTTTTGATCATACTCTTGTTCTTGAGTTTATGTGATCCCAAGCCCCATCATGGCAAATGTGAGTGCAAGGATTCCTGTTCAAAAGAATGCATGGAAGCCTGCGAACGTGGTGATCATAAGATGCACCATGAAGGCATGGGTGCCCACAAAATGAATTGCGGGGAATGCAAAAGCGAATGTACTGATGAGTGCATGGATGCCTGTATGAAAGGAGACCACAGCAAACACCACAAAGCTGCTGAAATGGCTCCGGCTCCTGAAGCGCAAAAAGCAGACAGTGCAGCTGCCGCACCGGCGCATTAAGTAAGGGATTAATTTTATTCTTGGAAGCATCCTCCGGCGGAGGGTGCTTTTTTTATCCGGTCACCAAAGGCTTGCGTTCGCCTATTTGCTGCCGCCACATGGCGTAATACAGACCTTTCTCTTCCAGCAAGTCTTCGTGCCGCCCGCTCTCAATGATGCGCCCCTGTTCCATCACGAATATCCTGTCGGCATGCATGATGGTGGAAAGGCGGTGGGCTATCATGATGGTGATTTGTTTTTTTCCTGAGCTGAGTTCACGTATGGTGCGCGAAATATCCTCTTCGGTAAGAGAGTCGAGAGCAGATGTGGCTTCGTCGAAAATCAAAAGCCTGGGTTCACGCATAAGAGCCCTGGCAATGGAGAGGCGTTGTTTCTCACCACCGCTGAGTTTGATGCCACCTTCGCCAATGGTACTGTCAAGTCCTTTAGCAGCTCTGTTTAAGATGGAACCGCAGGCCGCTTTATTGAGGACTTCCAGCATTCTGGCCTCGGTGGCCGCCGGATTTACGAACAAAAGGTTGTCGCGTATGGTACCGCTGAAGAGCTGGGCATCCTGAGATACCAGGCCCAGTTGTTTTCTCAATTCTGTGAGGTTGATTACAGAGGAATTGATGTTGTTGTACAATACTGTGCCTGTGTTGGGTTTATACAGGCCCAGCAACAATTTCACCAGAGTGGTTTTGCCGCTTCCGCTTGGACCCACAATGGCTATGGTGTCGCCTTGTTTGATGTGTAATTCAACGTCCTGCACGGCAAATCCTTTGGAACTGTTGTGGCCAAAGCTTACCTTGTTAAAATGCACTTCCCTGATCTCCCCCAAACGTGAAGGTTCATCAGGCACGTACTCAGATTCGGCATTCATGAGTTTGGAGAAATTATCCATGCTCGCCCGGGTTTCGTTGTACACTGCGATAACGTTGCCAAGCTCCTGAAGCGGATTAAAAATAAAGAAGGAAAAAAACATCAGGGTGATCAGATCTCCTACACGGATCACACCATTGAATACAAAACAATACAGCGAGAACACCAGCAGGGTTCGAACAAAATGCACAGTGCTGCCCTGAATAAAACTCAGGGAACGCACATAACGCACCTTTTTCAGTTCAAGACCCAGTATTTTCCGTGTGGTGTTGTTCAGGCGTTTCTCTTCCTGCTCTGTCAGTCCCAGACTTTTTACCAGTTCTATGTTCCTGAGTGATTCGGTGGTGGCGCCGGCCAGAGCTGTGGTTTCACCGAGTATTTCTCTTGAAATGGTTTTTATTTTTTTGCCGAGTATGGAGCTCACGGTTGCGATCACCGGAACAGTTGCCAGGAACAAAGGCCCAAGCAGCCAGTGAATCCGCATGGCATACACAAACACGAACACTATGCCCACCAGCGACTGAAAGATCAAGCCAATGCTAATGTTCACGAACTTTTCGGTATCGGCTTTTACCTTTTGCAGCTTCCCCAGTGTTTCTCCGCTGCGCTGGTCCTCAAAATCGCGATAGGGCAGGGAAAGCGCTTTTTTAATGCCGTCTGTATACATTTGCGCTCCTGTACGCTGAATAATAATATTGGTGAAGTAATCCTGGAAATTCTTAGCAATGCGCGACATCAACGCTGCACCTATTGATAAAGCCAGGAAAACCATAATGGCCTTAGTGAAGCTACCGAAATCAGCTCCTGGATACCAGTAGAATCCGCCACTTTCGCCGGTATGTGGTGCGCCGAAACGGTTAATGAGCTGACCAGTGATGATGGAATCGCAAAGTGAAAAACACTGGTTGATGCTCGCCAGAAGAAGAGCCAGGGCCAACAGGGCTTTGTGCTGGCTGATGTAACGGTAAAGTAATTTCATAAGCTTAAGCTGGCAAAGGTAGGAACTTTAAACCCGGCGAAAAGAAGACTAAACAGATTGATGTTAAATAATACAAGTGCGGAAGCGCGTTGCTGCAAACAGCGCCACAGTTTTATTGGGCGTTCCAGCCTCCGTCAACAGGCAAGGCGGTACCGGTTATGGTGGCAGCCTGTTCTGAGGCCAGGAAAAGCGCAAGCTGACCCAGGGTTTCCACAGGCACAAAAGATTTGATGGCCTGTTTCTGCAACATCACTTTGGTGACCACTTCTTCTTCGCTTAAACCATGTGCTCTGGCCTGGTCGGTGATTTGCTTTTCAACCAGGGGCGTTTTTACATAACCCGGACAAATGGCATTGCAGGTAATGCCAAAAGGGGCACCTTCCAAACCCAGGGTTTTGGTGAGCCCGATGATGCCATGTTTGCTGGCCACGTAAGCGCTTTTGAACTCAGAAGCCACAAGACCGTGTGCTGAGGCAATATTGATGATGCGTCCGAACCCTTTTTTTTTCATGGCAGGCCAAACCGCTTTGCTGAGATGGAAGGCTGAACTGAGGTTGATGCCCAGGATGGCGTTCCATTTCTCTTCAGGAAACTCGTCGATTGGCGCCACATGCTGAATGCCGGCATTGTTTACCAGTACATCCAAGTTTCCGAACAGGGCTTCGGCTTCTTTCACCATGCGTTTCAAGGCTACAGGATCAAGCATGTTGGCATCGGAAAACAATGTTTTGATGCCGAACTCCCGGCCTATGGCTTCGCTGGTTTGCGGCCCATCGCTTTCCAGACCATTGAATACAATGTTATAAGCTTTGCTTTTCGCGAATTCTCTGGCTATGCCCAGACCTATGCCGCTGGTGCTTCCGGTGATGAGGACGGTTTTCATAATGAACTGCAAATCTACTAAAGTTCTTTTTCCTGACTATGATTTCGAATAATAGATCAATCAAACTCATAACGATAAATGGGTTCAATGTCGTCCTTCTCATCGTGCATGGCATTGAGTTCTGTAATAAGTCCACTGTTCAGTCCATACACCCAGCCGTGAATTTCAACTTTCTTTTTATCGTGCCAGGCTTTCTGAATGATCTTGGTCTTTGCCAGGTTACGTACTTGTTCGATCACATTCAGTTCGGTGAGCCTGTCGGCGCGCTTATCCGCGTCGGCAATAGCGTCGAGCTCCACCCTGTGTTTAAAGTACACGTCCTTGATGTTGCGCAGCCATTTGTCCACCAGTCCGAAGGATTTGTGGCTCATGGCCGCACGCACGCCACCACAACCATAATGGCCGCAGACAATGATGTGTTTCACACCCAACACATTCACGGCGTATTCCACCACACTCATCACGTTGAGGTCGGTGTGAACTACAACGTTGGCAATGTTGCGATGCACAAAAATCTCCCCGCTTTTGGTGTTGGTGACCTCATTCGCCGGCACTCGGCTGTCGCTGCAACCAATCCAAAGGTAATCGGGTGTTTGGCCCAGACTTAGTTTTTTAAAATACTCGGGGTCATCGAAGCGTTTCTCCAGGGAGAACTTTTTGTTGCCGTGTATCAGTCTTTCGTAAGATGAATCACTCATTTTTTTGGTGTTAATGGGTTTCGTAAACGTCTACTTCTGGTATTTGTTCAAGATGAACTGTGATGTTCTTCACATGCGCAAAATTTTTAAATGCCGTGATCACTTCCAGCACATCCTTGTCAATAAAAACACTTCTGCCTCCATCAATATACACCACGGCATTCTCGGGCACATCTCTAAACACGTCAATGAATTTGCCTTTGTTGATGAAGGTCACATTTTGAGTCAGTTTCATGAACACATTAACCTGACCATTGATCTCGTCGCGAATCAATTTAAAGGGTGCCTTGTGCTGTTGCCTGAGTATAAACACCACGGCAAGCACAATGCCGGCGCCAACGCCCATGAGAAGATCAGTGAAAAGCATCACCACTATGGTAAGCATGAAGGGTAAGAATTGGTCCCAGCCCTGTTTAAAAGTGTTGCGGAACAGGGCGGGTTTCGACAAATTCACACCTGTGGCTATCAGGATGGCTGCAAGTGCCGACAGCGGTATCATCTCCAGCCAGCCAGGGATCAGAAATATGGCGATCAGGAAGAGTAAGCCATGCACAATGGATGAGATCTGGGTTTTACCACCAGCGCTCACATTCACTGAGCTTCTTACGATCACCGAGGTGATAGGGATACCGCCAATGAGCCCGCACACCAGATTACCGGCACCCTGGGCAAACAATTCCCGGTTGGTTGGGGAAATGCGGTTATCCGGATCGAGTTTATCAACAGCCTCAATCGACAACAAGGTTTCCAGGCTGGCCACTACCGCGATCACCAGACCCACCTGATAGATCTTTGGATCCTTGATGGCGCCGAAGTTGGGCAGAATAAACACATGAAGCAGATCGTCGAGACTGTGAAACTCAGGCAGGTTCACAAGATGCTCGGGTTTAATTTCCAGGCCGTTCCCTGCGAATGAAAAACACAGGCTCAGAATGGTGCCGCTGAGCGCCACAACCAGGGCGGCAGGAATGGCCTGAATGCGCTTAAAACGTCTGAAATATCTGCTTTGCCAGACAAACATCAGAAGAAGGCAGAATATGCCAATGAGGGCTGAGCCCGGACTGATCTGATGAAACATGTCCGCCAGTTCTGTGAAACTGTTTTTCCCGTCCGTTTGCAGGAAATCTTCATCACCTTCCACATCCTGGTCGTATCCAAACAAATGCGGCACCTGTTTAATGATGAGGATCAAACCAATGGCAGCCAGCATACCCTTGATGACCGCACTGGGAATAAAATAACCCACTACACCGGCTTTCAGCAAGCCAAGCAGGATTTGAATTATACCCGCTACACAAAGGGCCAGCAGAAAATTTTCGAAGGAGCCCAGGCTTAAAAGAGAACTCAGTACAACGCTGGTGAGTCCGGCCGCGGGACCACTCACCGAAAGGCGCGATCCGCTGATGGCCGCCACCACTATGCCACCCACAATACCGGCAATGAGTCCGGAAAACAAAGGTACGTTTTGCGCGAGGGCAATACCCAGGCAAAGTGGCAGGGCCACCAGGAAAACGACCAGTCCGGCTTTGAGATCAGCCAGCAGGGAATTGTATTTCATGTGTAACTAAATTAAGTATGCGTTGAACAAACGGTTTGAGCGAATGACAACTATACTTTCGGAGGTGGTGTGAGCATCTGGAGCGTACATTCACACAAGGCCCGGCTGGTAAAGGGCTTAAAACTGGTGCTAAACCACAGGGGATTCAAAAAGGTCATGCTCTGGTTGATAAAGCCTGCGGAAAAATCGTGGTTTTGTTCTGGTCCCTGGTCATCGCCTGTATCTGCCAAATCAGATTTCTGACAGAGTTCTATTTTGGAACCGGGATTCTCTTCATGCAGGTAAGGCAGGAAGTTGAAAATGCTTACCAACATACCGCAGAGAAAAACTGCAATAGCCAGATATCGATTCCGTTTTTCCATGTGTGGCAAATCTAACCAAAATAAAATCACCAAAACAAACCCATTCAGGCGAAGGCTTCGCAAAAAATGTAAAACAGAAGAAGATGATCGCCTAAAACCCTGCCTGGAACTGCAGTACCAGCATGCCTTTGCGCGAACCTTTGAGTTCTTCGCCGTAACCTGTGGAGCTGTTTTGCTGAAACACAGGCCTGTTCTGGTAGTTCAGGGATATTTTGGAGGAATGACCTCTGATCAGCCAGTTAACACCGCCGTCAAATACCATCATGGTGCTTTTGAGTGCCTGGTACTGTGCCAGCATGGCGTCGGCATAAACCTGCAGTGTGCCCAGGTGTTTCAGGAGGTCTTTTCTGAACAGGTAAGCGCCCTGTATATAGTAAATGTTTCCGGTTCCGAACATGGGAAAGGCGTTTCCATACCCGCTGTATTTATTTACCGCAGCGTTGCTGCTGGCATTCATGGGATTCATCACACCCAGGCTGCGGATATAGTTGGGACCAAAATCGTAATCTGAATAACAGGCATAAACTGTTAGGGCATTTTGTTTCTCGCGGTTCAGTGCGTAATCGAAAAAAGCGTCCAGACTCCAGAGCAGCATCTGGCTGTGAACGATCTCATTTGAAACATCAACATGGCGCATGGCCTGGGCTTGCTGTATAAAGCCGCCTCCCAGATTAAACACTCTTTTTTTGCCGAGGTAAGTTCCGGTGGTATATGGAATGAGATTGCTTTCCTCATCCAGAAATTGCCAGCTGAAATAACCCTGATATTGTAATTGCGCTGGTTGTGGCGAGAACACGCTGATGTTTCTGAATTTGGCATCGAGCGTGGTATCTACCGTAACTGAAGCGAGCTGAACCGGCATGGGTTTGCTAAGGGCCAGCCTGTAGTCGAGCTTACTCAGTTTACCCTTAGCGTAAACACTTAGTTTTCGGAGAAACTGGTCGCTTACATCATTTGTAGCCTGCTGGTAAAGCGGGGCATCATACATCAGGGTGGAAGCAATGGATGGTGAGGCGTACCTGGAAAGCCCGCTCCAGCCGGTTAAGCCAGTTCCTATGCTTAGGTTTCGTTCTTTAACTGCATATTCTGCCAGGAGATCGTGGAAAAAAGCCCCTTGCTTTCGGGTTGAGAGGTAGCTGAAATTGTTCATCCCGAACTGGGAGTAAAAGAATACCTTTTTATTCAAGGGACCGTAAAGCTGGAAACGGGCCCGGCGTATGCCCACATCAAAAGTAGAGGCCTGGTTGTACAAGGCTGTGCCTGTGCCAAAACGCAGGGCCGATCCCGGATTATTATCGGTGTAACGTGTCCAAACCTGTATATACCCGGTGGCTTTCAGATATGAAGAGCTGTCGCTGCTGAGATAGATCTTTAGTCCGTCTTTACCGTAAAGTCCGGTGTTTTGAGCTTGGGTAAATGTTTGCAAGCCCATGCATACAATCCACAAAAAACGTTTTATTCTCATCGGGTGCTTAGAATTAAGTGTTCGTGTTTCCATTTCAAACTATCCAGAGGCCAATGCCGGACCAAAAGTACTACTCGAGCTCGAGTTTACGAACAGAAGTGGCTGATTGGCCCAGGGCCCGGTGGTAATCCATGCCCACAAGCCTTATTTCGCCGCCACTTTCGCTGTATTCGTCCTGAAGATTTTGTATGGTAAGCAAAGCCGTGTGATCTACCAGAACTGAATTACTCAGGTTGATCATCACCTTCTTTTTGGGAGGAATGGTGCTGAATAATTTTTTGAAGCTGAGAATATTGCTGAACATGAGGGCTGAATCCACATGAACCACATAACAGTCTTTTTCCGGTGTGATGAGGTGAAACTGCCCTTTGAAAAAATCTTTTAGAGGCGCGCCTAATATCAGGTTAATGATCACTTCAAGCAGTATGCCGGTGCCTACGCCAATCAGCAGGTCGGTGGCCAGGGTAACTATGATGGTACTCACAAAGATGATGAACTGAGCTTTGCCAATGTGCAACACGTGCGCAAACTCGCGTGGATGAGCCAGACGATAACCTACAAAGATGAGCATTGCAGCCAATGCGGCATTTGGGATCATTTCTATGATGGATGTTGCAAAGAACACGGCAACCAGGAGGAACAGGCCATGGAAGAAATTGGCCCAGCGTGTTTTCGCGCCATTGGCTACATTGGCTGAGCTTCTGGCCACTTCGCTGATCATCGGCAAACCACCGAGCAAACCGGCAATGGTGTTGCCAATGCCTACAGCGCGCAGATCCTTGTTAAAATCCGCCTTACGCTTAAAGGGATCCATGGCATCGATAGCCTTTGCGGTTAGCAGGGATTCCAAACTACCGATAAGGGCGAAGAGGATCACATATTCAATGAACACGCCCGTGTGCGTGAACATGCCGCTGAAATCCACATTCAGAATCCCATTTTTAAAATTGTTGAGTACACTGCCCACTTTTACCAGGGCAAAATTAGCCACAGCGCCTTCTGTTTTTACATGCAGGATTTGACCAAAGGGAATGGCTACAATAAGCACCACCAGTGGAGCAGGAATCTTTTTGATCTTTTTATGCTTGATGAGGCTGAAAAGAATCATCAGACCCAGGCAGGCAAATCCGATCTCAGCCAGGTGGGCGTTCTCGTGCATGAGGCTTTCAGGAATCATGGCCAGGAGTTCGAGTGGTTCTTTGCCTTTGAGGTGAGAAGGATCGATACCCAGCATGGTATGCACCTGTTTTGAAATGATAATGATGCCAATGGCCGCCAGCATGCCGTGTATTGCGGCGCCGGGGAAAAAGTCAGCCAGTTTACCGAGTTTGAACACACCGAAAAGGATCTGAATCAAACCTGCCACCACAACGGCACCGAGAGCCAGGTGCCAGCCTGTTTCGCCTCCTCCAAAAGCAGCAACCGAGGAACTGGCAATGACAATCAAGCCTGCTGCAGGACCTTTGATAGTGAGTAGCGAACCCGAGAACATGCTCACCACTACACCTCCAATGATAGCTGTGATGACACCGAATATGGCCGGAAAATCCGATGCCTTGGCAATGCCGAGGCTAAGGGGCAGGGCCAGCAAAAAGACGAGGAATCCCGATAAGGCATCCTTGCCGAAATTTTGTTTTAATCCCGCCAGACCATCGGCGGGTACTTGCAACTTGAGGTTTTCTGATTTCACTTGGATAGGTTTATGAATTATACTTTGGTTTTTCTTAAGACGATTTATAGGGAATTTCGTGATAGGCTTTATGGTGTGGCCCAAGGAAAACCCTTGCGTATATGCGCACAAGGGACAGACCGTTCAGGATAAAGCTCATTGAAACAAAAAAAGCCAGCAAAAACTGATTGCTGTGAATGTGACTGAAGATGAGATCTTCGCCGATGAAGGATGGGCTGATCGGGAAACCTGATAAGCCCAGCACAGCCATAAGGAAAAGGAGCGTTAGTCGGGGATGCTCGTAAGAATGGCCCTGATAATTGCTGAGGTCAATGGCTTTCTCTTTTTTGATCAGAAAATACAGCAGGATGTAGCCGGCGACACCCGCAACAGTTATTCCCGAAAGGTAGATCAGATTCTCATTCATCTGGTAGTGTTCATTAAAACTCAGAGAAAACGCGATCAGGTAATGGTTCGCGATGATGAGGGACCAGCATAAGAACACGTCCTTACGTTCGGTAAAGGCTTTCAGCACCAGTATAAAGGCCAGGAAGGAGTAGAGGTATGGCAGTTTGTGGTAAAAGAAAGGCGGCACAACACTTTCTTCCAGAAAAAACGTGATGCCCAATATAAAAAGCGGTACGATTACGAATAAAAACATCTTGTTGTTTTTAAGCGGTATTTTTTTGCCGATGAATTTTAAGGGGTTCCAGAAATATTTGGCCACCAGCAGATCCAGATTAAATTCCCTTAGACTCAATACATAAACAGTGTTCATCACTTTTTTCGGGAAACTGTCTTCTATGGTTTCTGTTCGCGGGGTGAAATTGTAGAATTGCTCGCGTATCAGGTAACTCACTACTGATGGTGATACAAGCAACTGGTAAGTCCTGAGAAATGCGTTTCCGGCAAAGTGTACCAGGGCGAGGTTGTCGAACCCTGCCGCTACTTCAACAAAAATGAGACCGATTTGTGCCGAAGAAGCATAGGCGATCTGGCTCTTGATGGACGATTGCACCCTGGCAATGGCCGTGCAAACCAGGCTGCTTGAAATGCCAAGTAAGGCAATCAGTATTCTCACAGTCATCTGATGCTCCCAGAAGGGAAAAGTTCTGAGCAGAAGAAATGCCCCGAGATGAACTGAAAGTGAACCATAAAAAATAGCACTGGAAGGGGTCGGACCTTCCATGGCTCTGGGCAACCATGATGAAAATGGAAGTTGTGCCGATTTGGCTGCGGCTGTGATGAGCAGCATCATGGAAATAAAGAAACCAACCGTGCTTTGGTTTTGAAGATGTTCACTCACCAGGGTTTCGTTGGCCAGTTCTGAAAAGCGCACGTTGTGTTCGAAGAGGTGGTGGCTCATCCACATGGCCAGCAAAATTCCTACATCGCCTATCCTGTAAACGGTAAACACTTTTAAGGCGTTGCGAACCGGAAGATACCGTTCCCTGTAAAAGGCTATGAGGAGGAAGGAGGAGATGCCCAGAATTTCCCAGCCGAGGAATAGGGTTTCGAAATTACCGGAGAAAATAGTGATGTTGTAACCCAGGAAGAACAGGAGCAGGGTTACAAAAAACCGTTTATGGCCTTTTTCCCTGTGCAGGTATACACGGCTGTATGTTGTCACCAGCAAGGCCAGGAACGCACCGGCAATGGCGTAGGTGGCGCTGATCTTGTCAAAAAACAGATTGATCGCGAAAGTATACTCCTGGCTGGTGTAGATAACCAGTTCGTGGTAATTCAAAACCGGCAGGCCTATCCACACCCAGTACCCTACAAAGGTCGCAAGAGCAGTCAGATTCATGGCCACCGTGATAAACGCGAGCGAAGAGATCAGGCGTTCCCGTCCGGTGAGTATAAAATTACTCAGCACAAATCCGGCAAAAGGTATCAGAATGAAACAGGGAATGTAGTCTACCATAACGCTTACTGCAAAATATGAACGGGAATATTGTCCCTGCTTGATTGCACCAATTCAGTCAGGTTGTCGCTGACATTTAGTTTTGTACCCATGGTCTGATAAACATTGAATTCTCCATCTTTAAAGACCATCACTTCGTTGCTGACAGGATGAATAAGTGTGAGATGGATCCATTCGTTCAGGAACCACTCATAGGTGGCCGGATTATTCTTCAGCACATTCAGGATCACATCCGGGTAATGCTCTACCACAACCAGTAGCCTGAGCGGATCATGTATTTCAACCATCTGAGCAGGCAGTCCAGGCCTGAGGTCACCGTCAATCCCATTGGCAACACCTATCAGGCCCATCACGTTATGCGGTAATTTGGTTCCCGCGCCCAGTTTATGGTTGTCAACACGCGAGAAGTAATATTCCAGATTTATCCCTCCGCAAACCGGTGCAACTGCTTTTAAGATCCCGGTCAGGTATTTTCCATCCGGATCAATGCGGTAGTCATACGAATTCAGAAAAGACCTTCTGTCGAGAAAAAGCTGTTTGGTTAATTGTCTTCTTCCAACAATGCAAAGGCAATTTGTGGCGTGGTTGTATTCAGGCCTCGGTTCAAAAAGTGAAACCGAACGTACTTTGACTTTGCGATTGATCTTTGACAAACTCCATTTGGGATCAATGGACTCAAAACGACGCGAACGTTCGCGGGCATTGTGCGCAAGGGCTTTTTTGAAAATAAACTGGTTCCTGAGATGCTCGTCTATGCTTAGCCAGGGCAAACTGGCTTCGTCAAAAAATTCAATTTCATCGCGTGTGGTGTCGTGTAGAGCACCAAAAAAATGGGTATCAGCCGGAATCATCAAACCTCTTTCTTCAAGCTTAGCCCTGACTTTAGGGTGATTGGCCATGTGACAAATCACACGTGCATTCACTGAACCGGGACGACCTGAGCAGGCTCCGCAGTCATAACCCGCGTAGTGGGTGTTGTTGGCGCTGCTGGCCCCGTGGCCCACCACGTAAACAATTTTAGCAAAATCCTTCACCAGGCCTATGCTTTTCAGAAGACCTTCCACACGGTCTGTCATTTCATCAACAGAGAAACCTATCTGCAGATCACCGTGCACATAATGCGGATTGTAATTCTGGTAAGTTAATTTTGCGAACTTGTCCATGTGCCTGAAAGAGGATGTGGTAGCAGGACTCATGGAAGGTTTGAACACATTGAGGAAAAGCCTGAATGCTGACCAGAAACCCAGGGTTTGTGTGATCAGCCAACCTGTTAGCAGATTGTGACTACGCTTGGTGAAGTGCACATCCCTGCGTCGCCTGCTTTTGCGTTCCACTTCCTTGATGAGGAATTTTGGATTAAGCGGAGCAGGGCAGAGCTTGGTAAAAAACTTGCCATGCTCGGGCTGGTAATAAAACTCGGCATTAAAAAATCCGGCTGTACCAAAGGTTTGGCACAGGGGATCAAATTTCTCGAGATATCTTCTGAATGAACATTCACGATCATCAATACAGAACAAAGCCTGAAATGTTCGGTCTCCGCTTTCAACTTCGAACTTAGCCTGGCTCTGGATGCCTGCCAGAACCCCATCGTAGTATGACCATTCAAATGCGTCCTGCCAGAGGTAAAGGATCTGCCAGAATTCCCAGATCTCCACATCACCGAACAAGGGTTCGGGATGGTGAAGCAGTCTTGAAGCGAGTGGTTTCCAGTCCTGTTTAAATTTGCGGTCAAGTGCGTCAATTTCAAGCAACAATTCCAGCACAATGAAGTCGTGGAGGTTTATTTTCCGCCTGTCCAGGAGTGATTCAGGGTGATCTTCCAGGAAAGCAGCCATGCCTGACCAGCCCTGATGCGCGAATTGCTGATCGAACAAATATTGGGTGTACAATCTGGGGTCACCAACCAGAATGTCGAGCAGGTTCTCCATCGATGCGTGTCCTGATTCAAGGATATCGATCACCCGCGGGCTGGTGAAGATTTTGGCGAAAGCGTTTTTCTGAAGTTCTTTTACAGAACGGAGCAGACTGAGATGGTTTGGGGGATAATTCCAGATTGACACACCCTGGTCAAGATAACTGCAAATGATCCTGAATAAAACCGGTTGCACCACATGGTCCAGATCAAAATTGAAGCGTTGTTTCCAGGCCTTGCGCAATTTACCAATGCGCGTATTCTTCACATGGTCCATCTGTGCATCCAGAAGTTTCTCTTTCCAGATGGCTTCTTCTCCGGGTTTTTTCTCACTCAGCAAGCGATCAAGCACATCTTCACGAATCTTCCCCTTTTTGTAAAGCTGGCGGTATTCATTCAGAGAAAGTGTAACCCGGTAACCAAAAATCTCTGAGGCCCTTGCCAGGGCTGTATGGAACTTAAGGTCCTGAAAGGCGTGCAGGGTGTTGTGGTGGATAAAGTCCTTCAAAGGTGCCTGGTTAGGCAGGTAGTGCTTCAGCAGATGAAGGACTTCTTTTTCGTTAAAGGATTGATCATGCAGATCCATAGTTCATTTGTGCTTGTTGAAAAGTACGTTTTAAAAATTGTCACTGGGTTCAAACCAGGAACAATACACAACAGGCAAAAAATCAAATACGGAAATTGCGGGAACTCAGGTAAAGGGGCTGAGCCTTGGCAAGGGGACTTGGTTCATCCGGGATGTTTAACCGGACAGGTTGTAGGCCAAAATCCGAAAGGAGATAAAAATCGAAACCCAGTGCAGGAACTGAACTGTGTTTACCAGATGTGTTTTCACTTTCTTTCTCAGTTTCTTCACCCAATTGCTGTGAAATTTCTTCGAATAAAGTGTGGTGTTTGGAGACAAGTTTAACTAAAGTACCGCTGCAGAGACCCTGTTTTTCATTGCTGGCAAGTCCTTGCGCCGAAAGCATGAATATTGAGGCTACAAATAGCAGCAGGTGCAGCAGAACAAATCTATGTTTAATTGTATTCAAACGCATTGCAAATATAATCACACCCGGTTATCCACTTTTTCAATTAGGCAAATTTAACGAGCTTAAAATTTTTAAGGACTTCTTCTGGCCACTTCCTTTCTGCCATCATCGTAATGCGTGATGATGGAGGTATAAAGCCCGTTGTTGCCTGCAATAAATTCAATCCTGAAGCTGTCGTTTCCCTTTACCTTCATGGTGTTCGCATTCAGAGGCATAAGTGGAAACACGGCTTTGCCAACCTTCTGGTAGTAAAGGCAGTTTTCCTTGAAATACACGGTGTAAGGCCCATAATTACCTGAGAACTTCCGCAGCATGGCGGTATCCATGGGATAAGGATGATTGTTTGATTCGAGCAGGTCGTATTCCCAGCGTAGTTTTTTCTTCATCAGACTATCCTGGCATTTCAGAAATGCATTTTCGAAAATAAGTTTTTCAGCAGTTTCGGGGGCGTTCTCCTCGTTCACCATCACATCAGGGGTGATGCCGATTTTTTCCCAGTTGGTTTTGGTAACCGGACTCCTGGCCACACCAAAGGGAATATCACTGATGAAACCGCTGCTGAGGTTTCGGTATTTCACTGTATGGGCACCGCCTCTGGTGACTTCGCCAACCACGGTGGCACGCTTGAGCGATTGCAAACCGTAAGTAAGGGCTTCTGCCGCTGAAAAGGTCTTGTAACTGGTTAAGATGTATACCGGTATCTGGCAAAGCCTGCCAGGCATGGAGTCGGGCTGGGTCCAGTAATGCAGGGTATCGTTCTCACTGCGGAGATAGATGTCGGTGATGTGGGTGCGCGTGCTGAAAAATTTACTCATGATGTGGTTTACCATATCGAGTGAGCCTCCGGTTCCGTATCGCAGGTCAATAATCAGGGCCGAACTGTTCGAGATTAGTTCCAGCGCTGCATCAGCGGTTTTTTTGGAATACGCGTTTAGTCTCGAGAAGGTACTGATCTCAAGATAGGCGATGTTTCCGTTCAGGATCTCCACCTTCTTGAAACCGAAATTTTTTTCTCTTTCCTTATTTAATTTATCCTCCACAAATCTTGGCACATCCTCTATTTCACCTGCCAGTTCACGCGCGGCTTCTGGATTGTATTCCACATGAAAATGTTCGTCGAGATGCACAGAGCTCACATCTTTGGTGAGTTGGCCGGCCAGTACATGAGGGTCGCTTATGGTGTTGTAATAACCTTCTTTGCATCGCTTTTGAATATACGCGCCCATGCGGGTCGCGGCGTCCTTAAACACATAGTATTTGCGCAGCTGCCAGGCCAGGGTGTCCACCAGGATTTTGGTTGCTTTTTTATCCAGAAAGGGCTGTGTGTTTACGGTTTGTGCCTTGCCGCCTGATGTAAGTATGATTCCCGCCATGGCGGTTACAAGGCAAAGCCGGCGGATCAATACTCTGGTAAATGTACTGCGCTCTTGACTTGCAGGCATATTGGTAAAAAGGTTCTGGCAACTAAAGATAAGAAGTTTCGGCACGTTTGACGCTTCGGAGGTGAAATATTTTCATCCCTTAAGCGGTGAACAACTTGGGTGCTTCAGAGTATCCGCTTTATCACCCTCAGGTGATGTGTATAAGACTTGCTTTGCTTGCTGTGTATGCCGTAATGGTCGAATCGGTCAATACGCACACTCCCGCTGGCGTGCATGATTTCCTGATTGTTCAGCAATATTCCCACATGCACTATTCGGCCTTCCTCATTGTCGAAAAAGGCCAGGTCTCCGGCCTCAGCTTCATCCGCGAAGGCCAGGGCTGTACCCTTTTCCACTTGTTGGTGTGCATCACGTGGCAGCTCGTAACCGTTAACACGAAACACCAGCTGGGTAAATCCGCTGCAGTCTATCCCGAAGGGATTTCGTCCTCCCCATAGATACGGCGCGTGCAGAAATTCAGCGCCCGTTTTCAAAATAGCATCTGCATTGCTTTTGTTGCCTGAAACACAGGTTTCACCTTCAAACCTGAAATGCTTTTGCCCGATAGTGAATTGCCTGGTCTTGAAGTGCGGGAGTACGGTGCCCATGGTGACGGGGAAACTGATTTTTTTCTCAATGTCGGTGACCAGGGCCAGCAGGTCGCGACTCAAGACCTGTTGTTCTTTGTGTATGGCCTGGTATTCTTTTTCGCTGATCAGGTGGTGTTGTTTTTCATGAATCCAGCATTCGTAGTGATCAATACTGGTTTTAATGTGAAGCCAGTTCCCCAAACTTTTCTGCACGGTATACGATTCGCCAAAAAGCAATTGGGTTAGCATTTCACTCTCATGAGAGGCCTCCTTGCGGGCAGGGATGCAGCTGAAGGTGCAGATTCCGTGGCTCATAGTTCACAAAAGTAAGAAATTGCAGCTTTCCAGGCAGAATGATCTATTTGCACAAACCTCAAATTATTTCTACATTAGAAACGTAGTTTATGAGCCAGGAGATAAAAGAAGCGGTCACCAAAATTCTGACCCAGTACCTGGAAACCAACAGGCACCGGAAGACCTCGGAACGTTTCGCAATACTGAATGAAATTTATTCGCACGAAGGCCATTTTGATATTGAACAGTTGTACGCCATGATGAAGAATAAGCGTTACCGCGTTAGCCGGGCTACTTTGTACAACAATATTGAAATTCTCCAGTCTGCCGGTCTTGTGATTAAACACCAGTTTGGTAAAAACCTGGCCCAGTTTGAAAAAGCGTATAAATACAGGCAACACGACCATCTGATCTGTACCGATTGCGAAAAGGTATTTGAGTTCTGTGATCCGCGAATCATGCAGATTCAGAGGTCAACAGAGGAAATGCTTAATTTTAAGGTGATTCACCATTCCCTTAATTTCTTCGCCAAATGTAAAAGTCTGAGTGAAACGGGCACTTGTCAAAATTTAAAAAAATAGATTATGGTATTTGATTTTACACTCACCGAAATGGGCAACAAAGCTGTGTTTGGCCTGGGTGGCAACCTGGTGGATAAAAGCCAGGCCTTGGGCCTTGTGGAAAAAGCCGAAGAGCTGGCTAAAAAAGGGTGTATCAAATGGGCCATCGACCTTGAGAATCTCATTTATATGAATAGCAGCGGTCTGAATACCCTCATTCAACTGCTTACCAAAGCCAGGGTTGCCGGAGGAGAAGCTGTGCTTTTTAATCTGAACAAGAAAATAAACGAGCTCATCATCATTACCAAACTGCACACCTTATTTAAGGTTGCCGGAACCCGCGAAGAGGCCATTGAAGCCCTGGGAGACTGAGTTCATTGAACCTGAAGTTTGAACACAACTTCCTTACCCTCAGTCAGACAGCGCAGCAAGTAAAGTCCATTTGTCTGTTCAGGCAAACAGAACAGGTATCCGTTGTGGTTGAGGTCGTGTTCACCAAGATCAAGTACCAAACGTCCTGTAATATCGCATACCTGCAGTTTGCTCCGAACAGGGCTGTCACCAAGGGTGTAAAGACCAAATTCACGGCTTTGGGATTGTCTCAGTTGAATGCCACGACCAAGTTCCCACTCCCATACCTTGTCCGGAGTGGCGTGTACATTAAGAGACAACTGGCTGCTGTCAACACAACCACTCAAACTTAAACAATATAAGCGCACAGTAAAATCGCCAGGGCTGGTGTACTGGTGTTGGGCTTGTGTGCCGCTGAATACAGGACTTCCGTCTCCAAAATCCCAGGTGCAGGACACATAATTACCAGAAGTATTGGTGAACTGAGCATTTGCACCCATAGTCAGATCAAGACTATCGGGAGCAAGAAACTGCGCAAGCGGAAGAACAACGGGTTGAATTGCAAATACCGCCGCGTAATTGTCGCAAAGCCCCTGGGTGCTGGCTTGCACAGAATATGTGCCACCGGCAAGTTGTTTCAGGCTATCGGCGAATGCCTGATTATTGTGAGTTTGGACGATAATTCCGTTTTGGTTCCTCCATTCAAAATTCCAGGGCCCCTGTGAATTGGGTAAAACCCGAATAAGACCGCCTGATGGTGCGGCACAATCAGGGTTTGAATAAGAGCTGACCGCGCTCAGGCTTCCCAGGGTAATGCTCAATACAAACCTGGCCTGCAGGGTGGTATCGTATAAATTCACGTTGTAAGCCCCGCTTTTAAGGTCAATCCATTGGTTGGTATAACGGTCGAAGAGTTTAATGCAGGCACCAAAAGGAAAAGAGGCGTAATCAGCGAGCTCCAGGTGATAAGTGCCGGAATTTCCGCAGGTCACAAGCACCTCTGTTGTGTAAGTGCCATTCACAGGCGGAACAGCCTTGATCTGAAATAGCCGCGAAGCATTCTTCAGCGCAAGATATGGCGCTGTAGGGTCCGTGCCGGGAAGTTTATAAGAATCAAAATTGGCTTCGAATGAAGTGCTAGATCCGGCTTGCATGTAAATTACGGCTTCGTCGCGAAAACTGGTGTCTTTCAGTTGAAGCCGGAGAAGAGGAGGACCGCTGGCACTGCTATGTAACTGAGTGCTTTTGAGGAAAACCGGGTTCGCGCTCACCTTGTTGCTCTCACTGGCATTCAGAACGGTGGCGCCTGTGGAGTGCACATAAAACCCTTGTCCCATGGGAATGTTGTCATCAATGCCGCCGGCACCAGGCGCGGGACTGCTTACGCCGTTAACAAAAGAAGCGTAACCACCAGCCCCGGAATTCAGGTCGGCATTGTACACATATATGGCATTGTCCAGGTTTGCAGTAAGCCCTCGAAGCGAAGTCCAGCTTATGGCAGAAGGGTAGGGATTGTGTATGAGGTTCCAGCCGTCGTCGGCCACTGAACCGAAATTGTTATAGCTGAGCGGAATACTTTGGTTGTTCTTACGCAGACTACCCGTAACATCAAGGCTGATGTCGTTTGTGGTGAACTGCCCATTGCCCATGTACACCCAATATCCTTTACCGAACACAATGGGGTCTGTGATGCCACTCAGTGGTACATAGGCCAGCGGATTGTCAATGGATCCGGACACAGCTTCGTTGTAAGTGTAAATGGATAGAAAACCTCCGGCGCTGCCATCGGGGCAGGTTGAACAGGAAATAAAGATATCATCGTCCCAGTCCTGCAGGCTTAGCGGTGAAGAAATTGGGGTGCCCAGGAGTGCCCAGCCTGTGGTTCCTCCGGGCACAAAACGCTGTACGGTAACATTACCCGTGATGTCGCCGCTGCCGCTGAGTGCTGCGACACGCGCGGTGGCTGTGGCGGTTGAAACTATTGTGAAAATCTGGGAATTGGTATTAAACGTACCACTGTTCAAACTTAAAGTGCCCAGAAGATTTTCTGACTGACTGAGCACAGCGCCTGCTGAATTGCTGAGACTAAGATCAAAAAAGCTGCTTGTACTGCTTCCGCCAATGGTTTGTGAACTGCTTCCATTCAGCAATACCAGCCCGTTCCTGGCGTTGAAAGTACCGTTGTTGATGAAATGACCACTCAGGCTAAGTTGATTGTTGCCTGCACCAAGGTCAACTGAAGATCCGCTTTGGATACTGAATCCCTTGGCGCTGACCGCGCTGGCGAGCTGTTTGGGACCCGCGCCGCTGAAAAGCAGATTATTGAAGCTTTCACCACCGGATTTAAATATGTTCTGGGTGACTGAACCTGAATTAAAATTCACAGTGCCTGTTCCCGTATTCACATAACTGCCACCATTGTTGGTCCAGTTTCCGCCAAGCGCAATGCTAAGGTTGTTGTCGTTCAGGGTGCCGCTGTTGATTATGACATCGTTGACAACATTCAGAGGATTTGTGGTGATCATGGCTGTGACGTTGGCACTGTTAAGCAAAAGGCTTGGTAACGCGTATGTGGAGTTGATATTCATTTGCTGGCCGGCTGGTGTTGCGGCGTCTCCGATCTGCAAGGTGCCACCGCTAACGCTTCCTGAGGTGCTGCCGGTATTGATGAAACCCAGATTCTGTCCGCCGCCGCCGCCTTCCCTTAAAATCACAATGCTACCACCGCTCATGTTAAATGAAGAACCAGCCGCGGAAAGATGAAATGGGGCCAGGGTGGTATTGTTGGTTTGCACATTAACCAGTATAAGGCTGCCTCCGCTCATGCTAAAACTGCTAGCGGTTCCGCTGGCCGTGTATTTTCCGGCGATGGTCATTACACCTCCTGAAATATCCAGCAAACCGCCCGAAGCGATCAAATCTTCGTTGTTTGCATTGCCAATATTCAGGCTACCGCTGCTTACCCTTAGCAGGCCTGATAAATTGATGTCGTTGCTTGTACTCACAACTGCCGTGGAGGAGTTCAGCCAAAGACCGGCGCTAGCCGGAATTGAGCCGGCCGTTGTGAAAGGCACCACACTTACAGTATTTGGCGTAGACAGTTTAAATGTTCCGTTGTTCAACACGAGAAAATTTCCGGGTACGGTGAAAGCCGAAGACGTGATGTCGAGTACATTGCTGCTGCTGCTGCCCATGTTGAGTGACATCTGGTAAAAATCTCCCACAGTTCCGGTACCGCTTATGCTTTGGTTACCGTTTCGGCTGAACAACATGACGCAACGGCTGTTTCCGTCGCGGTTCATGTCGAATGACCCGTTGTTGATGAGGTTACCGCTCAGGTTGATGGTATGGGTGGCGTTTGAGGTGTTCAAGATAAGCACCGAACCATTGGTGTTCACAAACAGAAGCGTGCTGATGCTGAGTGTAAGTGCCGAGTTGCCGGAAAACTGCATCAGGGCTGTTCCCCCGCTGCCCGTGCCCAGACTCATGCTGCTGCAACTGCCGCTGGCGTTGAAGGTGA
>DAOMFS010000056.1:0-20454 GCA_035429925.1 Bacteroidia bacterium | reverse complement strand
GGGGCGTAAACTTCTGCCAATTCTTTTTCAGTATCCGGTTCCGGATTGTTTTCAGCAAAGGTTATCTCGAGTCCCTTCTCAATTTCACTTTTGAATTCGGATTTGATGGCTTCCGATTCTGTTTCGTTGAGTACGCCTTCTGTGAATAAAAATTGTTCATAGTTTGCCACAGGGTCTTTTCTCGACCAGGCATCCATCAGGTCTTTCGGCACGTACTTGGTACCACTGGCTTCTTCATGGCCCCTCATTCTGAAGGTCACGCATTCAAGCAATACGGGTCGGGGATTTTCGCGCATGCTTTCCGCAAGGGCCTTCACGGTTTCGTAAACTTTCAGCACGTTGTTTCCATCAATGCTCAGGCCTTCTATGCCGTAACCAATGGCTTTGTCAGCAAAAGATTTGCATCGGAATTGCTCCTTGCTGGGTGTACTCAGTCCGTAACCGTTGTTTTCTACTATAAAAATAACCGGCAAGTTCCACACGGCGGCTGTGTTTATGCTTTCATGGAAATCGCCTTCACTAGCACCCCCGTCTCCGGTAAACACAGCACATACTTTTTTGTTACCGCTCAGCAGATTGGCGAGAGCAATACCGTCTGCAACACCCAGCTGGGGTCCCAGATGTGAGATCATCCCTACAATATGATATTCGCGTGTGCCAAAATGAAATGAACGGTCGCGCCCCTGGGTAAATCCCCCGGGCTTTCCCTGGAACTGAGAAAATAAGCGATGCAGCGGAATTTCACGGCTGGTAAATACGCCCAAATTCCTGTGCATGGGAAGTATGTATTCGTCATGATTCAAAGCCAGGGCCACACCCACCGAAATGGCTTCCTGTCCGATTCCGCTAAACCATTTGGCTATTTTACCCTGACGCAGCAACAAAAGCATCTTTTCCTCTATCATCCGGGGTTTCAGAATGCTCTTGTAAATTTCAACAAGTTGGCTGTCTTTGATTTTTTTCCGGTCAAATTTTACCGGGGTTTCGGCGCTGATCATACTGTATAATCTTATTACTTTTTTCGGGTATTCAGCAACACATTGAAACCAAACCCAATGTTGAACCAACTCATTACATAATTATTGGATGCTGAAGCTATTTCACCGAACTGGTTAAATCTCGGAGCTTTTGGATCAAAGTGGCTGAACAAGGTTGTATAACTTAATTGTATTGCAAAACTAATGCTTTTGTCTACAATAAAATTTGCGCTCATTTCGGGCTGTATAAAGGGAGCATTGAATTTTGTTGACACAAAGGGTTGGTTTGCCTTGCTGGTATCATTATTCACGTTATAGTAATGCGAAGCCATGTACCCCGCCTGAATAGAATATGCCATGTATCCGATGTTGGAGAAAAAACGGATATACGTGAATCGCGCGAAACCTCCGTTCCCCATCAGGCGGGTATTGTAAGGCACACTGGCGTTGAAATATGCGTATTTCAGGCTCTCGTCGTTCTGGAAGAGAAAATTCTGATAGCCCAGGCCTGCGAAAAAATTTTCACCAAAAGCCTTGTTGAATGAAATGTTACCCTCGTAAATCCCATCAAAGGCCTTTCGGTACATATTGCTGCTCACGATTCCCGGTATGCAGAAACTGCCTGTAATAGTAAAATCGGAGAGTTTTTTCTGCTTGTTCTGGCCAGGACTATGGAAGGCCACAGGCAACAATAAGGCTATCAGTAAGCGTTTCACCCTTTAAATGTACTGATTAATGTGTTGGGCGTTGTAAGTTGAGGATTGGTTTCAAAAAAAAAGCCGCCCCCGGCGGCCTTTTAGCATCTTAATGCTGAACGACGCGTTTGTCCTTGTGTTTCTTAATCTGTTTGCGAAGCGCCTCGCAGGCCTGGTCAGTGGCCTCCTCAAATGTACCGCACTGGCGTTTGGCAAAGAACTCATACCCCCTGCAAAGCAATTTGATTTCGGAAATTTTATTATCGCTTGTGCTGCTTTTATCCAGCCTCAGCGTGACTTCTGAATTGATTATCCCATCGTAAAATGTGTTTAATTTTTCAACTTTTTCGTTCACAAAACCCAAGAGCTTTTTGTCGGCTGTGAAGTGCACGGATTGGATGTTAATGGTCATAACTTGTTTCCTCCTATTGTTTGGTTATTAATGACCCGACCGGGGGTGGGCCTGATTATATGATTTTTTGAGTTGTTCAATTGTATTGTGTGTGTATACCTGAGTGGTCGATAAATTGGCATGACCCAAAAGTTCTTTTACAGCATTGATGTCAGCGCCACCATTCAAAAGATGTGTGGCAAAACTATGGCGGAGCACATGTGGACTCTTTTTTCCGGGACCAGCGCCTTCCAGCGCTTTTCTGACCAGAATGGTAAGCGCAGTAGGACTCACCGCCTTACCCCGGTTCGAAACAAGAAGCAATGAATTGTTAAAATGCTTGTTTCTTTTTTGTGTGAGATATGATTCGATGCTGCGTTTCAGTTCAAGACTAAACGGAATGATACGTTCTTTATTTCGCTTACCAAGAACTTTTAGCTGAAGATTGTAAAGGTCCACATCTGATTCTTTCAGTCCCAGCAGTTCAGCCCTGCGTATGCCGGTTTGATAGAGAATATCCACAATGAGCCGGTTTCTCTGACCTTCGAAATCCTGGCCGAAATCGTATTCCCTGAACAGCGCATTCAGATGGCTTTCGTCAACAAATGCAGGCAAACTTTTTTTGATTTTGGGTCCGTTCACTTTAAGCGCCGGATTAAATTCAATTTTCCCACTTCTTTGATTAAATTTAAAATAGGATTTCAGGCAGCTTAATTTACGGTTCACTGAACGGGCTGTCATACCCTGGTCCATCAGCGAGGCCATAAAATCCCTCACCTGCAAATGCTGTATATCGGCGAGTTCGGATCCGGAAAATTCTGAATTGAGGTAATTTTGAAAAAGTCTGAGATCGTTCTCATAACTTTTCACAGTGAGGGGACTCAAGCGTTTTTGTAAGCTCAGATAATCCAGGAATTCCCTTACTGCGAGATCAACCATAGGAAATAAAAAACCCTAACCGAAATTAGTCAATTCAGGTTAGGATTGCAATATATATTGAGTCAAAAAGTACCCTTGCGGGGCTAACTACTTTTCTATCAGTCCGTTTTGTAATTTCTGGCGGTAGGCGGCTTTTATCACCGTTTCGCGACGACGCACAGAAGGTTTTGTGAATTTGGTCCGCTCACGAAGTTCTTTTACAACTCCGGTCTTCTCAAATTTCTTTTTGTACTTCTTGAGCGCCTTTTCGATGTTATCGCCTTCTTTTATCTGAACTATCAGCATGTGATCAGGGTATTGATGTTAATTTTAAGAGGGGCAAATATAGGGAAATTCTATGGATTCCTTCCAAATTTTATTGATTTTTTATGCTTTTACGGGGTTTTAAGTCTACTTTTACGAGTCGAGCCCCTGTATGAAGAAAGATAGCTTCCGGAAATTCGCCGACCTCCTTAAAAACAACCGCCATATGGTGATTGTAACCCATTGGAATCCTGATGGAGACGCAATTGGGAGCAGCCTGGCCCTGTACCATTTTCTGAAGCTAAAAGGCCGGAACGTAAGCCTTATTGTACCGAATTCCTACCCCGATTTCCTGCATTGGATGCCAGGCCAGTCCCAGATTCTGAATTTTGACCTGGATGAAGCCAAATGCCTGACCCGTATCAGAAAAGCCGAAGTGGTGTTTAACCTCGATTTTAACTCCTACAAAAGACTCGAGAAACTGGGCCATGTGCTGTCTCAAACAACGGCGCTTAAGGTCCTGATTGATCATCACCGTCAGCCTGAAATCAAACCCGATCTTTCTTTCCACGATATTGAAGCTACCAGCACTTGCGAACTGGTGTACGATCTCATCATTGGTCTAAAAGGCAGAAAACTCATCTCCAAATCAATAGCCGCGTGTCTCTATACAGGACTCATGACCGACACCGGTTCCTTTAAATTTGCGGTGGTCAACAGCAAAACACACCTGGTGATAGCGGATCTCCTGAAGACTGGCATTAAGCCTCATACCATACATGGTGCTGTGTACGACAATTACAGCGCCCACCGCCTGCGACTCTTTGGATACGCTCTGAGCGAAAAACTGGTCCTGGTTGATCCCTATCCTGTTGCCTATTTTTGCCTGCGTTCGGACGAACTCCGTCGGTTTGATTTTCAAAAAGGCGACACCGAAGGACTCGTAAACTACCCCTTTATGATAAAAGGAATCCAGGTTTGCGCGCTTTTCCAGGAAGCCGGAGACCACGTCAAAATCTCCTTCAGAAGCAAGGGCAAGATTGATGTGAACACTTTTGCAAGGAGCTATTTCAACGGCGGAGGACATTTGAACGCGGCCGGTGGCAGAAGTCACGAAAGTATTGAGGAAACGGAAAGGCGTTTTGTTGAACTGGTGAAATCCTTATTCTGATGATCCGTACACTGGCCGGTTTACAGATCCGAAACAGACTAAAAGTAAGCAAGGCTTTTCAGGGTCGCCATTTTCCGGAATGGCAAAGCATCAAAAGCATAGGATTGATAATAGAGGACAAGGAAGGCGTGTCAAGGGAGAAGCTCGATCGTTTTATTCAGTCGCTTGACAAGTTTGTGGAAGTGTATTTTCTGGAACTGAAAAGCCGTAAAGCTAGTTACGCCGACTGGATCTGCTTCGACAGGTCAAGCCGGAACGTACTGGGCTTGCCGGTTAAACGGCATATCCAGCCAATCAAAAAGAAACACCACGACCTTGTCATCAATACGGTAACAGGTTCTGTTGCCTTTGCAGCCGCTTTGTGTGCCGAGATCGAAAGTGCCTGTGTGTGCACCTGCAGCGATGAATATGGTCACGGCGACATGATTATTCAACGCCAGACCAATCAGGACCTGCTTGGCTACCTGAACCAGGTAACACACTATTTGAAACTGATCAAAACCAAAGTTTAAGATCCATTCATACCATGAACATCGAACAGAATAAGAACGAAGACAGCATGAAGTTACTCATCAGTCAGCTCGAAAAGCGCCTGAAAAAAGTGCACGAAGGCGGTGGCAAAGCCAGACTTGACAAATTGCATGAGCAGGGCAAGATGAGTGCGCGCGAGAGAATTCAATACCTTCTGGATAAAGACAGTCCACGCTTTGAAATGGGAGATTTTGCCGGATATGAGATGTACCCCGAACATGGGGGGTGTCCAGGTGGTGGCGTAGTGGTAATTATAGGCTACATTCATGGCAGGCAATGTATTGTAGTGGCAAACGATGCAACTGTGAAAGCCGGAGCCTGGTTTCCCATTACAGGAAAGAAAAATCTCAGGGCACAGGAAATTGCCATGGAGAACAGGATTCCCATCATTTATCTGGTTGACAGTGCAGGTGTATATCTTCCCCTGCAGGATGAGATTTTTCCAGACAAAGAACACTTCGGGCGTATTTTCAGAAATAACGCGGTGATGAGCAGCATGGGCGTATTGCAGATTGCAGCTGTGATGGGCAGTTGTGTTGCGGGCGGGGCCTATTTGCCCATCATGAGCGATGAGGCCATGATTGTGGATAAAACAGGTTCCATATTTCTGGCTGGAAGCTATCTGGTGAAAGCGGCAATTGGCGAAAACATCGATAACGAAACGCTCGGTGGTGCCACAACGCATTGCGAAATAAGCGGGGTGACCGATTACAAATGCAAAAACGATGAGGACTGCCTGAATCGCATCCGCAACATCATGTCTAAAATCGGCGACTATACACCCGCAGGGTTTAACCGTATTGCCGCCACACTACCCTTAAAGAACCAGGATGAATTATTCTCAATCATTCCGGATTCAAGAGACAAACAGTATAACATGTATGAGGTGATAGAAAGGCTTGTAGATGGTAGCAAACATGAAGAATACAAAGAACATTACGGAAAGAGTATTATCTGCACATACGCGAGAATAGACGGCTGGGCTGTAGGAATTGTGGCGAACCAGCGGATGGTGGTGAAAGCCAGTAAACCGGGCGGAAGCAAGGAAATGCAGTTTGGCGGTGTGATTTACAGCGACAGTGCTGATAAAGCCGCGCGCTTTATAATGAACTGTAATCAGAAGAGGATCCCGCTGGTTTTTCTTCAGGATGCCACGGGCTTTATGGTGGGCTCAAGAAGTGAACATGGCGGCATCATTAAGGATGGCGCTAAAATGGTGAACGCCATGGCTAACAGCGTTGTACCCAAATTTACTGTGGTTATTGGAAACAGCTACGGCGCGGCTAACTATGCCATGTGCGGCAAAGCGTACGACCCCCGTCTCATTGTTGGTTGGCCAAGCGCCACCATTGCTGTAATGGGGGGTGCCCAGGCCGCAAGGGTATTGGTGCAAATTGAAGTTGCTGCCTTAAAAGCCAAGGGAGAAGAGATCACGCCTGAAAAGGAAAACGCCATGTACCTGAAGATTAAGGAGCGCTATGATCACCAGAGTACAGCTTACTATGCGGCTGCCAGACTCTGGATAGACGCGATCATAAACCCACTTGAAACACGCAAAGTCATCAGCATGGGCATCGAAATGGCCAACCACGCCCCCATCTCAAAAGATTACAAAGTGGGCGTACTACAAACCTGATTCAGGCCCCGGGGAACTGAACAGAAAGGGCAATGGTATATATCATTGTTGGTATTAAGAAATTATCCTATTTTTAATGCTGACTAGTGTTTGGAACCTGTCCGGATAGCATCGAATTACGCGGTCCCCTTCAGGGGAAAGCCTTCCGCATGTTTAGAATCTCCGTATTTGTCCTTTGCTTGATTACATTTTTTAATGTGAACCTATGCGGACAGAATCTATCCATGAACATTAAGCCCGATAGCCTTCTGCAGGCAAGCCCCGCCGGTTCTGAAGGACTTATCACATCGCAGCCAATAGATTCTGCAGGCTCATCCTACCTGATGCATTTTTTACTTGCTCTTGGGGTGCTTGTTTTCCTTGTGCTGGCTTTTCTGATTTTTTTTCGTTCACGCGGTACACACCTTTCGCGTTCACTTCAGGACGAGGATGCCGGCAACTCCAGAACCCTGCTGGAGGTCAGACTCTTTATATTGGCTACAGGATTCCTGGCCCTTTTGACAGAGTCAACAGTATTGGTGTTTTACCCCTTTTCCTTGCTCAATGCAATTCTGCACGGGCTCATTTTCGTGACGGGTTTGCTAACCTTCCTGGCCCTTCCCCGATTTAACATAGGCTTGCAACGTGCAGAATTTTTGCTGGCCTTCCTTTACATCGCTCTGTCGGCTTTGCTCATACAACGGTTCAAAAACAATTCAACAGATCTGCTGATGTTTGGTTTGTTTTGTTTCCATGTTTTTTACAGTTATTCGGTTTTCAGGTCCTTCAGGTACTTTGCATGGTATGCAGGTGGCGTGGCCCTTACCTTTCTGCTTGGGTACAACTCGGGTTATATTGGTGAACGGGAATTGGTCATTTATCTCAGCACCCTTTTTACCTTAAGCCTGGTAAACCTGGCCAGACATGTGCTGCGCCGGAACACGGAAAAATACCTGCTCTTTACCAGTAAAATTGTAAACCAGGGCAGTTCTCTTGTTGTAGGGTCAAATGGCAGGGAAGAACTGGTTTTTATAAGTGAAAACGTGAGGGATATCCTGGGCTATGACCGAAACGAACTGCACAGCGCCAACTGGTTCAAAAAAACCCTGGCACCGGAAGATAGTGAAGACGAAATTGCCGAGAAAATCAGGGCCGCCAAACACAATGGTAAAATCTATTCACGAAAAATGCTCACCACTTGGGGATACTTTAAGTGGATTCAATGGCAGTATAAAAAATTCGGCAACGATCTCTGGATTGGCATTGGTCAGGACATTACCGAACAGATCAAAATTCAACAGGAATACCAGAACCTTATTCAAAGCGCCACCGACATCATACACAAAACCGACCGGGACGGCAATTTTGTTTTTTTTAACCGCCATCTCGAACGTCTGATGGGATACAAAGACAATGAGCTGATTGGCAAATCGCATACCAGTCTGGTTCGAAAAGACCACGTTAGCCGTATGCTGAATTTCTATGAACGCTCCAAACAGGGAAAAATGCCCCTTGAAACCATAGAATTTCCTGCGGTTAAAAAGAATGGTGAAGAAGTGTGGCTGTCACAAAACATTACCGTTGAACGTGACGCGAATGGTGATATTTTATCATACAATTCCATTGTCAGGGATATCAGCCTTCACAAGCAAAGTGAGCAGGAAACCCTGAATAAACAACTGAAGATTGAACGAAACAGCAAGCTTCTGCGCGAATTAACATTTACCTGTACTTCGTATACGCTCGACCTCAACAGCATACTCAAACAAGTGATCGAAAAAACCGCTGGAGGTATCAAAGCCGACCGGGTGAGCGTTTGGAATTGCAGCAATGAACACATACAGAGTTCATATTTTTATGAGCGGCAGGATCAGAAGCACTGGTACAAAGCAATTCGTATTGCCAAGGATGATCATCCGGGGTATTTTAATCTGCTTAAACGCGGAGAAATTGTAGCAGCTGAAGATGTAAATGAAAACGCAGCCACAAAAGACTTTGTGAATGATTATTTTCAGGACCATAACACCAAGTCCCTGCTTGATGTGCCCATCTTTATTGATGGTCGCCTCGATTCAGTGCTCTGCAGTGAAACCTATACCCAAAAGCGTCAATGGGATTCTGAGGACATCAACTTTGTAAGGTCCGTAGCCGGCTTACTCACTATTGCAATTGAATCGGCCAAACGAAAGCAGGCTGAAGCCCAGCTGGCGGAACGGGGAAAAGTTCTGGCTGCAATTGGCAAGGTTACTGAGCAATTGCTGGTCAGTGAAAATGTACTTCTTACCCTTGGTGAACACCTCGATCCTTTGGGTGAAGCCTTACACGCGGACAGGGTGTATCTTTACGGTAAACAGGAAAATCACCACAGCTTGCATCTCGTAAAGGCCTGGTACAGCAAGACCGGACTTGTTCCCTGTTCAGAAAACATCACACAATCTTTGCTGTACGAAAGTATAAACACCTTTTTTACGCATCATTCCCGGAATTTTCACCTGAACCTGCTCACCAAGCAGTTAAAAGATGAGGCCCTGAGACTTGAGCTGGAATCGCAACAGGTGCAATCCCTCCTGCTCCTCCCCATAGTTCTGGATGGCCGGCTAATAGGGTTTTTGGGTGCCGATAACTGTGCTGAGGAACGCACCTGGTCGCGAGATACGATTGTGCTTATGAATTCCCTGATCACCAATGTTGTTCATGCCCTCAAGCGCTTTGAAAACGAAGTGAAGATTCAGGAGAGTGAAGCCAATTTCAGGCAAATCAATGAAAGCATTGAGGATGTGTTCTGGTTATATGACGACATTGGCAAAAAATATCTTTACATCAGTCCCTCCTGCGAAAAAGTACTGGGCATGAGCCAGGCTGATTTTTATGCAGGCAAGAATTTCGGCGATCACTTTGTGCTAGAGGAAGATCTTCTGGAATACAGAACAGCTATGCTTAGTCTCAGCACCCGCGAAAGTTATGAACTTGAATACCGGATAAGGACTAAGGATGGCCAGTTGCGCTGGATCTCTGAAAAATCCTCAGCCATAAGGAATGCGAAGGGAGAGTTAGTACGTAATTCCGGAATCTGCAGTGATATTACGGAAAAGAAACACTTTTTGAACCGCATCAAACAATTATCACTGGTCGCCGAAAAAACCAATAACGGTATCCTTATTCTCGACCGAAATGGATTTGTGTTATGGGCCAACCAAAGCTATCTGAGTATTCTTGAAGTGCCCATGGAAAAACTCTTGAACAAAAGACCAACTGATATTTTTGTATACAAGACCGATCCTCACATAGCGCCGATTGAAACCTTTAACGGCACAAATTACACAAGGATATTTGAGCTGCAGACCTATCTGGGCAACAGAAAATGGATCGAAGTGAGCAATACCATTATAGAAGACGATGAAGATCAAACCACACAACAGGTTCAGATCATAACCGATATTACTCAGAAACGCGTGAAAGACCTTGAGCTGGCTCAACACAGAGCCATGCTCAGAAAGTACTCGAGCTACCTTGAATACCAGAATGAATTAAAGGAAAAGCTGCTGAACATCTCGTCCATTGAGGAAATTGCCCAGATCGCCCTCAAATTCGTGAAAGAAAATGTGAAGAATTGCGTGCACATCTCCTTGCTCACTCTGGATGAAAAAAAACAATTCATGTCCGGTTACTATATTCTTGACGATAAAATACACAAGGAAAGACATTCTGTAAAGAGCTTCAAAAGTTTTGATACCGTTAAGACAGGGGAAATATTTATTGAGAACAATCTTCTTGATGGCATCAAATCCAGTTCAGATTCAATACTTCTGGAATACGGGGCTGTATCCTATGTTGTGCTCCCCATGATGGACATGCAGGAAATTATTGGGCAACTCACCATCACATTTAATGCGCCCTTTAACTTCAGCGATACAGAACTCGAGAATCTGAAAAATCTCGCCATCAATTTTTCTACTACCATTCAAAAGATAAACCTCAAGAATTTCCTACAGGAAAAAAACAACGACATACGCGACAGTCTGAATTACGCCAGGAACATTCAAAAAACAGTTTTGCCCGATCTGGGCAAAAACCTGCCGGCCTTATCCAATGTGGTATTGCTTTTTGAGCCTAAAGATATTGTAAGTGGTGACTTTTACTGGGCGAGGGAAACCGGGCGTTTTCTGTTTGTGGCGCTTGGAGACTGCACAGGCCACGGGGTTCCGGGTGCTTTTCTGACCATCATAGGTACCCGGATCCTTGAACAGATTGTGATTCAGGAAAAATACCCTGATCCCAGCAGCATCCTTGCTGAATTTGACCGCCAGTTGTATCTTTCCCTGAACGCAGGTCATAATGAAATGATACGCGACGGTATGGAAATTGCCTTATGTATGATCGATAAAACTACAAGGCAGTTTCATTTTTCAGGGGTGGGTATGGGACTTGTGTATTACCTGAATGATCAGGAAATTTACATCAAGGGTTTAAGAGGATCAATCGGCGATTACAAATACAACGAGGTAGAATTTGAAACCACAAGTTTTGAATTGACGGGAAAAGAAGTTTTTTACATGTCGAGTGACGGATACCAGGATCAGCTTGGGGGCCTCCACCACAAACGCTTTTCAAAACGGCGTCTTCTCGACCTCCTGAACGATATTCGTACAATGGATAGCCGCGATCAGGAAGCCATACTCAAACAAACCATACGCGAACACATGAAAGATCATTTTCAAACCGACGACATATCTTTACTGGGATTTACACTTAATCTGACAACATCATGAACAATTTACGCATTCCGGCCAGCCAGGAATCACCTTCCATCAGTTTCACAGCCGACGGAATTTTCAGAATCGAAGGCATATCTTTGGTTCCCAATGTACACAGTTTCTATAAGCCGGTATTTGAATGGCTGGATGAGTTTGAAAAAAACCTGCCACCCAAAATCCGGATAGAACTGGAATTCGAATACCTGAATACTGCCAGCATACACACTGTGGTAACCATATTAAAGAGGCTTGTTGCCTACACGAAACAAAACGTAGATCTCAAGATCGTATGGTGTTATACTGCTGATGACGACGACCTGCTTGAGAATGGCCAGAATTTCCAGAACTATGTGAACCACCCCTTTGAATTTCAGCCTAAATAACTGAGTGAAAAGACCCTAAACTGTGAATAACCGCATTATAGTATTCGGATAGAAATGCATAATTTAATGACTTGTAAGATCACATGATCGAAAAGCCGAAAATCAAAGATATCCTTGATGTCATCGGACGAAGCGAGCACTTCACCGATTACCTTCTCCTGATTTATGGCCCCGTGAACCAGGATGTCATCATTTCAACCATACGGCTGGCTGAAACCAAACTCAGACTTCAACAATTTCCAAGTACCCTAATTTCAAGAACCAAAACCATTTGTGCAGAGATATTGCAAAATGTGAACAAACACCAGATCAAACACGAGTTGTACCAACCCTATCTGGTTATTGGCTCTCAAAACCATAACTTGTATATTTATTCAGGCAACATCATTTCAGAGAACTCAAAACTCAATATTGAATCCAAACTCGAGAATTATTTTACCGTGAAAGAAGAAGATTTTAAAGAATTTTATATCGACTCCTTCAAAAATTCAGTACTTACTTCTGAAGGTAATGCAGGCCTGGGCCTTTTGGATATCTTTTACCGTTCAAACAGGAATCTGAAGTACAACATTGTTAAGGTCGCCGAGAACCTCTTTTCATTTAACATCAATGTAGAATTGCACCACAATGCCCTGGTGAATACCTGAACTTAATTATGCCAAGACTGGAAATAGAAGCCACAGGAAGTACCCCGGAAGTTTTACTTGACGGGGAAACAAGGCGTCTGAACATCAGAGGGATCTGTACACCCGAAAACCCAAGGCAATTTTTTGATCCGATCTTCCAGGCCATGGAAGAATATGAAAAAAACCACCAGGAACTGACCATCGAAATTTGCCTGGATTATTTTAATACAGGTTCATCCAAATGCCTGCTCAATCTCTTTTACATGGTGAGCAATAACGCAGATCTTAAACCTAATACCGTTGTAAATTGGGTGATTGAAGAATCTGATCCCGATATTAAGGAATCAGGATTACTCTTCGAAGAGATCACCGGACTTAAATTCAACTACCCGATAAACAATAAATAACACTACCTTACAGGAAAGATCTGGATTTTTTTCGCGCTTTTAGCCTCATCGAGCAGGTTTTGCCTGAACTCTGAGATCAGCTGGGTTTTACGTTTCAGTAGAATATATTTCTTGATGTTTTCCCTTTCAAAATTCAGTGGTGATAAACCGTTTTTTATTTTAACATCCTTGATCTTCAAATAATATAAGTATGTTTCATCTTCAAAGAGAACTACCTTGCCTGTGTACAGGCTAAAGTCAGGTTCCTCGCTGAGTTTTGGAATTTCTTTTCGGATATCTGCCGTGTACAGCCAGGTACTGTCGTTGAGGAAGAAGTTTTCTGCATTTTTCTCGCAGAGCGCAATCAAGGTTATTCTGTCTTTCGGCAACGGTGATTTCAGCAAACGTTTGATCTTTTCAATGTCAGGCGCCTGAACCGGTACTTTGATGTATTCCACCTTCACTATATTATCTTTCAACACAAAGTTATTGCTGTGCTTGTTGTAATAATCCCGTATTTCCTGTTCAGTAATGAGTGTGTCCAGATTGGCTTCAATAATCCGGGATTGATAGAGGTGGTTCACAAGGGCTTTTCTGTATTCTTCAACCTGCTTATTCAGTTCGAGCTCGTCTTCACCCAGTTTTTGAATGGCATCTTCATACAGCAAGGCTTCGGAAGCCCACATGTCGATTATGCGTTTTGAATATTTCACACTGTCACTAACCGCGCCAGCTGACTGGAACCGTTTGACATAATCGTTTTTGTCAAGCACCTGGCTTCCAACCCTGGCTATGGCATTACTGGTATCGGGTTCAGGTTCTTCAGGCTTGCTGGAACAGGACTGGCAGCACATCCACAAAATTATTGCCACTAATACAGGCAAACTCGTTTTCATACGTGTATTAAAACTAAGCCAAAAAAACCAGATTCTCAAAGTCAATTTTAAGGCACAAAAAAACCGGCTGGAAGTCCCGCCGGTTCAAATTAAGCATGCCACTCTGTTATTTTATCGTGTTCAGCACATTCTCGTCAACCTTTACTTTATACTTGTTTTTCAGATATGCCAACCATTCGTTTTCAAGGTAAGACTGATAATCAGCTGTAACATTGCCCCTGCACTCATTAAGTGTTTTGGGTGTTTTAGGCAATATTGTATTGATCACATAAACCAGAATCTTATTTTCCTTCTCATCTTTGATATCATTCGGATTAATGCCCTTTTGCCATGAGGCATCCAGGTTTTTGTTCTCGCCCTTCAGGTACATGATGTTTTCAACCGAAACGTTCAGCTGGGAGTTTTTGTTGAGTTCAGCGATGATCTCTTTCTCCTGTTTGCCTGCCTTATAGAGTTTGCGCAAGTCTTTGGCCACTTTCTCATTTAAACATTTATAAGTGCTCACATCAGCGCGTTCTTCCCAGAGGTATTTTGATTTGTTCGATTCATAATACGCACGAAGTCCGGCTGTATCTTTTACAGCCCTGCTCCAAACCTTTTGATCGGTTAAATCAAACAGAAGGATACCATCTCTGTATTCCCTGTATAGGTTGGCAAAATCCACATATTTGCTTTCCAACTGGGCGTCCTCAAAGGCCACCACACGATCATCCACCCAATTCCTGTAGATGCCTTTTACAATTTCAAACACATCCGTTGGAGAACGGAATGTCATCTGAGATTCGAGGTATTTGGCGAACTCATTTTGTTTGTAGGCTTTACCACCCATGCTGAACATGTCCTTGTTTCCGAGAACATTTGCTCTCTCCGCTTTCCATGTTCCAACCAGGTAGGTTGAGTCCATAATCTTCCTGAAGGCCTCCAGAGAAGCTGGATTTTCCTTAAAACTGTTTTCCTTTTTAACCCTTTCGATCAGGGCTGTACGACCCATTTGTGAACGGCTGTCTCGTGTTACCCTGGCCTTTAATTCATTTTTCACCTCATTGAAAGGCGGTACTGGTTTCAGATTTATGCGTTTGATGAGATGCCAGCCGTACTGAGACATCACGGGTTCGCTGATGTCGTTGTTGTTCTTAAGCGCAAATGCCGCGTCTTCAAATGCCTTGGGCAAACGGCCAGCCTTAAATGGTTGAAGCTGCCCGCCCTTTTCACTGCTTTGTTTGTCGTCGCTGAACTGACGGGCCAGGTCGGCAAAATCAGCTCCGGCCTTCAGTTTGGCCTGCAATTCATCTATTTTGGTTTTTGTATTCTGCTTATCCTGTTCGCTGGCATCTTTCGGAAACTTAACCATAATGTGCGCAACTGTGATTTCACCCTTGCTTTCACGGCGATCGGTAACTTTCAGAATATGGTAACCAAACTTGGTGCGAACGGGGTTGCTGATCTCACCGATATTGGTCTTATATGCTGCGTTTTCAAAAGGGTAAACCATGTCAAGCACGGTGAAATAATTCAGATCACCTTTGTTATCAAGCACTGAAGGGTCATCACTGGTTTTAGGTGCTATGGCTGTAAACTTATCATCACCTAGTTTATAATACTCAGAAAGGTTCTTTATGGCGTTAAGCTTAATCTTGTATAATGTGCTGTCTTTACCTTTTAGCTGACCGGATATGGTACTGGTGTTTTTGAGTAGTTTGTCGTAATGGCTGATGTCAGCCGCGCTTGGAAATTTTCCAAGTATGGCATTCCGGATAAGGTTCACCCGCGTCCAGGCTTCGAGTGTATCTTTCGGAAGCGCTGTTTCATCCATCCGGATAAGGATATGGCTGGCGCGCACTTCCAGTTTCATGCGTTCATAAGCCTCCGTAACCAGGTTTTCGTTGGTGTTTTTATCCGTTAAATACGGTGCAGCCAGTTGACGACGGTACCCGGCCAATTCAGATTTAAAGGAAGCGAGTGTGTCAAGTCCAAGGCTCTCTGCTTCAAATACCTTGCTCTTGAACAAAGCGAAAAGATCAACGTATTCACGAACCGAACGATTCGCGTTGCTGCTTTCTTTGCCACTGTTTTTGCGGTATACGGCTTCGAATTCAGATTTTTTGATCGGCCGGTCGTTGATGGTCATCACCACCGGATCCTGGGCAAAAAGGCTGGAAACAGAACCAATAATTGTAAAGAGCAGGTACTTGGATGTATTCGTCATAGTCAAAAAATTTGCGGCAAATTTAAGGGTTTTGGCTTATTTAATTACTTCGGCAAGCTTTTCGTCGAGTGCGGGTCCACGGAGATCCTTCGCTATGATCTTGCCTTCCTTGTCAATGAGAAGGTTGGCCGGAATACCGCTGATACCGTAGAGCTTTCCGGCTTCATTGCCCCATCCCTTGAGATCGCTCACATGGGTCCAGGTCAGATTATCCTGTTGAATGGCCGCCAGCCAGGGGTCCCGGTTTGAATCCATTGAAACACCCAGAACAGTGAAATCCTTGTGCTTGTATTTGTTGTACACAGCTACCACATTTGGGTTCTCCATCCGGCAGGGACGACACCAACTTGCCCAAAAATCGACAAGCACATACTTTCCCTTGAAGTCGGAGAGATTCACTAGTTTACCCTGCGGATCGGGTTGGGCAAAATTCGCAGCAGGGTATCCTACCATGGTACCCCGCTTATCATCCAGGCGCTTTCTGGTTGCCTTTACGTTGGAGTTTTCATTCAAGACAGGATCCAGGTAAGACAGGGACTCCTCCACTTCAGATATAGGAATGGCCGGATTATTCAGGTCATTATTGAGTATTTGGGCGCTCATGGCTGAACGTGGATGTGTTTTAATGAAATTCTTAATACCGGCAAGATATTGCTTATTCAGGTTGTCGTATTCAGCGCGTATAGCGTTTTGGGCATTGTAATCGCCACGCTGTGCAGCTTCGTTAAAATCATTTTGCATGCGTTGTTGAATGCTCACAAAATTGCTGATCATCAGCTTGTACTCCATATAATCCTGCTGATTCTGTCCCCCTTTAACCGTAGAATACACAAGAGAATCACCAGCCAGCAATTTGATGTTTACCGGTGTTTCGTCCACAAAAAAGATCAGGTTTGGTTGCTGACCCGGATCGCGGCTGCTGTTGATCCAGAACATTCTGGGCTCCGTGAGTTTGCCCTGGTATTTAAACAGGCCTTTGGTCAGGGGCAGTGAATCACTCAGAAAAACCTCAGCCTCCTGGTGATGCAAAAAGACATGCTTTTGTGAGCTGTTGCCTAAGCTGCCTTCTATTTTTACGGCGAAGCTTTTGACAGAAGATTTCTGGGCCTGACTGGCCAATGAGATTGTGCTTATAACAGCAAGTAACAGTGTTCTGTTCATGAATTTCAGGTGCATTAACAAATATAGCCAAGCCACTGCTGAGCCATGAGGGCTTTTGCATATTTTAACAGGCCTCCAGGGGTTCAGGGAATGCGGACACCAATCAACAAAACATCATCCACCTGTTCTGTTTCGCCTTTCCAATCTTCGAATTTCTGTTTCAGTTTTTCACGAATTTCCTCCATGCTCAATTTGTGCAGGTCCAGCAATAAAGCTTTCAAAGGTTTATACATGAATTTCTTGCCCTGTGCACCTCCGAACTGGTCCGCAAATCCGTCAGTAAGGCTTATCACAAGATCACCTTTTTTCAATTCTACTTCTTGCCTGCTGAATGGTTTAATGTCACCCATTGCTTTTCCAACAGGCATTTTATCGGGTTTGAATTCGGTGAGTTCTCCGTTTCGCAACAGCCACACCGGATTGTTCGCGGCTGAAAATGACATGGTATATTTCCCGACGTCAAAGCAGCAAATCACCGCGTCCATACCATCTTTACCACCTTCTTCACTGCCGTCATTGGCCATATGTTCCATGATCCGCCTCCGGGTGTAATTCAGTATTTCATTAGGCTCTGAAAGATGATGTGCGTTTACAGCCTCACTCAAACAGGATATGTTGAGTATACTCATAATAGCCCCTGGCACACCGTGACCAGTGCTGTCAGCGGTTACCAAAGCGAATTTACTGTTCTCGAGACGGCTGGCCCAGTAAAAGTCACCGCTTACAATATCCTTGGGTAGAAACAGAATAAAATGTTCGGGTAAAGAGTCTTCGAGAAATTTATTACCGGGCAAGAGGGCTTTTTGAATTCTTTGGGCATAGTTTACACTGTCCAGAATCTCCTGATGCTTTTGCTCTATCTCGAGTTTAAGCTCGTTGATCCTTTCTTTTTCCTTGTGAATGGCCGTGCTGGTTTGCCAGAGCTTCTTCACCTTTTCGTCAAGTTTTTTCTTCTCGGCCTCCAGCTTATCTTTCTCAGCACTCAGGTGCTCGTTGGCCTCGTCCACCAGGCGTCTTTCCTTATGCACGGCCTCACTCATCGCCCAGAGTTTCCGGTTTTTTTCCTCTGATTTTTTCTTTTCGCTTAAGAGGCTTTCTTTCTCTACTTTAAGATTCTCCAGTTCGCGGCTAAGTGACCCTATTTTTGAGTCTGTGTCCTCAGTATCTCTTATTTGCACGGATGAATTAAGTCTTCTCCGCAAAACCTTGAGTTTCCAAGCAAGAACTGCAATAAAAAAAATACAGGTTATAAGTATGAAAACAAGTCCAGACCGATGCATGTTCCGGTTATTTTACAAAACCGTTTTCTCTCGCTTTGTCCATGAGGGCGCGGTAAGAATTTATGATATTCCAATGCTCCTTCTCTTTTTCCATTGTGGTGAGGCCGGCTTCCCTCATTTTGTAAACCTTGGCGGGCAGCTGATGTGAATAGAAGTCCGGGGCGTGTTTCTTGATGACCAGAAAACGGTAGCCGCCAAAGATAAAAATAGCGATATATACAAACACAATATGTGTCCGGTACTTTGATAAGCCTGTCCAGAATGAGATCTGTTCCCCGTTAAATGCATAAGATTTCCTGAGACCGAAAAATGGATATAGAAGCGCCAAAGCCATAGACGTTTGATACAAAAAGCCACCTAATGGCCAATGCATCATTTTGAACAGGTAGGCAAAACAAAGCAAAACCCCTATGCAACTGCCCAACAACAAAATACGTGAAAGCAGCAGCCCCTTTGACCTGTTTCTGTTGTAAAACTGTACTGAAGTGATGATGTAATAAGGAATCAAAAGCAATGCGGTAAGCAATACCGAGATATTTGCGCCAGGCCAGGCCATATTTTTAAAATACAAACCGAAAAAGAACAGGGCTATAACTGTGTTTTCGAACTTTCCCTGATTGTCTTTCTTCTTCAGCAAATCATAGAGCGATTCTAAAAGAACAACAAGAACGGTAGAGACATATGAAACGAGAAAAGCAATCCCGAGTACTTTGGAGGAATGCCAAAATTGTAGAACAAAACTCAGATTACACAAGGTGAAAATCAGGACGAGGGACATTTGAATGCTGCTGAGCATTTTACGGTTACCAGCCTTGTATCTCTGGTAATTGATATAATACATGTCAAACCAAAAACTCAGGCCTATCAGCAATTCTCCATAAGCCATTACGTCATTACCCCATTCATTGAGGGCAAAATTGGCAAAGGCCCCGAAAATCATACCCATAAACAGTATGATCCTTACACGTGTGAGTAATTTCATGTTTCTTTTAAGTTTTAATCAGAACTGGTGAAGAGTACCTGGTTCTCCGTTTCCTCAAATGCGCCTGTTAATAAGTTATTGTCCGGATAGAGTCTGTCCATATAAGACCATCCGCTTAAAACCGGTTCCTGTTTTCGTTTCAATTCGCTTTTGATAATGGTTGTATAAAGCTGTAGCTGCGAAGAAGACGAAACATATTCTGGTATAAAAGTGCTTGCCTCGAAATAATTTCCGATTTCCGACTTGCCCTGCACAAAGTAATTGAGACAGAATTGTTTCACCTTATCTGACCTGTCCTTTAGTAAATTCAGGGCTAGTTTATCTCCGTCTGTAGTAGAAAGCCGGCCAAGTATCACAAACAGTTGATTGCCAAACTTGGTGGTTCTGACAACATCTGTGTTTATAAGGGTATCAAGCAATGAAATGGCCACCGCAACCTTGTTGGCCAGCTGCAAGCTGTCTATATTGCGCAGAAGGGTATTTCTGCGCTGGAAGGGGTTCGGAAATAAAGCTATTAAGGCAAAGGCCTTGGTGTACTGTTCGGAAAATGTTCTGTTTTGCTCAGGTTCATCCTCGAATTGAACCGGTTGCTCGAGGTAATAATTAACCAGACTTCTTGCCAAGCGGTAATATTTAGGACTTCGGTCTTCATTCTCGAATTTATCCTTATTCATCAGACGTTTCAAATCAATTCGTTTTTCAAATTCAGCTGCCTTGGATGATTGTCCTTTTGAATTGTAGTAAACAGTGAAAAAAGCCAATAAAGCGTCCCGGTCAATTGCTTCATTTAACCCGTTTCTCACTGTCATAGCCTCCAATGCTTTCAGGTTCACTTCAGGCTCATTTTCCATGTTGAGCAGATGTGTGGAAAAATAACTCAGTAAAAAATCGTTCAGGTACTCAGCTTCATCTTTAGAATTATAAAAAGCCGCCAAATTTCTGACCTGAAGAATATATTCCAGAAAGATGCCCTTGTTTTTAAAGTTCTCAATGGTATAATAATCCAAAAACGGCTGCTGTTGTGCGCTTAGCGAGGCTAATCCGGGGAATTTGAACAATTTGGACATTTTCACCGTTGTTTGAAAGCTTCCTTCACCCAAAGTGACATCGCTTTCCTGATACACGCGGTCAACCTGATCAAAATATCTAAGGGCCCGGTTAAGACATACCAGAATAGTATCTTTCTGGTATATGTACCTGTTGTTATAAGCGAAAGCC
>DAOMFS010000055.1:14561-20467 GCA_035429925.1 Bacteroidia bacterium | reverse complement strand
CAGTTTGTATGGATTCTGAGCACTTACACCTGTTCAGAAAATCTGGAAGCAAAAGGCTCTGAAAAACCAAAGTTATCAATCAGGTTCATGTCCTTTTCCGTGTAAATTGTTACCCTACAATCAGAAAAGAATTGATTTGTAAGTCTAAATCTCCAACCACTTCATAAATTCTTCTTTCCTGCTCTTGGCTATGGGAACCTTTTGTTCGTTCCTCATGATCACGATCTCATTGGATTTGATGTAACGGGACACCTTGCGTAAATTGATGATGAAGGAATGATGCACCCTCATAAAATGTGCCCTTTGGTCGCAAAGGATGTTTTCATAATCCTTTAGCGTTTTTGAACTCAATACACTAGCCTCATTCTCAAGATGAATTTGTGTGTAGTTCGATTTGGATTCAAGGTACACGATTTGATCCGGGTCGAGTGTGTCTATGCTGATACGGCTGTGCACATGAACCTTCTTGTGGGCTTCCAGATGAAGGCCGTTCAGGAATTTCTCGTATTTCTGAAAGTTGTTGACCTGAGATTCGATCCTGGCTTTTTGTTTTATTCGTGCTACGGCTTCTGCCAGTTCAAACCTGTCGATGGGTTTCAGCAGATAGTCCAGAGCATTCGCTTTCAGAGCCTTTAGGGCGTATTCCTGATGAGCGGTGGTAAAAATAAGGTGAAATCCCTTCCACTCGAGTTGATTCAACACATCAAATCCATTCATTTCGGGCATGTTGATGTCGAGAAAAACGATTTCAGGATGGTAAGTATTGATCTGTTCCACCGAATCAATTGAAGAGAGGCAGGTTGACACCACGCGCAGCTCAGGACAGTAGCGGTCTATCAATGTCTTCAGGGCATTCAGTCCCCTGGGTTCGTCATCCACCAAAATGGCTCTAAGCATGATCATCGGATTTTATGGGCATCACAATTCGTACCAAAGTGCCCGAGTTATTTGCTTTATCTATAATTTCTACACTGTTGTGCTGTTTGTTCATGGCATTAAACAAGTCTAGCCGGCTCTTTATGAAAATGATGGCCAGTGATTTTTTGGGCTCCACTTCGTCGTTCTGCTGAACTGAACGGCCTATGCCATTGTCATCGATCTCACAGAGCATTTGATCAGGTCCGATTTTCTTAAACCGGATGAACAGCATCTTTTGACCCTCTTTTTTGATCAGGCCATGCCAGATGGCATTTTCTACAAAGGGTTGAATCATCATGATGGGTATATACACCTTCGCGGGTACCAGATCAAGTCCAAGCTCGATCCGGTGTATGAAACCTTTTCCAAAACGCAATTCCTCAATTTCAAGGTAACGGTTCAGAATGTCAATTTCTGTGGCAAGGCTGATGAGTTCGGAGTTGTTGCTTTCAAGTATTTTACGCACCAGTTTAGAGAACTTGATCAGGTAATCGCTGGCCTCTTCATTGTGTCCGTTCAGGATCAGGTCCTGAATGGCATTGAGGGAATTAAAAATAAAATGGGGGTTCATGAGAGCCCGGTTTACCCTCAATTCGGTTTCCAATAATTTGGTTTTGAGCTGAAGCCGCTCCTGTTCACGTTTTAATCTGCGCTTAAACTGTAAGCGTACCAGCAGATAAAGGATCAAAGCGCCAATGCCAATCAGAAATCCGTTACCGACCTGACGGATGATGAGTTTTGTCTGGTTGGGGTTCGGGGCCTGGTACAAGGCCCAGACTTCAGCCTCACTGAGTACCTTATCGTAGAATTCTATGTCATCAAATGCCCCTTCGCTGTAGCGGTTGTTCTTTTTATTGGCTGTAAAGCCCAATAATACGGAATCACTCTCCAAAAACCGGGTTTCATACTTTTTGATGGCCTTGCGCTGAAGAATACCGTCAACATAAAGAGAAAAGTAATTGTAATCATAGGTAATCACCAGGTGATGCCACTCATGCAAACTGAACACCTCATGGCTGATAACGCCCACTTGCCGCAGAGAATCGCGGGCGGCACTGGCACTTAGTTTTTTGCTGTCTGGCTGATAATAAATGCCGTAAGCTTCGTAGAAATCGTCTCTTTGGCTACCCTTGGTAAGGATAATGGGATTTACCGTGTACCCGGTTCCGGTGTAAACTTCCCGTTCAAGTTTGACCCAGAGCGAAACGCTGCCATTTTTGGGTTTCAGGGCCGGGCTGTTGCCCAGGTTCAAGCAGCTGAACTCGTTTCCGAATAAATACACCGCATGGTTCGCGTTCCCGAATCTATCCTCAGTAAAACTGGCACCGATCAATTTGGCCGGCAGTTTACCGATCTCATCGCTGGTACTGCGTTGGTTAAAGCTGAACCTGGCTTTCGGCACCAGGGCATTCTGGGCCTGAAGGGAACAAAAAAGTGCTGTGAACAGGACAAGAACAAGGGTTTTGAAGGGAGAAAACATAGATTTCACGGGAGGCATTTCACAAGTATACTCAATAATATTTTTGCCGCTTTTGAGTGGGCGCCTTTAAATACTCAATGGAATTGACCACTTATAAAGTGGAATGATCAATGCAGAGTTATTCTGGACTCGTAAGCAAGAGTTCTGGAAAGAATAGAATATATTCGGTAATCTTTAAAAATCAAATTGATGAAAGCTCTCCTGCTTATCATGTTTTGCTCATTCAGCCTTCTGGCACAATTCCCGAATCCCTACGACTTTAACACGGCCAGCAACGCCACAAATACAGGCACCCTTTCCGTCAATTCAAACGACTTGCATTGGTCTGTGGCGATCACCAACAGTCTTGGTCCTTATGTTGCTGCGGTGAGTTGTGGTAATGCCTCTCCATTCAGCTGGGTGAACTCTCCCTACGCCAATGCCAATTGGATCAGTTATCCGCATACCTGCAGTTCCAACCCGGCTGAACATTCCTGTTTGTTCCCCTATGACCAGGATATGTTTTACAGGCTTCTGGTGAATCTCCCAGCCAGCAATTGTGGTCAGGCCATAAGCAGCCCAAATGCATATTGCCTGTCCTTTGATTTTTACGCAGATAATTCTGTTTACATGGTTAGCGTGAACGGCAACACCAGTTATTTGAATCCCAGTTTAAATCCTTATTATGATTTGGACTATGCTGCTGGCCACCAAAAAACAATCTCGCTTTGCAATTATTGGCAGGCAGGTACTAATACGGTTATTGTGCAGGTAAAATCTGGTGCAGATAATAGTTTTCTGACCTGGGAAGGTTTTTTGGCTCAGTATAATGCCACGGTCAATCTTTCTGTGGGATCAGTTATGGCAATAAACCCGACAGTGTCGAACGTTAAATGTTTTGGTGCAAGCAATGGCTCGGCTACCCTTTCAATTTCGGGCGGATCAGCGCCGTATACATATACATGGTTACCTTCGGGTGGAAGTTCTTTGACAGCAACAGGACTTACTGCGGGGGTTTATACGGTTTTGGTATCCAGTTCAAACTCCTGCACAGCCACCAAAACACTTTCCATTTCGCAACCACTTTCTGCCTTGTCTCTCACATCTTCCCTGGGCAATATTCCATGTTATGGCCAGAGTACTACACTGAATATTGCTGCCACTGGCGGTACAAATCCATACCTGGGAACGGGCACGTATACACTTTCAGCAGGCCCTTACAGCTATACCATTGCGGATGCAAATACCTGCACTGCTGTTCTGAACGGAACATTATCCCAACCCCCTGTTTTGCAAGCCTTGAGCTCACCAGGTTCAATAGCCTGCAATGGCGGAAACACCACTGTAACTGTATCAGCCTTTGGCGGCACCTCACCTTACTCAGGAACAGGCACATTCACGCATTCAGCGGGAGCTTTCACGCATACCATTAGTGATGCTCATAATTGTATCGCTTCAGTAAATGGAACTCTTAATCAGCCACCAGTACTCCTGGCCTCCTCTGCTCATGGATCTGTCCATTGCGTTGGCGGAACAGCTACTATCAATGTCAACGCAAACGGGGGTACACCTCCGTATTCAGGTACTGGAACCTTTAATCATTCCCTTGGCACATATACTTATACCGTCACCGATAACAACAATTGCAGCGCTCTGGTAAGCGGTACCATCGCCCAGGGAGAACCCCTTGCCATAAGTGTGTCAAGTGGTCAAATCAGATGCCCGGGAGAAAATCAGGTTTATGTTGCAACGGGTGGCCAAAGCTACACCTGGAATCCGGGCAATCTCTCAGGGGCCAGTGTAACGGTCAACCCCCAATCAACCACAATGTATACTGTAACAGGTATAACATCACCTGGCTGTACAAGCACATTTATTTTCGCTCAGGTGGTAAATCCTTGCCTTGGGCTCCAGGAAAAGACGAATTCCGATTTAACAGTTCAGATTTTTCCAAATCCGGCAGATGATAACCTAACGATTCTGACAGGAAGCAGCATGCAGGAATTGATTTTAATGAATGCCATGGGAACACTCATCCTCAGGAAAGATTCCGATCTTTTAACTGAAATGCATTTGGATATGGCTGAGCTTTCCCCGGGTATTTATTTTCTGAGAATTAAGACCTTGCATGGAGACGTGCTAAAAAAGATTCTTAGGGATTAAAGATTCCCTTGATATTAGCGTGTTAAAGAAATCGATTCACTCGCGTAGCTTTTAATAAAAAATTCTGCTGATTAGTGCCGCTCATGGCCAGCTGATCTGGTTTGTTGATCTTACCGAAAAAGTTCACGGTTTCCTGAAAGTGTTTGCAAACGATCTCGCCAATGGTGTGTACACTTACTTTCTTGTGGTAGATGGCAAAACCATGGATACAAAAAAGATGATCAAAGAATAATCCTAAGTAAAGACTTTCCTTTAAAGCATTTCCAGGGCAGGATGGACTTTTTTGAATTATGTGAATATAAAATTGATGCGAACAATAATATCATGGCGTGAAGATGCCCATCGATGTGAAGTCAAACAGTAGTAACAGATTCCCAAATTCGAATTTGGGTGATGGAGACATTTCTTCTGGGTAGATACTCAATGCAACCAGCCAATTAAGAAATGAAAATCACTGATTGACCTATTGAAATCTATTTTTTATGTTATTGAACTATGTTTGAAGAAACTTAAACCTAATGATTATGAAAAAGTCAATTTTAATTTTAGCGCTCATCCTGATGAGCTTTACAGGATTTGCAAAAGGAGTAATCCTTTGTCTTGGTGGTAATGCTGTACTTATCACGTACCACATTTGCCCTTGTTGCGGTAAACTTGTTGTAGACAGCGAAACAAACTTAGGACCATGTGGCTATATGTATAGTGGAGGTCCTATTTGGCTCAATCGAGTGACAGGAACAGGCAATCCCACAGATGCAGAGGCAAATAATACGATCTACAACAACTTATCCATTAATTTAGTTCCACAAGCTCCTGCAAATCCCCATGATGAATTGCTTAATGAATACATTGGTCAAGGGACTAGTGCGTGGATTGATCCGGGTAAACTTTCAGCTGCTGCATTTGCATTACTGTACGATAATGAAAATTATTTAGATATCTTTTATGTTTCATCTTGCAAAATTGATGATTCTTATAAGCTCTTGCTGTATTCTGATAATAGTCGATCCATTAACGTTGAATATAGAGACATTACTGGAACATTAATTAGTTCTGAATCAGTATATGCTTCACCTGGCAGTAATAATCTTAATCTGATTGAGCCTGAGAATTTAACTGCGGGTTGTTATTTAGTCAAAGTAATTAGTAATAGCTCTTTTCAGAACATTAACTTATTAGTTGACTAAGGTCTTTTTAGTATACAAAGAAAGCATTAAGGCAGTATCGTTAACTATTTTGTTTTTCTGATTGGCCGAAGGGTCAGACAATAAAGGACCGTATTCGATATTACAAGCCATTTCCGTGTTAGTGGAAATGGCTTTTTCACGTCTCCAAATAATGCCCCCTACAGGAATATGCCGCTTCG
>DAOMFS010000055.1:0-14461 GCA_035429925.1 Bacteroidia bacterium | reverse complement strand
CGTCATGATCCCAGCTCTTCAAACTTGCAAATGCAAAAGGCCAGCCCTTCGGGCTTGTCCTCTTCTTCAAAATACACCCGGATGGGATTATGCCGCTTCGCGTCATGATCCCAGCTCTTCAAACTTGCAAATGCAAAAGGCCAGCCCTTCGGGCTCTTTTTTATTTGCACTCGCTTTCAAAAGCAAGCTTTTGACGCTTCGCGCAAACAAAAAAGCCACGCTTTCGCGTGGCCTTTTGCATTTAGTTGTGATCCCGCTGGGATTCGAACCCAGGACCCCTACATTAAAAGTGTAATGCTCTACCGGCTGAGCTACGGAATCTCACACTTTACATAGAAGCCGTCCCGTTTTTAATTGGGACATTTCGCTATGCGGGCCGATTCAGGAAATTCCTTAAATCGGGCTGCAAATATAATTGACTTTTAACGCCCTGCAAAATATTTTTGGAAAAATTTCCCCGGCACTTTCCCTCGCATTTACCTTGCTTTTTCTACCTTGAGCCGCTTGGAATTTATTCCCCAAATACGCCTGCTTGAAGGCCTAAACCACTTTGATTTTGGCTGTGCACCGGAAATACCTTTGGCTTTTTTTGGCAAACCTGAAACTGAAGATTTGCTGCAAGATGAGATCAGCCAAACAGAATGTCTTGTGCATCATTACCGCAAACTTGGCATCAGTTTGTTTTATGAAAAATCACCACAAGCTCGGCTCAGTCAGGTGGAATCCGAAAATCCCGGAAGCCTTCTGAACAACACGGCCATTTTCCTGCTCTCCGAAAAAGAACTGATCGAGCAGCTGAATGCAACTGGCCACAAACTGAGTGAGCGCGAACAACATCCCTGGGGCGAAACCTGCCTGAACTTTGATTCGGCTGGACTGGCCTGCTACTTCCGTCACAACAAACTCAGTGCTCTTTCGTTCTCACAAAAAGCTTTATGAGCCCCCGCGGCGCCTCAGCACAAAAACCCTAACTTTACACCCTAATCCTATCCACATGCCAGGAACAGAATTATTCGGCGCCGAAGAGCGCAAAGAAGTGAACGATGTGATGCAAACCGGCATCCTTTTTCGCTATGGTCACGATGCCCAGCGTAACAACCACTGGAAAGCCAGAGAATTTGAACAGGAAGTCCGCAAGATCACAGGAGCCAGATTCGCACACGCCATGAGCAGCGGCTCAACTGCCATTGCTACGGCTCTTGCGGCCAGTGGCATCGGCGCCGGTGACGAGGTCATCGTGCCCCCGTTCACCTTCATCGCCAGCGTTGAAGCCGTGCTCTTTGTGGGCGCTACACCCATCTTTGCTGAGATCGACGAAACCCTCTGCCTCAGCGCAGAAGGCATTGAAAAAGCCATAGGCCCCAATACCAAAGCCGTTTGCCTCGTGCACATGTGCGGGGGCAATGCCAATATGGATGAGATCATGGCCGTCATACACAAACACAAGCTCATTTTAGTGGAAGACGCCGGGCAGGCCTTCGCCTCTTCCTACAAAGGAACCTATACAGGTCTTTTCGGTAAGGCCGGAAGTTACTCCTTCGACTTTTTTAAAATTGCCACAGCCGGAGAAGGCGGCGTGCTGGTGACCAACGATGAGGATACCTATAAAAAAGCGGATGTTTACAGCGACCACGGCCACGACCACATCGGCAACAACCGGGGCATGGAAAATCACCCCTATCTCGGGTTCAATTACAGGATCTCTGAACTTCACGCGGCCGTTGCCCTGGCACAAACACGCAAAGTACCCGCGATCCGTGAAAAGAACCGGCACCATAAACATTTTCTGCAAAACATACTTTCCAAAAATCCCAATGTGCGTTTCGCCAGACTGGGTGATGAGTCGGGCGATTCAGCTACCTTCCTCAACCTCCTGCTACCCGATACCGATGCCGCCAAACGTGTGGTGAACGAACTGAATGCTGCAGGAATCGGAGGCTTTAATTACTGGTTCACCAACATGTACCACTTCATCAACCAGTGGGAGCATTTGAAAAATCTGAGCACGGTCTCCAAACTTCCCGTTCAGCTCAGTGGCTCACGCCAGGATTACAAATCCCTGCATTTGCCAAAGTCGCAGGAAGTGGTGGGCAGACTCATCTCTTTCGGCATCCGTTGCACCTGGACAGAAGAGGAGATGAAAAAACTTGGAAACCAGATCGCCGATTGCATCACACGCGCCCTGCAAACCGTGAATGCCTGATCAGGATTTATTATACCGATCCACCTTTCCGGACAGAAAGGTGGATTTTTTATTTTACACCTTTGAAATCACCGGAACATAGTCTGCATACCTTGCTGGAATACCTCCGCGCCATTCCCCTGCATGCGGAATACAGGAAGGGCTGTATCCAGCTCAAACAGGGCAAAGAGAAAATGCTGGTGAAGGTGCTGGCCGATGGTGAAACACAAGCCGATTTCTTCATCCCAGAGGATCTTCTGGTGCGTGAGCCCCTGAAACTGGCCGCGCTGCTGCAGGCTAAATTCAATGGCAACAGGCGAGTGTTCGCACGAAACTGCGCACTCATCAAACTAAACCGGCCAGAAGCCAATGCGTTTTTAGATCGTTATCACCTCATGGGTTCCACACAAAGCGCCGCAAACTATGGCCTGAGCCACAAAGGGGAACTCCTTGCTGTCGCCAGTTTTTCAAAGGGCAGAAAAATGAGGAGACTGCCAGCGGATCTGCGCTCTTTTGAATTGATCCGCTTCTGCTGCAAAGCCGGGTACAGCGTAACCGGCGGCTTGAGCAAACTGCTGAGGCATTTCGCCCGGGAAAAAGGCGTGGGCGATATCATGACCTATGTGGATGCCCAGTGGAGTGAAGGCGCCTCATTTGTGAAGGCTGGTTTCAGGCTTGCCGGAAAAACAGAAGCCCGGTACTACCTGGTGAACCGGAAAACCTTCGAACGCCGGCCTGCTCCCGAACACAAAAAACCAGCCACAAAACAGGAATACCTCTTACGTGATAAGGGAAACATCAAACTTATTTTTCCGGTATGGGAAGCCCGAATTGCATTGTAGTGCTGGGCCCAACCGCCAGCGGCAAAACCAGACTGGCCTGCAGACTGGCCTTCGCCCTGAACGGGGAAGTGATCAGCCTGGATTCGAGGCAGGTGTACAAGGACCTGGACATCGGCAGCGGAAAAGATCTGAATGAATACGAGATCAACGGCAAAAGCATTCCGTATCACCTCATCAATGTGGCTGAAGCGGGAACACAATTTTACCTGCACGATTTTATGCGCGAGCTGGAAAAGGCCTTTCGGCTTGTGTTGAAGCGGGGTCACCTGCCTGTGCTTTGCGGTGGTACAGGTCTTTACCTCGACGCCCTGCGGAAAGATTTTTCATTCACCGCAGTACCGGAAGATCTTCACTTGCGTGCAGGTCTTGAAGGACAAAGTAAAACTGAGCTTGAAGAGGTCCTGAATACCTTTCCCATTGAGCACACATTTCATGTTGACCGCAAATCCAAAAAAAGGCTGATACGCGGTATTGAAGTGGCAGCTTACCGGCGGTCCCATGACTTGCCCTCCTGGGATCCAAAAAGCCTGTACAAGCCTTATTATATAGGCCTGAAAACAGAAAACACCCTGCACAGGATCAGGGAACGTTTGCTCAAGCGTATGGATGCAGGCCTGGTGGAAGAAGCTGAACAGCTGCTGAGCAAGGGTTTAAGCCATGATCGCCTGCAACAATTGGGACTGGAGTATAAGTTTCTTTCCCTTTATCTTCAGAACAATATCAATCGGCAGGAGTTGTTGGAACAGCTGGAAAAAGCAATTCACCAGTATGCCAGGCGTCAGATGACCTGGTTCAGAAAAATGGAAAAGGAAGGTGTGAAGATTCATTGGATCAAACCTGAAGACAAAATCGATGCCCTGCTTGAAAAATTAAAGATCCTGCTTTAAGGATTTACTTAATTTCGTTTCATATGAAAACGCAGCCATGTTATTTCGCCCTTCTTTTGGGTCTCTTGTTTCACACCGGATTTGCCCAGGGCCTGTATTATAAATCCGTAACAGAAATGGAGGGTGTACCTGCAATGCTTGCCAAAATGTCGAAATCTACCTCGGAGACCTGGTGCAAAAAAGGCAAACTCAAAGTGTTAACGCATACCCCATCAGTTAGTCAAACGCAGTACATGGATGGTAAAACGGTTACCATAATCAATTCCAACGAACCTACATGCGTGTTGTTCAGCCAGAGCGCCTTGCTGAAGGATAGTGTTTTCAGCAGCGTTTACATATCCAAAGTTCGTGTAGAGCAAAGTTCAGAGACCAGAAAAATCCTGGGTTACACCTGTTCGAAAACCATTTTGCATTACCAGGCTGCGCAAAAAGAGAACAAATCAGCCACCACGAATTGTGAGATGTGGGTATGGAGCTGCAAAGACCTAAAACTTCCCGTTGAAGCCTTGAACAAACCTGAAATTTTGCAACGAAATTCATTATCTGAGGCTATGATGAATATTGAGGGTTTTGTGCTCTGCAGTGAAACGATCATGAAGGACAGCCAAATGAAAACTGTGACGAAAGTAACGGAGATTCAAACCAGGGATATCCCCGATTCAGAATTCGTTCCAGGCAAAGGCCTTTGTGAAAATCCCATGGGTTTGCCTGAATACAATGCCTATCTCATCCGCCAAAGCAAAACACCTACGGGTTGGCATTAATGCAGAAAGAGCTGATTTTTTTTCTTTGGGCTTTTTGTTACATTTACTTCACTTGAAACCGTATTCCAGCAAAACATGAGAAGACTATTTATTTACCTGTCTGTTTTTTTTGTGGTTCTCGTTGGAGCCATGGGTTTGTTTTGGTCTTATTTTTTCTGGTTATATCTCATCGTCATTCCGCTTGTTGGACTTGGTATCCACGACATCACCCAAAAGAAACAAACTCTGAAGCGTAATTTTCCTGTTCTGGGCCGCATGCGCTGGTGGGCCGAATGGATGCGCCCGAAAGTATACCAGTATTTTGTGGAGTCGGATACAGATGGCGCACCTTACAATCGTCTTAGCCGCAACGTGATCTATCAGCGTGCCAAAAAAGTGAACGACAGTACGCCTTTCGGCACCCAACTGAACGTATATGAAACCGGATATGAGTGGCTGAACCATTCCATTGCACCTTTGCACATGGATCATCATGCGCCCTTTCCACGGGTTATGGTTGGTGGACCCGACTGCAAACAACCTTATTCCGCGAGCATTTTCAATATATCTGCTATGAGTTTTGGTTCCCTGAGCCAGAACGCCATCATGGCCCTGAACGGCGGCGCCAAAATGGGTGGTTTTGCACACAACACAGGAGAAGGCGGATTGAGTCCTTACCACCTCAAAATGGGCGGAGACATCATCTGGCAGATCGGAACAGGTTATTTCGGATGCCGTCACAAAGACGGCACCTTTAATTATGAAGCCTTTGCCGAACGTGCTGTGCTCCCCAACGTGAAAATGATCGAAATCAAACTTTCGCAGGGCGCGAAACCTGGTCATGGCGGAATTTTACCGGCTGCAAAGGTAACCGAAGAAATAGCGAAAATACGCCTGGTGGAAAAGGGCAAAGACGTGCTGTCTCCACCATACCATACGGCATTCAGTTCGCCTCTTGGATTACTGGAATTCATCCGGAAACTGCGCGAACTGAGCGGTGGCAAACCCATAGGCTTCAAACTCTGCATTGGTCAGAAAGGGCAGTTTGTGGCCATTTGCAAGGCCATGATCAAAACCGGCATCATGCCTGATTTTATCACTGTTGACGGTGGTGAGGGCGGTACAGGTGCGGCTCCGATCGAGTTCAGCAATTCGGTAGGCATGCCCCTGCGCGAAGGACTGGCTTTTGTGTACGATTCCCTGCATGGTTTCGGCATCAAAAAACACATCAAGATCATTGCCTCCGGAAAAGTGCATACCGGTTTTGACCTTGTGCGGAATTTCTCCATTGGAGCCGACATGTGCAACGGGGCCAGGGCCATGCTGATGGCCGTGGGCTGCATTCAGGCCCTGGAATGCAATAAGAACACCTGCCCAACCGGCGTGGCCACACAAAATCCGGAGCTCTACAAGGGACTGGATGTTAACGATAAAAAAGTGCGGGTGTTTAACTACCACCATGAAACCGTAAAAGCCGCTGTAGAACTCATGTGCGCGGCAGGCATCAAACATCCCTCTCAATTACACCGCTCACACATTTACCGGCGCGTAAGCGCGAACCAGATCCAGACCTACGCCGAACTTTATCCTTATCTTCTCAAGGCCTCCCTTCTCGAACCGCCGTATCCTCAGGGTTGGGAACTGCATGTGATGCACAGTACTGAAGACACCTTTGACAACGTTACCAACAGAGCCTGACCACGAGGTCAGTGTTTTTTCCTGAGCAGGATATTCCTGTTGTATTCTATACTCATGCGCCCCATGTCTGAGACCACCAGTTCTTCCTCAAAAGTTTCGTAACCTTCGGCGTAAACCTGTATTCTGTATATACCTTCCGAAAGGGTCATCACATAGCGCCCGGTGCGTGAATTTGGCACAAAGGTGTATTCTAGCCCTGTCATCACATTAGAGGCTATGATGTAAGTCATCACGTCATGGGTTTGAGATGCCAGCACTGTATCACCAAGAAAAATATATCCCGTATGCACCCTGCTTACCGGATCAGCGTCGTTGAAACGGAGCCTGTAAATGTCAAGGTCACCGCTGCCGTAAGGCCTGAAGGCGCTGATGTAAGCGAGGCTGTTGTCGAGCGTCACGCTGATGCTGAGTTCATCGTCGGTTGAATTCACCGGATAACCCAGGTTTTCCGGATCCGAAAAGGTATTGGTGTTCCGGTTCCACTTGCTTCTGAACAGATCAAAACCTCCCATGGATTTGGAACAGTCACTTGAAAAATAGAGGCTTTCTCCATCAAAGGAAAGAAAAGGAGATTCTTCGTTGAATTCGGTATTGATGTTTTCAGGTAACTTTTGCGGAAGGGCCCATTTGCCTGTGGGTAGTTTGCGGCAGATGTACAGGTCGCTGTTCGACTGAAGGTTTTCATGGCGCGCGAAGAACATCACTTCACCATCTTCCGAAATACAGGCGCTGGTTTCAATGTTAGAATTGATGTTCTTATCCAGAGCGCTCATTTTTGCAAACTCCACTGTTCCGGCCAGGCGTTTGGAAAGATACAGGTCACCGAAACTGCTGATGTGATCGATGTACACCACGATCTCTCTGCCGTCGGCATTCACACCCACCGCCTGTTCATCGAGTTCGGTGTTGAGGTAACGCCCGGCGCCGCGCGCGGAAGCCCATTTGCCGTTTTTGAGTTCGCTGTAATAGATATCGCTGTTGCGGTATCCGTCAAATTCCACACGCTTGCCTCCCACATTTTCTTTTCGCCTGCTCGAGAATATCAAAATGCTCTCGTCTTTATTCACCAGCGGCAGATAATCGGGTTCGGCAGAGTTGATGTTTTTTCCCAGGTTCTGGAAACTGGCACTGGCCGGCAAACTCATCAGGGCCTGTGCGTTCTTGCATTGCAGCATAAAATGATTGGCCTCTTTCTCTGCTTCGGGTTTCAGCAGGGCATACCGCTGGAAGCAGGCAATGGCTTCATCCAGCCGGTTGTTGAGCATGTATGCGCGACCCAGGTACTTGAACACTTCGGGTTCGGCCCCAGGTAGTATGCTGCATTCGCGAAGGTGCAACAAAGCTTCTGCATGGTTAATCCGGGTATGCAAATAGCATATGCCCAGTTTGTAGCGCGCCGTTTTGTTTGTAGAATCCTTTTTGAATTCGGCTTTGTACACCGGCAATGCCATGAGGTAATTGCCTTTGGCATACGCGCGTTCTGCTGATTCCAGAGAATTATCAGTGACCGCTTTGTTCTGCGATCCCAGATGTAAACCATACACCAGAAAAGTATTCAGGAGAAGGGTCCGGCCAAAAATGTCCCAGCGAAAAAACACAGTCAAATTTAAGGGAGAAGCGCGGACGCCGGATTTAACTTTTCAACAGTCCCACTGATCAGCTTTTTTTCTGTGAAAGCCTGTAAAGCTCGTCCTTTTCGCTTCTGGTAAGGCTGTCGTAGCCGCTCCTGGAAATTTTGTCGAGCAAAAGATTCATGCGCTGCTCGTCGCTCAGCCTGGCTTCAGTTTCCTTATGGTGATCCGTATGCCTTGAGACCACTTTCAAGTCGGGTTTCTTCTTTAAGCGAAGTTTTGCACGCGAAAGATCTTTGCCCTTTTTTAAAGCCATACCAAACACAAGGCCAAATGCCGCACCACCCACATGTGAGATCTTGCCTCCAGTGTTCACCGAGAGGTCAATCACTGTGCTGAGTCCGAATGTGAGCAGATAAAAATACTTGTAGGGCATTTCCAGTATGCCAAACAGATATACCATGTAATCGGGCGAATACACGGCCATCACAGCCCCGACCCCCAGCACGGCTGCCGAAGCGCCAATAAGAATGGAAGACGAAAAGGAAGCCGGCATGAGCAGACCGAGTAAGAGCACCAGGGCGGCTCCGCATAAGCCGCTCATCACATATACATAAAGCAGCTGGCGTTCGTTGAACAGGGTGAAGAATATCTGGGCGCTGAAATAAAACAGCACCATGTTCCAGAAAATGTGAGCGAGATTCACATGGGTGAACATGTAGGTGAAAATGGTCCAGAACCGGCTCACAAACGCGCTACCCCCGACCGGTAATCCGAAAAAGCCGAGCAAATCAAGGTGCGAGAGGTTGCCAATGATATTAATGAGCAGGAACACGGTACAGTTCAGCACAATAAGAACCGTTAGTGTGCCGTGTTGTTGCAGGGTTTGTGATAGTCGCCGGAATACGCTCATAAAAACTTCAGTAAAAATGTCTGCGGTCGCGTCTCCAGATCAACACCAGCACCACCCCTACCAGCAGACCGCCGATGTGCGCGAAATGTGCCACCTTATCACCAGGGTTGTTCTGAATGCCCGCGAAGATCTCCAGTGCACCGTACACGATCACCAGCCATTTGGCCTTTACAGGTATAAAAAAATAGAGGTATAGCTCGCGGTTCGGAAACAGCATGCCAAACCCGCCTAGCAGGCCGAACAAGGATCCTGAGGCACCTACAATGATGTTGCTGTTCAGGTAGTCGGTCTTATAATTGATGAGGTATGACTGGTCTTCCACAGTAAGCCCACCGCTGTTGATTTGTTCGTTGATAGCCGAGAGTGTGGAGTTGATCTCGAAAGACATGATGATGTATTGTGCCAGAGCGGCACCCAGACCTGTGAGGAGGTAAAAGATCAGATACCGTTTGGGACCCCAGACCTGTTCTAGAACCTGTCCGAAAATGTAAACGCCGAACATGTTGAAGAAGATGTGCGTGAAGCCGGCGTGCATAAAAATATAGGTGATGAACTGGTGCGGTTTAAAATCTGGCGCCAGATAATAATGCAGACCGAAAAAACGCATGAGGTTAACGCCCGGTGATTCGAGCAGGAAGGTGGCCGCAAACATGATCACATTGATGATGATGATGTTTTTGGTTACAACCGGTAAATGACCAAAGGGTCCGGGACGGTACTGGTTATCGTAATTCATGCTTTTCGGAAAAATTTTTCGATCTCATTCAGTTCAATTTCCATCATCACCACTTTTCCGGAGGCCGTATAAAGGGGGTTCTCGCAGGCAAACAGGTGTTTGAGCAAACTTTTCATTTCCTCTTGCTCAAGCGCTTTACCATATTTGATGCTGCTGTTTTTGGCGATGGCGCGGCACAGGTTTTCTTTCTTATCCAGCCTGGCATCGATGGTGTTGAGCTTAAAACTCTCAAGAACACCTTCAAGAAGTTGTTTCACATTGCTTTCGGGAATATCACTTGGGCTGCCGTTCAGCAGAATGCTGTTCTTGCCAAATACTTCCAGATCAAAACCAAGCTGCCGGAATTCCCCAAGCATGCTTTTCACAAGCTGAAAGTCGTTGGCGCTGAGTTCCATTTGTTCGGGAAAAAGCAATTGTTGCGTGGCCAGGCTGTGTTCCGTACCAGCCTGCATAAAATGCTCGTACACGATGCGTTCGTGGGCCCTCTGCTGATCTATGATCATCAGCTGAGAATTGTATACGGTCACCAGGTATTTAAGTTGAAGTTGAAAAACCTTGAAGTCTATGCTCTCCTGGCGAAGACCGGGCATTTCGGCTTGTTCAGGGTTGGGCGCAGATTGCGGTTCGCCCCGGAAGCCTTCAAACATACTTTCCCAATGCTGACGGTTTACGCTCTGCAGACCCTGAGCTGAACCCTGTGGATTGGAAAAGGGATTGTAGGCAGGATTGTAAGATATCTGGGGCTGTGCGTACACATTGCTGCCAGCAGGCCTATGGGTGGTTTCCAGGCTCAGTTCGGTTTCAAAATCAAGTGAAGGACCTGCATTGGCCTTGCCAAGCGCGCGTTTGATGGAGCTGAGCAGAAGCATATAAACCGTTTTGTCGTCGGTGAACTTCACCTCCGTTTTGGTTGGGTGTATATTGATGTCAATATCCTTGGGGTCCAGTTCAAGAAAAATGAAATATTTGGGATGAGACTGAAAAGGCACAAGATCCTTATAGGCTTCGTAAATGGCGTGGTTCAGAAAAGGATTGCGCACAAAGCGGCGGTTCACAAAAAAGTACTGTTCGCGTTTGGAGCGTGTAGCCGCAGTTGGCAGGCACACGTAACCGGTAACATTCACAAATGATGTGCTTTCCTGAATGGGTACCAGTTCTTTCTGAATGTAACTACCCAGAAGGGATTTCAGCCTTTGCATGAGATTGCCCGGAGGCAGGTTCAGGATCTCATTGCCATTGCTGTTCACCACAAAATGGACTTCGTTATGGGGGATGGCCAGGCGCTCCACTTCTTCGAGCACATGCCTGAGTTCAACCGTATCGCTTTTCAGGAAATTACGCCTGGCGGTGACATTAAAAAACAAATTCTTCACGGTAAAACTCGAACCAACCGGGCACTGGCACTCGCTTTGGGTGAGCATTTTACCGCCCTCTATCAATATTTGCTGCCCCAGTTTACTGTTTTCCTGACGTGTTTTGAGTTCAAGCTGGGCCACGGCCGCGATGCTGGCCAGGGCTTCGCCCCGAAAACCTTTGGTGTGGAGGTCAAACAGATCTTCGGTTTTGCTTATCTTGGATGTGGCGTGACGTTCAAAACACATGCGGGCATCAAGGGGATTCATGCCTTTGCCGTTATCGATCACCTGAATCAGGCTTTTTCCGGCGTCTTTCAGGATCAGACGAATGTGCGTAGCGCCCGCGTCAATGGCGTTTTCGAGCAATTCCTTCACCGCGCTTGCCGGTCTTTGAACCACTTCTCCTGCGGCGATCTGATTGGCCACATGTTCGGGCAGAAGTGCTATGGTGTTTTCCGGCATAAAGAGAATCCAAAAATAATCAATACCCCACACTTTGGCCGGATGATCTGCAGATTTTTACACCAGTGATAACGCTATGCTTTTAACATTTCGGGATTTCTTTTTGCAATTTTTACTTCACTTGCCAGTTCTGCACCACTAACAAATATCAGCTGCCATTCACTCATTTAACGGAAAATGTTTAAATTAAATTAATATCTTAGCTTCCCTTTTAGAGCCAAGCACTTATGCGACATTTTCGACTGCACTTACCCGTTTTAATCACCCTTTTTCTTCTCGGCAATACAGTTTTGGCCCAGGAGAACAACAGGGGTATTTTTTCCAAGATATTCCCAGGTGATTCCTTAGCCGGCTTCAATGAAGATGAATTCAAACAAATGGCCCGGGAAGAAGGGCTTTACGGTGACGCTTACCTCCACTTTATAGAACTTCGCAAACGGTTCTATATCGACACCAAATATGGCCTGAAAGAGTACTTCCAAAACCCTGTGGATCCGAATTCAGAAGAATACAAGGAAATGATCAAAAACGCTGTCGCCAATCCTTTCCTAAACGGCAAGATCATTGGGGGTGGCAATGCCATCAACGTCGCGCCATGTGTTAACGAAGGGTTTGAATTGAATAACATGACAGGCTGGACATATTCTGTAGGAACCAACTTCAACTCTTACGCTTATCCTGTAACTTCCAATTCGGTTGCTTTTCCTTCAAACACGGTGATGATCGTTCCAACCCCAACTACAGACGCCATCATTGGGGGTATTCCAAATTCACCCTTTTCAGGAAGCAAGGTTTTAAAACTTGGAGATTCAAGTCCGAATGGCAGTCTGGTAAAAATCGCCCAGACTTTTCCAGTTAATTCGAACAATTTTTTATATGAGTTTGCCTACCTGGCGGTAAGCGGTTACAGTGCACCGCACACCTGCAGCCAGCAGCCTTACATGCGGGTTATCCTGAAGGACTTTGTGGGTAATATTCTACCCTGCCCCAATTTCACCTTTGCCACGCCGAATCCAACAGCGGTGTGTTCAACAACTGGTATTACAACTTGGGTTTCAGGTGGTTCCGGCGGAGGTCAGTACTATTACAATCCCAGCTGGCAAAAGTATTCCATTGACCTGACCAGCTACATCAGTTCAACCGTGACAATTGAAGTGATTGTTTCGGACTGTGTGCCCACCGGACACTTTATGTACGCCTATTTTGACTCCAATTGCAGCGCTCTTGGAGTTACCCTGAATAATACGGTCACCATACCGGCGCCAACCTCAACTGTGAATGTCGCGGGGCAGTGTGCACAGGTGGCAACCCTCTCCGCTCCTGGCGGTCTCGGGCCCTATATTTGGAATGGTCCGCCCCTTAGCGGGATCACGAACAACACCAACCAAACCATTTCAGCCTCTATTGCCGGGGATTATACCCTGAGCATGAACCCGCCGGGCTCTTGTTTGCCTATTGTGCGCGTAGTGAAAATGAGCTTCCCGCCTCCCACCACCATTACCGCTTCGCCTTCGGCTACCATCTGCACCAGTGGTTCCAATACCATAACCACCTTGTCTGCAGTGGGCGCTGCCCAATATACCTGGATGCCAGGGGGCTCCACAGCCACTTCAATCGCGTTCAGCCCTACTACCACAACCATTTACACACTCACGGCCAGAACGGGAACCTGTGTTGGTGACTATACTTTTCAGGTCACCGTGGCACCAAACCCTAACTTGGTCGTATTATCCAGTAACCTTAGTTTATGTCCGGGTCAAACCGCCACGCTCACGGGCAGTGGGGCCAGCACCTATTCCTGGGCTCCGGTTGGATTAACGGGTTCCCTCGTCACGGTAACTCAAACAGCAACTACAACTTATACAACAATTGGTACCTCTTCTGATGGTTGTGTGAGCACAGCTACTACGGCCATTGTACAAACCACCCTCTTGCCGGCCTCTGTAATTCAGATTGGCGGGCCCACAGGCACCGTTTGTCCTTTCACGCCCCTCACTTTTGTAGCCATCAACGCCAGCACCTTCACCTGGATGCCCACCGGTTACGTTGGAAACCCTGCTGTGTTGACGCCTTCAGCCACCACAAACTACACCGTTATCGGTTCTTCAGGCAGTTGCACCAATTCGGCCATGTTCACTGTAACGGTTGATCCAGGACCAAGCATGACCATTACGGCTAGTCCTACGCTCATTTGTCCGGGCAACAGTGTTACCATCACAGCCAATGCACCGGCTTCCCTGGGCTTCACCTGGAGCCCGGTTGTGAGCAATGCCAGTTTCATCGTGGTGTCCCCAACCGTGTCTACCACCTATTCCGTATCGGGCATCAATGCCCTGGGTTGCATTTCCACTTACACTTTTGCCCCGCTGATCGCGCCTATTCCAGTACTCACCATTTCACCTTCCTCACCTACATTCTGCGCCGGCAGCATTTTGAGCCTGACAGCCACAGGCGGCTCATCTTACACCTGGAATCCGGGAGGATTGACAGGATCTGTTGTTGGGGTGAGCCCCGCATCCAATACCACCTACTCCATAGTTGGAAGCAACGGAACCTGCACCAATTCCGCGCAGACGAGTGTAACGGTTGTGCCATTGCCGAATGTTACGGCGGGCAGTTCCACAGCCTCTATTTGTAACGGCAGCACGCTCAGCCTCAATGCAGGCGGTGCAACAAGTTATTCCTGGAGTCCTGGCGGACTAAGCGGAAGCCCTGTGATCGTGAGTCCAACCCTTTCCACAACCTATACGGTCACTGGTTTACAGGGCTCCTGTACCAATACAGCCACCGTGGCCATAACGGTCAACTATGGACCAACGCTGAATCCCGTGGCCAGTCCGACCGCCATATGCCCCGGCTTTGTGAGCAATTTATCCGCCTCAGGCGCCAGCGGCTACACCTGGAATCCGGGTGCTCTGGCAGGGGCTAATGTAACCGTTTCGCCTGCAGCCAGCACAGTGTATTCTGTAACGGGTTCCACAGCCTTAGGTTGTTTAAGCACACAAACGGTGAACCTGGTTGTAAATCCAAATCCAACCATTGGCATTACAGCATCTAACGCCTCCGTGTGCG
>DAOMFS010000054.1:0-20839 GCA_035429925.1 Bacteroidia bacterium | reverse complement strand
TTTTCACGACGCTTGATGTTCTGAATTTATTGCTCGGATTTTATCCACTTTTTACAGGCTAGTATCTGATTTCCAATGCTTAATTCAATCTGGTAGAAACCGGCCGGGTATTCACCGAAATCAAATTCGCAAGTTCCGGTGAGTTTTTGTTCCTTAACTTTTTTTCCGAGCGCATCCCGAACAACAAGATTCGTGTTTTTTCCATTCCACAGTTCAGGAAAGCTAATGATAACTTTGTTACTTCCGGGATTGGGATAAACCTTAAAATCTGAATCAACAAAATTATTCTCACCAAGGCCAACCGTAGTAAAATCGCAGGGCAAAGTGTAGCCGGGCGGTTGATAAAGCGGAAAAGTATTATCCTTGAAGCAGGCCAGACTACCCCAATCGAATCCATCAATATCACAGCGTTTCAAGGGAAATAAGAAACCTGCAAGGCAACCTATTCTTTCCACTATCTCATAGGTGCGGAACGTCGAATAATAAGGCATGGTAACTTTTAACTTCTTTAGACTAAATCCATTGATCATTACATGCCCTGTGTCGGTCACAGTCACCCTTTCTACTGTACATGTGGGGTCTGCTAAGGGATAGGAATAATAAAGGGCCCGCCATGAATCTCCAGGTACAGCATTAAAGTTAGCAATGGTATCAAAAATTGTTACACTACCGTTTAATCTAGCGTAAATTACCTGATTGCTTTCGAAGGTGTAAAGAGAATACAATGTGACCTGTGTATAAGTAGCCGGGGTGGTATAGAGTTTTCCGTTGAACACCCCATCCAGACGATAGACCGTGCTCGTGCCATAACTTCCATATGCCACAGGATTTATTTTGATGTACCCATCCTGATAAAACAAGGGAAAAGGCATTAAAGACCTGAGGTGCCACTCGGCCCCCGGCGCGCACCAGGTTTGAGCATTTGTTGTACCCAAGATAAACAAGATGCAGATCAGAACACCAATTCTTTTCATGACCCGGATTTAAAAAGCCCAAATAAAGATAATCAAATTTTCGGCTTCTGGAAGTCCTTACAAGATTTGTATGAACGCTCTAAACAAAAAACCCCGGTCTTTAAACCAGGGTTCTCTAATAGTTTGAAATATTTCTTACTCTGCCTCCAATTGCTTGGCCAGGCGCTTACGCGTGTTCTCGTCGAGATGAATTTTGCGCAAACGGATGTTCTGTGGTGTGATCTCCACATATTCATCAGCCTGTATGTATTCCATGGCCTCCTCTAGCGAAAATTTGATCTTGGGTGCTATGCGCATCTTCTCATCACTTCCGCTGGCACGCATGTTCGTTAATTGTTTCTCGGTGCATAGATTCACTACCAGGTCATCAGGGCGAATGTGTTCGCCCACCACCATGCCCGGATAGATCTCTTCACCGGCTTCCACAAAAAATTTGCCGCGGTCCTGCAATTTATCAATGCTGTAGGCTACCGCTGCGCCTTTGTCCTTGCTGATCAGCACACCGGCAATTCGGCTGGGGATATGCCCTTTCCAGGGTTCGAAGGCCTTGAAGCGGTGGGCCATGATGGCTTCACCCGCCGTAGCCGTGAGTACATTATTCCTCAAACCAATTATACCACGCGAGGGAATTTCGAATTCCATATGGGTGAGATCGCCTTTGGGTTCCATGATGAGGAGATTTCCCTTGCGCTGTGTCACCAGGTCAATCACTTTGCTGGCCGATTCCTGTGGTACATCAACCGTGAGCACTTCAACCGGTTCGCATTTTACACCGTCAATCTCTTTCACGATCACCTGAGGCTGGCCCACCTGTAGTTCATAGCCTTCTCGGCGCATGGTTTCAATCAGAATTGAAAGGTGAAGAATACCGCGACCATACACCAGGTAGGCATCAGGTGATCCGGTTTCTTCAATGCGCATGGCCAGGTTTTTTTCAAGTTCCTTGAACAAGCGGTCGCGCAGGTGACGCGAGGTCACAAATTTACCTTCCTTGCCAAAAAACGGTGAATTGTTGATGGTGAAGAGCATGCTCATGGTGGGCTCATCTATGCTCATCACCGGCATGCCTTCCGGATTTTCAAAATCGGCCACTGTATCACCAATTTCAAAGCCTTCAATACCAGTGAAGGCACAAATATCACCGGTTTCAGCCTCAGAAACTTTCATTTTACCCAATCCATCAAACACAAAAAGCTCTTTTAATCTTGACTTTTGAATGGTCCCATCACGCTTCACCACGCTTACCGGCATATTTTCCCTGATCACGCCGCGGTATACACGACCCACTGCGATCCGGCCAATGAAGGACGAGTAATCGAGAGATGTGATCTGCAGCTGCAGGCTGCCTTCGCGTTTAGGGGCGGTGGGGATGTGTTCGAGTATGGTGTCGAGCAAATAGGTGATGTCGGTTGTGGGTGTTTTCCAGTCAGGTCCCATCCAGCCTTGTTTGCTTGAACCGTATACAGTTGGAAAATTGAGTTGCTCTTCAGTGGCTTCAAGATTAAAAAAAAGATCGAATACATTGTCGTGCACTTCTTCGGGTCTGCAGTTTGGTTTGTCGACCTTGTTGATCACGAGTACAGCCTTTTTTCCTGCCGAAATGGCCTTGTGCAATACAAAGCGGGTTTGGGGCATGGGACCTTCAAAGGCGTCAACCAGAAGGATCACACCATCAGCCATGTTCATCACGCGTTCAACCTCTCCGCCGAAATCGGCGTGGCCTGGTGTATCAATGATGTTGATCTTGGTGCCTTTGTATTTTACTGAAACGTTTTTGGCCAGAATTGTAATGCCGCGTTCACGCTCCAGGTCGTTATTATCAAGAATGAGTTCTCCTGTAGCCTGGTTATCGCGGAAAAGGTTACACTGGTGAAGTATTTTATCAACCAAAGTGGTTTTACCGTGGTCAACGTGGGCAATGATGGCGATGTTTCTGATCTCTGACATAATATTTTTGAAGTCGGCAAAGATAGGCATTTTTTAGCAAGTGACATTCAATCATTGCTTTACGCATAACTGCAATTGACAAGCAATGTTAAATCCCGGCGGCAGCGCCTCAGATCTTATCCGATTCAAGGATCAGCAGACCCTTATTGCCGCGGCTTGCCGCTTCGATCATGCGTGATGCTACGGCCTTTGCCTGAACCCCGCGGTATTTTCGCAAAGGACCCAAAAACAGGGGTGCAATAATGTTCATGACAAGAATGCCAAGTCTTTCTCCAAAACGAAACTCCTGACGCTTTCCCATCAGCAGGGATGGGCGAAGAATAACGGTGCTGCGGTAATTCAGGTCTTTAAGACCCTTTTCAAGTTGTCCTTTGGTTCGCAGGTAAAAATTGGATGAATCAGGATTGGCGCCAAGAGAGGACACCAGTATGAACTGCTCAGCGCCCTGGGCTTTGAGCAACTTGGCCAGGGTAAGGGGATATTCGCAATCTATTTTAAACTGTACCGCTTTCGAACCCGCCTTACGCAAGGTGGTACCAATGGCGCAAAACACATCCTGGACCACGATGCCGCTTAAATCGGGCGCGTCGAAATGAATGAGGCGTTCTTCGATTTTTGCATCCTGATGAGCGTATCTTTTTCGGTTTAGCAGAATGATCTTCTTGTAGTTTTCCGACTGAAGCAATTGTTTCAGCAATTCGCTGCCTACCAGGCCGCTTGATCCTATCAGCAGGGCTGTTTTCATTTTACCAGACGTGGTTTTTCACGGTGTCTACAAAAAGTTTCACTTTACTCTTATCGAGATCAGGGTACAAACCATGCCCGAGATTACAGATGTACCCGCGCTTACCGAAGGCACGCAGCATGGCCCGCGTTTCTGAGACGATCTTATCATCGGGTGCATAAAGCAAGCAGGGATCGGCATTTCCCTGCAGGCTCTTCTGCCCTGCCCTTTTACGCGATGAAAGCGGATCCATGGTCCAGTCGAGGCCAATGCAGGAACACGAAGCGCTTGCCAGTTTATCAATGGCATAATGGGCGTCTTTGGCAAACACGGTCACCGGTACGATTGGATTCAGTTCACGGCAAATGAGTTCGATATAAGGCAAAGAAAATTCATAATACATCTTTTCACCCAAAACACCGGCCCATGAATCGAAAATCTGCAGGAGATCTGCTCCGGCCTGAACCTGGGCTTTCAGGTACCGGATAAGGGAAACCGTGATCATTTCGAGCAAGCGGTGTGCCAGTTCAGGTTCAGTATATAAAAACTGTTTGGCCTTGCTGAATGTCTTGCTTCCGCTGCCTTCAACCATGTAAGCCAATAGGGTCCATGGTGCGCCGCAAAAACCTATGAGCGGAACTCTGCCGGCAATTTGTGTTTTGCTGAGACGAATGGCTTGTATCACATAATCCAGGTCTTTTTCATCGGCGATATTCAGGGTATTGATGTCGGACTTGGTTTTAACGGTTTTCTCGAACCAGGGACCTTTTGCTTCCAGCATCTGGTAAGGCAGGCCCATGGCTTCGGGGATCACAAGGATATCGCTGAAAATGATGGCTGCGTCGACACCTAGTATATCCAGGGGTTGCACGGTCACTTCAGCGGCCAGTTCAGGATTTTTTACGAATTCGATAAAGTTTTTTGCTTTGGCCCTGCTGGCCCTGTATTCTGGCAATACGCGCCCTGCCTGCCGCATGAGCCATACCGGAACCCTTTCTACATCCTGGCCTCTCGCCGCCCGCAACACAAGATCATTTTTTAACATGGGCGCAAAGTTAAGGGCTTAAACGGAATTTCAGCGAAAGCCGAACTTCGGCGGATCAATTTCCTATCTTTAGGGACTTAAGCCTCATGCCATGAAAACCTTTTTTCCGATCATCCTTTTGTTTTGTTCTGTTGCCACATTGGCCCAGCACAATTATTGCGCCGAAGCCAAACAGCGCAGCGCAGGCCGCAACCTGGCCATGCAGGCTAAAATGGCCAGTCTTTCGCCCCAGATTTCACACGAACTGAAATACGATGTGCGTTTTGTGCATCTGAACCTGAATGTAGAACGAAACACAAAATACATCAGCGGCAACGTAAAAACGGTTGCCACAGTTACTGCAGCGGTTTTAGACACCTTCCAGGTTATTTTACACCTGAATCACACCATTGATTCCGTGCGTTTTAACGGACAACTGCTCAGTGCCCTGCGTCAGGACAGTCTTGTAAAGATCAAACCAGCTGCGCCTCTGAACAACGGCAGCAGTTTTACCGTGACCATTTATTATCATGGTACGGCACCCAGCGGGGGATCGGCCATTGGCAGTGGTTACGATTTTGGCACCTCTGGTTCCTGGAATACACAAGCCAGCTGGTCGCTGAGCGAAAGTTTTGTGGCTTACCACTGGTGGCCCTGCAAACAGATTCTGACCGACAAAATTGATTCGAGCTGGGTGTTTGCCACTACAGATTCATCAAATAAAGTGGGATCGAACGGCGTTCTGACCAATGTGGTGAGCCTGGGCAATAAAAAACGTTACGAATGGAAATCGCGCACGCCAATTGATTATTACCTCATTTCAGTGGCCACTTCAAAGTACAAGGATTACCGCTTGTACGCGAAACCCCAGTATCTGCTGAACGATTCCATACTCATCCAGAATTACGTTTACCAAAGCGCTTTCACCAATTCAAACTGGATCAATAACCAAAAGGTACAGCTCGACAAAATGCCGCAGGTGATTAAATTTTTAAGTGAAAAGTATGGCATGTATCCTTTTTACAAGGAAAAATACGGGCATTGCATGGCGCCGTTTGGCGGTGGCATGGAACACCAAACCATGACCAGCCTGGGCTTTTTTGATTATTATGTTGACGCGCATGAACTGGGGCACCAGTGGTGGGGCGACAATGTAACCTGCAAAACCTGGGGTGATATTTGGATGAATGAAGGTTTTGCTTCTTACACCGAACATCTCGTGGCCCAATACCTCGATCCACCCAGTTTTGCAGGCAACCTCAACGCGGCACACAGCAATGTGATGAGTAATCCGGGCGGCAGCATATTCTTTACAGGCTCCGATACCCTGAACACCAACCGCATATTTGACGGGCGACTGACCTACGATAAGGGTGGCGCGATCATTCATTCCCTGCGCTTCCTGACCAATAACGACAGCCTGTGGTTTGGCGCGCTTCGGGGTTTTCAGAACAACTACAAGAACAGCACGGCTTCGGCCGAGGATTTCAAGAATTATTACCAGACTTTCACCGGTGTAAATGCCCAGCAGTTTTTTAACCAATGGTATTATGGCGAAGGCTATCCAACCTTTGATGTGAAATACAATTTCGCAAACAACCAGTTCTTCCTGAAGACCACGCAAACAGTTAGCATGCCTGGTGTTACACCTTTGTTTATTACACCCCTCGAATACAAGATCTCGCGCCTCTCCAAGCCCGATACCTTTATCCGGGTGATGCATTCGGTTGCGGTGGAGAATTACACCATCCCGCTAACAGGAACAGTAAGCGCCGTGCAATGCGATCCGCGGAACTGGCTGATCAATCAAACCATTGGTCCGGTAAGGGACCTCACCCTTGGCATTGCACCAGATCCCGTTTCCTTGCAAGATCTGACCATCACCGGGGCATCCTTTGATATCGGGCCTAATCCCTGCAGGAGTTTTCTGAATATTGAAAATCCCTTGCATGCGCATGGAATGGTGAGCGTAAGGGATATGGATGGAAAACTGATTTCAGAGTCGGGCCTAAATGCAAAAACGCAATTGGATTTCAGTGCCTTGTCGCCCGGAACCTATATCGTATCTGTGCTTGACGCGGAAGGACATGCTTTACTGAGCAGAAAAATAATCAGGCCCTGAGACAAAGAATTTGTATTTTTGTGCCCTGATTTTTTGGTCTCGTAGTTCAATGGATAGAATAGAAGTTTCCTAAACTTTTGATCCCAGTTCGATTCTGGGCGAGACTACTTGTACCCGCGTTCGCGGGTTTTTTTTTGACAGGAATCTGCTTTCGCGCAGGCCGCTCTTTGTGCCGCATGCACAAAGCCGCTTGCCCAGGTTATTAACGAACTGGAGTGTGAATGCAACCTTTGTTTTTATATCCCTTTGTATTTTCACAAATATTGAAATTTCGTATTTAGGTCCAGACAAAATCCAAATGCTGAAATAGCTGAGCTAAAACCGATTCATTCGGCGCATGTATGGATCTGAGTTGATTTGTGATGCAGTTACAATAATGTGGCAGGTTTATTGATCACTTGCCCGGTTCACAACCATGCTTCAGATTCAATTCATTGACTTATGTCAATTGTTGTAACAAAACTAATGAATATCTTAACTGGTTTGCTAGCCTTCATGAACTTAAACAATATCAAGAGATTGAATTATGCAGAGCGGTTAATCTCGTGGCTTCACGAGAAAATGGACCCCAGGCAGTTCCTGATATTTTCAAGCGTACTGGTTGGAGTTTGTGCCGGACTCGCTTCAGTACTTCTTAAACTATTTGTACATTTTATTAAAGAATACATTTTAATCGGTTATTTGTTTCGAGTCGATTTCAAATACCTTTATCTGTTTATGCCTTTGGTAGGAATCGGCATTACAGTTTTTCTTGTGAAACATTTTTTCAAGGGCGAACTTAATCGTGGCACAACCAATATCCTTTTCTCTGTAGCCAAAAAAGGTAGTTTCATACCATTTAGTCAAATGTATTCACATATTGTTACAAGCGGATTAACAGTGGGCTTTGGTGGTTCGGCTGGTCTTGAGTCACCCATAGTCAGTACTGGTTCGGCTATCGGATCAAATTACGCTCAACATTACAAGTTATCGTATAAAGATCGGACCTTGTTACTAGCAGCCGGAGCTGCAGGCGGCATTGCGGGGGCTTTCAATGCCCCAATTGCTGGTGTGCTTTTTGCTCTTGAAGTGTTGCTTATTGATATCAATATTGCAGAATTTATTCCTTTGCTTATTGCATCCGCCTCAGGTACACTTGTTTCCAAAATACTCCTTAATGAGGAAATTCTGCTGTATTTTAATATGCGTCAGCCTTTTGATTATCACAATTTAGTGTATTATGTCATTCTTGGTTTACTGTCTGGTCTTATGTCTGTTTTTCATGTGAATTTCTTCAGTAAGGTTGAGGAATACTTTGAGAAGAAACGTTCAGTGTATTACCGATGGATACTTGGAAGTCTATGTCTGGCTGTTTTGCTCGCATTCTTTCCTTCTATGTTCGGTGAAGGGTATGACAGCATCAAAAAACTGGCACAAATGAAACCCTACCTCCTTTTCGGAGATGGGCTTTTCTTTTGGGTTGGTGATAATCAATTTGTTCTTGTAGGTTTAGTTTTATTGGCCATGCTCCTTAAAGCACTTGCTGTTGGGGTGACTCTGGGTGCCGGCGGCAATGGCGGAAATTTCGCTCCATCCTTGTTTGTAGGTGCATACCTTGGGTTCAGTTTTTCTTACTTGCTCAAACTTCTTGGTGTAAGCGACTTTCCTGTAGGTAATTTTACTCTGGTGGCCATGGCAGGGATATTGAGTGGTGTATTCCACGCACCATTAACAGCCATTTTTCTGATCGCTGAAATTACCGGAGGGTATGAACTAATTATTCCTTTAATTATAGTTTCCTCACTCAGTTTTGCTTTTGCCCGATACTTTCACCCAGAATCCTCCGAAATAACAAAACTGAAACGTCGCGGGGCCGTTGTTTCGGAAGACAGAGATACTACCATTTTGGGCAAGATTGACGTTGAGCCTCTGATTGAAACAAGTTACACTGCAGTAAGACCTGACGATAAACTTCGTTATTTGGTAGAACGCGTAAAACATTCAAGTCGCGACACCTTCCCGGTTGTCGACAGGAATGAACGCTTGGTAGGTGTTATTTTTCTTGACGACATCAGGGAAGAAATGTTCGATCAGAAATTATATGATACAACGCAGGCCAAAGAGCTAATGCACAAACGTATCTCAAAAGTTTACAATCAAGACGATATTTTCCAGGTCATGAAAAAATTCGAGGACTCAGGTGGATGGAATCTTCCCGTAGTTGATAAGAATGAACATTATCTTGGCTTTATCTCAAAGTCGAGTATTCTCAGCAGATACAGGAATGAACTTATTGAGAACAGATAAATAATGAACAGCAGAAAAGTTAAAACGACTTGTAATGCATGGATTCAAATTACAAATTAGGCAAGCGTGTTCTTCTTCTGTGCTTTTTTGGTTTACCTCCCTTTTCACGACCTGCCACATCATAATAATGTTTGAGGCGGTCGTTCTTTGTGATTTTAATTGAACCATCAAGATCCCATTCACAGGTAACAAAATCCAAGTAGATGGTTTGATTTAGATTGTCGGTGGCGATTGCCGACAATTCTAATTGACGGACCTGGGTATCAGTTGAATCAGTGAAAATAGAATCTTTAAGGATTCGGTATTTAATCCATTTAAACATATATTTTTTCTGAATGTAACTGATGCGAAGTTTTCCATTTTTAAATTCGATTTTATCCATAATTACCTTTTTTGCCACAACTCCATTCCTGGTTTCTGAAAGGCTAATGTTGAAGCATCGCGCTTCTAAGGGATCTAGCCCATCTTTAAAAGAAAATATCGATAAAATCAGCAGAAACAGGGCAAGGCACAACATAAAATATGCAACGTCACTTGTCTGAGGAGTCTTTACCATTTTTTCGACTCTGTTAATGCCCCGGGTTTTTGTAAAATCGATTGAATTCTTTTATGCTCCGCAATATCTGATCTCTTTCAAAAGTATATTTATCCAGGTCCTTCCACAACATGGGTTGTTCCTGGAAGTATGGTTTCAAAGTTCGTTTATAGAACTTGTGGGACAATTTTCGCGGTTTTTTTAAGTCAGGTTGTTCATCTCCTGCATATGAGTCGCGTATAAAATAGTCTGAACAAATTTCAGGGTATCCATTCTTCTTCCCTAGGAATAGATATTCATAGAGCCTTAATCGACCATCAGTAAGGCGTTCAGCAAATAATTTTTGGCCCTCCAAATTTAATAGTACAAAATGCCGGATACCAAAACCATAAGCCATTACGCGTCCGGCTTCAATAACCTTTGGTTTTCCACTCCTTTTGCCTTTGAAAGCAAATTTTCTATAAAAGTCAGTGGGATTTTCCGGATTAATTTGAACCATTCCGTGCACTGTGTCGTTTTTATTGTTAAGATAATACCCTTCTGCATACATTGCTTCCATTCTGGGCTTCGCATTCCTCTGTGCGAAACAAGTTAATGTAGCAATTACAAGAATAATTATACCAGAGTTTTTCATCATTCATTTGTAAGCACAAGTTCAGTATTCGTTTTTTTGTTTCAATGACAAATATCAACATGGTCAACATGGCATCCGGTATTTGCCTTTTTTATGATCCCTTCTCATCTATTGAACATGGTTTATTTATGATGCAATCTTTTCTTTATACCAGCATTTATAGCTGAACCATTTTATGCAAATATTTTTTCAGGAATAAGCTTGCTAAAAAGACGAATAAACTGTTGTTGGGATCTGCAATTAAACCGCGCGTAACTTTGCTGAAATCCAATTCTGATTGAATAGGCATTTGGTCTTAAAACGGCAAAAAGGTCTTCGTCGGTATTGTCATCTCCTGCACAAAGAATAAAATCATATTTTGAATTTTCCAACCATGGTTTTGCTCCAATACCCTTATTTATTTCAGGACAACGAACCTCGATGACATTGTGCCCTTCTATTACATTGAACCCAAGCTCCTTCGCCATGCTAAGCAACTCCGTGATCAATTCACGTGAACGAATTGTCCCAAGCTCTTTTTCTGTTTCTCTATAGTGCCAGGCAAGAGAAAGATCTTTCTCTTCTGTAAAGGATCCTGCGCAACGGGCTGTATAATATTCAAGAACCTCAAGAACTTTCTTTTTCCACTCAAACCTGACAACCTTGCTTTGAATCCATGTTTTATAAGGTAAACGGGAATAACCGCCATGTTCGGCTACCAAACCAATGGGCAAATTTCCAAACCAATTTTCCAGGTCCTCCCGCTTTCTGCCACTCACCAACACTATGGTATTTCTTTCATCCAGGCTAATTCGCGTTATAAGTTCCAAAAGCCTTATAGAAGGGGCTGCCCTCTCCGGTGAACGTACAAATGGTGTTAGGGTGCCATCATAATCCAACAACAAGAGTCGTTTTTTAGCAAGCTGGTATTCTTTTATGATTTTTTCTTCAATCGTTGGCGTAAGTTCCTTAATTCCAAGTATTGTTTGAAATGAGTTATGATTTTCAAGCTGGTCAATAAAATCATTTGCCCATTTCACTATGTCGTAATTGCGGATGCGCGTTTGCATGCTTTCATTCCGTGAGGCCTGCTCTTTAAAAGGCATTGTAAGTGCCTTCAGAATTGTTTGCGCGATTTCTTCCCGGTCAGATGGGTTCACTATCAATGCTTCCTTGAGTTCTGCAGCGGCACCCGCTGTTTCACTTAAAATCAATACGCCGCGCTTATCTATTCTTGTGCTCACAAATTCTTTGGCTACCAGGTTCATCCCATCTCTTAATGGGGTGATTAAAGCCACATCCGCCGCAAAATAGAGGCCAGTCAATCTCTTAAAATCGATCGATTTGTATTGATATGAAACCGGTACCCAATCTAATGTTCCATATTTACCATTGATGACACTAATGAGTCGTTCAACATCCTCCTTGTTTTCCTTGTATTTTGTTATTATTTCACGTGAGGGAACTACAAGCAACATATATGTCACCTTCCCCCAATACTGTTTGTATTTTTCTAGGAATATAGCAAAGCTTTCCAGGCGATTGATAATGGCTTTTGAGTAGTCGAGTCGGTCAACCGACAATACAAGTTGCCTGCCGTTGAGTCCCTTTCGAATCTGATTGCTTTCTTCGAATATTTCAGGGTTATCGGATGCGCGATAAAACTTATTAAAATCAATACTTACGGGAAACACATCGGTCGAAATGATCCTATCTATTGAGTTTATCTTTCGGCCTGAAACGTCAAACCCTAAAAGTTGCTGTACCGAGCGTAAAAAGTAATGCATGTAATCTCCGGTGTGAAATCCCACCAAATCTGCTCCAAGGATTCCTGTCAGCAATTCTTTTTTCCAGATGCTGGGCATAATTCGAAATATCTCGAAGGATGGAAACGGAATATGAAGAAAGAATCCAATATTTGCCTCAGGCAGGGCCTTTCTTAACATTTCAGGTAACATCATCAGATGATAATCGTGTATCCAAATAAGATCCCCTGGTTTGTATACCTTTAAAATTGCCTTTAGAAACAGTTCATTCGCTTTAACGTAAGCATCATAATGAGCCTGAAGAAACTTTGCATATGAAGGAAAATAGTGAAATAATGGCCATAAACAATCGTTGCAGAAACCATGGTAGAAATCACTTTTTATTGAATCAGGCAAAAATACCGGATGTAATTCAAAATGATCATCATTATTTAATTGTGCAATCGGAAGATTACGGTATTTTTTCTCGCTGACCTCTGCTGCTCCGATCCACAAAGTATTTTGAATCTCGTTATTATTTTTCCGCTTCTTTTCAAGGTATGATGTGATGCTTGACACAAGTCCTCCACTGTTTCTCTCTAGTGATGTTGTGCTGGTATTCACAATTATCTTGAATGGTAACCTATGTGCTACAATAATAAGTCTTGCATTGGTCATTATATTAAGCTGGTGTTAATTGTTTAACTCGTAAATTCATAAAATAGTTTTAGTGTACTTAACGCCTGCTTTAAGGTTGCAAGACATGGTTCAACTCCTTATCAAAGAAAAAAGTCTTCTCTCCGAATGCAGGTTTAAGATCATCAATCCAAACAGCATGTTTGTCATATTTTGCAAAGAATGGCCGGGCCGCCCAATCGGGATTGCGGCCCTGTAACATCCGAAGTACAAACACTTTGTCACCGTTGATCTCGGAAACACCTAAAACCTGTATTTTTCCTGCTTCACATGACATGCTTGGGCCCCGCACCGTTCTGCAAACACCACTTACCTGTTGATAAGCCTTTCTGAAAATTGTCCACGCCCTTTCCAAAGTAACTGCAAAGTAAACCTGTGCGCCGGTGTCTCTTGGAATAAACATGTAGTATGGGATACAATTTAAATTAACTTGTTTCCGCCACATCTCTGCCCAAATTTCAGGCGAGTCGTTTATGTGTTTCAAAACAGGAGACTGCGTCCTTATCTGCACTCCTACACTCCGCAGGCGTCCGATTGATTGCTTAACAGCTTCGGTCTCCAATTCAACTGGATGTGAAAAATGTGCCATTATTGAAAGGTTTATCCCTCTTTTGATAACTTTCTCGAATAATCTTAAATAGTCATCAGCATCGTCATCGCTGATAAATTTATATGGCCAATAAGCCAGAACTTTAGTGCCTATTCGAATTGTTTGCAGTGAGGTGTCGTTTTCATTTAACAAAGCATCGATGTATTTAGCAAATACATGCGCTTTCATTATCATGGGATCACCGCCGGTAAAAAGCACATCAGTAACTTCCCGGTGGTTTTTCAGATAAGCACACAGCATATCGGTTTCTTTTGATGCGAATTTGAATTCTTCAATACCAACAAACTGTGGCCAGCGGAAACAAAAAGTGCAATATGCATGACACGTCTGTCCCTGACTTGGGAAAAATAAAACAGTTTCCTTATACTTATGTTGCATTCCCTGTAATCTTTGACCCATGTATTCCGGCACATTATATTCAAGTTGACCTGCAGGATGTGGATTCAGTTGTGTGCGAATGGCATCAGCAGTGATTTTTATAATGCTTTTATCGCAAGTGGCAATAGCGTTTTTCATTAATTCAAAATGTTCTAGACAAAGCATATCTTCCTGTGGAAAGGTTAGGCGGAATATCGGATCCTGATAGACATTTTCCCAATCAATCAACTGATTAACCACATAATTGTTTGTTTTAAAAGGCAACACATTCCCTATTGTCTCAATAATCTCCGTAAAACCGGAATTAAGTTTTTTGATTTGAGGAATGTTTTTATAATTATGTAATGCGTAGGCCTGGTACTTCATAAATTCAAATTGTTATCTACAGCAATTAATACATAAAAATGAGTAGGCGCGTTGAGAAATGTCAACGATACCTTTATAATAAATAGACAAGACTTGTGCTTAAATTACTGTAGTCCTTTATTATAATTTGACTAACACACCAAACTGAAATAAACACTTTATTAATTTTGACGGACACTCAATAATATTTCAATTTTTCAGCGCATTTAAATTTCTGATGAAGATATCACGTTTAGGCAAAGTCATTTCTATATTGTGCTGGCGATATGCTGTATGCAATGCCTTGATAAACTCGTGTTTTATAAGGAACTGACTGCTGTATTCGTCCCCCCGCAGTATGACTGAAAATTGAATACCTGAATCGGCAAATGTATGATATCTTATAAATGGTTCATGCGTTTTAACGGCACCCTTTGTTGTTGTCATAACCTTTTTTGCTATTTGAATCGTGATGTTCTCCACTTCTTGCAGCGCACTATCATAACAAACACATACTTCAACGAGTACCGCTCCCTCAGGCTCAGGTAGATTATAGTTTGTGATCACAGAAGTTGAGGCCTTTGAATTGGGAATAACAATGATGTTATTTGGTAATTCACGGAGGATCATGTTTCGCCAGGTTATATCTTGAATATAGCCGGATTCGCCGCTGCCTAGCTTGATATAATCTCCCTTTCTGATATGTCGTGATGCCAGCAATTGTATTCCTGAAAATAAATTTGAAAGGGTTTCCTGGAGAGCAAGGGCAATTGCAATTCCACCAACACCAAATGCAGTAAGTATCGGCGTTATTGAAATTCCGAATATTTGCATTATTAACATTGCTCCAATCAGAAAGGTAATAATCCGCGTTATGTTCAAAATGATTGACGTGGAAGGTGTCTTTGTTGAAGAAGCTGTTGTGCGGTTTTGTATGAGCATCGTAAATATCCGCGCTGACAGGGTAGTGATTATCAAAATAAGTAGGGATAAGCAAATAGAGTTAATGTGATACTTTTCTGCGTATGGTCTCGCATACAAATTGACTGAAAGAGAAAAGCCGGAAAGCAGGAACAAAAAAGTAAGAACTCTTCTGAGGACAGCGACTAATGCGTCATCAAAATGTAACTTTTTTTCTTTAGCAATTGACTTTAATATACTCAAGAGGTACTTTTCAATTAGTTTTCCTAGCAACATCCCTAAAGATGAAAAAGCCAGAATGCGCATTATTGTGTTAATTTCAATTTTCATCTCTTCCATTATTTTATCATACCAAATACGGGTATACTGCAATTAGAAATGACTTTCTCATATAAATCTGAGCCGAATAGGTATTGAATGCGTGAAATATTTTTTGACGGAGTTAGAGCAATCAAATCTGCTTTACATTTGGTAGCCGCATCGATAATGTTTAGATGAGGCTCTTTAGAAATAGATGTGCTGATTACTTCAAAATAGCAACCATTGGTTTTCAGTACTTTTTCACAAAACCTGAGCTTTCTCCGAATCTGAGATAATGGATTTGGTGATGTTTCGTCAACAAGTGCCATTAATGTGATTTTTGAATCTGTAAGATTTGCCATTGAAACAGTGTACGGCACCTTGTCAAACCATCCATTCACATCTCTTATGGGTAACAAGATATTCCGAATTTTAAGTAAATGATCACCATTGTTTATTGCCAGGACAGGTACATTAGATTTCTTCATTAACCCGGGAACATTTATAGATGAGGCTAATCTTCCGAAAAAAGTATGATGGAAATCCGGAACAATAATCAGGTCGTGTGGATTTGATTCTTGAAGACTAAGTATATTATTGTTCAATGAACCACGCATGATCTCGACATTAAATCTGGAATTTGGCAAGGAGGATTCATCTGCAATTTTTGCAAGGGCCTTTTTGTTTTCTTCAAATAAATAAAAGGTATCAGAAATCGGAAACGTAAATCCATGTGGAAAAGGAGTGGAAATGGCATTTGTTGGTCTAATCGAGTGAAGCAGTGTCACACTGCCATTACCGTATTTGGCTATTTCCTCGGCTGCCTGAAGGGTAAATTTAAATTCTGGCCGGAACTCATACGGCACCAATATTCTTCTGTAATTCGATGAGAACACGTCCTGATATTTCATCTTAAGTTTAAATACTATTCCTACCTTGCAAGTAAAAGAGAACAAAATGTTGATACATTGATCAATATCAATGCCTTCTTATTTTGAATTCAAATGATGATTGTGGAACTGGAAATGCAGTATTGCCAAAGGAATCTGAGAATAACCGGAATAAATGCTGATTTTGAACTTTTGAAAGACCAGTCTAAGGCCGAGATCCTAAATTAATATAAAAAAACCTGCCCTTGAAGAAGAAACGGGCAGGCTTATATGGAAAATGAAAAAGTGCTGCAAGTATACATTTACTACCTTATTCACGAATTGACAAATGTCAATTTTCAATGTGACTCAATTTATTATAATGCTTACATGAAATTTGACATTGAAAAATACCATTTAAAGTCACTTGCCTTTATTAATCTGGTTCCTGAAAAAGATGCACATCTCATTAAACAAAACATGGTCAGACGAGAATTCTCAAAAGGGGAATATATCCTGCGGGAAAATAGTCTTTCCAAAGGCATATATATCGTAAGAAAGGGTAAAGTAAAGATCTTTCAGACAGGAGAAGATGGCAAAGAAAGCATCGTCTACTTTTACAGAAAAGGTGACTTTTTTGGACATAGACCGATACTTGCAAATGAGCCTAATCCTGTTTCGGCATTGGCTATGGAAAATGTTGTGGTATCTTACATTGCAAAAGACATGTTTATTAAGTTATTGGCCGGGTCAGATTCATTAGCCAGACTACTATTGGTAAATTTGTCAAAAGAGTTCACTGTGTGGGTAAACAAAATGACCATTTTTACCCAATATAATCTAAAAAAAAGGGTAGCCCTTTCATTATTGATACTTCACAGTGTATACCGCCGTAATGAAGTTGACTCCAGAAAAGTAAACATCTCAATTGGACGTGACGATTTTGCCAGCTATGTTGGAACTGCAAAAGAAACATTAGTAAGAATGCTCCGCCATTTTAAAGACGAAGGTATTATTGTTGCAAGGGGTAAAAACATCAGAATTCTTGATATTAAATCGTTGCAAGAATTATTTGTATATCTCTAAGAAATTATAACGACATGCCTTCCTGCCTCACTTGACCAGTATCTTGATCTAAATACCAGGTAATTTTATTTCAAGAATTAATTCATTTTTATCGACCCATTAACATGAATTCAAATTTTCCCTTTATATGCAATTATGAAACTTTGGTTTGTCCATATTTGTCAAACCAGGAAACTGATTTTTATTTACCTAACTTAATTACTATTCTTCCATGCACAGGCAGAATGCCTGTGTGAAAAATTATTGATACAATATTTTTACTAAAAGAAGCAAGAAAAGGCTGAGAATACTCATCAGAATGATCGTCTTATATTGTGAAAAAAAATATAATATGACCATAATTAGATTTGAAACCGCAGAGATGAGTGCGCCGATCAGGTAAGGTTTCAAACTTTCGAAACCGGGTTCAGCATCTAAAACATAATGAAGTCTGAAACATTCCGCTATACAACGGATAAGAGCAAGAAAAATACAAATCATTCCTACCTTAGCTATTCTGGCCTTGTGCAAATTGAATTTGACTATTACTGCGTGTGTTTTCAACTACTGATACCTGGTAAGTAATTTTTTTATAGTTAGGCCTTGTACCAGTATCGAAAAAAGTACAATACAATATGCGCTTACAAGGAAAAGATTCGCCTCGGGCAAACTCTTTACAAGAGAAAGTGCCAGAGCCAGCGAAATTCCTCCCCGCAATCCACCCCATGTCAGCACCGACAAACCAAGTAGCTTTCGTGATTCATGACGGTTAAATATATAAAAAGCCGGTAATAGAGATATGAAACGGGCACCCAATGCTACAAACACCAACATGCAGCCAACTGCAAAATAATTCAGGTTGTAGGGCACAAGGAATAATTCAAGACCCATTAAAGCGAATAAGATGGTGTTGCATATCTCATCCACTAGTTCCCAGAACTTGTCGACATATTCCGCTGTTGTATCCGACATGGCATCTGCCTTACCTTTATTACCAATGATCAGTCCAGCCACCACCATTGCCAAGGGACCTGAAGCGTGTAAGCTTGATGCCAGAGAATAACCACCAGTAACAACGGCGAGTGTAATCATAATCTCGGTCTGATAGTGATCGATACTTTTCATGAGAAGATAACCAATGTACCCTATAAACAGACCGATGCCTAATCCTCCTATTACCTCAACAACAATAAGTTTTAAAATGGACCCTGGCGTAAACGTGTCTTCGCCCCCGGTGATGACAGAAAGAATTACAGTGAACACAACAACCCCTACACCATCGTTAAAAAGAGATTCGCCGATAATTTCTGTTTTAAGCTTTTTCGGAATATTGTATTTGGAAAGTATACCTATGACGGCAATAGGATCAGTCGGAGAAACAAGCGCTCCAAATAACAGACACTTTATTATGCTTACCTCGTAATCCAATGCATCGAGGATCAATTTTGTGAAATAACCAATAATCAGGGTAGAAATAATAACGCCTATTGTAGAATAAGAAATTACATTCGCCCTGGCCCCTTTTAGATTTATAAGTTTTACATGCAGAGATCCGGCAAACAACAAAAAACAGAGTATAAAGTCCAGCACAAATCTGCTGAAATTGAAATTTGTCAAAAATAACCGGAACGATTCCGTAAAAGGCAAATGCAGACCCTCAGCCTCTTTTAGAACAATAGCCAGGATTACACTGATCAGCATTACGCCGATCGTAGTCGGGAGCTTGAGCCATTTATGGTTTGCATAACCAAAGAGTGCTGAAATAGAAATGATGATGGCCAAAAACTGTAACACTTTGCCAAGTTAATGATTTCAGCTGAAGAATTTTTATCAATTGTTGTGTTGAAAAACATTATTGCGATTTCGCGTAAGAGACGTCTTCTATTCCGCGGCAATTGAAGTCTTAATTCCGCCTGCTTTTCTTTGATTCTGAATATTTAAAGTAATCCCTTTGTTTCTTATTTTCAGGTTGCAACTCTTTTACTCTGCTCCAAACGATGTCCGCATTTACTTTATCTCCTTTTGTGACATAGTAATATCCCAGGTATTCATAGGCTTCAATAAGATAGTTTTTATTTTGCTCTCCCTCTTTTTCAAACAACTTGACAACAGTTTCATAGAGATCTTTTGCCGTGTCATTTTCAATATTGGGATAAAGTAAAGCATTGCATCTTGCTCTCCACAGGTATCCGAATATCCAATCCGGTAAGTTGACACAAAGTGTCTTAAATGTTATATCTCCCCCTCTGAGTTTATCCAAATACTCGTAATCCAGTTTTACATTTGATTTGCTTTCATTTATCAATTCACTTGATGCATAATAATATGCCCTGCCCAAATCAAAGAGCTCGGCATTACTTAAATCTCCCTTCAGGGCAATTCGTTTTAATTGCAATTGATTTATCACACACTCGTATTTCTTTTCTTTCCAGCAAATGGAACTTAACTCAGTTCTTATATCGGCCTCGATATCGGCGTCTAACTCCACAGCCTTTTGTATAGCTTCTCTGCCTTGCCTCTCGTTGCCGTTTTTTAAAAGTAGCAATCCCTTGTATTTATAATCACTCGCCAGATATTTAAAGTTTTCCCCGGCCATATCGAAGAAACGCATAATAGCCAACAATCCCCTGGCATATGCATCTTTATCCGCTTCGTCACCTATTTCGTAATAGCTGTAAGCCGCTAATCTCTCCATGAACAGATTACTGTAATTTTTCTCTTTTAACATATTGTATTCATCTATTGCCTCTAAATATTGTTGATCAGAAAATAATGCTGAAAGAAAACGATAGTGCGCATAATCACTATTGTTTCTTACCAGGTATTTTCTCCAATATTCAATTGAAAGTTTGGGTTGATTAGCGCTTGAATATAGCTCTGCAATCTCCCTATAAGCCGGTGCGTAATTAGAGTCAATTGCAAGCGCTTCTTTGTACTTTTCCAATGCTAACTGATAGTTTCTGCCTCTTTGGTAAAGCTTCCCTGTTTTTAACATGCCAATAGTTGAGTTCGGATTCAATGCTGTGGCTATTTTGTAGTTTTTTATGGCCGCGCTGCCGTTTGCCGGATCTTTTTCAATTTGTGCATCACCTAATATGATGTAATTACGGGGATTTTTAGGATCCAAATTAATTGCCTTTTCAATTTGAACTATGGCTTTATCCGGCTGTTTTATTTCAAAATCAATGTAAGCACGCGCCAGTTCGCGATTAATATCAGGACGATTATCGTTCGCTAAACTCAGAGCAGTCTGAAAGCTTTCGTTAGCTTCAGTTTCGTTTTTGTTGATCAGGGCTACTTTTCCTATGCCTATAAAATTCAAAGGTTCATTCGGATAAGTAACTTTACCCAATTGATAATACTTTAGAGCGCTATCAATTTGATTTTGACCAATGAAATTATTCCCGAAATAGTAGTATAATGTCGGATCATCTGTTTTTCCCATTAAATCCCTAAAGTCTTTATCAGCCTCCTCATACCTTTCAAACTCGGTCTTTTTAACGGCCTCACCTTTTGATTGGGAATTCGGAAGGCTTGAAGCGACAAAAGCCAGAATTACTAAATTGTTCATGGATATTAACTTTGGAACAAGTTAGCAGCATCTTCTGCGATAAATGTTGACCATTGTCAATACTGAATTCACCTACTCCTTATTTCTGTCTATTTTATAATAAATTCAATTTTA
>DAOMFS010000053.1:0-21095 GCA_035429925.1 Bacteroidia bacterium | reverse complement strand
CGCTGAGCATAAAGGCCGGAGCCGTATTGCACAATGGAGGAGGCAGGTTCAAAACAGGCGGAGAAGGGTTGTTGATGGTGATGGCCATCGTTTGCGTGATAGGACAACTCAAAGCGGTACGGGACACCGTCACGGAATACACCACAACAGAAACTGTGGTATTAATCAAAGGCGGTGAGATAGTAGCTGTAACCGTATTGGTTGGGACAATTCCAAAACCCGGCGCTGGTGACCAGGTGTAAGAATAGAGCGAAGGATTGGCGGAATTCGAAAACACCACCATAGCATTCACACTACCTCCCTGACAAATGGTTGTGTTGCTGGGCGTAAGAGTATAGTCAGGATAAGGAACAATATTTACAGTGATGGTTTTGTTGGCCGGACAGTTTCCGCCCGTTATCATGGTGTAAACACCACTCGCGGAAGTGGTGACATTTGAAATGACAGGATTCTGCTGGATACTGGAGAAACTGCCGGGGCCTGTCCAGGTGTATGTTACACCGGAAGAAGGAGTGGAGTTCGCAACCAGGCTTAAAGTCTGGCCGCTGCATAAAGGTGAATTCGCAGAAAGTGTAGCAGTTATTAATCCGGAGTTTGGCGGAATAGGCCCGATGAACAGGGAGTAATCTTCTGTTTCGCCAAAGCCAAATGTGCCGCAAGGTGTGATGTTGATACCAGGTGTAGCCCAGGCACAGCGTACGCGCATCCTGTACATGCCGTTGGCTTGAAGAGGCGGAACAGTAAAGGTCAGAACTGTCCATGTGGCTGCACCAGGAACATTGCTTGTAGCAGCTACCCGTTCTGCCGGAACCTGAAATACATTGTCCTGATTCCAGTCAATAAAAATGGCGAAGCCCTGAGCGTAAATAATACCCGACTGTACACTGCATGTGATCACCTGGCCGGGAATCACGGAAAGGTAATGCTGGCAATAAAGCGCATAGTTGTTCGGATTTCCGTTACATCCTGAATTGGTGTTGGAAATATTGGTTGAGGCACCGGAAGTGATAAAATTATCAATGAAGTCGTTCACTGAATTGCCCGGTGTATTGGTAGGCCCTCCCTGTAAACAATTCCCTGATGTATATCCTCCGTTGCAATAAGGTGCAGGGTTGGATATGGTTTGTGCCTTCAAAAGTCCGGCCACGAAAAGCAGAGCGCTCAGTAAAAAGTTCAGATATAACTTCCGGCCTTTCATGGTTTGGGTTTATACAGCAGGCTTCTGGAAGGCAATAAAACAAGGGCATCCCTGAATCCGGGTAAAATGATCAGTTTTTCTGTGTCGTCCTCCCTCTGGCTTTCAAAGCGGTCAATCGCAATGATAGAGGCGTCTAGTTCGGCGCCTTCCTGCAAATAATTGCGCTTGATGTAAAAGGACTGTGAATAGTACCAGAGCTCCTGCATGTATGCGTGAGGATGTTCTTTCCTGAAGGCCTCAAGTCCTTCTTCGCCCTGGTGTCGCCAAAGCATATAGGGCCGGTACATTTTTTCCTTAACCGGATCGATCTGAAGACCGTTCACCTGAGCCCGGATATTTGTTGTGTTCAGAAAGAAATATCCTGCAAAGAGAAATATTAAACGGTAATATCCTGACATGGCTAACAAAGTTAAGAATTGAACCCAATTTCCCGAAAAATCTTAATCAATCAAAGGGCCATTTCACTCAATGGTTGATGGATTGAAACTTGGCCAGAATTCAGGAGATAACTGGCGGGGGCTCCATCACGTGTCCGCAGGATTTGCAGGTCCTCAGGGCTTTGTTCTCATAAAACCGTTTAAACTCTTCCTGAAATTGCGTTTGTATATCTGTGAGCGTGAAGTATACGTCATGCAGTTTATTGTTGCACTTTTCGCAAAACCACATTAAGCCATCCTTTTCCCCGGGCTTGCGCTTTCGTTCCATAACCAGCCCTACCGTATTCACGAATCGCCTTGGGTTATGAGGCACTTTAGGTGGTAAAAGAAAAATATCCCCTTCCCTGATCGGCACTTCCACTGCTTTCCCATTCTCCTGTATCTGAACGATCACATCACCTTCCAGTTGATAAAAGAATTCCTCGCTTTCGTTATAATGGTAATCCTTGCGTGAATTTGGACCGCCAACCACCATCACAATGAACTCAGTGTCCTTGTAAACCACCTTGTTGTTAACTGGTGGTTTTAGCAGATGACGGTTCTCGTCGATCCACTTTTTAAAATTGAAGGGGCGTGTTACCATACAGTCAAAAATAAAATTTTTATTTCAAAGTAAAAAGCCGCTACAGTCCCTTCAGATCATCTCTAAATCCTAAAGCATGTTTTGTTTCATCAGATATTCTGCAATCTGCACCGCATTCGTGGCTGCGCCTTTCCGGAGGTTATCCGAAACAATCCAGAGATTGAGTGAGCGGGCCTGTGATTCATCCCGTCGAATGCGCCCCACAAAGACCTCATCCCTGTTGTGTGCGGTCATGGGCATAGGGTAAAGCTGCGCGGATGGGTCATCCTGAACCACGATGCCGGGACTTGTTTCTAGCAAAGCCGTGATGTCTTTCAGGTCGAACTCTTTATGGAATTCAAGATTCACGCTTTCGCTGTGGCCGCCCATCACCGGGATGCGCACTGTGGTTGAGGTAAGGGCAATGCGCTCGTCACCCATGATCTTACGGGTTTCATTCACCATCTTCATTTCTTCTTTGGTGTAACCGTTGTCCATAAACACATCAATCTGCGGAATGACATTGAGATCTATCTTGTATTTATAGGCCATTTCCTCACTGCTGCCCGCTTTCCTCTCATTCATAAGCTGATTCACTGCTTTTACACCTGTGCCGGTCACACTCTGGTAAGTGGAAACCACAATCCGTTTTATACTGTATTGCCTGTGCAGTGGATTGAGTACCATAACCATCTGTATGGTTGAACAGTTGGGGTTTGCTATTATTTTATCCGACTTGTTCAGCACATGCGCGTTCACTTCTGGCACCACGAGTTTTTTCTCAGGATCCATTCGCCAGGCCGAGGAGTTGTCGATCACTGTGATCCCGGCTTCTGCGAATTTTGGCGCCCATTCGAGTGAGGTGGAACCACCCGCAGAGAAAAGTGCCACTTTAGGTTTTGCCAATATGGCTTGTTCCAGGGAGTGAACAGTGTATTCCTTCCCCTTAAACCGTATAGTTTTGCCTACCGACTTTTCAGAGGCGACAGGTATGAGCTCGCTAACCGGAAAAGCCCTTTCTTCAAGCACTTCAAGCATTTTACCTCCCACAAGCCCGGTGGCACCAACAACTGCTACTTTCATGAAATATAATTTTCCGCGAAGATAATCATTCAACCTGCAAGCGCGAAAACCTTACACCGAAATTGAACAATTGACCTGGCGTACCAAAAGGAATTCTACTTTTACGGTCGTGCATTCCAAAACCACATCCTGGGTTCTGCTCGTATTGCTTTCACTGGTGTGGGGTAGTTCATTTATCCTGATGAAAAGAGGGATGGACGCTTTCAGTAGCAGTGAAGTGGCTGCCATGCGCATCTCTATGGCCTTCCTGGTGCTTTTCCCTGTTTTTGTCAGGCATTTTAAACCCGAATTCAAATCCAGAATCGTACCACTGATGCTCACCGGCGTGTTTGGCAACCTGATCCCGGCCTTTCTCTTCACCCTGGCTGAAACCCGCATCAACAGCGGTCTGGCAGGTATGCTCAATGCCCTTACACCGGTGTTCACCATGCTTTTGTCAATTTTCTGGCTGCGCATCAGGGTGTCGCGCCACCAGATCCTGGGTCTTGCTGGCGGTTTGCTGGCCGCGTGCGGACTGATGGTGTTTGAACCGGGTCATAACAAATACCAAAACATCTCTTATGGCTTGCTGGTCATCCTCGCCACAGTGTGCTATGCCATCAGTGTGAACGTGATCAAAAAATATCTTGGTAAGCTTAGTGCAATTGGCACCACAGCCTGGGCTTTCACCATAACAGGACCACTGGCCATGACCTACCTTTTTGGTTTCAGCCATTTTACAAGTACCCTGATCAGTCACCCCCAGGCGCTTTCAGCCCTGGCCTATACGGCTATACTGGCTGTGGTGGGATCGGCCTTGTCGGTTATTGCTTACAATTACCTCATCAAGCATGCTGGCACCGTATTTGCCAGCTCCTGCACGTACCTGATACCGGTGGTAGCTATTTTTTGGGGGTATTTCGACGGGGAGAGCGTTAATTTCTATCAAATTCTATGTGTTTTGGTCATCATTTTCAGTGTTTACCTGGTCAATAAGGATTAATATTTGGCCGGTTCCTGACTATTGTCTATATTTGCCTCCCTTTTTAAAAGGAAAATGTATTAACCAAAAACCCCATTTCAATGTACGCAATCGTAGAAATAGCCGGGCAACAATTCAAAGTGGAACGTGGAAACAAAGTTTACGTTCACCGCCTGGAGGCTAATGAGGGTGCAAAAGTGGAATTCAACAAAGTTCTCCTGATCGGGAACGGCGAAAAAGTTTCAGTTGGCAACCCTACAGTGGATGGCGCCCGAGTGGCTGCCACCGTTATCGGTCATCTTAAAGGAGATAAGGTGATCGTGTTTAAGAAGAAAAGACGCAAAGGGTACCAGAAATGGAACAATCACCGTCAGAGCTTTACCCAGATTCTGATTCAGGGCGTGTTGTCGAAAGGCGAAAGTCTGAAAGATGAACTGGTGCATGTGAAAAAAGTCCGCGTAAAAGCAACTCAGGTCGCCAGCGAAAGCCCGGTGGCAGAAGTGAGCGAGGCCCCTGTGAAGAAGGCCTCAGCTAAAAAGGCTCCGGCAAAAAAAGCAGCTGCTAAAAAGGCACCTGCTAAAAAAACCAGCAAGAAAAAAGAAGATTAACAGCTCGTCCTTACCGAATGTGAATTATTCAGTATAGGTCAGTAAATTAAATAACAATGGCACACAAAAAAGGCGCGGGTTCATCCGACAATGGTCGCGACTCGCAAAGTAAACGTTTAGGCATCAAAATTTTCGGTGGGCAAAACTGCATCGCCGGTAATATCATCGTTCGCCAACGTGGCACCAGGCATAATGCCGGTGAAGGTGTTGGAATGGGCAAGGACCACACCCTTTACGCGTTGATCGACGGTAAAGTTATTTTTAAGAAAAAGAGAAACGACCGATCATACGTTTCGGTTGTTCCGGCTGAAGGATAATTTCCGTTTTACGTGAAGAAAAGCCCACTGTGAAAACGGTGGGCTTTTCCCATTTATAAGCAAAGCTCAGGCCTCACACCGCCTGCTGTGAACAATAGTTTTATTCGATTAAATTTGAAACCGGGAAACCCCTTATTTTATGTTGCAGATCAACACCATTCGTGAAAAAAAAGCAGAAGTCATCCAGCGTCTTCTACTGAAGAATTTCAACCAAGCGCCAGAGCTTATCGAATCGGTGCTTGAATTGGATAATCGCCGTAAAGCCATTCAGAAACAGGGCGATGATACCAAAGCCGAAGCCAATACCACTGCCAGACGTATTGGTGAACTCATGCGTGCCGGACAAAAGGCCGAAGCGGAGCAGCTCAAAGCCAAAACCGGGGAATTGAAAAACAAGGAAAAAGAACTGGATGAACAACTTCGAAATGTTGAAGAGGAGATACAGACAATCTTACTGGGTATACCCAATACACCCAGTTTGTCAGTGCCTCCGGGCCATTCCGCAGCCGATAATGCCGTGGTACTGGAGTCCGGAAAAAAACCTGAACTCCCTTCAAACGCCTTGCCGCATTGGGAATTGACAAGCAAATACGATATCATCGATTTTGAGTTGGGTGTTAAACTCAGTGGTGCAGGTTTTCCGGTATATAAAGGCAAAGGGGCAAGGCTTCAGCGGGCACTCATTAATTTTTTTCTCGACCGCGCTACCTCGGCCGGCTACAGGGAGATTCAGCCACCTATTGTAGTGAATGAGGACAGCGGATACGGTACCGGCCAGCTTCCAGATAAGGAAGGGCAGATGTATTTTGTTGGCGAGGATAATCTCTATCTTATTCCTACAGCCGAAGTGCCTATTACGAATATATACCGGGATGTGATTTTGAAAGTTGAAGAACTCCCGGTGAAAAACTGCGGGTACACACCCTGCTTTCGCCGTGAGGCTGGAAGTTATGGCAAAGAAGTGCGGGGACTCAACCGACTTCATCAATTTGATAAGGTAGAAATTGTACAGATTGCGCATCCTGACTCCAGTTATAAAATTCTTGAAGACATGAAAGATTATGTGGCGTCCCTGTTAACAGAACTTGAGTTGCCCTTCAGAATACTGAAACTCTGCGGTGGCGACATGAGCTTTGCCAGCGCCCTTACTTATGACCTTGAAGTTTGGAGCGCCGCACAGCAACGTTGGCTGGAAGTAAGCAGCGTGAGTAATTTTGAGACCTTCCAGACCAATCGTCTGAAATGCAGGTACCGCGATGAAAAAGGCAAAACCCAGCTGGCCCATAGTTTAAACGGCAGCGCATTGGCACTGCCACGGATCGTAGCTGCTCTTCTGGAGAACAACCAAAATGAAAATGGTATTAGTATTCCAAAAGCACTCGTTCCATATTGCGGGTTTGAACGCATAGAAGCATGAAAACATTTTTCACCGGCTTTTTCATCTTCTTTTCTGCCCTGGCTTTTCAGCAATGTGCTAACGGAAGCAGCAGAGAACAGTACCTGAAAAGTCTTGATAGTCTTGAGGGTTCCCTGACTGCCACAACCTGCCACCTGCTAATGGCAGATACCGCACAAATCACAAAAGCCCTGGAAGTTCATGCAGTATACAAACTGTTTCTGCAGAATGCCATTCATGATACCATAAATCTGCGTGAAGCGGAATGCATACGCACCTTTCTCAACAGTTGCGATCAGCTGAACGTCTTTCTGTCTAACCGAAGAAAACTGATGAATCGCTCGGAATTGCTGCTTTCACAAATTCGGAAGCTCCGCCTGGATATTCAGGAAAACAATATAGATTTAAGGGAAGCGAGTCGTTTTATACAAAATGAAACCGCCCCGGCGTCTCAGCTGATGGTCCTGATCCATTCCGAATATAAGTCTTTCTACAGGGCACACGATGCGTACAGCATGAGTCTGCCCGGTACAGAAGACCTGATCAGACAATACAACCAGGGCCAGTTACCTGACAGCAGACCTAAAAACCAGGACTTTTGATGGCTATCACATTTCAGTCCACCGGCATTGAGTTCAGGCTAAAGCAGAAGAAAAAGCTGAAGTTATGGCTCGAAGCCTTGATCCACTCAGAGGGAAAAACAACAGGTCGTATTGCTTATCTCTTCAGCAGTGATGCTTATGTGCTCGGGCTCAACCAGCGTTTTCTGAATCACAACACCTACACCGACATCATTACGTTTCACAACAATACAGGAAGCCAGGTCAGCGGCGACATCCTGATCAGTGTGGAACGTGTGGAAGATAATGCCCGCAGGTTTGGGGAGGATCCTGAAACTGAACTGAAAAGGGTGATGGCGCACGGTGTACTTCACCTTTGCGGTTATAAGGACAAAACGGAGAAGGATAAAAAACAAATGCGGGCTGCAGAGAACAAAGCTCTTTTGTTTTACGATAAAATCCGGATCAGCTGAAAGAATTATTGACCGAAGGTTGAGTTCGACGACTCGTTAGCCCTGTTCACATTACGCAGACTGAATGTAATGGGCCACACCATTTTGTAACGAACCAGGTTCTGATGGTAAACCGCGGGTTTCCACCGGCTCTCCTTTATCAACCGCATGGCCTCTTCGGTACAACCTCCGTTAACACCTTTCTTCACCTCGATGCCGCTGACATAACCATTTACTTCAACAATGAATTCCAGCTGCACTGTTCCTTCGATAGACTTTTCGATGGCCAGAGCGGGGTATTCAAGCTCATTTAAGAGATAGTCTCTTAACCCCTCATCACCGCCTTTGTAAAACTCTGGCGATCGGTCCGCCTTGCTGTACACGATCATGCTGCTGTCAGGTTTCTCAGTGCCCTTCAGTGTGTATTTGTATTTTTGTTTGATATAATGCTTGTAATGATCTGAGCTGAGGTCGAACTTCAGAAAATAGGGCCGTTTTTCCTCCGGCAGGTCAATGGTCCGGCGTATGGTCCAGAACCGGAACAGGCGGACCATCTCAGCTTTCACACTCTGATGTACCGCTCCTTCAAAGCGAATGTCATTTGCATGGCCCGTGGAATCGAGTGCAAAAAATGTTATGAAGGTATAATGAAACCCGGGATTCACCAGAACTTTGGGCAGGTTCATTTGTGTTTGAAGGATTTGATCAATTTCGGCTTTTCCGCCGATAACCTGGGCTTCAAACCGGGGATCTGTGGGACTGCTTTGCTGGAACAGTAATCCGGTATGAATCAACAGATAAAAAAGAAGCGAGACCCTCATGGTTCTGTTTTAAGCAAATTGGTCGTAACAAAGATGCGAAGTATTTCACAATCTCGAATTGATGCCGATGATAAAACCTGAATTGAGATTTTTGTTCAATCCGTAAGCGAGCACATAATCCACGCGCAAAAAGCCGAATATATTCTCAATGGCAAAATTGATCTCGTAATACTGTTTGATTTTGTTATTGAAGAGAAAATGCCCGCCTACTACTTCCTGCGCTTTCAGCTTTTTTACCAGAGGAATGGCGTTGAAGAGAAATCCGTTAAAATGATGTTCCGCGTGTATTTCAGCGTACCAGCGATCGCTGCTGTATTCGTAATATGGAAGAAGCCTGTAACTGTTCAGGTAATCACTTGTATTGAAAATAGTTTGGTTGCCCAGAAAATGTTTATAATCCATGAAATACATGGTGTTGGTGTTCAGAAAACCGCCCGCCCTTAACCTGTATCCCAGTGTGCCAAACAAACCCAGTTGCACATCATCATAAATCATGGCACTCAGAAGGTCGTAGTTGGTGACACAATTCAGGGTTGGAATGGCTTTTCGGTATGTGATGTTTAATCTCGGAAACTTACTGCCGATGATCACCTTTTGATTCGGCCGGCTGAAATATTTCTGCCTGAAACGGAATGAAAATGAAAATTCCGCGGTGAGTGCCCTGTTGCTTGTGAATGCAGAATCATCGGTGCTGATGTGCTGAGGGTCGTTGCTGGTGAATAGTTTCTGTTTATCATCTATCCAGAGATAATCGGCGCTGTTCTTCAGCGGGTCACGTTGCGCATATTTGACCACTGTGTTAAAAAAAACACCATTGCGGATTTCCGTGAAATAACTGCTCTCCACCGCGGTCTCTTTGTACAACTTCAGATAATTTTCATTCGCAAGTAAAGTGTAAAACGTATTAATCAGCGGCGTGATAGGTTCAGCCGGATTGAATTGTTCAACGATAGATTTGACCTTGAATCCCAGACGGCTGAATTTTTTTGGCTCAAAAAAAGTATTGTAACCCAATTCACCTCCCCACAAGGCATTTGAAAAACCATAGCGAATTTTCCCGTTCAGGCGTTTCGCCCTCTGGTCTTCGTATGTTTTATGGAGCGTAAAATTGTAAATGAGATTCAGACCTTCAACTGTATTGTATTGAATCCCGCTGCTGAGTATACCCGGACTATTAAAGTTGATTTGCTTGCGTGTGGAGGAGTAGTTGTACCCGAAAAAGAGTGAGGCAGGCCTGAATGTATTGTGAATATGATCTACCGAGTCCTTAAAATGATCGCTTGATTCAACGATCTCGGCACTGTCTTTTTTGTGATAATCTTGTTTCTCTTCTTCCGTTAGCGGCACCGGTCTGTTTTGTAACCAATACAAACTGTCCTTTTTATTGGCATCATCTTTTACGAGCAATAGTTCGTTATCGAAAAAGCCAGGCGGAATATCAGGCCTCAGATTAAAATTCTTTGCATGGGCATTTCCATAACCGTCACCAATGATTCCCATGAACCGGAAATTGAAGGAGAGGTGGTGGTTCACCGGCATCCAAACAGAGTCACCGCTCACAGGAGCAAAGGTTTGCCGGATATGCAGGGTGTCAACAAATTTGATCTTCTGGGCTTTCGTGAGCTCTAAATCCACGCCGCACAAGCGCCAGGTGCTATCCTGAATGTACACCATTCCTGTAAAACAGGGATTATTGGCCTGACGGGGTTTTACCCTGATCTTATGCACCAGCCTGCCATCTTCTTCAAAACTGCCAAGCAAGGTGTATCTGTAGTACCAAAGCGCATTGTGGTGCAGAGGCGATACAAGGGGTCTTTCACTTAAACCTGGAATTTTCACAAGATTTTCATTAAACTCAAATCGGATCTGGTTAAACTGGTTGAAACTGAATCCACTGCTTTCTCCACTCACTTTGCTGCTGTACAGCACCTCTTTTTGCTTATCTGGAAATGTATAGTAATACTCACTTTCGCTTTCGCTCAAATAAACGATACCCAGTTTACTCGAATCAATCTTTTCGCCGCTGGTCATTTTAATGAGCTTTTTCAAGTTCTCCGGTATATCCTTAAGCTTCTGCAAACCTTTTACATATACCTGGCAACTGTATGTCTTTACCTGTTCAAGGTAGTAGTTTCGTTTCTGTATGCTTTTCCGGATAATGGGATAGGCCGGGTCCTTGCCTGCCAGTACTGTGACCTCTCCCAATGAAATACCATCAAGATTCAGATCTACATCAAGTTTTTTGTTCGCTTTCAGGTCAATGTCCACCTCCTTCTTGTTGTAACCCAGATATTGAAAAACCACTGTGTAATGGCCTTTTTCAAGTTTTAATTCATATTTGCCCTCCTGGTTGCTGCTGCTTCCTGTGCTACTGCCTTTTACATATACAGTGGCAAAAGGAAGTGCCTCCCTATTGCCCGTTATTTTTCCGCTGAGCAGGAATGCTTGCGCATTTGTAATGCAGCTCAAGAATGTTAGAATTAAAGTGAATAACGGTTTGAACATTCCAGCAAAAGGAGAGTGTCAGTGTTAACGGTTAGCGTTGAAGAGGTAAGAGATACCAATCTTAGGGTAAAACGGTTCCTGGTTGTTAACGGTGGTGAACCATTCGGCGTATTTAGACACATAATTCTGTTGTGCTGTTGTATTCAAGGTGTGGGTCTTCGCAACACCCGCAAGCACAAACGCACAAAGTATTTCAGCGTTCAGGTATACCTGGTCAACTATTCTGTAGCTTATACCAAGCCCCAATCCCAGATTGACCTGATGGTAAATCCCTGCGCCCTTATAATTGTTAATCACGTAATTTGTGTCCAGCACAGAAATTCCATATTCACTTTTGTGTAGAATGTATTCGATCAGCGCGCTAAAGGAAACATTGAACCGGTGTTTCTCAGGATAAACAGCGTATTGTACCTTGGCATAAGCGCCAAATGGCCGATACAACCTAAAGTAAATGTTATGGTCAATGTGGTATGAATTTTTGATATAGTAATCCTGCCCGAGAAGGCCGCCTACGCTAAAAAGATATCTGTTGGATTTCAGGCTAAGGCCCAAGTGGTGATTGGTTGAATACTTGTCAAATCGAACAAAGAAATACTCAAGCCCCCATTTTGTTTTGTGTTGCACAAATCCGGAATCAGAGGCTTGTGCCAGGCCAGTTATGTGGTTGATTAGCAGTATATACAAAACGGCGGTTCTAAACCTAATACAGGGTGAATTCAAGGTAAACAGGGTTTAGTGTTGTTGGCATGAATCAAACGATTTGATTGGAATGACAATGTCAATTGTATCCAATAAAGTTAGCACAATCCAGATAATTTATACGCCCTTTATAAAATGGGATTATTGTTTTCGCCACTCAAATCCGGCAAAGGCATAAGAAATCAGATTGGCCCCCATTTGCAAGGCCTTCAGGCGCGTCTCTTCGCTGTCTTTGTGCACCTCAGGGCTCTCCCAGCCGTCACCCAGATCGCATTCATAATCGTAAAAACACACGAGCCGACCTTTGTACACCAGTCCATATCCTTTGGGCACCTGATTGTCGTGTTCATGTATCTTGGGCAAACCTTTCGGAAAATCAAATTTCTGGTGATAAACGGGATGGGTAAATGGAATTTCGATAAGGTCAAGCTCCGGAAAAATTTTTTTAAGTTGAGGACGAATGAATTTATCCATGCCGTAGTTGTCGCTGATGTGAAGGAAACCACCAGCCAGCAGATAACGCCTGAGGTTGTCGGCTTCCTGCTGGTTAAAAATCACGTTGCCATGACCGGTCATGTGAACGAATGGATACGTGAAAAGGTCTTCGCTGCCCGCGTCAACCACGGCCTGTTCAGGATGAATGGAGGTTTTCAGTTCCTGATTGCAGAAACGGATCAGGTTAGGAACTGATGTTTCCAGGTTAGCGTACCAATCGCCGCCACCATTGTATTTCAGTACTGCGACCTTATAAGCCTGTGGTCCCTGCCTGAAAGCGAATAGTAAAAATACCAGTGCCCAAACCAGTGTTGGGGGAGATTGTGATTTTTTTAGCACTCCTAAAATTACAAATTTCGATAATACGCTACCAGCTCAATAACCTGTTTGGCTTCCCGCACGTCGTGAACACGAAGAATGCCGGCGCCATTCATCACCGCTATAGTGTTTAACACGCTGGTACCGTTCAGTGCTGTTACAGGATTGGTGCCGATCACTTTATTGATCATGCTTTTTCTTGAAAGGCCTGCCACTACAGGAAAACCAAGTTCACAAAAACGATGAAACTGGTTGAGAAGGCGGTAATTGTGTTCAAGGGTTTTTCCAAAGCCGAAACCAGGATCGAGCATGATGCGTTGAAAGCCCTTGTTTTGGAGCTGTTGAATTCCAAGTCTGAAAAAATCGAGTACTTCCTGAACCACATCATCATACACAGGGTTGGTCTGCATGTTCCGGGGATTACCTTTCATATGCATCAGGATATAGGGTAAATCCAGCCTGGCCACGGTGTCAAACATCCCGGGATCTGACTGACCTCCGCTGACGTCGTTGATCATGTCGATGCCTTCAGCGGCGGCACGGTTCGCGATTTCAGCCCTGTATGTATCCACGCTGAGGAGAATATCGGGGAATGCTTTCCGGATCTCGCGGAGCGAAGGTCCCAGTCTTTCCCACTCCTCCTCAGCTGGTATTTCGGGAGCGCCCGGTCTTGTTGACGACGCACCAAGGTCCAGAATCTGTGCCCCCTGACGGACTTTCTCTTCCGCATCCTGCAAAACGGAGCGTACACCTGTATAGCGGCCCCCGTCGTAAAAACTATCCGGTGTGAGGTTGATAATGCCCATCACCAAAGGCTTATTAAAATTTATTAATTTGCCCTGAGTGCTGTAAGTGAAAGATGTATTTTCGCTACTTTTAATATCCATACCCCTATGTCGCAGACCTCTGCCGAATTTGACAAAGCAATAGCCCGGTGCAAAGATATCTTTTTAAAAAAGATGAAAGATTACGGCACCGCCTGGAGAAATCTGCGCTTGCGCTCCCTTACCGATCAGATTTTTATCAAGGCTCAGCGTATCCGAAGCATTGAAGAAAAAGGAACGCAACGCGTTAACGATGATATCAGCGACGAGTATATTGGGATAATAAATTATTGTGTCATCGCCCTCATGCAATCCGAATTGGCGGAAGATGCACGTCTGGATCTCCCGGCTGAGGAAGTGGAATCTCTGTACGATAAGCACATTCGCATTACCAGGCAACTGATGGAGGACAAGAACCATGATTACGGAGAAGCCTGGCGTGACATGCGCGTTTCCTCACTGACCGATCTGATACTGATGAAGGTGTTCAGGGTAAAGCAGATAGAAGATAATGCGGGCGTGACCATTGCCAGTGAAGGCGTTGAGGCGAATTACATGGATATGATCAACTATTCTGTTTTCGCGCTTATCCGCCTTGCAGAACAAAAAGTTAAAAATCATTAAGCCACTTCTCACGCAAGGCAGGCTGTTCTAATTTTAGACTCAACAAAATCCCGAGATCATGAAAAAATTCTTCTCTTCCGCAGTGTTTCGTTTTATCTGGTCAGCTGGTCTGGCACTGATCCTGTATTTTGTCTGCCCGCCTTGTTTCAGTAAAAGTTCTTTGGCTGTTGTACTGGCAGTGTTGCTTATCCTGGTGAACAGTTCTTCCTTCATTTCCAAATTCCCGATCATCACCCATGTGGCGAGATTCCTGGTTGGCGGTTTGTTTATCTTCTCAGGATTCATCAAGGCCAATGACCCACTTGGCTTCAGTTACAAACTTAAAGAGTACTTCGAGGTGTTTCAGAACGACAGTGGTTTATCGTTCTTTTCTTTATTTGCACATATTGCACTGCCACTGGCTGTGATCATCTGCGCCAGTGAAATCATACTCGGTGTGATGTTATTGCTGGGATTGAAACGCGACCTCACACTCTGGCTGCTTCTGGCTCAGATCGTATTCTTCACTTTCCTCACCTTTTATTCGGCATGCTACAACAAGGTGACCCATTGTGGTTGCTTTGGCGATTTCCTGAAACTGAAACCCTGGGAAAGCTTCTGGAAGGATGTAATCTTGCTTATACTCATCACACTTCTGTTCTCAGGCAGAAATAACATCAACATGGTGCTTTATCCTATGGTCACTTATGCCTTATTCTGGCTGGGATTGATCTTTTCAGTGGCTTTCCCTGTATACGCCTACCGCAATTTGCCACCACTTGACTTCAGGCCCTATGCCCCTGGTATGAGTATTAAAGAAAACATGAAAACACCGCCTGATTACGCCCCGGCGGTTTACGAAACGGGTTTTGTATATGAAAACCTCAAAACAGGCAAACGTGAACATTTCACCTCTCAGAACTACCCCTGGCAGGACACCCTGAACTGGAAATGGTTTGCCACAGAAAATGTGATCGTTAAAGAAGCTGTTCACCCGCCCAAAATCACAGACTTCAATGTGAGTAACCTCGATGGCGTGAACATTACGGACTCAGTGCTCAACGATAAAAATTACAGTTTTTGGCTGATAGTGTATGACCTCAGCGAAACAGAGGACAATAAAGAACTGATGGCCGCCATAAACGATTTTTATAAGCTCGCCACCCAGGACAACAAACGTTTTATGGCCTTCACCGCCAGTTCATTTAATGATATTGATGGCTTTAAACACAAGCACAACGCCTTATACGATTTTGCTACAGTGGATGGCACAGTGCTCAAAACCATGATCCGGAGCAATCCGGGATTAATGCTGATCAAAAACGGCGAAGTGATCATGAACTGGCATCATAACAATTTTCCGGTGTACAGCCACGTGAAAGAGGAATACATGAAGTGAAACTAAACCTATCCAAGGCCAACAAACTTCCTCAAATCAGGTAAAAAAAAACAGGATCCATTTGGATCCTGTTTTTTGTTGGAATGAGATGGTTTATACCCGCCCCAGTTTCCAAAGCATGTGCTCGTGTGAAATGATGGCGCCTATGAATGTTCTGGTTTTTTTGTAAGGCAAACTGAATTCGTGCGCCGTTTGCTCCACTATTTTTGAAATCTTGGGATAGTGTATATGGCAAATGTTGGGGAAAAGGTGATGTTCCACCTGATGGTTAAGCCCACCTACCAGCCAGGTCAAAACCGGGTTGCCGTTTGCAAAGTTCATGGTGGTCCTCAGCTGATGCTCAGCCCAGTGGTTCTCAACATTACCATTTGAGTCGGGTAGTGGGAACTCTGTTTCCTCCACCACATGAGCGGATTGGAAAATAAGGGTAAGGCAAAGACTGGCTGTGAAATGAATCACCAGATAGCCTACAAGCCAATTCAGGAAGCTCATCTCCTTCACAAGGAAATAAGGCAGCAAAACAAAGGCATAGTAAAGCAATTTAGAAGCAATGAGATAACGGAGTTCGGTGCCATAATTCACATTGGCCGTTTTCAGCAGGCCTTTACGGTTGTAGCGGGCCAGTTGGTTAAAATCCTTGGTTGTACTCCACATCAGGGTCATGAACCCGTAAAATATCCAGGCGTAGAGGAACTGAAATCGATGTATCCACTTCTTTTCAGCATGGGGCTCGAAGCGCAGGATGCCCACAGGCGCGATGTCCTCATCTTCGTTGTGTATATTGGTGTAGGTATGATGTATAACATTATGCTGGATTCTCCAGTTGAGAGAATAGCCACCCACAATGTTCATCGACAGATAACCCAGAAGCTTGTTGATCTTAACATTTTTACTGTAGCTCCCGTGGTTAGCATCGTGCATCACACAAAGACCAATACCGGCCATTCCCAGGCCCATCAGAAGACTCAGTAAAAACCAGGCCACTTTACTTTCAAAAACGCCTGCTGCGATCAGGAAATACGGTACGAGGTAGGCAGAGAACATAAAAATGGTTTTCAGGTACATGTTCCAGTTGCCATTTTTTTCCAATTTGTGTTCTTTGAAATAGAGATCTACTCTTTTCTTTAGTTCATTGTAAAACAATCTGTTGGAATTACTGAAGCGGATAAGGTTTGTTTTTTCCATGCAATGGATTAGTTGGTTTAACCTCGTAAAGCTAAGCAAAATAGTCCAGCACGACCAACTAATTCGCGACTATTGTTAAAAGATAACGTTTGACTTCTATGGTATCCTGGTACCGTCTTTTGAACGCTGTTAAGGTGTAGTTGCCTGGTTTCAAGGCTTGTAGATTAATATCCAAACCTTTTTCAGCACCATGCCAGGTATTACCCAAGACCTGAAAGCTACCTTTTTCCCAGTCTTGAACCAATTGCCAAGTTTCCGCCCGCTGGTGATCTTCCTTCAGATTGAACCTGAAGCGGGTTCCTGATTTGAGGGTGTTGGGATAGGGGGACTCCTTTTCGACAAGGGGATAGGAGCAGGCCAATAATCCTGAAAGCATTGTGAATAAGGCGTATTTCACGAGTAGTTTCAAGGTTAACAGGTCAGATGCTAAGATATCGTTTTCGAACCCACCACTCAAACACAAAAGCGAGAAAAATAATCCAGAAGGCTACGGTCCAGTCAATGAGCCTGCTCAGGCTGCTTTCGCTGTATGTTACCGGGCGCAGGGTTTTGCTCTGTTCCAGATGACGGATCAGTTCAGGATAATCAGAAAGGCGGTAGAAACCGGCGCCACTCCGGTTGGCCAGCTGGTAAAGGATACGGTGGTCAGCCACGGTGTTCATGCGTTCTCCGCTGCGCTCCTGACTGAAGAGCATACCTTTTTTTACGTAAGTATCACGTTCTGTTTTTGCTGTGGCGGTATAATGGTATTCGCCAGGTTTCAGCTGGCCCAGATTGGCACTGAAAAAAGTCCCCCTTGAAGACAATCCGTATTTGTATCGCTTGTTATCAGAGTCTGTGAGTTCCAGATCAACCTGGGGATTGGCGGCTGGCTCATAACTTTTATTGTATACTTCGGCAGTGATCTCCACTTCCTCATTTTCATAAACCGTGGTCGGGGCCTTCACGCGGAAATAACTTTTATCGCTTTTCACAGCAAGAAACTGTACTGTTGATGAGATGAGCTCATTAAACAAACGGTGATCCTGATGCAAGGCAAAATCGTGCATATTCCAGCGCCAAAGCCCGTCAGCAATAAAACACGCGCTCTTGGACCCAGAAGATTCATTGAACACAAAGATCGGCTGGTTGGTTTCAACACTGCCTATCTTTTGGCGCAGCAGGGGAACAGAACTGTTGCTCATCAGGTAATTTCCAAAAACACACTTCACTGCCGGACACTCAGCCAGAAAAGTTTTCAGGGCATCGCTGCAGCGAAATAAATCAAAACTTTCGTTCACGAGCACTTCGGCATCACTGAAACGGCTTGAACTTGCACTTATGCGCAGCCCCGGGAACAGATCCAGACCTGAAGGGTTGATCAGCCAGAACGGAATGTTTTGGTTCCTGCATTCTTCGATTTGTCCTTTCTGAAGATTCCCCGAACCGTGAAAAATAACCAGACTGTATGCTTTTAAATTGCCTCTAAAATCTTCTGCGTAGGCACATTCCAGCTCATAGGATTGATTTCCGGACACACTTTCACGAATGGCGCTGAGATCGGGGTGAGGACTTTGTGCGAGCAGAAGAATTTTTTCACGGTTATCCAAAATTTCTACATTGAAATTGAGGCTGTTGTTTCGTGGATTGTGTTCCTCCTTTAGCACGGGTATCTCAACCCGGTAATGGCTGAGACCCTTCACTTTAGCCTCAATGCTAAAACTGGCAACACCCGACCAAAGTTCTGAATTGATCTCCTGTTTATGCTTCGACAGAAGCACATTATCCTGGTAAAGCAGCACCTCAAAGGCCTTCCCTTTTAGTTTCCAGGCTTGCAAATGAATTTCAACAGGGAATTGATTCCCCAAATAAGCCACCTCATTGCAGTTGAGTTTTCGCAAGAGGATATCGCGGTGTTCAGTGGTATCGCCTATGGCCAGAACAAATACTGGTACCGATGACTTGTCAGCCCTGTAAACCGGATTCGCACCCTTGTTGACAATGCCATCGCTCAGGAGAACCACAGCGCCTACGTTGCGGTTACCGAATAGGGTTTCAGCTTTGGAAAGGGCGAGGTCGATGTCGGTTTCTTTACCGGAATAATCTGGGGCTTTTAAAGTGCTTTGCAGATCTGAATCGAAAAAGCGTGTTTGCAGGTCGAACCGGGTTTCAAGCGACTTAGCCATTTCAGACAGGGCCGACTCTATCGATCTTTTCAGCAAAGCGGAATCAGGTCTGGATACTATAGAGGAGGAGTTATCTCTGAGAATGACCAGAAGCGGGCGCTCCGTGTGATTTCTAACCTGTTTAAAATACATTTCAGCCAGCAGGATCAGGATCAAAAAAGTGCTGATGAATCGGGAGACCTGCAAACTCAGGCGAACCCAGCCGGGAAGTTCGCCCAGGCTTTTGTTCCTGAAGTAGAGAAAAGCAGTAAGTGTTGTGGCGCAGAGAACACACAACAGGTATATGTACCAGGGACTATGAGAAACAATTGAAGTGAACAAGTTCGCGGTATCGTCCTGTTAAGTTTGATGAAACCGGATCAGGTGAGCATGCCGCCACACACATTGATACACTGTCCGGTGATATATGCGCTCATGTCGCTGGCCAGGAAGAGTGCAAGGTTAGCGACGTCTTCGGAGCTGCCGCCGCGTTTCAGGGGAATGCTGTCGCGCCACTGCTGGATTACCTTTTCATCCAGTGCACCGGTCATTTCTGTTTCGATGAAACCCGGAGCAATGGCATTGCTGCGGATATTTCTGGAGCCCAGTTCAAGCGCCACCGATTTGGTGAATCCGATGATGCCCGCTTTGGAAGCGGCGTAATTGCTCTGGCCTGCATTGCCTTTAACCCCTACCACAGAGCTCATGTTGATGATGGAACCTTTTTTGGCTTTGAGCATAGGACGTTGCACCGCCTTCACAAGGTTAAATACCGATTTGAGGTTGGCATTGATCACCTCATCCCATTGCTGCTCTGTCATACGCATGAGCAGGGTATCGCGGGTGATGCCGGCATTGTTAACCAGCACATCAATGGTCCCGAATTCGGCTACAACCTGGTTCACAAGCTCGTCAGCAGATTTAAAATCCGCGGCATCGCTTTTATAGGCTTTAGCCTTAATACCAAAGGATTTCAGTTCTACTTCAAGTGCCCTCGCTTTTTCATCTGAGCTCAGGTAAGTAAAAGCTATTTGTGCTCCCTGTTTGGCGAAAGTGCTGGCTATGCCTTTTCCAATTCCGCGGCTTGCCCCGGTTATCAGGGCAACTTTATTGGCTAATAACTGCATAAAATCTCGAATGCTTTGCCCAAATATACCCGAATATCCCGGAAGAAATTCAGGCTTGTTTTAACAAATTTTCAGTTCGCGGCATAATTTTTGTACATTTAATTAGGTTTTCTATAACACTTCACAATTTTTATAAATAAACATAATTCGCCATGAAAAAGATCAATAAATCCCTGATTATGACGCTGGTAGCCTTTCTGGTGCTCACTTTCAGCCTGAATGCCCAGCAGGACAAACTTAATCCTGTGTACTATCACGTATTTGACAAAGATTCTCTTGTAGGTTTCGATGAGGATGCAGCCCGGGCAGCTGTGATGTCTGAACAATACTATGGCCCGGAATTTAAAATGAAAATGTATCGTCTTAAGAGGGCGTATATCAATAACAAATTCAATTTGTGGCCAAGGCCTATAGCCAAGAATCCTTATGATTTTAATGCTGTATCAAAACTTACAGTTGTACCCGGTTGCACCAATGAGGACTTTGAAGCCTCCACAGCAGGATCCGTGGTCACAACCAATCAGATTGCAGGTTGGACAATCACACGCGGCGATGTACAGTATGCAAATAACGATGCTTGTAACCTGAATGGCTGTTGCCCTCAAAATCCGCAAGAGTCTGAGTTAATCAACGCCCCTAATGGTTATGTGGATCCGGTTATAGGGAGTATTTACCCCATTTTCTCGGTTTTCGGTACAACTGCAGGCGATCCCAACGGACCGGTAAACAACCCGCAACTCACAATTCCTATGTTTGGAGATAAGTTTATTCGGATTAACAGTCCCGCTTTGGGCGCACAAGCTTATAGTATTGAAAAACTCTCCAAGACTTTTTCTGTAACGCCTAACAATGCCCTGTTTCAGTTCGCTTTTATTTTCGTGACCAGCACCGGGCATGCTTGCTGCAGTGCAGGCGCATTCCAAATCAAACTGTATAACGCAACCACCAATTCACTGCTTCCCTGTCCTAGTTATTCAGCGGCAGGACCCAGCTCTTCGTGTTTGAACTATACCGTGAACGGGATCAACTTCCTCACGGCTCAAACCGGGGCTACAGCAGCCATCAACACGCCAACCGTATTCAACAAGTGGAATATCTCATCCATGGATCTTACCCCGTACATTGGACAGAACATAACCATTGAGGTTATTGTTTCCGATTGTGATGCTGGTGGCCACTTTGGTTATGCTTATTTTGATGCACAATGCGGACCCATGGTTGTGTATGGCAATAATGTAGCGTATGGTGCTGGTTCAGGCAGTATTAACGTTCCTACTTGCGGAGCAGCAGGTGCTACACTTTGTGCTTCAGCGGGTCTTGGTCCATACAAGTGGGCCGGTCCTGCAGTGAATCCGCCTTATGACAGTTATGCACAGTCCAACATTTGCTACACAACCAACT
>DAOMFS010000052.1:0-21311 GCA_035429925.1 Bacteroidia bacterium | reverse complement strand
TCATAAGGTTTATATTTTATTCAAGTTTACAGAAATATGTTTTAAGTCCTGGCTGCGGGAAGATGGCAGTATGAATGAAGCGAAATTATTACTGTTTGATGAGCTTTTGTTCTGCGAGCAAAAGTCGGTCGCTGAGCAGGTGTACAAAATACAAGCCCGGCTTCAGGTCCGAAATATCAAAAGTTATTTCATGGGTCATCTGGATCTTATGTCTCATCAATTCCTGCCCGGTCGCGTTGCAAATCACCAGCTCAGTAGTTTCTCTGTCTGTTTGCCCGGGCAGTGAAATAAGAAGGCTTTCGTTTGCCGGATTCGGATAGATCCGGAGCTCTTCCCGGGAATCAGTTGGGTTAATAAGTCCAGCATAGGTCCCTTCGCGGTACCAAAGGCTTTGGGTGGGAGTGGAAACGGAGGAGCTGAGGTTTGAAATTCGCATCAATTCGCCGCGTATACCGGGTACAAACCAATAATAACTTTCTTCGTGGTAAGTGCTGAGGCTAGGGCTGGAGGTAGTTGCAAGGTCCTCGTAGTCTTTGGTGTAATGCACACGGATCGTATTAACATATACCCCTGCCGGCGTAACCAGTGTTCCTGTGCCATCTGCTGTGGCTGTGGTGGTACCGCTTAAACTGTGAACGGGCGTGAGTTGTGGTATAGTGTTGCCTGCCCAGGCATCGGTAAAGGTGTTGCCATAACTAAAAGGATAGCTCATCAGCCACTCATCATTTGAAAAGCAAATCACTGGAACAGGCTGATTCAACAAACCCCATATATATAGGCCGGAGGCAACAGATTCCAGGGCATATACTTGACCTGATGCGCCCGGAGCATTTCCATAAGCTACCAACCAGCCTGGGGTGCAAAAATCCAGACCCGTGTCGTGATTGAAAGTGATTGTTACATTGGATGTAGAGGATTTCACCAGATTGCTGAAATTCCAGTATTGGTTTAAACCAGCGGAACCCGGTGTTTGGTATGGACAATTTTGAAAAGTATAAACATCTCCAAAAATGGGACTGTTTGAAGTTGTAATTGTTTGCGCCACCAGTGTTCGCCCAGAGACAAAACAGGTTAGCAGGAGAAAAGCCTGAATACGTTTTATCTTTTTAGTCTGGTTCATTTTATTCACATATACATTTGAACACGACAATATAACTTTCCGTATTCGTCAACACAGGAATGGGTAAGCGTGGTACTCACTCTGTAATTACCCCGCTTTGTTTGGGGTATTTCACAGAGAATTTTGTGGTAAGGGTCTTTTTTTCCCCGCTTTCTATCTTCATATCCCAGCTGAGCTTACCTGTATCTTTATCAACTCTGGCGCCGGAGGATTCGAGGAGTTCAACTTCAACCGACTTGCGTTGTGAAATGGGATACTGGTCTTCAAGCACCAGATTGATGGCTGATTTTTTGTTGTTTTTGATGCTGATGTCCCAGGCAATGGTTTCCTTTACCGTGTTGCCCGAAGTTTTTTTGTCGTTCAGCATTTTGTTGCCTTCGCGTTTCACTACAATGTCTTTATCGCGGCCTACTGAAATTTCAAGTGTGTCGCCCGACAGCTCAGCGTTAATGTATGACTGACCGGTAAAGGTGCCTTCAAAATAAATGCTGGCCTTTCCTGACAGCAATTTAAGCTGTTGCCAATCTGCTATTTCAGCGATCAGAAACACATCCGGTTCAAGTTTGGGAACGGCCTGGTGTACAAAGCGTGCAGGTAGATTCACGTCCTTCACCCGGATCACATGATCCTGACCATCTGATGGAATGGAATATGGTATGCTGATGTTGTACTCAATATCGGTGAGGGTTTCTTTCATTGAACTGAATAAATCGTCGAGGACCAGGGGTTTGTTTTCCTGTACTTCGGCACGAACGACCTCTTTGGCTTTTTTGTGTTTTTTGGTTCGGATCACACTGTAAGGCTCAGCATTCATATCCATCATGGGCGTGTTTTGATAAACGCCAGCGCTCATGGGTGCCGCGTATGAGCCAACACTTTCACTATAGGTGGCATAATTATTCTGAGGCACAAACTTCGGTTGCTGAAAGGTGGGCAGAGGTTGTTCACGCATGGCAATGGTGTTAGCCTGCATGTAGAAGGTCTGGTTGGTGGCATACCGGGCGTTCACTGCAATGCCCTGGCTGATGGTCTGAAAGCCCACATAAGTGATGATGATGTTGTAATTCCCTGCCAGCACAGGTTTAAAATTGAATTTACCAGAGGCGTTGGTGAGCGCGCTGGCCACAATGTCGTTGCCCATTTGAAGGATCACATTCGCGTTAGCCAGGAATTCCTGGGTGTTGGCATCCACCAGAGTCCCTTCAATGCTACCGGATTCTTTGCGGGAAGCCTGCAGGGGATTCACCACCTGATTGCCCAGTATCCAGGGTTCAAGCTGGGGTTTATCCGCTGAAAGCGAAGGGTCAACCGTTGAAAGATGAAGCCTGGCATTGTCCCAGTTCTCACCTGATGATTGAAATACGTTGGCGTTGTATACAACCTGGAAAGGTTTGCTGATATCTTCCAGCCTGAAATCATAAGTGGGTTCCCATCCGGCTGAAGTGATGTAATAGCTCAGGTTCATTACCGCTTCCGTTTCACGTTCTGCATCGATGTTGATGAGGATGGAACTGCCTGGCAGGCGCTTCTTGGAAACCGTTTGGTTCATTTGAATGTAAAGTTCTTTGATCCGCTCTTCCGCCGCATCCAGTTCAACAGAAAGATCCAGTTTTGCTTGTTTTATCTCGTTCAGCCTTGCCCTGTAAAAATCCCCGGCTTCCTTTATTCTGGCTACACTGGTTCCTTCATCCTTTTTGCTGAGCATGCTGTTGTCGAGTAAAATTCGCTCTTCCATTTCATAGACGTTCTGTTTGTTCTTGAGGGTTTTGATCTTCAGTTCCTGGGTTTTGATCTTTGCGTTCACCTCTTTTTCATTGGCAGGAGCGAATACATTGGCCTGCTCGCGCAGGTGCCTTACCGAGAGTATTTTGCAATTGTTCACGGCCGATACCTGAACAGACTGGGCATTGATGTCCTGTGGTAATGATTCTATCAGCAGCAGGTGTGAGCCCACACTGAGTTTGAGCTCCAGTGCCCGGGTAACCTGGGCCCCGTTAAAAAAAACCGTCACTGCGCTAACCCGCGATTTGGGACGAATGGTGTCGTTTGCAGCCGGGCTGAATAAAGACCAAATTAGAAAGCAGAATGTGAGGTTGAGTTTCATATTCAATAAAGGAATTTGAAAATGTTTGGTTTTGCGCGTAATGTGGCGAATACTGGAATTCGAGTGTACCTAAAGGTACTATTTCCATTCGGAAGTTAAAAGACGCCTTGTGTTCTCAGTCAATGATGTGCTATATTCAATCATGTTTCAGTTCAGCGCAGAAGACTTAAATAACAGAAAGGCTTGCCAAATTAGTAATGCAAGGGTATCCCAACCGATTATGTTTGCATTTGTTACAAAGGAAAGATTATGTGAACTTATTGTCTTGTGTCTGGTGTAGTCTCCCTATTGAGAAACTCAAGATTCCATATTTTTTCAGCACGTTTGCCAATATACCAGAACGACAAGGCAAGTAAGAGAAAGAATATGGCCTTATGGGTAGCGTCCCAAAAATATTCAAAAAATTTGGTGTACAGGTTAATGAAGAGAAAGGTGATGCCAAAACTCCTGGAGGTGTAGTCATCGTGCTTTAAACCGTAATATATGGCGCCAATCGCCACAAGGCCAAAGAGCAGGCCCCAGTGCAGAAGTTCAATTTGCCTGGCATCGTACCAGTCTTCCATATCGCCGAAGTTCCCGAAAATGGATAATAACCAGAGCGCGATGAACAGGTAAAGCAAGCCTACGATGTAAGTGGGTTTTTGAAACTCAGAAAACTTCGCATGGCCTTTCAGAAAAAAAGACACGCCAACCAAAATTCCGCCGAACAACACAAAACGCAGGGGGTAATTCATGCCCAGGAAATAAGCCCCTCCCCCGGAAATATAACCCGTTTCTGTACCGAACCAGGCACCCAGTGAAAGCAGGGCAAAGAGCCAGACCAGCTTAGAGGGAAACCAGAAGGCCAGGGCAGCATACAGGGCCGTGGCAAACAGAAACAAAATTGAAAAATGCCCGCTGCCTGTATCCAGGGCCTGTCCCAAATAGGCAATGGATGCCGCCGTGAGAAGAACACCTGAAAACAGAATGGCCTCATTGCTGAACACTTTCTCTGGTTTTTTCTGACGTCTTTTAATACCTGCATAATACATTGCGGCTGCTAAGAGGGCAAAGACGAAACAGAGGCCCAGTTTGGAAGAGGAAAACAAGCCCTCTATCAGTTCAATTAAAAACCTGTCGGCCATCACTGTGCCGAATGCTATAACAAAGCAAATCATAGCCACCCAGAACGAATATTTGGCCAGTTTTTTAAAGTCAAAAGGCCGAATGCTGTAACTATTCCGTAAAGCCTCGGCCGTCTCATTGTTAATGATTTGTTTGGTTTCCCATTCGCGAATGGTCTCGTTGAGAAATTGCCCTTGTTTTTTATTGAACTTCATAACCATTTGCTCTATGATCAACAACAATCTAGATTTAATAGAGGTAAAATTAAATTAATTCGGGAAGGTCTCAAATCAAATGTAATCCGGATATTTTACTGTACTGCTTCAAAACCGTAACGTATGGCGGCTTCAAGCACATCCTGCCGGATGTCATTTAATGCTTTGAATTTTATACAGTATCCGCTTACGCTCGCCTTGCCCAAAGCTTTGCCGAATGTTTTGGCCAGGTATGTTTTGTCCTTTAGCCCAAGAATGTATATGGAAATCCCGCCTGTGTTCGCGCTTATGCCAATCCGGTAGAAGTCTTTGCTTGTGCCGTCGGCATACTTAAGGCTTTGCAATCCATAGCCGATATTGGGATTGGTCACGGTTTTACCTTCTTCGTTTTTGCCATCAAGAAACCAGAGTTTAGATCCAGGCATAACTCTTAACATAAGTTTGTGCAGGGCTTCCAAGTCCTTGCGTTTTGCTTCAGCCTGACTTGAAATGTAGTTTTTGATCTGCTCTTTTGTGTTCATGCGTCCTTTGTGAAATGCTTTGGTCCTTTGGTCCAGTTCCCTCTGCTACTCGACTTAACAGAAAGAATTTATGTGGATCAATAACAAACAGGATGTAGAATGCTGTGATCTAAGTTCAGACAAATTTACTTTGAAAGTAGCATGTTTCACCGGAGCCTGAATCAGGAGGATTTTTATGGCTTCGGCATTTTTGATTGCTGAAACAGTTTACGAATTCGATAACTGCTCACTGAGAGTCCAGAGTTTTTCCTGCAGATCTTTATCGTAAGAATAACCGCTTGATTTGATTTCCTTGCCATCAACTTTCCAGAATGTACCGTTCGAGTTTTCATAAGCAGGATCAATGGCCAAACGGCAAAGCATTTTGGCGGCCTTGTCAGGTGGGGATGAAATGGCCCTGAAAAGGTAGTAGAGCAACTTTGGCATATCCCTGGTCAATTCTGATTTTACTAGTCCCGGATGAAACACCGAAGTGCTCACGCCTGTGCCTTGAAGGCGTCTGGCCAGGGCGTAAGTAAACATAATGTTCATCATTTTGGACGCGCCAAATGCACCCAAAAATCCCGAAGAATATTTGGTCTTTCCGTTAATGTCCTCAAAATTAACCTTGGTAGTTGAAGGTGCCGATACTGTGATCACCCTAGCCGGTTTGCCGGCTTTGAGCAGATCTAGTAATTCATTGGTCAATACAAATGGTCCCAAATGGTTGGTTGCAAATGTGTATTCAAGTCCCTGTGAATTTTCTGTTCTTTGCCTGGAGAACACCGCTGCAATATTCACCAAGGCATTCAGACTGCTGTGTGTCTTCCTGATCTGAGCCACGGCTTGCCGTATGGATTTGGGTTCACTCAGGTCAGCTACATAGGTTTCAAGGTCTTTATTCGCGGTGGCTTGTATGATCTCGGATTTTACCTGAGCCAGTTTCGCGGCGTTGCGTCCGAAAAGAATCAAGCTGCAATTGGCATTTGCCAGTGCAATGGCCGTGGCTTTGCCTATGGCTCCTGTAGCGCCTGTTAACAAAACTGTTTTTTTCATGTCGAATGGATTTTAAAGGTTTATTCCGTTCATTCTATTGAAGGCGGTTCTTAATTCTTCCGGACCGGCTTTTGTCATCAGCTCGCTGAACCCGAAGCTGATTTCCTGTTTGCCTAATTTGAGTTGTTCAAACACCGCTGTCACAAAATTGCTTACAGGGGGTGCGGCATCGTGCAGACCCTTACCGCCCAAGTCAGTATTCAGAGCGGGCGGAATCATTTCTATGACTTCAATTTGCCTCGGCTTCAAAGCCTCCCTGAGCGAAAGTGTGAAAGAATGAAAGAAAGCTTTTGTTGCGGAATACACCGGCACCTTGTTCAACGGAACAAAGGCCAGGCCCGACGTAACGTTGATGATAGTGTTCAGGGTCTTCAGCTTGATGAAGAGAGAAGTGAGTTGCAGGGGCGCCTCCACATTTATGGCTATTTCTTCTTTGGCGCGTGTGTAAAAGTCCTCGTCGCCAACTGCCATCCATTGCTGAATGCCGGCATTGTTTACCAGTACGTTTAAATCAGGGTGATGGGTCGATATCCACTCAAAAAGTCTTACCCGTTCTTCGGCTTTTGAGAGATCACAGGCCAGGGTAGACACCGATGGAAATTTGCTAGTTAGCTCATTTAAAACCGACTGCCTTCTGCCACACACAATTACGCTGTTCCGTTCTTGAATGAATCGCTCTGTAAGGGCAAGTCCTATTCCGGTAGCCCCACCTGTGATGAGGATTTTATTGTTTGAAAGTTTCATGTGAACTATAGTTTTGCATGATGTTGTAAATGTTGGGAAAAATGTTGATGGCTCTTATGGAAGCCAGGATCAGAAAAAAACTGATGGCTATCGTCACGTAGGAGGGGAGAAAAGGAAAAATCATCAGGCAATACAGTATCATGAATCCGCCTGCTATGATGCTGATCACGCCACCGCACTGAATCTTACTCAGCATCATTAGCCAGCAAACAAATACCACAGCGCCTGAAAGCATCAACACATGTCCATCCATCAGAAGCCTTAGCAGCTCACGGTCATAAGGCCCTTTATGCCGCAACAGCACGCTTACACTGTGCAGGACACCGTTCACAGCATACCATATAGAAGCGATAAGCGCCCAATGAACCGACAGGAGGGTTTTCATCTCAACTCACCAGTTTGATGTTGAACGCCCCATTATTGGTAGCGCCATAAATGCTCAGCCAGAGTGGCAAATACATTTCGGTGCCCCTGGCCTTGCTGATGTCTCCCAGGTCCAGAATGTTTTTTTCAGCCCAGCCGAAGGATTTCAGAATCTTTTTCACCTCTTCTTTTGCACCGGCGTCGTTACCGCACACAAAGGTGCCATGGTCTCCGCCCTGTATCATGCCGGGGTTAACCATCAGTCCGCACCACATGGTATTCAGGGCCTTTACAACTCTTACCTGCGGATAGGCACGCTGTATCTCTTCGCCCAGTGAATTGGTATTGCATACGGACAAAGATGGTGGCATACCTTTCGAAAAATCCAGGGGGTTGGCAATGTCCACAAGAACCTTTCCGTTCAGATTCTTCTCGCCTGCCAGCTTCAGGGCTTCCAGCGAGCCCATGCCAGCGGTGCAATTAAACACCAGTTCGCCGAATTGCGCGGCATCTGTAAAAGTGCCGGCACTGGCCTTGCCCCCATGTTTGGCTACAAAGGCCTTGGCCTTCTCATTACTGCCTGTTCTTGAGCCCATCATTACACTGTGACCCAGATCAATCAATTTTGAACCGATCGTATCTCCAACGTTTCCGGTTCCGAATACAGCTATTTTCATAAGATTAATGTTTGGTTAAGTATTACACTACAAAGGTGTATTTTACCGTATTCTTATGAATGGTACATTGCTTGGTTGTGATGGTAGATTATCCGGAACCGGATATTTTCCTAAATTCAAGAGGGGTTTGCCCTGTGTGTTTTTTAAAGAATTTCCCAAAATTGGCCGGATCTGAAAAGTTTAACTGGTAGGCAATTTCAGCTATGTCAAATGCTGTGAACTGGATAAGGGACTTGGCTTCGGAAAGCAGCCTTTCGTTGATATAGCTGAGCGCGTTTTTGCCTGAGGCGGATTTTACGGACTGGGAAAGGTGATTCGGCGTCACGTTCAGCAGGGCCGCATAGTCTTCGATGGTGCGTTTTTCAATGTAAAAATTGTTCACCAGCTGAATGAACTTTTGAAGCAAAATTTGCTGCGGCGTTGTAAATCCTTCTTCCCACTGCTTGAAGGCCTGGGTAAAATCCTTTAACTGGTACAACAAGGCCAGGAATTTTACAGCAGCCACCTTGTGCACTGCATCGCTGCTCTGTTCATAAGCGGTAAACACAGCTTCAAAATGCGGTGCAAATTGCTGAAATCTGGATTCGTTGAGCTTGAAAAAATTGGTGTGTAACACATTAAAAAAGGGAAACTCCTTATCAAACTCGGGCTTGAAGAACGAGAAACATTCTTTTTTAAAATAGATCAGGTAGCCATGGGCCGAGCGGTCTCTGTAGAAACTGTAAAGAAGACCGGGCGACTGAAACACCAGAAAGGCATTGAGTTTGGTAACGTTGGTGTTATCGTATGTGATTTTGGTTTTGCCTGCATTCGACACGAGGGCAATAAAGTAAAACGCTTTGCGAAACGGCGGTTTGTAATTGTTGACGGAACCCTCGTTTTCTTTGAGCCGAAGACAAAAGAAATTTGGATTTCTGGTCTCATAATCTGATGGTATAGATCTCAGAAACTCATTGATCTCTTTATAATTCGGAATGTTGGACTTCTCGTCTTTCATATGTCTAAGGCATGTGTACCGGTTTGGGCGTACAGATTGAATTTGGGATGTTGTATATGGGTTTAATTAATAATATCACCCTTGTTTTGATTTAATTTCTCGCGCCAGGTTTGAAGGTCCTCCGGACTGTCCTTATCCCAGTCAGATATTTCACCCACAATTTTGAGGGGGAACTCAGTTCGGTATGAGCGCGTGAGATTGCCGGGAAATTTTTTATCTGTTACATTGGGATCATGTTCAAATGGTCCGCTGGGTACAACACAGTATACCCGTTCTTTTCCCTCACCTTTGGCCAGAGCTGCAGCCAGACCCGCTCCTCTGGGCAGGGCTGTAAAATAGATGTGATTCATGATCAAATCCTGTTTATAATTGGAGGTGTTTCCGGCACTCAGTACATCACCAATCTGCAAATTAGCTTTAGTGCCGTGGTAAAAGGGCCCCGGATCAGAGAAATTATTACGGTATCCCTCGGCCAGCTGCCGGTGCAAATTAACCAGTTCTGTTTGGCCAAGGGATTCATTACACCGGGCAATATCTGTGTATAGGGTTGAAAATACACCTGACAAAGTAAGGGGCTCTGTTTGCAAGGCATATTGTAAAGACGCTTCATACCAACGTAAACTGTCCTGAACATTTTTTTGATGTCTGGCCACAAAATACGCAGTCAGAAATTTTTCAAAGCTGTTCGTAGCCTCTTTCCAGGCGTCTGAAAAAACCATAGCGGCTTCATTGGGTTGAGCCTTTTCCTCGAGGCTTATGCCCAGAAGGCAGCGTTTTACTATGGGGTTAAAAGGACTGAATGACATAATGATTTTATGATTTTCCTGAAATTAATGTTTTGTCACCCTATTGTTTCAGAATGATAAGGTCATCAAAGGCTCTGTGCAATTTGCTTGGCTTCATAGTATAAGCTAGCTTGAATTTAGTGATATCCTGTAAGATTGTCAAGGTCTTGTTCTAAAGGTCAAACAAAGTGGCCTCAGTCTTATGCCTATTCATGATATATTAAAATGAACAACTTGAAGCAATGATAAGGATACACTTTCCCGGTGGTTTCGACAGGCTCAACCACCGGCTAATACGGCAGTTTCTGGCAACGGGTGCTGCCTGAGCCTGTCGAAGGCAGCGCTTACAGGCATGTTGAAGGTAGCAAATAAGGGAAGATCGAAGACAATACGTTTCTACTGGTTTCGACATTTTGTGTTACCGGTGGTTTCGACAGGCTCAACCACCGGCTAATACGGCAGTTTCTGGCAACGGGTGCTGCCTGAGCCTGTCGAAGGCAGCACATACGGAAATCTCGAACGCAGCACATAAGGTTATATCGAAGGCAAAACGTTTCTACTGGTTTCGACATCTTGTGTTGCCGGTGGTTTCGACAGGCTCAACCACCGGCTAATACGGCAGTTTCTGGCACCAGTTGCTGCCTGAGCCTGTCGAAGGCAGCACTTAAAGTAATGCTGAGGCAGCAATTACAGGGATTTAAAGTAAGCAGATACCCTCCTTTATCTGTTCACAGGCAAAATAAAAAATACGCTGATGTATTCAGGTACGTGAGGATGTGTAAAATGAAAGTCTTTGCTCTCTATCGTGAAACCTCCTTCAAAGGTGTTGTTTGCGAAAACAAAGGGAAATTGTATGTCCCTAGTAATATTCTTTATTGTGAGCTTACCATTGGCTACATAACCACTATTCGATTTTGTGATGGTGCTCGACTCAAAGCTCAGAAGTGGAAACTGATCTGAGATCAGGACATCAGGACCTGTGGCGCTTGCATTTTTAGAAGAATTGCCTGTATCAATGGTTTTAGCCTCTACAGTAGCAAAGATTTTAGATTGTTCGGGATGTTCCTGATCAAAAATAATGGAAGCTTTTAAACCCTTGATGGTCCCATAATTTGGTGCCGGCATGCTGTCCACACCAAAGCTGTATTTGCCAAACCTGAATTTAAGGATATAATCATTTTTAACAGTCCAGTTATTGGACCTGTACCAAACAAAAGCTGAACTCAGGAATACTAAACAAACACAGATGAATAGTTTTATTTTTCGCATGGTTTGAATTACCTTGAACCACATCAAGCAGGCCCAATTAAGCAGATTTAATCCACCAGCAATTTACTCAATTTGGGCGAACGTCCATCTGTTTTAGTTCAAACTCCAGCCTGTCAAAATTTTCTTCGTTTTTAGATGTTGCGAAGGGCTTTACTTTTCTGCAGTCTTCTTCTGTTTCAAAAAGCATTTTGAAAACGAGTTTCGTTTTCTGAGCTGAAAGGTCCTCAAATGTGGCCAGGACCTGAAAAAGTGGTTTTGAATGGCGTTTCCAGGCAATCAGCGCTGGCGCCTCAATCTGAATAAATTCACATTCATTCTGGTAATGTCCTTTATCAGGGCCGTGCATGGTAAATCGCCATATGCCTCCAACCCTGAAATCAAATTCATGAAAGGTGTTTGTAAAGCCATTGGGCCCCCACCAGTTTTTGAGATGCTTTGGTTCAGACCAGGCCCGGAAAAGAGTGGCCCGGTTTACATCAAAAATTCTGGAGCTTACAATTTCCCGCTCCGGTGTAGTGTGAAACGTTTCTGTAGGCATAATAAATGGCTTTTCAAATCAATACTGATACATTCAGGTATTTTGTAATTCGGTGCGTGAATAAACGCGTTTATTCCTTTTCAAACTACTTTTTCTTTTTTGAAGATTTGGCTTTGCTGTTGTATTCGAGGCATAGGTTAATCCAATAATCGAATTCTTTTTTGCTTCTCATGCCGCTGTCATCCACCATCACATAACCCTTCATGGGCCGTTTGGTAAAATCCATGGTTCTGCAGCCTGTTTTCTCAATTTCAGCTTCGTGCCGTTCCGGATCAATTCGACACATCATTTCTTCTTTAATTATACCCACACACATCTTGTCTTTTACCATAAAGGTTAATCCGCCCATCATTTCTTTTTCTTCCACATCCGGAAGTTTTTGCAGCGCTTCACGAACTCTGTCGGCTAATTTATGACTGTATGGCATAATAGGATCAGTTAAAGATGTTTACATTAAAGTCAATTGTCTGTTGTTTAGGGCTTTGTAATTCCCCGTCTACTATTTAGCCAAAAGTACTACTGTATGCCCGAAGGTACAAATGTGAAACAGATGGAATTGTCTAAGAACGCTGTTAGCTTCAGCCCTTTATGTCGCTGTTGCATGCAGATATTTTATCACAGCTTTTTCCAAAAAACTATTTTGTCTTCTCCGTCTTTCCAAAAGTCTTTAATGACAGCCTCCTGTGAGTAACCAATTTTTTTATAAAAATTTCTCGCCCCAATTTGAGCATTGTCGCTTGATGTTTCTACAATTAGAATTCTTCCACCTTTGTCTTTTAGCTGATTCTCAATATACCTCATCATTTCACTCGCTATTCCATTTCTTTGTGAGTTTTGAGACACAGCAATTGCACGTAAATTGTAAGTGCCGTCAGCAAGTTTTTCTGGTACACAATACCCAATTGCAATTGGTTGATCATTGTCAGAATAGGTAAACCATAAGTCTTGAGTTTCCGGATTGTTAAAATAGTCGGAAATCATTTGGTCTAAATACTCTGATGGAAACAAGCCACTTGAATCAATTACTTTTTTTAATCCTTCAAAATCTAATCTTGTTACAGCTCGTATTTCCTGGTTCATTCTTTTCATTTCGCTTTAACGTCAAATAATTGAGGTTAATTCCCATATTGGTTAATATATTTTCCAGTGGCAGCCCAAAGTAACCTGAAAAGCACCTTTACTCCAACACAATCTTCTGGGTGTAGATTAGTTTCTTCTGTTCCTTCAACGTAAACAAATAAGTGCCCTTGGGAAGAGCGCTTAAATCCAATTCGTTCAGTCCGCTTTGCATTTCTGCTGTTTTTACCAGACGTCCTTCAGCTGATGTGATGCTCAGCACTATGGGTGCATTCAGCTCTTTCTGAATCTCCAACACACAACTTTTTGAACTGGGATTGGGGTATATGCTGATGCGGGGATCGCTTTTTACATTTTCGCGCTTACCTAGATAGGTCAGGTCAGTGGAATTGCCGAAACAGTAATCGCCCAGGCGCAGGCTATCCAGGTCAATGTAACCGTGCTTGGAGGAAGATTTGAACTTGCTAACCGTTTTTATCAGACTCCAGTTTTGCCCTGCATCCTGCCTGTAAAACAAACTTACACTGTCGCCGTTCACCAGGGTGAGCGCCGTGTCGAGGTAAGAGTATGCGCCGCTCAGACTTTTGATGCCATTGTAATTGAAGCGGACTTTGGCCTTGAAACCTGCAGACAGGATGCCTTCCACAGTCCAGTAATGCTGGTTCGACAGCCTGTGTCCATCAGGATTATTCAAAAAAGGATCGGGTTTTACCATGTGGTGCACCACGCGCACAAGACTAGAATCCTGGCCAGCATCACTTACATCTAAAATCAGTTTGCCCAGGGTAAAGGTTTTTGAGCCCGCGCTTTTGATCACAAGCACATCAAAACTACTGGCGTCGTTGATCTTGCCATCGTAATTGAGGGCTACGTAAACCGGTATAAAACTTAGGCTCTGGGTCAGTACGCTGGAGCTGCCGCTCAGGGTATAGCTTTTGATCACACGACTCCAGTCGCTTTTGAAATAACTCACTTCAAGTGGTACATTGCTGTGCAGAGCAGTTGCCCCAAAAGTTTTTTGTCTTATGCTCAGCATAGCCTGATAAGAGCCGGGCCCCAGGGTATTCACCCGCACCGAGTCAAAGGCAAAATGTGACCAGCCCCCGCTCAGAACCCAGTTGTTGAAGAAGTCCATGGTGTTTTTTCCGCTGCCTGTTTGCATTAGTGCCTGGAATTCCTGACTGTTCATGCTCTTGAAGGATTTTTGTGCCAGGGTATATTTTAATCCCGCAAAAAAAGCGCTGTCGCCCAGATACCCGCGCATGGTGTGGGTAATGTCAGCGCCCTTTTTATACACATGGTCTCCATAGGTCAGGGCATGCGGTACCCCGCTAACAGCCCTGAAACCGCCTTCGCGCAGGTGTAAAAAATGTATCAGATCTTCATGTTCGGTGCGTACCCGGTTCAGGTAGGCGGCCTTGTTGTACTGCCATTCAAAAAACAAATGTGCGCTGTAACTTGCCAGACCTTCGTTTATCCACATATCCTCCGGTGTTTCGCAGGTTACCAGGTCGCCCCACCAGTGGTGCGAGAGTTCGTGCACGTAGAGGTCTTCATAGCCCATGTTGCCTATTGCAAAACGCGGATAGGCAATATTGGTGGCATGTTCCATGGCGCCTCCGTTAAAGGGCACCAGGCTGTAGCCTACCTTGTTCCATTTGTAGGGGCCATAGTAATTTTCAAATCCGTGAAGGGCACTTATCAGGTTCACAAAGCCGGCTTTAAGCGCGGTGGTGTCGGCCGCGTGAGCCGCCAGGCGAATGGGAACTATGCCGTTCATGAGGCTGGCGCTCCAGTTCACCTGGGTGTAATTAGCCAGACTGACACAGGCCAGGTAAGAAGGAATTTCCTCGTTCAGTACCCAGGTGCGGGTGCGTTTGCTGCCATTTAGTACATCCGATATCAGTTGCCCGTTGCAATGCGCGCGACGCGCGCTGTCGGAGGTTATAATGAACTCGAATTTGCTGCGCTCCACAAAATTATCGAAACAAGGAAACCACACCCGCCCGTAATTGTGCGGTTTGGCTCCAAAACCCACACCCAGGTTGTAGGCGTACTGAGCGCTCTGGGCATTGTTGTAATAAAATCCGCCCCAGCCCGTAGCATCGCCTTGTGGTTGTCCATGGTAATACACAGTGATCACCGAAGTGTCGCTTGTGTTTTTCGGGGTGAGAAAATTGATCTTGAGCAGAGTGTCGTTATATGTGTAGTTGAGTGTGGCACTACCTTCCTTTACCGAATCCACCAAAAGCTTTAGCAGGTCAAGTCTAAGGTGGCTTTGGTTGCTGATCTTGGGTGAGAAACGAATAGCAGTGTAGCCTTTGATGAATTTGTTATTGCTGTTGCCGATCTCAAGCGCGATGCTGTATTTGAGAATGTTCATGGTATCACTCCTGGTATTTTCGGCGTTGCTGTATAGGGGGCTCGACGTAAACCGGGCCTCAGCAAAGTGATGCGCCTGAGGGTACATACGCAAAAGACTGAACACGGCAAGCCCTGTTAGGCAGATTTTTAGCTTCATGGAAGTAAATGGCGTATTAAAGATAAGAAAAGAAGCAGAACATCTTGCTCATAAGAGAGGGCTTTAACCTGCAAATTGGTAAATTCGGAGGCTCAGACTTTCATCAAGGGAATGAACCAGAATGAACATATACCCGAAGCTTTGCAGGAGATCAAAACAGAGGTCTTCCATGCTTTGAGGCTTGGGCCACACCTGGTTGAGAATATTATTCACGATAATGTGACCCTGGATGTGGCGGATATACGGGAACTAAAGCGTTGCAACCTCCAGCTGAGCGGAGGCGGACCAGATGCCTTGCTGGTGAGTTCAGGAAAATTCAGTTCCATCACCAAAGAAGGCCGTGAATTGTCGGCTGATCACAATTTCTCGAAAAACACCATTGCAAAGGCCATGATCATACATTCCCTCAGCCAGCGTATGATCGCCAAATTTTACATTCAGTTCAACAAGCCTCGTGAACACACCGAAATTTTTGCCAGCAGGCAGGAGGCACTGATCTGGCTGACAGACCTGCTGAGGGCGCATTTTGAGGCAGCGGGGAAGGAAGCGAAACAAAGCGATTAAAAAGAGCGGAACCTCAGCAAAGGGCCTTGGGACAGGCATTCGGGTCGAAACACCCGGCAAAACTGAGTAATATCAGCTGATCTGACGATGATGCACAGGCGCCCGCAGCCCCGCCTGGATTACCTTTGTATACGATTCCGGAACACCACTGTTCCCAACCTAAATACCACAACTTATGAAAACGCAGGCAAAACCAAAAAGCAGCAGCAAAAGCACCAGGCCGGCTGCAGAAAGCCCTAAACCCCATATACCGGCGGCTATACGATATGAGAAGGGAAAAAGCCTGAGGACCCGCTGCGCGCGCGAAGCCCATGCCATCTGGAAAACCCCGGCCAAACGGGTGAATACAATCGATCTGATACGCGACTCGGAAAAAGGCCGCATCCCTGAATTACTGCCCCTTCGCCACGGCCGTATGATGGAATCGCCCTTTACCTTTTACCGGGCCGGGGCGCAGATTATGGCCGGTGACCTGGTGACCACACCCAATACTGGCATGCGCGTGCAGTGTTGCGGTGACGCGCACCTCTCGAATTTCGGCGGCTTCGCCACACCCGAAAGACAAATCATATTCTCCATAAACGACCTCGACGAAACCCTCCAGGCACCCTGGGAATGGGACATCAAGCGTCTGGCCGCAAGCTTTGTGATTGCCAGCCGAAACAATGGTCTAAGCGACGATGTGGCCAGGGCCTCAGCCGAAGAAGTAACGGCATCTTATCGCACCCACATGGAAGAATTCAGTGGCATGCGCCAGCTGGAACTCTGGTACCATTCCATCAGCTCAGATTACCTGCTCAGCAAACTGAAAGACTCAGATGTGCGCAAACGTGTGATCAAACGCCTGGAGAAAGCCAGGGAAAGCCACATTGCGGAGGACATTTTTCCGAAACTCACCGACAGCAAAGGCGAACGTCGCTTCATCAAAGACCAGCTGCCCACCATTTTCCACTGGGAAGGCCACAGCCCGGGTGAAGTGCACGAGGCGGTACAGGTAGCTTTTTTAAAATACCGCGATACACTTAATCCGGCCCATAAGCTCCTGCTCGACCGCTATGAATTGGTTGATGCGGCCATCAAAGTGGTGGGGGTGGGCAGTGTGGGCACACGATGCTGGGTCTTGCTGCTGATGGCGGAAGACAAGGATCCGCTCTTTCTTCAGGTGAAACAATCCGGACCTTCTGTGCTTGAACCCTTCGCAGGGAAAAGCCCCTACAACAACCACGGTGAACGTGTGGTGAACGGTTACCGCATCATGCAGCCCGCCAGTGATATTTTCCTGGGCTGGACCCGTGGAAGACTGGGCAACGATTTTTATTTCCGCCAATTGCGCGACATGAAAATCAAAGTGATGGTGGAGACTTTCGGTAAGGCCGAAATGATGATTTTCGCAGAATGGTGCGGACATGCCCTGGCTCTGGCTCACGCCCGTTCGGGCGACTCGGCCATGCTTAGCGGCTACATGGGCAAAAGTGATACTTTCGACAAGGCCCTTGGTGAATTCGCCCTGGCATACGCCGATCAGAACGAAAAGGATTACGAAGTGTTCAGAAAAGCCGTGAAAAGCGGAAAACTGAAAGCGGTTTTTGAACAAGAAAAAGATTAAAAACAACATAAGGCATTTAACGGAATGCCATTCTGGCTTTTGCTGATTATTCAGGCCAAGAGCTGGAAAAACATTTGTATCTTCAATCTGTATTCGGATTGAATATGCATGCTGTTATGAATCCCGGCTCCGTTTCTGAACATTTGGTCCCTACAGCGGGTTTCATCGCAAACCCTCATGTTTTCGGCAGATTCGGAAACGACCTGCTAAGGGATGATTCTGGTGTGCAGGCATTCTTCATTTCGAATTTTATCGCATCAAACTTCAAACCCAATTCCACAACCACATGAAAATTGTAAAGATTGTTTTTCTTGCGCTGCTGTCTTTTATACTGCTCGCGCTCCTGGTGGCAATTTTTGTGCCCCGTACATTCACCGTTAGTTCGAGTGAAACCATACTCAAACCGAAACTGGAAGTGTTTAACTACGTTCGCTTTCTTGACAAGCAAAGGGAATACAGCATTTGGGTTCTGGCCGATCCGCTGCTGGTGCCCGAAATACGCGGAACAGACGGAGAGGTGGGAGCCATCCAGTCCTGGAACAGCAAAATCGAGGACGTGGGCGAAGGTGAGCAGGAGATCACTTCGCTTAGTCCGGACCGCATTGAAGTAGACATACGCTTCAAACGCCCCTTCAAAGGCAATGCCCGGGCAGCGTTTTTACTAAAGGCCCTGAATGAAAACGAAACCGAACTGGTTTCTGAGTTTTACGGTGAAGCCAATTACCCCTTTAACCTTATGGCTTATACATTTGGTCGGAAGATGCTACGTCAGGCGGAGGAGAAGAACCTGCAAAACATCAAACGGATTCTTGAAAAAACGGAGCATGAATAAATCTGTTTATCCCTGCCTCTGGTTCGACGGCAAAGCCAGGGAAGCCGCTGAATATTACACAGGCATCTTCAGCGATTCGAAACTTGTTTCAGAAAATCCCATGGTTGTAATCTTTGAAATAAAGGGTAACCGCTTCATGTGTCTTAACGGAGGGCCGAAATTTCAGTTTAATGAGGCGCTTTCTTTGGTGGTAGAATGCGAAAACCAGGCCGAGATCGATCATTATTGGAACAGTTTCACCAAAGAAGGACAGGAAAGCCGCTGTGGCTGGTGCAAAGACAAATACGGGGTATCCTGGCAAATCATTCCTGCCGATTTGGGCAAATGGATGAATGATCCGCAACGTGCCACGCGGGTTGGAAAGGCCTTGCTCCGGATGAACAAACTCATCATTTCGGATTTGCAGAAAGCATGAACGCCACACAATCAAATAAGCTACAGAAACAGATATGAACACTTTCAAAAGCGACCTGAGCGGCAAAGAATATCCCCTTGCGGAAAAGATGGAAGCCAAAACCATTCGCAAATCCCTGCTCAAACTGATCCGCAAGGATTTCCCCGCATTCGAATCATCACACTGTCTGTCCAGTTCCGAACTGAACGTATACCGTGAGAAATACATTGCCGAATATCTGGCCAAAGAACTTGAGGAATTAAACGAACTCGAGAGTCGGGTTATGGAATCTATTACCAGCAACACCACCATTACTGATAAACTCGAAAATGAGGACAGTCAGGATCTGACACTGGGCCAGAGGCTGGCCGACAAAGTAGCCACCTTCGGGGGCAGCTGGTATTTTATCGGGGCCTTTTTATTTTTCATGGCTGTATGGATTGTATTGAATTTAACCTGGTTCCTGGGAAAGGCTTTTGACCCTTACCCTTTCATACTTCTTAATTTGATCTTATCCTGTATCGCTGCGCTACAGGCGCCTGTGATCATGATGAGCCAGAACAGGCAAGAGGAGAAAGACCGGGACCGGGCCAAAAAAGATTACATGATCAATCTAAAATCTGAGTTGGAGATCCGTACCCTGCACGAAAAGTTGGATCACCTCATCATGCACCAGCAACAGGAACTCATGGAAATCCAGAAAATACAAATAGAAATGATGAACGACATCATGTCGAAAGTGAGTAACAGCAACGCAAAAAATAAGCATGCCTGAAGCAGAAATCAACTGGCAACCCGAGCTGGTAACCCCGCTTCTGAACACCAGAGCACTGCAGGCAGGTGATTTCGATACCCTGTTCGCGGTGGCTTCTGATCCGGATATCTGGCAACAGCATCCTGAACCGGAGCGTTACAAACCCGAAGTGTTCCGCAAATTTTTTGATTCAGGACTGGAGTCAGGCGGGGCCTTGCTGTTGCGGGACAACAAAAACCAGGAAGTCATAGGCTCCTCGCGATATTACGGGTATTCTTCCGAAGAAAGGACGGTTTCAATTGGGTACACCTTTCTGGCAAAACGCTGCTGGGGCCACACTTACAATGCGGAATTGAAAAGGGCCATGATGGCATACGCCTTCATGTACTGCGAAAGCATTTATTTTCACGTGGGTGAACACAACACACGCTCACGTTTGGCAATCGGTAAAATTGGCGGGGTGCTGCAATCAATTGACAAGGGTACAGCCCTGTATGTCATCCGGAAAGAAGACTGGACAAGCTGATTTCAGGCACCACTCTGGAAGGATTTGGGATCGGCTTTTTCCTGACAGAGTTCTACCAGAACCCCATTAGTACTTTTGGGGTGCAGAAAAACAATGCGTTTGTTGTCGGCTCCCGCCTTAGGCTCGGCATGAATGAATTCAAATCCTTCGGCCTTCAGGCGCAGCATCTCGGCTTCAAGGTCACTTACTTCGTAAGCAATGTGGTGTATGCCTTCGCCCCGTTTTTCGATGAAGCGTGCAATGGTGCTGCCTGGATCACTGGCCTCGAGCAACTCGATCTTGGTATCGCCCAGCATAAAAAACGAAGTCTTCACCGCTTCACTTTCCACCGCTTCAATTTTATAATGTTCTTTGCCGAATAATTTTTTAAACAGCGAATTGCTGTTCTCAAGGTTCTTCACAGCTATACCTATGTGTTCAATTTTTTTGATCATGTTCAGTTTTTTTAAAAAAAGCCTTGTAATCAACCGGATTAAATCCGCTGATGAAGGCGGAGTCAAGCAGGAAGATACCGTGGTTTAAAATTGTGTATTTCTTTTCACTTATGTAATATCCTTCGGTTTCTTCAAAATCGCCCGGTTGTCCATACGACGAACGCATCAATAGCGGATCAAAGTGCTTGCCTTTGTTGAACCTGAGATCAAAGGGCCCCTTTGGCATGTCTTCCAGCTCCAGGTCTTCACCTTCGTGAATCAGGCAGGTTCTGACAAAGTGCCCGCCCTCGAAAAAACAAAGTACCAGGTCGCTGCCGCTGCGGTTCTTCAAAACAAAATGAACGGTGTCGTGTTCTGAATCGGTTTGCGGACCGAAATTCCGGGTATAGGGCCCGTCTTCGAGATACAGTTTGGTGTAGTTCAGTGTTGCGGGTTTCAGATCACCATGTTTGTTTTCAGAATCTGGTGAGGCGAGGCGAAGCACCAGCAGCAAAAGGGCTACAGCCAGTGGTGTGGCGAACAAGATGTATTTGAATTCGTTGTATGAACTTTTTTGGGATGAGGGATTCTCATAAACAGGTCTTGCTTTTTCGTATTGTTTGATGTGCTCCTCGTAATAACGCCTTCGTCGCATTTCGCGCTCTTCGAAGGTCCAGCGTTTTTGAGCCTGGCCACTTGAACTGCCCGAAGGTTGTGAGTAACTCAGCTGCCGGTCGTACACAGCGCGTTTCGACGGGTCTATCAGCGTTTCGTATGCCTTCAGGATGCCGGCAAAAACTTCCTTCTCGCGCGGATTTTTATCGGGGTGGTATAGTTTGGCCAGGCGGCGGAAGGCACTTTTGATCTCTGTGCTTCCGGCCTGCTGTGATACCCCGAGTATGTCGTAATAAGTACTCAATACCAGACAGGCCGTAAGGCCTTAATGCAGTTTAATGCAGACGTTTTTGGGTTCCGTGAAAAAGTCGAGGGCTTCGAAACCGCCTTCGCGTCCAACACCCGAAGCTTTCACGCCTCCGAACGGCGTGCGCAGGTCGCGCAGCAGCCAGCAGTTGATCCAGACGATACCGGCGTGAATGCGGTTGGCCACACGGTGTGCACGGCTCAGGTTTTCTGTCCATACGATGCTGGCCA
>DAOMFS010000051.1:0-21849 GCA_035429925.1 Bacteroidia bacterium | reverse complement strand
TTTAAAAATCACCTCTTTTTCCAATAATTTTTCGGCCAGAATGGTGAGTTTTTCCTTATTGTTGAGCAGTATTCGTTTTGTTTTGGCATAGGCGATATCGGTCATTTTTTTAACCTCTTCGTCAATGGTACGCGCGGTGGTTTCGCTGTAAGGCTTGCTGAATGCGTATTCGCTCTGCCCTGTGCTGTCGTAGTATGAGATGTTACCGATTTTCTCATTCAGACCGTAATACACAATGCTGGCGTAGGCCTGTCTGGTGATTTTCTCGAGATCGCTGAGTGCACCAGTGCTGATGCGGCCAAAGGTAATTTCTTCCGCTGCCCGTCCTCCAAGTGCTGCACACATTTCGTCCATGATCTGATCCGTTGTGGTGATCTGACGTTCTTCGGGAAGATACCAGGCTGCCCCGAGCGATTTTCCCCTTGGTACAATTGTAACCTTCACGAGCGGACTGGCGTGTTCGAGCATCCAGCTCACTGTGGCGTGACCAGCCTCATGAAAAGCAATCACGCGTTTTTCTTCAGGCGTTATGATCTTGTTCTTTTTTTCCAATCCTGCAATAATACGGTCAACTGCGTCCAGGAAGTCCTGCCTTTGTACCATTTTTTTATTCGATCGCGCGGCGATCAAAGCAGCTTCATTGCAGATGTTCGCAATATCAGCCCCACTGAATCCGGGTGTTTGCTTCGCCAGAAAATCAATCTCAACACTCTCGTCTATTTTGATTTTACGGAGATGGACTTTAAAAATATCCTTTCTCTCATTCAGGTCCGGCATATCCACATAGATCTGCCTGTCAAATCGTCCGGCGCGCATAAGTGCACGGTCGAGGATGTCCGCTCGGTTCGTGGCGGCCAGTATGATCACACCGCTGTTGGTACCAAATCCATCCATTTCAGTCAGCAATTGGTTCAGTGTGTTTTCGCGTTCATCATTTGCTCCGGCGCTCACACTTCTGCCTCTGGCCCTTCCAATTGCATCGATTTCATCGATAAAGATAATGCAGGGCGCTTTCTCTTTGGCCTGACGGAAAAGATCCTGTTCCCGGGAGGCACCCACACCAACTAACATTTCAACGAAATCCGAGCCACTGAGAGAAAAGAATGGCACCTTGGCCTCACCGGCTACTGCTTTTGCCAACAGGGTTTTTCCGGTGCCCGGAGGACCGACCAGCAAAGCACCTTTTGGAATCTTGGCGCCAAGGTCAGTGTATTTCTTAGGGTTGCGAAGGAAATCAACAATTTCCATGATCTCCATTTTCGCCCCATCAAGCCCGGCCACATCGTTAAAAGTGATATTCACATGCGTATCCTTGTCGAAAAGTGTGGCTTTTGATTTTCCAATATTGAAAATCTGCCCGGGTCCCCCACCTGAACCACCGCTCATCCTTCTCATCATGAATATCCAGATGACTACCATAATAAGGATTGGCAACAGCCAGGTGAGTTGGTCGCTCATCCAGTTGGTTTCTTCTACACTGCGGGCAAAAATTTGCTTTTCTTTCGGAATGCCCGCTTCGTTTTGAACGCGTTCCATACCGGAAAGGAAATTATCAATAGAGGGAATGGTGATAAAAAAGTGCGGGCCTTTAAAATTTTTGTCAGGGAAAAGTGAAACGCCTTTTTCATTTTTATACCTGTCGCAATGATAGGCTGAATCGGGGTTGATGGTAATCCTGGCAATGGTTTTATTCACTATCACCACATCCTTCACGTCTCCTTTGGCGAGCATATCCTGATAAAATTTACCCTGGCTGACCTCGATAAGATGTGAGTTGAAGTTGTTGCCATAAAACACAAAGAACAGCAAGACACCAACAACAGCCGCATAAATCCAATAGAAGTTGTTTCCGCCGCTTCCTTTGCCGCCACCCAGCGGATTTTGTTTACCAAATTTTTCTTTCATACGCTCGTACTGTTTTCTGCGCTCATCTTCTGGCGAGGGTCCGTTGCTTTGGTTTGCACTTTGGTTCTCGGATTCATTCAAATTATCATTTGTTTCTTTGCTCATGTGATGCAGGATGTTCGTTAACTGTTAATGGTGCTGAATTCGGCGTCGCCCCAAAGACCCTCGAGGTTGTAATGTTCGCGGAATTCACGCTGGAATATGTGCACCACAATATTTATGTAATCGAGTAATATCCACTCTCCGTTCTGATGCCCTTCGGTATGGTAAGCCTTTTCTCCGCAAAGCTTCTCAACCATTTCTTCAACACTGTCTGCAATTGAATTCACATGTGTGTTGCTATCAGCATCGCAAATCACAAAATAATCCGTTACCCGGTTCTCTATTGATCTCAGGTCAGCCACACTGATGTGCTTGGCTTTACGTTCATGCATGCCTTCAATGATAGCACCTAAGAGGTCATTGGTTTGCTTCGGACTCGATTTTTTCTTCGGACGCTTCGGACTTGTTTTTTTCTTCTTGTCAAGGGTAGCCAGTACATTGGCTTCTTTCAATTCCCTTTCCTTATCGGTCAGCACCTTTTTCCCCCCTGTCTTTTTAGAACCCGCTTTCTTTTTTGAGGGGGTAGATTTAACACCCTGGTTTCGGGATAACCTGGATGTGCCTTTTTTCAGCTTCTTAATAGCCATATCATGCTGGATTGGTGCCGGGGATAATTAAATTTGTGCTTTCGCGTTAAACAACAAATTTACGCTATTTGCGGCAATGGACAGAGAACGGTTAGGGAGAAATCTCATTTTTTTGGATGAAGTGGATAGCACCAATTCCTATGCCACCCAGCTGTTAAAGAACGTTAAGCCGGAGGAAGGAACTATAGTGTATTGCGCAAGACAGACTGATGGAAGAGGGCAAAGGGGCAATGGCTGGAACTCGCAGCCCAACTGTAATCTAACCATGTCAATGATACTCTATCCCGGGTATTTAAATTTAAAGAATCAGCATTATTTGTATCAGATTGCAGCCCTGGCATGTTATGACACAATTGCTGAATATCTCAATCCTGGTCAATTTGACATTCGGATTAAATGGCCAAATGACATATTGATTAACAGGAAAAAAGTGTGTGGAATACTTATTGAAAATCACATCATGGAAAACCAAATCCAGAGCAGCGTTTGTGGAATTGGCATGAATCTTAACCAAATCGACTTCTCAGGTCTGGAAAGGGCAAGTTCACTAAGGCGTTTTACAGGTAAGGACCAAGATGTGAAAACAACGCTTTACCGCCTTTGTGAACTCTATGAAAGCTATTATCATATGCTTCGGAATTCAGATTTGGATACAATTCGAAGGAAATATGAAACCTTGTTGTTTGGTTTGTCAGATTGGAACCGCTTTCAATCTGGCGATCTTATTCAGGAATTCAAGGTTGTTGGACTTGACGATTCCGGATTTATTCAACTGGAAGACAGGAAAGGAAGTCTGTTCAGCGCAGGGATCAAAGAATTGACATGGTTGTATTAAGATCATGTAATGTTTCAGTCAGAGTATTGAACACAAAACGGAACCCGGTGTTTAAAATCTTTTGGTTACTGGCACGTATTCCCCTGCAAATTATACTTGCTCTTTCTCCCAGAAAGATTTTCAACACACGCTCAGGAATTGCCGGTAAGAACACAGGCCTTTTTAAACTTTTTGCCAATTGAGTTGAAAATTCACCAGAACGCACAGGCAGCGATGCAACAGCATTATAAACACCGCTCACCCTGGGGTTATCAATAGTAAAATCAACCAAGCGACACAGGTCATGGAGATGTATCCATGACAGCCATTGATTTGGATCTCCAATACTTGCACCTAAACCTAAGATGTAAAATGGCTTTAAGCGGCGGTAAATTCCCATTTGGGGTCCCAGCACCAGACCAACCCGCAGCACAGTGCAGCGAATATCAGCCTGAACAAAAGCATCATAAGCCTTCTCCCAATCCACGCAGGTTTTGGCAAGGAAATCCTCACCGTTCGAACTGTCTTCCTGGCAAAGCTGCTCGCCTTGTCCAATTCCGTAATACCCTATTGCTGAAAATCCAATCAGTGAAGATATGTTAGGGGCATGTTTACGAGCACATTGATAAAGAAATTCCGCGCTCTTTATTCTCGAATCCCTGATTTCCGTTTTTCGCGCCTTGGTCCAGGGTTGCGCTGCAATATTGCATCCGGCCAAATGTATAAGATGTTCAACACCATGGAAAGCTCCCGGGTCAATAATGCCTTTTATCGGATCCCATTTGTAGCATATAACTTCACCCGCGAAAAAGGCTTCTCGTCCAAGCCAGTTTACGGTGTGTCCTTTTTTTCTGAGAAAATCAGTCAGCGCCCTGCCTATGGCCCCGCTTCCGCCGCTAATTAGTATCTTTGACATTCTGCCTTAAAATAAAGCAAAAATACATGGTTTATGATATTCATATTTTAGTTTGCACAAATCAACGCAAAGATTCAGACAAGAGAAGCTGTGGCGAAGCACATGGTTTAGAGCTGGTTGCGGAGTTCAAAAAGCAACTGAAAAATAGTACAGTGAGCCTGAAGACCCGGGCCAACAGGAGCGGTTGTCTGGGTATTTGCGATTTTGGACCTACGGTTGTGATTTACCCCCGGGGAACCTTTTACGTAAATGTTCAGAAAGATGATGTAAAGGACATCGTGGACGCGCATCTCAATGGAAGAGATCCCATAAAAAGATTGTTACTGGACACGAATGAATGAACCTGAGCTAAATAAGAGTCTGAGCCAGGTGAATTTGTTTAATCTTTTTCGCCTGCAATTGATCCGGGATTTTGAAACGGCTGGCTTTGAAACAGATTTTCTGAATAATATACCATCTGATTTCTTTTCCCTGCGTGAATTACTTGCCAACCAAATAAAATCAATTGCCCACCGACAGCCAACGCTAATACCTGGATTACTCTACAGGATCGATGTCAGCGAAAAACAAACCAGTGACCTGGCCGGGTCTAACCCGGATTTGACCATGGAAGAGGTTATGGCTGAATTGATCATCAAACGGATCCTACAGAAAGTGATTCTTAAAAAAACTTTTTCAGGAAAATGAAAACCTTGGTCAGAAAGGGAACCAAACCGGATATCCCTGTTGTACTAGAGCTGATACGCGAACTTGCTCGTTACGAAAAAGCGGATGGAGAGGTTGAAGTTAGCGTCGATCAGATGGTGGAGTGGGGATTCGGTTCAAATCCTTTATTCAGGTTCTTTGTAGCTGAAATTGAAGGGCAGGTAAGGGGTACAGCGCTCTTTTACCACAAGTATTCCACCTGGAAAGGCAAGTGTATTTTTCTTGAAGATATCATTGTTCAAGAAGCCTTCAGAGCAAAAGGCATTGGCAGTAAGCTGTTTGATGCCGTGTTGCAAGTGGCCAGACAGGAAGGTGTAAAACGTCTTGAATGGCAGGTATTGGAATGGAATAAGCCTGCTATTCGGTTCTATGAGAAATACCATGCCACCATGGATGCTGAATGGCTGAATTGTAAGCTCACAGAAAAACAGATTCAGTCTCTGTAAATCAAATCAGAGGGCAGCAGGCATTTAGGTATGCACCAGTTATTCAGATACAATTCTTCCTTGATCTTATGTCTTTGGCAATCCAGATAATCTCCTTTTCGGTTGCGCAAGATCACAAGCGCCTTACCGGCAGAAATGGATGCCAATACTCTTTCCTTTAAGGCCTCAAAATTCAATGTCTGATTTTGTAAACCCAGATTAATACCCAAATTGTTATTGTGCAGGTCCATTACCATCGATATACTATCGTGCCTGTTTTGAAGGCTTTCTTTTCCACTCAGAAAACTCTGATGATTTTTTTCTTCATAAGCCTTACCTAGAGATCGGACTTTTGAAGGCGAAATTTTCTGGGCAAAGGCCGCCATGTAAAAGATGTGCCTGAACGCGTCAAGTTTTCCTCCGTTGCTGAATGAGTCCAGCGCAGGTATCAAGGATTTTTTGTCATAGATGAATGTGCAGTTTTTATAGATGCGTTTCACTTTTGCAGCGGCGAATGGGTGTTTTAGAGCCCAGCGGAAAACCGGATCATACGAATAGCTTTGCCGCGAAAGCAGGCCAGAAGGTCTGATTAGCAGGAAACACAGCAGTATTGGCGTGTATCTACAGGGCTTAAAAACCATCGTCTAAAAATAAGCACAATTAACACGATGCTGTTAGTACAATCGTCGAAAAGTCAAAAAACATCGAAATGAAAAGTATAATTTCATGCTGTGGAATCACAATCGGATCTATTATCTGCCCTGCTTTTCAGATCAAAAAACATCAGTGTTGAGAGCATCAACGACCTTCGCGACAAAGAATTCAGTGGAATCCGCCTGAGTCCAGAGGAGCGTTTCGCGCTGTCGAATTTTGACCGTTACCGCATTGAAGTGCTGAATGCCCAGGAGGATAAGGAAAAGTTTCACTATAAATACAGGCAGTTGCAGGTGATCGCGAATCTTGGCGACTGGAGGGAATTTCTGAACAAAGATTTCAGAAAGGTTTAATCCTTATTCCGGCTTCCCGCTTTTGATTATTATCCCTATTTTTGAATTTAAATTTGTGTTATGAGTGTAACTACTTTAGGCCAGTTCATTATCGAAAAACAGGCCGATTTTCCATATGCAAAAGGTGAATTGTCCCGGTTACTCAGGGATATTGGTATTGCAGCCAAAATTGTAAACCGTGCAGTGACCAAAGCCGGCCTTGTTGAGATACTGGGTGAAACGGGCGAAACCAATATTCAGGGTGAGCGCGTCAAAAAGCTTGACGTCTTTGCAAACGAGCAGTTTATCTCGGCTTTAAAGGCCGGCGGAGAGGTTTGTGCAATAGCAAGCGAGGAGAATGATGAGATCATTCCGATAGATTCAGAGATTTCCAAAAGCGCTAAATACGTTGTGGCTATGGATCCACTGGATGGTTCTTCAAATATTGATGTGAATGTGTCGGTCGGGACTATTTTTTCTATTTACCGCAGGGTAAGCCTTAAGGGACCAGGCACCCTGGAGGATTTTATGCAGAGGGGAACTGAGCAGGTTGCTGCAGGATATATTATCTATGGTTCCAGCTGTATGCTGGTTTATACCACAGGAAAAGGTGTTAATGGCTTCACGCTGGATCCTTCCATAGGGGAGTTTTGTCTCTCACATCCCAATATGATGAGTCCAAAAGCAGGACTCCTTTATTCCATCAACGAAGGCAATTACCTCCATTTTCCCGATGGTGTAAAGAAGTACATCAAATACTGCCAGGAAGAGGATAAAGCCACCAACCGGCCATATTCCTCACGTTATATTGGCTCAGGTGTGGCAGATATACACCGCAACCTGATTCACGGCGGCATATACATTTATCCCGTGACTACAAAATCCCCAAAAGGTAAACTGCGCTTATTGTACGAATGCAATCCACTGGCTTATGTAATTGAACAGGCTGGAGGAAAGGCCACCACGGGTGAAAAACGCATCATGGAAGTGCCCATACGTGAACTTCACCAGAGAACGCCCTTGTTCATTGGCAGCTCCGAAATGGTTGATAAAGCCATGGAGTTCATGGCTAAGTATTCCGCGGAAAAAGTCTGAACTCTACGCCTGGTTTCTGATAGACGGATCAGCAAATTAATCACGGTTGTTAGAGGCAAATTTCCAGATGTAATATAGCAAGGTGGCTACTGAAGCCAATGCGGCAACCAAATATGTGTATGCTGCCCATCTTAATGCGTCTTTGGCCGCAATATGCTCTTGCTGATGAGTAATGCGGGCATTTTCCATCCAAGCCAAAGCTCTGTTACTGGCATCTATTTCAACAGGCAGGGTTATTAAACTAAAAATGGTGATGCTGCCCTGTAACACTATGAATATCATTAGCATGGTATTGGTGAGTGCTGGTGAACCATAGGCTATGAAGGCCAGGCCCAGGGTAAGAAAGCTGAGCACCTGGCTGGCAATCTGAACCGTTGGTACCAGTTTGCTTCTTAACATCAGCCAACGGTAAGTGTCAGCATGCTGCACGGCATGTCCACACTCATGGGCTGCAACGGCAGCAGCTGAGATGTTACGCCCGTTGTATACCTCGTGGCTAAGGTTTACGGTTTTGTCCAATGGGTTATAGTGGTCGGTTAATGTGCCGTTCACGCTGGTCACCTTTACATCGTAAATGCCATTCTCTCTGAGCATGCGTTCAGCTACCTCCTTCCCGCTTAAACGCGATAGCAGGGGTTCCCTGGCATACTGGCTGAATTTAGTCTTTAGCCGGGCACTCACAAGCATGCCAGCGCCCATGAACACTAGCGTAATCAATAACAATATGGGATCGTACATAATCGTGTTTTCAATCATACGGGCAATTGAAGTGCCAAAAATCAGTTTGTGACAGAATGTATACCAAGGACTGAAGTCCTGACAGATTGCAGAGAAGCACAGATGTTTATTGGAATAAATTAACAATCCGTATTTAGTAAAAGCAGAATGGTTCTGAAGCAAATGCTGTTTCTTCTGAGTAACTTTATGAATTGAACCGGATGGACCATCAGCCACTCATTCTTATTACCAATGATGACGGGATTTATTCTCCGGGCATTAAGTATTTATCTGGCCTCGCATCGGCATACGGTGAAATTGTTGTGGTAGCTCCTGATAAACCACAAAGCGGAATGGGCCACGCCATTACGATCAATTCTACACTCAGAATACAAAAAACCGCCTATCACAATGCAAAACTTGAATATTCCTGCAGTGGAACACCTGTAGATTGTGTAAAAATGGCGGTAAACCACATTCTGAAGAGGCGCCCTGACTTGATTCTAAGCGGCATCAACCATGGTAGCAACAGTTCCATCAATGTGATATACAGTGGAACCATGAGCGCAGCAATTGAAGGGGCACTTGAAGGAACAGCCAGCATAGGTTTCAGTTTGTGTGATTATGCTATGGAAGCTGATTTCACGCAATCCGGACCCTTTGTGTCAAAGATCATAGAACATGCCCTAAGCCAGCGCATTCCAAAGGGCGTGTGTCTGAATGTGAATATTCCCAAGCTGAAAACCGAAGATATCCGGGGAATTAAGGTGGTGAGGCAGGCCCGGGCCAATTGGGTGGAACGTTTCGAGGAACGCAAAGACCCCTATGGTAGAGAATATTACTGGCTTAGTGGTGAATTTGTGAATTTCGAACCTGAAGCAGGAGACACTGACGAATGGGCTTTGAAAGAAGGTTATATCTCAGTTGTACCAACACAGGCTGATCTGACTGCTCACAATAATCTGAACGACCTGAAATTTTTTGAACATGGATAGTTATTGGCAGAAATTAGATAAGGTGTGGATTGGGTTCCTTGTAGGGGTGTTGTTCCCAATACTGATGTTTTTTCTTTACTGGCTTTTTTTTCACCACCAGATTGCCTTTCCCATGCGATTTGTAAAATACCTCATGAATGGATATCTCCTGAGTGGAGTGATAAAGATGTGCGGATTAGGTAACCTCCTTATCTTTTACCTTGGACTTAACAGAAAGATTGACAAATTCAGTAAGGGTATTATTGTAAGTGTGTTTATTTATCTCGCTCTGGTGGCTTATGTCACATATTATCTTGAGCCGGATCTGAACTGATGAAATATTATTTCATAAGCGGCGAGGCCAGTGGAGATTTACATGCGGCCAATTGCATGAGGGGAATTCTTAAAATTGATCCGGCGGCTCAATTTGCATTTACCGGTGGTGAGCACATGGAAGAAGTGAGCGGTCAAAGCGCCGTTGTGCACATTAGGCAAATGGCTTTCATGGGTTTTATTGACGTCCTTAAAAACCTGGGCGCGATCAGGCGCAACTTCAGGATCGTAAAAGCCGATATCCTTAAATTCAAACCTGATATTCTGGTTCTGGTAGATTACCCTGGTTTTAACCTGAGAATGGCCGAATGGGCCTGGAAGCAGGGGATAAAGGTGGATTATTATATTTCCCCGACGGTGTGGGCATGGAAAGAAGGCAGGGTAGAACTGATCCGAAAATATGTGAACAAACTGTTTGTGATCCTGCCATTCGAGGAAGGCTTTTACAAACAAAAGGGACTTCAGGTGTATTACGTTGGTCATCCTTTGTTTGACGCTATTGAACAGAAAATGGCATTACTGAAATCACGCGAAGAATTTTTACGAAGCAATGCCCTTACAGGCAAACCCATTGTGGCAGTACTTCCCGGTAGCCGGTTGCAGGAACTGGAACGTATGGTGGATCTGATGCTGGAAGTGGTTCCCGAATTTCCGGACTACGAATTTGTGGTTGCCGGTTCAGGAACCATTACAAGAGAAAAGTATGACGAACTTGGCAAAAGGGGCGTAAAAGTTGTATTTGAGCAAACCTATGAACTCCTGAAATATGCCAGAGCAGGCATCATTAAATCAGGAACTTCAACACTTGAAAGTGCACTTTTCAACCTGCCTCAGGTTGTTTGTTACAGGGCTGGATCATTGTCATTCGCCATTGGCAAACGTCTGGTGAATGTCAAATTCATCAGTCTTGTGAATCTTATACTAAATAAAGAGGTAGTAAAAGAACTCATTCAGACAGATCTGAACCCTGGCAACATTAGTCACGAGTTGAGCTTGTTGCTAGAGGACAGCCAGAGGAGAAAAGAAGTATTACAGGGTTATGAAGAATTGCATAAAGTACTTGGCGGAAGTGGAGCCTCCACCAGGCTTGCAAAATACATCACAGATGATGCGAAAGCCATTCACCATGTCTAAACGATTTCACAGGTTTGCTAAGATCGGGCTTTTGTCAGGACTGTTCCTGATGTTCAGTTCCTTTTTTATCCCTGCAGAATTCGTTTACATCCGCTTGTTCGGTCATCTGAAGGCTTTGCAATTTGAGGTTATGGTGAGTCCGAGGTTGTACAGCATTCTGGCTGACGGTAAAAAATTAGAAACAGACCAAACAGAGTTTAATTTTAGTTTTAACTTACAGGGAGACAGTATACATGTGATGCAGGGAGAGAGGAATCTGGGGAATTACGCCTATGTTAAATTCACAAGTGAAGACGTACTGAGTGACTTTAAGCTGAGGCTGATTCAACCTGAGCGAAAAATCAGAACTTATCAGGGTAATTTCTCTCTTTCGGTTTCTGAGGGTGCCATACGTGTTATAAACGAAATCCTGCTCGATAATTACATCGCTGGCGTTACCGAGGCTGAGGCAGGTTCAAGGTCTTCGCTTGAATTTTATAAGGTCCAGGCCATCCTGGCGAGAACTTTCGCGCTTGCCCACATCAACAAACACTTAAGCGAGGGCTTCAGTCTTTGTGATCAGGTGCATTGTCAGGCGTATTTCGGCAAGCCCAGGGACCTTAAAATATTCAGTGCTATTGAAGCCACGAAGAATAAAGTTGTGGTAGATGAGAACCTTAATCTCATTGTAGCTGCATTTCACAGCAACAGCGGAGGACAAACAGCCAATAGCGAAGATGTATGGGGTTCCAAAACCACATACCTGAGGAGTATTCCCGACTCATTCAGTTTGTCGATGCCCAACGCCAGGTGGGAAAGAAAAATGCTTACAGAAGACTGGCTGAGTTACCTGAAACTCAAGCATAACTACCCGGTTGAAGAGCCTCTGGCACGCGAAATGGCGCTTCATTTCAGACAAGACACCCGCAAAACCTATCTGGATTGCGGCACCTGTAAGGTTCCGCTTAAAAGTGTGAGACAAGACCTGCAACTGAAGTCAACATTTTTCAGCATACAACCTTTACACGAAGACAGCATATTGTTTTCAGGGCGCGGATATGGGCATGGCCTGGGCATGTGCCAGGAAGGCGCAATGCGTATGGGAAAACTTGGCTATAACTACGATCAGATACTGAATTACTATTATCAGAACATCATGCTGATTGATTTGCATAAACTGGCATTTTTCAAAGATGAATAGCGGAAGAGGCTTTTATGTTCTGGCTATAGCTGGAATGCTGCTTTTTGACCTTGTATCATGCAAAATGTCAAAGGAAGAGTCCCGCATTTCAAAGGGGCTTCAGCATGAGGTGGATGCCTTTTCAAGAGCTTCACTTTGCAAGGATGCGGAAGTGAAGGAAATGCGTTTTCAATCTGCGGCGGTTTTTGTGTTTGATGAAGGAACTTGTATAAAAGACAAAGAAAGCCGGGTATTGAACGTAGAGGGTAAAGAGTTAGGCAGACTGGGTGGTTTTAGCGGCAACACCCTGATTAATCATGAGGATTTCAGTTCGGCTGTACCTGTCAAAGTGATTTGGAGAAAAGAACAACCTAAGGCTAATGTGCAGGATTGATCCAAGAATTTGATTTTTTCAGTACCTTTCACTTACACAAAATCACACTTCAAAGTATATTGACATGAAGAGCAGATTTCAGCGACGTGACTTTTTGAGCCAACTTGGTCTTGGATTCGCATCACTTGCGGCTGCACCATTCAGCGGACTAGCCCGTAATTACAGGGAAGCCGAAGCTGAGTTGAAAACCCGTTTGAACAATAACCCAATTCTGTCCATTAAGGAAATGGGCTTTCAGTGGGAAACCCTGGATCCTTTTCTGTTTTGTGTTCATCACGAGGACTATTTTCCAAAGGGAAATGATCAGATGGGGCCGGCAGAGTCACTTTCCGGTCGGAGTCTTGGCGATGATTTTATACTTAAAAACGGATACCGCATGTATCACGGGAAACAGGTGCCTGGCTTCCCTGGTCACCCCCACAGGGGATTTGAAACCATCACAGTGGTTCGTCAGGGTTTGGTTGACCATGCCGACTCCATGGGTGCTGCTGGGCGTTACGGAAACGGTGATGTGCAGTGGATGACTGCAGGGAAGGGGGTACAGCATTCAGAAATGTTTCCTTTGCTCTCAAAAGAGAAGGAGAATCCTTTGGAACTATTCCAGATCTGGCTGAATTTACCCCGCCGCGACAAAATGGTGGAGCCCCATTACAAAATGTTCTGGTCTGAAAATATTCCGCGTTACCGGCAAATTGACAAATCCGGCAAAGCGGTAATAGTTGAAGTGATTGCGGGTAAATTAGGCAAACAATCAGCAAATTCGCCTCCTCCCGATTCCTGGGCATTTAATCCTTTAAATGAAGTCGGCATTTGGAATATTCATCTGGATGAAGGAGCCAGCTGGATTATACCTCCGGCGAGTGCCGGCGTGAACCGCTGTTTATACTTTTACAGTGGTGATCGTTTGATGGTTGCCGCCACAGAAGTAAACCAATACCACAGTATTCAGGTACTAGCTGAACACCAGATTGAATTGAAGAACCAATCAAAACAGGCTAAATTGCTTTTGCTCCAGGGAAAGCCTTTAAATGAACCAGTGATTCAATACGGCCCTTTTGTAATGAATACCAAAGAGGAGATCAACCAGGCCTTTGAGGATTATCACAAAACAGGCTTTGGAGGATGGCCCTGGCCACGGTATGACCAGGTTCATGACCGAGCTAAAGGCCGTTTTGCCTTACATGCTGACGGTAAACTGGAGAATAAAGGCTGAATCAAAGATCTTCGTAGTAGTCAATAACAAGTCCGTCAAGCGGACCAATGGAAATCTCTCTTCTCTCGGTATCAAAATCCAGCACAATTGAATCGGCCTTGTAGTGATCATTATCGCGGCTGAGTTTAACTGCTTTAAGTGTTTTTCCGATCACTTCCGACCACATTTTGGTGCCGGAGGCATCAATCGCGTAAAGTTTGATCTTACCGTCGAATTCCGTTTCAAGCTGCCTTGCACTAAGATCAAAATCGAAGTCTACGGCATCCAGTCCTGTACCTTCAGGATTACAGGAAATGGTGAGTTTGTTCTGGTCCTGAAAAAGGAGTTCAATATTATCAATGATCTCCATGCTTTGTTCAGGATTGATTTTGTTCACCCACAAATGACAAATGACCTTGCTTACAACACGGTTCTGAGCCGATACAAAACGGGCCAGGGCCTCGTTGCTGAAATAGCTGATGTTTTCCACTGTGCTAAGGTAAGCCGCTTCGCTTTCCAAACTCAATTACAGCAAGATTTTTTATTTCCATGCCGTGGATTTCAAATTTCAAGGCTGTTTTTACCTGATGAAAACCTTCTTTACCACATGAGCCCGGGTTCAAGTAAAGCAGCTTAAATTCCTGATCGTATACTACCTTGAGTATATGGGAATGTCCGCACACCAATACTTGCGGGGTTTCCCGACCGATTAGTTTCTTCAAGGATGAACTGTACTTTCCCGGTGGCGCCCCGATGTGCAGCATGAGAACACGCACCCCCTCGCAAATGAAGCTTAAAACTTCCGGACAGCGTTGTCGTATGGTCTGACCATCAATATTGCCGTGCACAGCCCTTAGAGGTTTAAGGTTATTTAAACGATCAAAGATTTCTGCATTACCAATATCGCCGGCATGCCAGATCTCATCGCAAGCCTGTATGTGTTTGTTCAAAGAAGATTCGAAGTGGCTGTGCGTATCCGATATCAGAAGAATCCTTTTCAAAACCCAACCCGTATTCCGACCGGAAATAGTCTTCAGGATCTTATGCCCAGCATACTGAGTAAGGCCTGCAATTCCCGGTCATTCCCGAAGGTAAGGGTAAAGCTGCCGCTGCCATTGCTTTTCCGCCTGAATTCACAGCTGCCCTTAAAGTGTTTCTCGAGTTCCTGTTTGAGCTGTTTGTCTTCAATGCTGAGCGGCTTTTCCACACGTATATGCCTGGGCTGGTTCTTCACCTTTTCGGTTCTGGCCAGTTCCTCGATCTGACGCACGGAATAATCTTCTTCCAGGGTTAGTGCAAAAATGGCCAGCTGACGGTCTTCATTATCAATATTGATCAGGGCTTTGGCGTGACCCATGCTGATTTCACGGTCGCGAAGCGCTTTCTGAATAGGCGCTGGCAATTTCAGGAGGCGTAAAAAATTGGTCACGGTGCTGCGTTGTTTGCCTACCTTTTCGCTCAATTGTTCCTGCGTGAGTTCGCATTCGTCGATCAGACGTTTGTACGACAGTGCAACTTCAATGGGATCAAGGTCTTCTCTCTGGATGTTTTCCACCAGAGCCATCTCAAGCATTTCCTGGTCGTCGGCAATACGGATGTATGCCGGCACATCGGTTAAACCAGCCATTTGAGCCGCTCTGAAGCGGCGTTCGCCTGAAATCAACTGGTAACGGTCATAACCCAGTTTGCGCACCGTAATGGGCTGTATGATGCCGTGTTGCCTGATGCTATCGCTGAGTTCCTGCAGGGCATTCTCTTCAAAATTACTGCGGGGCTGAAATGGATTGGTTTCAATGGTTTTGATCCTGATGTTTGAAACGGTATTCACAACCGCGGCACTTTCACCCAGATTCTTTGTTGTAATATCGGTTTTCGCATTCTCTAACAATGCACTGAGTCCTCGTCCTAATGCTGGTTTTTTGCTCATTCCTGTTGCTTTCAATGTAAATGGTTTTGCGGATTATATGTCTTCACTCAGTTCTTCTTCTGACGCCTGAACCGGAATGGTGCGGTTCTGGTCGCTGATTTTCGTGAGGCCGTTGCGCTGCAGAATTTCCCGGGCCAGGTTCAGATAACTGGTAGAACCTTTTCCAATAGCATCGTGCATGATGATGGTTTTGCCAAAACTGGGTGCTTCTGCCAGTTTGGTGTTGCGGTGGATCAAGGTGTTGAACACCATGTCCTGGAAATGGGTTTTCACTTCTTCCACCACCTGGTTGGCCAGGCGCAGGCGACCATCGTACATGGTCAGCAGAACGCCTTCGATATCCAGTCCGGTATTCAGATGTGCCTGAACAATCTTAATGGTCTGCAATAACTTCCCCATGCCTTCAAGTGCAAAATACTCGCACTGTACAGGTATGATCACACTGTCGGCTGCAGAGAGTGCGTTGATTACCGTTAAGCCAAGCGAAGGACAGCAATCTACTATTACGAAGTCATATTTGTCTTTAATCTTGTCAAGGGCTTTTTTCATCATGTATTCGCGGTTCGTGAGGTTCACGAGCTCCAGCTCCACACCAACTAGATCAGCATTTGTTGGCAGCAGCGACAGGTTTGGGGTGTCTGTTTTAAGAATAACATCTTTTGGATGCACGCTATCAATAATACACTCGTAAAGGCCAGCTTTTACAGATGCAGGATCAATGCCCACGCCTGATGTAGCGTTAGACTGGGGATCGGCATCTACCAGAAGTGTTTTATACTCCAAAACAGCCAGGCTGGCGGCAAGGTTTATAGCGGATGTGGTTTTACCCACACCACCCTTTTGATTTGCAATTGCTATTATTTTTCCCATGTTCTCTGTTTTTTGTTCAAATGGTTTTTGTTTCGCCAATTTCCATCAGGGTAAGTTCTTTCCCAGCACGTTTGAATTTCGACAAGGCGTCTTGTTTATCAATTTTAATAGGGGCAAATGTATCGTAGTGCATGCCCACAATGTTGCTGCAATTGATGAAATCGCAGGCGATTATAGCATTGTCTACTCCCATGGTAAAATTATCACCAATGGGAAGGAAAGCAAAATGTATGGTTCTGTACTCTCCGATCAATTTCATATCGTAAGTAAGGGCAGTATCACCGGCGTAATAAAAATTGGCTTCAGGACCCTCGACAATGAATCCCATGGGGTTTCCACCGTAAGTGCCATCCGGCAAAGAACTGCTGTGCTGGGCCGCCACGCATTTCACATTTCCGAACTCCATTTTTACTTTGCCACCTACGTTCATGGGATGAAGATTCTCAAGTCCTTTTGTTTTCAACCAGTTGTGTATTTCCCAATTGCAGATCACTTTTGCGCCGGTTTTTTTTCCAAGGCCAACCAGGTCGGCAATGTGGTCTTCGTGTCCGTGGGAAACGAGAATATAGTCTGCCTCAATGGAGTCAATATGAATGTGTTTGGCCAGTTCGTTGGGCGTAATGTAGGGGTCAAACAGAAGTTTAGTGCCGTTTATGTCAATGGAGAAACAGGAATGTCCGTAATAGGTAATGTTCATAAAATACAAACAATTCAATTTGCTTGCTGTTTGTAAAAATAAGGGAATTACAGACTTTGCAGGCTTCTAGTTTTGAACAAATAGGGCCAAGACAGGGCACTACTGTTGATAAATTTATGGAGAAAGTTGTGGTATTCAGTTGCACGAACCGTCCCGATAGCTTCACGCTCAGGGTCAGTAAAGCATACGCCAATCTGATCAATGGTTTGGGCTTTGAGGCCATGGTGCTGGATTTCAGGGATCTGAGTCCAGAGATGCTTCTGAATGAACATTACGATGGGCCAGCACCAGAGCTGATAAGGCTGAGTGAAAAGTATATCAGGGCACAGAACCGTTTTATTTTCATAAGTCCAGAATACAACGGAAGTTTCCCTGGCATTTTAAAGTTATTTCTCGATAAAATTCCGCCCAGAGACTGGATGCATAAACAAGCTTGCCTGGTTGGTGTTTCCCAGGGCCGGGCCGGGAACCTCAGGGGCATGGAACATCTCACGGGAATCCTGCATTACCTCAAAATGCATGTGTATTTCAACAAGCTTCCGATTTCACTGGTAGATAAGATGGTGGACGAAGAAGGGCGTTTTATTTCTGCTCCGCAGGAAAAAGCCTGCCTGGATCAGGTCAGAGGTTTTTTGGCCCTCAATTGAGAAAACGACTCAGCCAGCTTGATTTTATTGGCTGCTTCCATTGAGTCAATTCATCCGAATTCGAAATCGCGGTATTGTAGACCAGGGTTTCGGATGTGAGTTCACCCTTTTGCAGTTTCGACCTGATCTCTGAACTGTGAAGTATCTCTAACTGTCCGTTGTGCTCAACCGGCACAAGCATGCGGTTAAGCAGTTCAACTTTAAAGCGATCTTCAAGATTTTTTATCAGCCTCATCAGTTTATCGATACTGCAACCGCTGGCCTGGTATATACTTTCATCAACCTGAACCAGTATTATTCTGTTGTTCAGAATAGTGAAATCTGCATGTAGTTTGTTTTCATGTGCGGTCCATTCCTGAACAAATTGTTTCCCAAGTTCAAGTAAGGCCTGAAGTTTTTCTTCTTCAAGCGCTTTACTGATGCTGAATGCCCATACTTTTTTCATCAGAAGGCGGGGTTAATTCCAGTGTAATTTTGAGGCGTGATTTGTTTTAATTCCTGTTTTACTTTGTCACTTACGGCCAGAGTATCAATAAACCGCAAAATAGAATCCTTTGTGATGACTGAGTTTGTTCTGGTGAGTGCCTTCAGGCTTTCATAGGGTTTTTCGAAACCCTCACGCCTCAGTATGGTTTGTATGGCCTCAGCCACAACAGCCCAGTTCATTTCCAGGTCATGATTCAGCACACTTTCATTGAGTATCAGTTTGTGCAGGCCTTTCATCAGACTCTTATACGCGATCAGTGAATGAGCCATGGGAACGCCAAGGTTACGCAACACAGTACTGTCTGTCAGATCGCGTTGCAGGCGCGATACAGGGAGTTTGGCCGCCAGAAATTCGAACAGGGCATTGGCCATACCCAGATTGCCTTCGGCATTTTCAAAATCAATGGGGTTCACTTTATGCGGCATGGCGGAAGATCCCACTTCACCTTCCTTCAGTTTTTGTTTGAAGTAATCGAGGCTTATATACGTCCACATGTCGCGACACAAGTCAGTGAGTATGGTGTTTATACGTTTAAAGGCATCACAGAGGGCCGCGAGATTATCGTAATGTTCGATCTGCGTTGTGAACTGAGAACGGTTAAGACCGAGCTGATCATTCACAAAGGTGTTAGCAAATTGAATCCAGTCCACAGATGGGTAGGCCACGGCATGGGCGTTAAAATTACCGGTTGCGCCGCCGAATTTTGCCGAATACGGTATTTGACTGATCAGTTGTCTTTGTTGCTCGAGTCTTTCTGAAAACACCATGAGTTCTTTACCCAGACGGGTAGGGGATGCAGGTTGGCCGTGGGTGCGGGCCAGCATGGGAATGTTTTTCCATTGTCTGGAAAGATCGAGTAGTTCTTTCTGGATAAGATCAAGGGCAGGAAACAAAACAGCCTCATTGGCTTCCTTCACGCTAAGGGGAATGCTGGTGTTGTTGATATCCTGTGAGGTAAGCCCGAAATGCACAAATTCTTCATATTGGCCTAAGCCAGCATCACGCAACTTTTCCTTAACAAAATACTCCACCGCCTTTACATCGTGGTTGGTGGTTTTCTCGGTGTCCTTTACTTTTTTCGCGTCCGAAAGCGAAAAATCCAGGTAGATACGCCGGAGTTTGCTGATTTCGGACTCTGAAAAGGCTGGTAACTGTGCCAATCCAGCATGCGATAAAGCCAGAAAGTACTCCACTTCTACCAGCACACGGTAACGGATCAGGCCATATTCCGAATAAAACGGATCAAGCGCCTCGCAGGTATTTCTGTACCTCCCGTCAACCGGTGAAATGGCCTTTAATGCATCGCTATTCATAAAAGAAACAAAGGGCAAAGATACTACAAATACATGTATTACAGTATGCCGCTCTGTATACCCCAAATGCAGTGAATGTTAAACGTCTTATCCTGCAGCAGAATACAAACCTGGTAACCCAATTTATATGTATTTTTGCGGATGTTTTTTCCGAGCCGCAGTGTAGCGTTTCATACCCTTGGGTGTAAGCTGAACTTCTCAGAAACATCAAGTATAGCAAGGTTGTTTCTTGAAAAGGGGTATACAAAAAAAGATTTTTCTGAAGCGGCAGACGTGTATGTGATCAATACCTGCTCCGTAACAGAGAATGCTGACCGGGAATGCAAAAGTATTGTCAGGGCAGCCTTATCCAGGAACCCAGAGGCCTTTATTGCAGTTGTGGGTTGTTATGCTCAGCTTAAGCCAAATGAGATAGCTTCCATTGAGGGTGTGGATGTGGTGTTAGGCGCCAGCGAAAAATTTAAGCTATTAAATTACATCAGCTTCAGCAAGAAAGCCGCCAGAGCCGAAGTGCACAACTGCGAGATCACCGAAGCAAACTTTTTTGTTGACGCTTACAGCCTGGGTGACCGCACCAGGTCATTCCTGAAGGTGCAGGACGGTTGTGATTATTCGTGCACCTTTTGCACCATACCACTTGCCAGAGGTTCTAGCCGGAGTGACAGCATAGAAAACGTGCTCCGTAACGCCCGAAAAATCGCTGATTCAGGTGTGAAGGAAATAGTACTAACAGGTGTCAACATTGGAGACTTTGGATATGGCGGGCAAGTGGGAACTGAACTCAGAAAGGGCAGGGCAGAGACTTTTCTCGAACTGATCAGACAACTTGATCAGGTGGAAGGGGTAGAACGGTACAGAATTTCTTCTATAGAACCCAATTTACTACACAAGGAAATCATTGCCTTCGTTAGCCAGTCAAAGCGCTTTGTACCACACTTCCACATACCCCTTCAAAGCGGCAGCAATGCCATTCTGAAGCTGATGAAGCGACGTTATCAACGCGAATTATATGCCGAAAAAATTCAGCACATCAAATCACTTATGCCGGATTGCTGTATTGGGGTAGATGTGATTGTAGGATTTCCGGGTGAAAGCGAAGACCATTTTATGGAGACCTATGCGTTTCTGCAATCGCTTGACATTTCTTACCTGCATGTATTTACCTACAGCGAAAGGGAGAATACGGAGGCAGCTTCGATGAAGGGTAGTGTGCCACTCAGTGAGCGAAAAAGAAGGAACAAGATGTTAAGGATTCTTTCTGCTAAAAAGCTGCATGCATTTTACAAGTCTCAGTTAGGTCGCGAACAGGAAGTGTTGTTCGAGAACGAGAACAAGGATGGTTACATGTTTGGATACACGCGAAATTATATAAAAGTAAAAAGTAAGTACCAGGGCTCCCACACCAACAAGCCACAAGTGCTGATTCTGCGGGACATGGATGAACAGGGCCATGCCCTGGGCGAGGTGAGTATTCAGGATATGCAACTCGACCCTGAACTTCTTTGACCAATTTAACCACCTTTATGGGTTATCTGACAGGCTTATGTTAAATTTTACAGGCCTTTAGCTGAAATTTTTAAATTTACTCTGGTATTACGCTGTTCATTCTTTCCTGTAGGTACTCTTTGTATTGTTCATGTACTGATCTTTTCACTAAAAAAACCCAACTCATGAAATCAAGTTACAAGGTCCTCTTTCTGGTTCTGTCACTGATTTTATTCAGCGACCTGCATTCGCAAACCTGTTCCATTCCTTCTGCTCCCGTAGTGTCAGGCAGCACACTGTTGCCCTGCGTAGCCAGTGGTAATTTTACCCTCACGGCCACACCTGGCGCATCTATGAATGTAGGTTGGTACAGTTTTCCGTACGGGGGTAATGCCATCAGTACCAATTCTGTGTTTGTAACACCAACATTATCCACTGGCGCAACGTATTATGTTGGACAATCCATCATAACTCAGGCGAATGCCTCTATTAGTCTGCCCGGCTTTGTGTCGGGTTACTCCGGAAACACCCGGGGCATGTGGTTCACGGCGCCAACATCATTTATCATTACCGGATTGAGAGTACCTACAGATGTTGGGGGCGCATCCAATACAAGCATCGCTCTGATGAAATTATCTGCCGCACCTCCGGCCTACCCGACTACAACGAATTCTTTCACCACCCTGTTCATAAACCAGAATTATGCCGGATTAGGGATTATCCCGGTATATATTCCTGTTTACCAGGGTGACGTTATCGGTATACTCGGAAGCAGGGGAAATGTAACATCTTATGGCTCGTCCGGTCCTTTTACGGCCTCGCTCGGAACCAGCACGTTAACCCTCAACAGACTTGGTATGCAGTTCCCTTTGAGCACAACCCTGCCTCAGGATCTGTGGACGGAAGCTGCCAGTATTGGCCGAATTGAAGTGTATACCGACATAGGCTGTCTATCTCCGCTGGCTCCGGTCTCCGTAACTGTAAC
>DAOMFS010000050.1:0-22020 GCA_035429925.1 Bacteroidia bacterium | reverse complement strand
TCCCCCAGGTTACACAGCCATTGCCCGCATCCCGAAATCTGCATACTCTAGTTATCTCGATACCAACAGAAGCATTGGTCCGAACAACGGGGACCCACGCTATTCTGCTTACCGATACAAATTGCAATACCTTGATAGTTGCGGTAATCTCAGCGCCATGAGTCCTTACCACAGAAGTATTTTCATTCAGGATCAAATGAATGGTAATTTTAACTGGAACTATTATGAGATCGAAGGTATAGGACCACTGAACACCGTGAATTACATCCTGTGGCGACAGAACATACTCACAGGTGTATCATCAACCGTTAACGGTACCTCGAGCAACCTGATGACAGACCCAAGCTATGCTGCACTGGCTACTGCTGGCAATGTGAAATGGTATGTAAGCACCACCGGCTTCAATTGCAATCCGAGCCTGAAACAAAATGAAGCCGCAGCCGCCATCAAGACGCGCACCAAGAGCAACAATACAAACGAAAGACAATTCCCAACCAAACTGGAGGAACTCTACGGAATTCTTACCACCTTGCAGGTGTATCCAAATCCGGCCCAGGAAATGATATACCTTGTTTCGCGTGCTGAACTCCCTTCCGCAGTATTGCGCATCACAGATCTTTCAGGCCGACTCGTTATAGAGAAAACCATATCAGGACAGTCGGTTGAAATCGACACAAAGGAACTGAAAAACGGCGTGTATATTTTGTACCTTAGTCCGGAAGGGCATAAAGGCCTCAGCCGAAAGCTGGTTATCCAGCACTAAACTATGTCGATACGCATACGATGCCTGATATTTGCATTAGGCATACTGTGCTTGGCTCCCTGGCGGGCCCCAGCCCAGTATGGCAATCACTTTGTCCAGAATTATATTCCGAAAGATTACCAGTCGAGCGCGAATAATTTTGGGTTCGCCCAATCGAACGACGGTCTGATTTTTATAGCCAACGATGCCAGCGTGGTGATATTCGATGGTACAACCTGGGATCAATGCAGCAGCGCTGACCGGACCATATATTCCATCGCAAAAACAAGATCAGGTGAAATTGTGGTAGGAACCCGCTACGGAGATGCGGCCCGTGCCAAAAAAGACAAAATCGGCCATTATGTTTACGAGTCGCTTCTCACCGACATCAATGAAGCCGACAGGCCAACGGAATCCATCCGGCAAATTCTTGTACTCGATTCAGCTACTTTCTTCATTGCTCCCGATAAAATACTTGAATACAGTCGGGGAAAAATACGTTCATACACGCCGGAAAATCAGTTTCACTCCAGAGCGTTTATTATGGGCAAAAAACTTTACGTGTGTGATGTTGGTCGCCATTTGTCCGTTTTGATAAACGGCAAACTGCGTCCTGTTCCAGGCACGGAAGAGCTTTCAAATGAAAAATTCTTTTACGCCTACCCGGTTTCCAATCATGAAATGGCGCTTGGGTATCGTAATCTCGGAACATGTATACTGGATTTCAACACAGATATGCCAAGTGAGATCAGATACCGCTTTACCGAGGCACCCTGCGACGCTGACCTGATAGCGGCCGAAGCCACCAACGGTTGCCTGTTACGCAACGGTCATTTTGTGGTGAGTACGAACAAAAGTGGCGCCTTTGAGCTCGACAAGGGTCTCAACATTGTATCACGATTCAACACCAAGACCGGAATCACCGACGACAATGTAAAATCAGCCTTTCAGGACAAGAACGGAAACCTTTGGCTGGCTACATACTACGGCATTTCTTATGTGGAAATCAACTCAAGGTTATTCAATTACACGCGAAGCAACGGAATCGATGGCAGTGTGCAGAGTGCCTGTTTTTTCGACGGCAGGCTGTTTGTGGCCACTGACAAGGGTGTGAAATATTACGAACCTTCTGTAGAAAAATTCCAGGCATTCGAGAATTTCAATAAACAAACCTGGCAACTGTATGTGGCAGACCAGCGTCTGTTTATCTGCACCGCAAAAGGCCTTTTTGTATATGCCGACGGCAAAATGCAGCAATTGAACGAGAACAATACTTTCTGCATCAAACGTAACCCCTATGTCAAAAATATGTTGTATACCGGCACAGAATATGGTGTGGACCTGTTCAGGGTGAGTTCAGAGAACATCAACCAGCTCAGGAGCTTTGATATTGGCAGTCCGGTGAAAAGCATTGCCACCGATGAAAACAGGAACATTTATTTTTCTACGGAGAACCGCGGTATATTTTTCCTGAACCGAAATAAATCGTACACCTGGGATTCCATTCAGGAAAGAGAAGGTTTGCCACAGCAGGATTTCGAGAATTTCGTGTTCAGTTACAAAAACCGCTTACTCATTGGCACGGATAGTGGTATATTTTCGGTGCGACAGAATGCTGAGAAGCGCTTTGTCTGTGAAAAAGATCCTATGTTCTGGGAACTCACCAAAGGCAGGCAGATTTTCAGGGCCGCCCAGATCGGGAATGACCTTGTTTGTTCACAACGCTACTACCTAAAGAGCAAGGAGAAAAACGAAGAGTTCGTGAGCATCTTTGAATTCAAGCATGGCAAGCTCGAGGTGAACACAACAACACTGAACCGCCTGAGAGATGTTACTGCAAACCTCATCAGCTACGACAGTTTGCAAAATTCAGTATATATTTCAACTAATGAGGGTTTATTCATTTTGCATCAGGGCATTGTTAATCAAAAGAAGCACTATGATCTGCTCCTGAAAGTTCTTTCATCCCGTTCTGGAAACCTGGTTGAGAACATTCACCCAGGGGATAAGATCAGTGAACTGGATATCAGCATTCCGTTTTCGGACCACGACATATCCGTATCACTAGGTTTTACAAGCTTTGAGAGTCGGAGTTTTGAATTTTCAGTGATGCTTGAGGGCTTCGAAAAGGAATTCAGCCCCTGGTCAAAAGAGTACCAGTACAATTTCAACAATCTGTCGGAGGGTCGATATATCCTGCGGGTAAAATCCAGGTCTGACCTTGAAAGCGGCATACAGGAACTTGCACTGCCTTTTCGCGTGATGCCCCCATGGTACAGAACCGTGTATGCATACCTGGTATATGCCCTGCTGGCCTTTGTCTTCATTTACCTCATTGTTCAGCTCAACAGCAGACGATTAAAAGCGGCTAACAAAAAACTGGAGGAAACCATTGCGGAACGCACCAAAACCATAGTACACCAAAAGTCGGAGATCGAGCACAAGCAGAAGGAGATCATGGACAGCATCATTTATGCACAAAGGATACAAAAAGCCCTGCTGGCCAGTGAAGATTTGCTGAAGTCAAACCTGAAACAATATTTTGTTTTATTCAGACCAAAGGACATTGTGAGTGGTGACTTTTACTGGGCCTGTAATGTGCCGGTGCCGGGAGAAAAAACCGAACAATTCGTACTTGTAACTGCTGACAGTACAGGACACGGAGTACCCGGTGCCATTATGAGCATGCTCAATATTTCAAACCTGAAAGAAGCCGTGGAGTCTGAGCATTTGCACAAACCCGATGACATTCTGAACCATGCCCGCAGGCAGGTGATCAACACCCTGGCCAAGGATGGCAGTGCCGAAGGCGGTAAAGACGGTATGGACTGCAGCCTGATCTGTTTTAACTTTGAGAAGAAACGATTCACCTACTCTGCCGCCAACAACCCCATCTGGATTGTACGAAAAAAAACCGGGAACGGCAGTGAAGCCGATTTGATAGAACTTAGTCCGGACAAAATGCCGGTGGGCAAGCACGACCGTGACAGTGTGCCCTTTAGCCTGGGCGAGTTTGAATTGGAGGAAGGCGATGTGGTGTATGCTCTCACCGATGGGCTGCCAGATCAGTTCGGCGGACCCAAAGGCAAGAAATTCATGTACAAGAAACTGAAAGAACTCCTGCTTTCCATATCTCAGCTTGGTATGGATGAACAGAAAACAAGGCTCGAAAAAGAGCTGGAAAACTGGATGGGTGCGAACGAACAGGTGGATGATGTGACCCTGATTGGGGTCAGAATTTGAATCCTTTAGTCAATTCTTTCCGCTTGTTAGTTCTTTTGAACATTTTTCTCCCTCACCAACTTATTGTTATTGTATTGCTTGGTTTACTTGTAACTAAAGCAGAAATAGTAAATGAAGTATCATTCCCAAGTTTTCGCTTGAATACAGATAGTGTCATGTCCCCTGTCTCAAATTGCCACTGCCATGTGCCAGTCCCGAAAGTACTACCTGGCATGTAATCCCAATTATAAAAGTTATTTATTGAAGCAAAAACATAAAGGTGGTCGCCAGGAGAAGCTGGGCTGAATAGATTATTCACATGAAAAAATAAATATTCTAAGTTCTTTGCTCGTAGTGTGACTTCTTGATTTCTTTCTTTTTTGCTAATTGGGTATTCTATATTGTCATCTATTAAGTCATGTCCAGAAGTGGTGACATCGTAACTAAATTTTGATTTGCCAGATAATTTTTGAGTATCAAATACAACTTCTCCATTAATATCGGTTGTTTTAGTTTGTATAGTTTCATAATCATAAGCCTGCCACAAGGAGCCTTTTGGTATATACTTCCTTACAAGGCTTATTTCCTGCCCTTGCACAGGTGTTCCTAATCCTCTATCCAGTAATGTAACTTTCATATTCACCTTCTTATGGCAAGTAAAAACGATTAAACTAAGAGTCAAAATTATTACGGATTCGATTTTTCTAAACATTGAAGGCGGCTATTTGTAATAATATGAATTAATCAAATTTGCCCGTTGATTAATATTTATAAAAACCAAATCATTTCTTTTTGAATTGGTCTCTATAATCGACATTTAAAGTATCAGCAAGAAATCGATCTTTACTTCCCGATACAAAACTTCGAAAAGATATTTCCCAAAAGATCTTCATTGCTTACTTCCCCTGTGATCTGTCCGAGTTCATTCAGGGCGTAGCGAATCTCAAGCGCCAGCAAATCGCCGGGTAAACTGGCCTCCATACCCTGATTCACCTTGTCAAGGGCAGCATGTGCCTGTTTCAGTGCCTGGGCATGGCGGGCATTGGTAACAATGGTTTCGGGGCTATGAAGGGTGCGTTCATCAAAAAGACCTAACAAATCCGCACGTAATCGGTCAATCCCCTGATGTTCTTTTGCAGAAATAAAAAGCAAGGCGGGGAAATCTGAAAACTCCCGTTCAAGATCAACAGGACTCTCCAGATCGGATTTGTTGGCGACCAGCAGCAATTGCGAATCACCGATCACCGGCCTGAGGGCCTCTACTTCCTTGTGAAGATCACCTGCACTGAGTTCGTGCACGTCAAAAAGATAAATGATGATAGCAGATTTTTTCATGGCCTCATAGGCTTTGTTCACGCCTATTTGTTCAATCACGTCACTGGTGTCTCTTAAACCCGCCGTATCGATAAATCTGAATAAAACACCCTCGATCACCATGCTGTCTTCTATTGTATCACGGGTGGTGCCGGGTATTTCGCTCACGATGGCACGGTCTTCTTCCAGCAACACATTCAATAAGGTTGATTTGCCCGCGTTGGGTTTGCCCACTATGGCTACAGGCAGGCCGTTTTTGATCACATTACCGAGCTCAAAGCTCTGTATCAGCCGGCTGAGCAGGTTTTGAATGCCTTCAACCAGTTTGCTCAGCTCCTGTCGGTTAGCGAACTCCACATCTTCTTCTGAAAAATCGAGTTCGAGTTCGATCAGGGAGGCGAAATTGATAAGCTGTTCACGCAGCAATTTGATGGTGGTACTGAATCCCCCTCTCATTTGCTGCATAGCCACCTGATGCGAGACGGCCGAATGGCTGGCAATCAGGTCAGCCACGGCTTCTGCCTGGCTCAGATCCATTTTGCCATTCAGAAAGGCCCGAAGTGTAAACTCACCGGGTTCAGCCATGCGCGCCCCGGCCCTGAGAAAAAGTTGTAAAAGCTGTTGTTGGATAAACAAGGAGCCGTGGCAAGACACTTCCACCACATCTTCCCCGGTATAGGATGCGGGTGATTTGAACACGGACAGGAGTACTTCGTCGAGTACCTCGTTGTGGTGGCAAATCAATCCGAAATGCAGACTTTGAGCCGGAAAGGCCTCAACATCCTGTCTTTGCTTTTTCCGGTTGCAAAAACACGTAGACACTATTTTAAAAGCCTGCGGTCCACTCAGCCTGATGAGGGCAATGGCAGCAGTGCCCTGGGCAGTGGCCAGGGCTACGATGGTGTCGCGGGCCATTTGTTTCATATGACACGAATGTAGGTAATTTTCGGTACCGCCCTGTTGGCGGGCATTTGTAACAGGCTGTATCCGGCATATGTGAGGCGAGTACCATCTGCACCGAAGAGATTCCATGTGGAAAAACAGGAGCCTCATGGGGGATAAAATTTTGTCAATCTGATTAATTTTTGTTTACTTGCGGTGATTAATCGGTATGATGCTTAACTCTTCAGTTCCAGCTGCTTACTTCAGGGTAAAACGCTCCGCGGGCCGTCTGTTTCTTGTGGGCGCTTCTCTGCTTTTGGTTTCATGCGGCGGGCCATCAAAGGATGAAGAAGAGGATATGGTGGAAAGCACTGATACCGTAAAAGCTTCAGTGCTGAATGTGGCGGGCGAATTGTTTTCTGTGCCCTCTCCTATTCAAACCGCCCTGCTTATTCAGAAAAGTGGTCTTGCATACAACAAAGCCATGCTGAATGAATCGCACCGTGTGAACACTTATTCAACCGAGTTTTTGCGCACGCTCAACCTCGGCGTATACGGTGCCGACCTGGCCTATGTGTCACTTTACAATCAAACCCAGGACGCGCTTGGATACCTTTCTGCCGTTAAACAGCTATCCGATAAACTTGGGATTTCCAATGCCTTTGACGAGGTAACCATGAACCGCATCAAAAACAACATCACCAATAAGGACAGCATGATGGTTCTGGTTGGATTGGCTTACAGAGGCAGCGATGCCTATCTGAAGAACAACCAGCGTTCAGATGTGAGCAGCCTGATCCTGGCCGGGGGTTGGATAGAGAGTATGTACTTTTCAACCTCTTCTTTTAAAAACAAAGCCAGTAAAGAGCTCCGTTACCGGATTTCTGAACAAAAACAGGCGCTAACCAGTCTGGTTCGCATACTCGGCATGCAGACCTCCGACGACGTGAAAGCATTGACCGCGTCCTTGACCGAGCTTCAAAAAGTTTACGAAAACATTGAATTCAAATACACCTTTGTGGAACCCGAACACGACACACTTCGAAAGTTGACCTATATCAACAGTACAACCGAAGTGATCGTGAACGACGACACCATGAACAGGATTGTCAGTCTTGTGGAAGAGATCAGAAGCAAAATCGTAAGCCAGGGAAAATCCTGAATTCAGCATGAAGAAACAGATACTCATACTCTTCGTTTTAGCTTCAGGAATGTTTCTGAAACTTGGTGCGCAATGCGATACCATTGCCAACATATGTGCCCGCCACATCATAGCCACTTATGTGTCTGACGGGCAGCAATACCGCTCTCTCTTGCTGAACTCAGAGGAATACGCCGAGTTTCACACTACTTTTTTCGGAGAAACCATTTACAGGATCGCGGCCTGCAGCGGAACCAGCGACGGGAACCTGATCTTTAATATTTATGACCAGGACCGGCACCTGCTTTTCAGCAACCGTAATCAAAGGAATGCACCTTACTGGGATTTTAAAGTGAAATCCACCCTTGAAGCCATTATCGAGGCTCAGCTTGACGTGAATCGCAATTCCGGCTCGGGATGCGCGGTAATTCTCATCGGATTCAAGCAGAAATAGTTTTCAATTCTTTTTCAGGAAATTTAAGGTTCAAAAGGCCTTGTATGCTTTTTTTGTATATTAGGAATTTTAAAATTCAAGCATGTTACTGCGCCATTGCGCCATATTGATTTTGCTGTCCTGTTTCAGCTTATCGGCTCAGGAAGCCAACTGTGAAAACAGTTTCATGCACGACACGCTGAGCATTCCGGAAAAAGTACCTCTTATGCACGGAGAAGCCCTGAAAGTAACCCTGAAGAATCAATCTGTTGTTGAATTGTTCGCCGAAGAACGTAAGCGTTTTTTTGTGCGCCTGTATGTGACCGAAAATTTTTATTTCAACAAGATAGATGTGCTGCAGGTTGAATCGGGCAAATGGACTTATCCGGTGAAGAATTGCAAGCAGTATAAAATTAACAAAACCACAGGCATGTATGTGTTCGAAGTGCAGAAGAATTATCTGGTGACCCTGCGTGATGAAGGCATTACCGGACTTGTATTTGCCGGTGCCAAGACCGATTTTACACGCAGCGACGGGCAGCAAACCCGCAAAATGTGCCGATGCTTTTATGAAACTATGTTTGGAAAACAATAAAGCCAGCTTATGAGTGAACGGATACTGAGAGCCCTTATGCAGATGTTCGCGATCATCGCGAAGGTAGACGGTGTAAACATCACTGGCAGGCAGATCGTGCAATCTTTCCTGAAACAACAGCTCAATCTCGAACAGGTTGAAATTTACCTGAAAATATTTGACGAGTTTCTGGAGGCTCACCTCAATGCAAGCAAGCGCAAGGAAGGCGCAGCCAAACGCACTTCGCTGAATTCAGTGAAGGTACTTAAGATCTGTACCCAGATCAATCAGGAGCTTGAACAGCCGCAGAAAGTGATTGTGCTGATCCGTCTGCTTGAATTCATTTATTCCAGTAACGAGATTTCGCCCCAGGAGTTTGAATTCGTGAACACCGTGGCTGAAACCTTTAACATTCCAGCAGACGAGTTCAGGTTACTCAAGTCTTTTATTGCGAACAGCATAGACGTGGTGCCCGACAGTTCAAACATTCTGATCATCAACAACCAGGAAAAGACCCCGCACACGGCCTGCAAACATATTTACAATGAAAACGTTTATCCCGGCATCCGTGTACTCCAGATCCAGAGTGTGGGCATGTATGCCCTGAGAATCTACGGCAACCAGGAACTTCAGCTGAACGGGCAAGGCATTAGTAAAGACCGCGTTCACATTTTCACACCCGGATCTTCCATCCGCTCGAGCAAGGTAAAACCCGTGTATTACAGCGATGTGATCAGTCGTTTTCTCAGCGATGAGTCGCAGGCCCGCATCACCTTTGTGGTGAAAGACCTTGAATACAAATTCAAAGGCGGAAAACTCGGCCTGCGGAATGTAAACCTCAGCGAAGAAAGCGGCAAGCTCATTGGCATCATGGGCGGATCGGGCGCCGGCAAATCTACCCTGCTCAACGTACTCAACGGTATTGAAACACCCAGCGCCGGATCTGTGACCATCAATGGCAAAAACATTCACACGCAGAAAGAAGAAATACGCGGCGTGATCGGACACGTGAGCCAGGATGATCTGCTTATTGAAGAACTAACGGTTTACGAAAATCTCTTTTACAACGCCAAGCTGTGTTTTGGTAATTTATCGGATACCGAGATCTCCAAAAAATGCGATGAATTGCTGGCCAGCATAGGCCTGGCTGAAACGCGTAATCTTAAAGTAGGATCCCCGCTTGAAAAAACCATTTCCGGTGGTCAGCGTAAACGGCTTAACATTTCACTCGAACTTATCAGAGAACCTAGCGTACTGTTTGTGGATGAGCCCACCTCCGGCCTTTCCTCGAGGGACTCTGAGAACATCATGGACCTCCTGAAGGAATTGGCCCTGAAGGGTAAACTGATTTTTGTAGTGATCCATCAGCCTTCCTCGGAGATCTACAAAATGTTCGACAAGCTGATGATACTGGATGTTGGCGGCTATCCGATTTACTACGGTAATCCGGTTGATGCTGTAAGCTATTTCAAACGGCTGGTGAACCACGTGAATGCAGAAGAAGCCGAGTGCTATAACTGTGGTAATGTAAACCCCGAACAGATCTTCAACATTATTGAAAGCAAGGTGCTCGATGAATACGGCAACCTAACCTATAACCGAAAAGTGAGTCCGGTTACCTGGAACACTTATTACAAAGAGCTGATTGAAACACACATTCACAGCGAAAAGAAACACACCGACATACCCGAGAGTATTTTCAGGATCCCCCATGTGTTTTCACAGTTAAAGGTGTTCCTGACACGCGACATCAAAAGTAAGCTCACCAACACACAATACCTGCTCATCAACTTCATCGAAGCACCACTGCTCGCCTTTATACTGGCTTATCTGGTCCGCTTCTTCAATACCGACGTGGATACCAGCAAAGGTTATGTGTTTGGAGAGAATGAGAATATACCGGCTTATATGTTCATGTCGGTGGTAGTGGCCCTGTTCATTGGTCTTACAGTGAGTGCCGAAGAGATTATACGCGACCGGAAGATCCGCAAAAGGGAGTCGTTTCTCAACCTCAGCAAGGGATCGTACCTGTGGAGCAAGATCGTGATCATGTTTTTGCTCTCGGCCATACAAACACTCACCTTTGTTTGGGTGGGCAACAGTGTTCTGGGCATAAAACACATGTATAGCGATTACTGGCTGGTTTTGTTTACAACTTCCTGTTTCGCCAATATCCTGGGCCTGAATATTTCTTCAGCCTTCAATTCTGCCGTAACCATTTATATTCTCATACCCTTCCTTATCATACCCCAGCTGTTGCTTGCGGGCGTGGTGGTAAAATTCGACAAACTGAATCCCACATTATCCAGACAAGGGTCTGTTCCCTTGAGCGGAGAGATCATGGCCAGTCGCTGGGCCTTTGAAGCCCTTGCCGTGAACCAGTTTAAGGAGAATCGTTACGAGAAGAATTTTTATAAGTTCGATAAGAGTATCAGTGTTGCCCAATACAAGAAGGATTACTGGATGCCGAAGCTGGAGAGCAAGCTCATCAAAATAGACAATGAACTGGCGGCCGGGAAAAGTCTTCTGGATATCAAAGACGATATTCAGCTGCTGTACAACGAACTTGGAAAGGAAAGCAGGATGAACAAAAGGATCCGTTGTGAAGTGCTGGACCAGATCAATGTGAAAAGCTATAACCCAGATGTGAAAGCTGGTATCAAATCATATTTGGGCAAACTCAGGGATTCCTACATCAGCATACAAAACAAATCCAGGAAGCTGCTTGACGATGTGAGCGTGAGCATGCAAAAATCAGCCGAAGACAAGGAAAGGTTCATTCAACTTAAAGCGGATTGCGACAACGAGAACCTCAACAATCTGGTTAAAAATTCAACTGAACTAAACCGCTGCATCGAAAAAGACGGCAGACTCATTCAACAGATTGATCCCATTTTTCAGGACCCTACAGAATCCAGTCTAGGCAGGGCACATTTTTTCGCGCCCCGCAAGAATTTTCTTGGACACTTTTACCCCACTTACTGGTTCAACATCAGCATCATCTGGTTAATGAGCATCATACTCATTGTCACACTCTACTTCGACACCCTGAAATGGGTACTGGATGGTTTTGGTAAACTCTACGCCATGATCCGTAACAAGAAAGAGTTCTGATCCTTTTCCTGTTTGTTGGGATTCACACCAAAGACTTTTCTCCCTTTGAACCCAGGTTTAATATGCTTAAAACTGGAAGTATATGAATGGCTGCATGTCGCCGCTCATGAACTGATAGGCTGTTAATACGGCCACGATCCCGATCAAAAGCATCACCATCACATGTTGTTTTGCAAACCAGTGACGGTAGAATTCTTTCCAGCTTTCAGGTATCCAGTGCACCAGGTATGCAAGCAACATGATCAGCAGCACATTCTGATAGCCCTGCACAATGGCCAGGCTGTGTTCAAACCCCGGGTAGTTGCCTATGCGGTCAAAAATGCTGTAAACGGTGGGTAGATCACTGCTCCGGAAAAAAATCCGGGTAAAGGAGATAAAACAAAGTGTAAGGGCCACACAGAGCAGCCTGACCACCAGGTTTTCCGAATTCCTGAATGGTGAATACCTTGACCAGAATTTCTGTACCACCAGTCCAAGGCCGTTTAGTCCGCCCCAAATCAAAAAAAGCCAGCTGCTACCATGCCACAGACCACCCAGGAGCATGGTAACCATAAGGTTCACATTGGTGTTGAGTGATTTGCGGATGGCCTTTGAAAAATAGGCTGACACCAGGACCATAACAGCCAATGCCACCAGAACAAACAGAATCCATTCCTGAGCACTGAGTAAAACCAGTACGAAAGCAATGATACCAATGCAGATATATGAACCCAGACTACCCTGCCGGTTCCCTCCCAATGGAAAATAAAGATATTCCTGCAACCAGGAAGATAATGAGATGTGCCAGCGTTTCCAGAAATCACTTACTGTGATGGCCTTATAAGGAGAATTAAAATTCATTTTGAGTCTGTATCCGAACAAAAGTGCCAGGCCAATGGCCATATCGGTGTAACCACTGAAGTCCATATAAATCTGAATGGAATAACCGAAAACGCCCAGTATTGTTTCGAATCCACTGAAAAGATTAGGGTTCTCGAAAATCCTGTCAACATAATTCAAGGCCAGGTAATCAGCCACAATTTTTTTCAGAAAGCCATTTAATATCCAGAATACAGCCAGTCCGAATTCCTGCCGGCTGAGTTCGTATTTCTGGTAAATCTGGTTAAGGAAATCATGCGCCTTTACGATGGGACCTGCAACAAGGTGTGGAAAAAAACTTACGAAGAAACCGTAGTCAATTATAGACTTCACTGGCTCTACTTTTCCCCTGTAAACATCAATGGTGTAAGACAAGGACTGAAAAGTGAAAAAAGAGACACCCACAGGCAACAGCAATTGATTCACATCAAAATGGGTGAAGAAAAACGTATTGGAAAACGCTGCGAAATGATTAAAATACTGCAAATGCGCCCCGGTGAATGCCTTGAAGGATTCTGCAAAAAAATAAGAATACTTAAAATAAACCAGTACCAGCAAATTGAGGATCACACTCTGGCTGAGCAGGTATTTTCTGAGCCAGCTTTTTTGGCTTCGCGCAATAAGCCTTGCCCAAAGAAAATCGCTCAAAACAGTGAACAACAGCAGAATCACAAAAACCCCACTGGTCTTAAAATAAAAGAACAGGCTCACCAGAAAGAGGTATGCCGTTCTGAGTTTGTTCACTTTGTAGACCAGACTGTACAACAGAAGGACCAATAGGAAAAAAGCCCAGAAATAGAGGTGGGTAAAAAGAAGAGGTTTGCCTTCTGTAAAAACAAATATGTCTCTTAAAAGGTTTATTTTAAAGGTATCTGGTTATTATGGTAAGATTTTATGAAGGCTTCAAACATAAGGTTACCAAGCAATATATATCCCTTTGTAGTGAAGTGAATCCTGTCCTTGTTGGCCAAACCCGCTTGTTGCCACTTTAAAATGGAGCGATAGCCCCCCATCACGGAGAACAAATCCCAAACTGCAAGGTTGTGCTTTTCCATCAACTCAAACATGGCTTCTCTGGCTGTAATAGACTTTTTGTTCGAACGTTTCCGTTTAATGAAATTATCGCTGGTGGTGGTCAGAATGATTGCTGTCTCCGGATTCACGGATTTGATGACCTGAATCAGACTATCGTAATTTTCAATGAACTCGTCTTTTCCAAAATCTTTGGCTTGTGTGTCATTCACCCCCAGTGAAAGAATTACAAGATCGGCATTCAGACTTGCAAACTGTGATGAGAGATCAAAACAACGCAGAAAGGAATTGCTGGCCGCGCCGTTTGCCCCAAGACCAGCCAGGTAAAATCCCCTTTGCAGGGTATTGTCTAAACTAAAGCCAAAGAGAATAAAATCCCCGCCCATGCTATCCAGACGCATCAAATAAAAGTTCAGTGAATCCACAGGGTGTTCGAAAGTGAACAGACTGTATCCTGAGTTTCTAAAATCCTTTTGCACGTATTTTACACCTGAGGAGGTATCGGGCTTGCATATATAGTTCGGATTAAAATTGTGATACACTTTCACTTCATTAAACTGTTTGGATCTGGCTTTTTCGGTGAGTTTGGTTCCAAAATAACAGCTGCTGTCGTGTGTCGACACGCTCAGGGCACATAAACCCAATGGAAGACAGAAATCCTTGCCAACAGCCCGGTACCGTTTCCAGTGCCCATTGGAAAATGAGGTGGCAAAAGCCTGACCATTGGTTTTGGCCAATTTATACGGAAACACAAAATACCCTCCGCCAGATGTTCCAAATTCAGACTGAAGGTCGTCCACAAAAGTGCTGCTCCACACACCAGCCTGAACATGTGATCCTCCGAAATGAACCACCCCTACCCTTGTGTTGAGACTGTCTCTGAGTCCCTTCATCTTTTCAAAAAGTTTTATAAATGCGCTGCTGTCTTTTCCATAATACAGGTGGTTAAATTCTGGCTTCATAAACGAATAGCCGGGAGCCATTTCCTGCGCAAAAAGATGTAAGGGCAGCTGAATGAAGAGCAGGCCAAGTCCTGTCACAAACTGTTTTATGGTTTTAAGGTTTCGCATCAGGCTGTTTGCTCAGATAATTGTTATAATCGTTGATAATCGCGGAATACAGCATGATGGCCATTTTTCTTGCGCCTTGCGGACTGAAATGAATGTAATCGCTGGCTGCCAGATTCTGCTCTACCCAAGCCGCCATGCTATTCCGGCCTCCCATGCAATCGTATAGATCAAAGAAAGCGCAATTGGATTCCAGCACCGCTGCCTTTATTTCATCGCGCACCTTTTCAAGTAATGGATATGTCACATATTCAGTCCCCTCTTTAATAGCCATGTCTGAGGGTCCAATAAACAGAATGCTCACACCGGGCGCGGCCTTTTGAACCATACTGATCTGATACTTGAGGTATTGACCGTAATTCACAGCCATGCTGTCGTTTAGCAGGGATGGCATAACATTTCCCCCAAATTGAAGGATGATCAGTTTTACATTCAGATAGGAAAAGAAAGCTTTCAACTGCTCGGGATTGATCTGATGGAAAAACGTACCGCTGCTGCCCCTCAGGGCAATATTATCCACCATTACCCCGCTGCTCCCCTCAAGTGAAAGGCTGTACAAATCAGGACTATCCTTACCCCTGAAGCGAAACACATGCCTGTTGGTACCACTTACGATCTTGAATTCCTTCACCCTGAACACTCCACCTGCCTCAAGACTGTCGGCCTTCATCAATGCAGGGCCTTCATAGAATTCACACCAGGTGCGTGTGCGGGATCCCCCGTAAAACATTTTGATCTTTGAGAAATTCAGCGCGTTGCCTCCGCCCTGGGGCCGGGTGACAATGCCGATGGAAGCGGAAGTTATAGTACGAAGGGGCTCTGTGCCAGCAGCAGGAAGAAAACGTGTAAAACCCGCCAGTATGCCATAGTTGTTGTGTTTTACCCTTCTATCGCGTCCGGTATAAGTGCTGAATCGTTCCCAGTTTGTACTGTATTCTATCCGGTTGACAACGCTTTGCGAGAGCGGCATAGAGGAAATCAGGCCAGGACCTTCGCCTCCGAATTGTGCCTGTAATTTCAGGCGAAGGTAATCTGTAATGCGATCACCCTCGATCTGGCTGTCGCCATAATGCAACACCCTGATGGAGGTCGAAAAGTCCTGTACCGAGCTCAGGGCCTCGTAAAACCGATAAAGGGCTTTGCCGTTCCGGCTTTGCAGGACCGTAATCAATTCAGGAATCCGCTCAGGAGAAGATGGTTTTAAAGGCTTTGATGCCGGAGGAGATACCAGCGGCATGCTGTCTGAAGTATGCTTTAGTTTGCCTGGCTTGATCGGCACGACTGTGAAATTGGTATCGATGGCATCTATGGCTTTCAGGAGCCTGGTGATGTCTTTTTGCTTTTCAGCCGGTTCAAGCAGATCTTTAGTTGATGGAAACCTTAATGTATAATACCCGGCAATGGAAATCCCTTGCTCCGGGAAACATAAACCCAGCAGAGCCAGAAATCCAAAGAGGGCAAGCGCGAATACAAAACTTCGAATGGGCTTATGCACGATATAAATTTAAATTTCATTTGTCAAAAGGCCGCATTTCCTTGAAAGAGTTGTTCACAGCCGTTTCTGGAAAGGGAAGGGAATTGATGGATAAGCAGTAAATTTGAGGGATGCCGGCTCAAGATCAGAAATTCCTTGTGGTAATTGCGGGACCAACCGCAGCGGGTAAAACAGCCCTGGCGGTGGATCTGGCAGCCAGTTTCAACTCAGTGATCCTATCAGCAGATTCCAGACAGTTTTACAGGGAGATGAATATTGGTACGGCAAAACCAAGCGAAGCGGAGTTGAACAAAGTGAAACACTATTTTATCAGCAACAAAAGCGTGGAAGACTTGTTTGGAGCAGGACATTACGAGAAAGAAGCGCTTGCCCTGCTCGACGCATTGTTTCAGACCCACCGTTCGGTTTTTCTGGTGGGCGGCTCAGGATTGTATATAGATGCCTTGCTTAAAGGTGTGGATGATTTTGCGGATGTGCCCCAAGATTACAGAACTGATTTGAATACGGAATTCGCTGAAAAAGGCTTGCCTTTTCTTCAGGAGGAGTTGAAACAAAAGGATCCTCAGTATTTCATGCAGGTGGATCTTCAAAACCCACAACGTTTGATCAGGGCTCTGGAAGTCATAAGGTTCACCGGCAAACCCTATTCATCTTTTCTGGGTCAGAAAAAAACCACTCGTCACTTCTCTGTATTGAAAATTTTTCTGGATCCGCCCCGGGATGAATTGTACACAAGGATCAATGCCCGGGTTGATGCTATGATGCAAAAGGGCTTGCTGGATGAAGTGCGCTCATTGAAAGTCCACAAGCATCTGAACGCCCTGAAGACAGTTGGATACACTGAGCTGAACGATTATCTGGACGGCATTTCAGACCTGAATACAGCAGTTGACAAGATCAAACAACACACCCGAAACTACGCGAAGCGCCAGATCACATGGTTCAGAAAAGATCCGGAATACAAGCATTTTACAGGAGATAATCCTGAAATAATAAGAGTATATATCGAAGAATGCACAGGGTCAAAGACAAATTGATCTATTTTACCTGTACTTCACAGGTTTGATGTTTAACAATATACTTTTATTGTGTTCCTGTGACCGTTCAGCCCGGAATCAACTAGATGCTGAATTCAACAAAGTAAAGAAGACTGAATAATCCTACAATCACGGACAGTACCAATAGAATCATTGCAATGATATAAGCCCCTTTGTTGGTATACATATGATCGTTCTTTTTCCATTTGGATTTCGAAATGATCATGATCACCTCATCCACAATTATCATGGGTAAGGCGAAAACTGGAATAAAGTCAAAGATGAATGCAGCCGCCATACCCAGAATAAAAAGTATTCCGATCACTAATCCAATATCGGCAAATACTTCCCTTCCTGATGAAAAGTTGTTTTGTGCTAAAGGGGGAATCTTGATTTTGTATCCTTGATTTGAGTGTTTAGGTGCAATCATATCCGGGGCCTGACCAACGCACCTGATTTTGGTCCTGTGGTCTGAGTTCGGCCCGGACTTATTGTTTAAACCATTTCTTTTAAATTCCAATCCGACTTTCACATGACTTGACGGGGTTTGAATTGAGGCTGGGAAATGCCTGATAATATTGACACAGTTTGCAGGATGCTTTTTGTAAGGAGGTGAATTTTCAATGCATTTTAGCTCTGTCCTTTCTGGCAGATGTCTGAAATTCACATAATATCCACTTCTGTAATGACGTTTTTGTATTGTGCATGCCAAAAACATTGTCATACTAAGCCCCAATAGGATGAATCTGGTTCCAGCATTATTCATCATTGTTATAACTGAATCAATGGTTCAATTTATTTAGTGCATCACCCAGATCCTATATGCTTTTCAGTGATCAGAAAATCAAGGACAATATCATTAACATTGCAATAAGACTGATAATTAAACCAAACAAGGCAAAACCCGTCCCTTTGTACTTATCAGGTTCCTGGTTTATCTTGTTCAGACTTAGTATGGATAAGATGAAGGCCACAGGCGCCAGGATCAGTGTCCAGCTGAACAGAGAGAGTATAAAGGCGCCCAGCGCGCCTGTATACAGTTCCCGTTTTTTCTGATGATCCACAGGCGCATATGCCGATGTTATCCCGCTTTCCAGTTTGTCTGAATTGTTGCGGCCCATGGACCTTTGTGTGTGGTTCGATCCAGATAAAGTTCTTGTACCCGAAGGACCCTGATCAGATTTTGCAATACTTTTCTTTTGTTCTATCAGCTTCCTTTTTCCGTCCATAAACCTGAGCATGAATATTTTTTCCAATGAGCTGACCCGTAGTGGACCGCTCAGGTTATCACAGGTTTTGTATTTGATGTAATCAGACCCTATTTCTAGTATCTGTGCATCCAGTTCGTCTCCGTTTCTGAACACAATCTGGTCGCCACATGAGTCTAAAGAAACAGGCAGGGGCGCTATTTTCACAGGCAAGCCATTTGGTGCCTCCGCTGAAGCTGAGGCGGTCAAACCCTTAACGTTCCGGGCCGCCGCTCGAACTGCTTTCCCCTGCACTGTTACGGGATGAATTTGAACCCGGACAGGCGCCCTTTCCTCTGCCGGGATCGGGAGCCTTTTTACCGGGGCTTTTTTCCAGGACAGGTAATACCCCGGCCTGTAGGTCCTCTTTTGAATGCTGCACTGTGTGAAAACAATCAGCAACATGAGAACACCTAATCTATATAGAATTCTATTGGTCATACTTCAATAAATATTTCAAGTATAAAGTGACCTATTTTCTTCTCGTATTGAAGCCCGCTGTTAATGTAATTTTCCAGCCTGTTTGAAATTTTTCGGTCTGGGTGGAGGAGGCTCCATTGGCGTCTTTGATCGTCCCTACGCTTCCTACAGAAGGCACCACAGCAAGGTTGATCGGAAACCAGACATTGCCTTTTTTGAAACTCGTGCCAAAAGCGAGTACCAAACCGACAGCTCCCTGCACTTCGTCGTTCTGGTCGTATTTTAATCCGAAATGCGGCCCCAGTGCGAACTCCCAGGACCTTTCTGAACCGCCCCTCAGGCCCAGGAGAAAATTTGCACTTGGGAAGATCTTGCCCTGGTCAATGCCTCCAATAAAGGGAACAAATGCCACCAAACCTGATGTACCATCTTCTACTGTGAATAATCTGGCTTCGAATTGCCAGCCGAATTGTACTGTGGATGGCCTTAAGTTGTGTCTCACCAGGTAATCTGCTGTTGTTCCATCAGTTATATACGTGAATCCAACACGTGGACCGCTGAAATTCTTGCGCTTCTTTTTTGCGAAATCTGATGTATCAGGATCAAAAACATCAGGCTTGGGTTTTGGTTTTTGAGCTGTTTTGACAGGAGCCGGGGTTGCGTATCGCTGAGGGGGAATGTTCTGATTCATCTGTTCCACCGGGGCTTCTCCGGTTTCCATGACCTCCTTTTTGCCGTTGGCGTAGGTTATCAAAAATATCTCGCTTTTGGCCATTACCCGCAAAGGACCGTTTTCTTCCCCGTAGATCTTGTATTTCACTTCGTGTTCGCTGATCTCAAGCACGGTGACCTTTAGTTCGTCGCCATTTTTGAGAAGAATCTTGTCCTGGGCCTTAACTGTGGTTCCCAGCAAGATCAGGCAGATGCCAAGTAATTGGATCGTCTTTTTAAGAGGAAAGTTTGAATTTTTCATGATGTATTGTTTTAAGGGTTTGTTTGTGGGTCAAAATTCCACAATGAACCAGGTGCAATGAAACGGATGTGTATCCCTTAATATCGGTAATCAGCAGTTTTTTCTTCTGAGCAGGGCTTTGTTGATTTTTGGAGACCTTTAGCCAGAATTTCTGTGAAAGGACTTTATATTTTTGCATTATTCGCAAAAGCTTTGGAGAGCTTCAGAGGCGGATTGCAAAAAAAATTGGAGATTTTTCTGTTTTCGAAATGATAAAACGCCGGTAAAAGACTGGGATCCCTTATGCTGAGACTTTTTCCCTTCCTGAATGACTACAAACACCTCGAAAAGGCCGTCATGGCCGTCATCGTATCTGAATTCTTCATTCAATTGGTGAATGCCACATTCATGAATATTTTACCGCTGTACATGACCCGGAGGGGATTCAGCGATGAAGACATTGCACTTTTTATCACCTTCCGTTTTCTGGGCGTTTTCGCACTGGCCCTCCCATTGGGGCGCCTCATTCGCGGGAAGCGGCTGCTACCATTGTTTTTTGTGGCCAACGTGTGCATTCCCGTTTTTGGTCTGTGTATTGTAATGAGCATCAATATGGGTTGGAAAATACTCACCATTCTGTCTCTCCTGTTATGGGGGGCCTCCTTTACCTTTATGCAGGTACCGGTTTCTCCTTTCATCCTTCGGAATTCAAGAAAAGTGCAGCACACAGCCGGTCTTTCTCTCAGTTACAGCACCTGGAGTTTTGCGGGAATAGTAAGCGGTTTGCTGATCGCTGTGCTGGATGTCTTGAATCCCGAGTTCTTTGATGAACAATTCATTTTGGTGCTTTTTTCCGTTTTGGGTATAGGGGGACTTCCGTTTCTTTACCGGATCAGACGATTTAAGGAGCTGGCTGTAGAAGAGAAGCAAACAGACTTGTTCGAAAAAGAAGATCGTACAGATTGGTGGCTGGTGCTCAGGGCCCTGGTTCCGACGCTTATCATTGCTACAGGCGCCGGGCTCACGATTCCATTTATTTCCCTTTTCTTTGAACATGTGCATCATGTTGACAAAGGGGGATTTTCTGTGCTGAGTTCGGTCGCCGCCGTATTGGTGGCGTATTGCGCCATGCTGGTACCCCGGATCAAGGAAGGTATTGGTTATAAAGTCGCCATACCAGGCACACAGTCAATGGCTGTGGTTGCACTGATTGCACTTGCCACCACGCAGTATTACAGCCAGTATGCCATTGCTGTGGTGATTGCCGCTGCCTGTTATTTGTTAAGGCAGCCTTTGATGAATATGGCCGGCCCAATGACCTCGGAACTTGTTTTGAATTATGTGGGTTCAAAAAACAGGGAAATCACCAGCGCCCTCACTTCAGCCATCTGGAGCGGAAGCTGGGTGCTCAGTGGTTATATGGTGAAAGTGCTATTTGCACGCCATTTCGAATTCGTGAGTATTTTCCTGATCACCGCTCTGCTCTATGCTCTAGGCGTGATCCTGTATTATTTACTTATCTTAGATTACACCAAACGCGAATCCAGTGGACTCATCCAGGACTAAGCTTTTTTTATTGGTCTTTCTTTTTATTGGCCAATGCATGCCTGCTCAAAATGTGGAGTTGAACCTGGGCGCAGCTAATATGAATCAGTTCAGAGGTAAATTGTATTGCTACGGGTCAAGCGCAGGACAAACTTCGTCCTATTTCAAGATATACCAGCTTGATCAGGACCTCCGGGTACTTGATTCAACAGGCTTCAGGTGGCCGGAAGGTTTTGGGACAGATCTGATTCCTGCCTGGTCTGACACCTTGCATGGATTTCTGAATATCTATGTGCCTGAAGGCCGAACACAACGCGTAAGCCTTTATCGCTTCAATGCAAGATTTGAGCTTCAGAAGGAAGTCCATAACCTTGAAGTAACCAAAATCAATCCCATTTCAGGATTTGAGAACAAGTTGTTTTATGATAGAGATATGGTTTATGCCATACAAACCCAGAAAGACAGTTCAGGGCAGGGTTTTTACCTGAACAAGTATCAGTTGAAAAAAGAATACATCGGTTTTGAATACGATTTTGTCTGGCAATTCCCTTTTGAGCGCCGCAACATCCGCTCGGCCGAGGTGATCTTTGCCAACCCTGAACAGCTGATGGTATTTGTGCATGTGTTTGCAGGTAGCAAAAAAGGCCAATGGATACTTAAGATCAATGCCAGAACCGGCAGACTGATCAGAGGTACAAGGTTAGGCGATAAAGACTCAGAAGACACCTATATGTATGGTGCCGTGAATTTTGAAAAACAAAGCAAATCCCTCATGCTCATCGGTCATAAATACAATCCATCGCAATATACTTACACAAGCGGAAAACTAATGGCCCCGGCCACCGCTTCGGTGCAATTATACCTGAATGTGCTGGATTCGATTGGAGACCCTCTTATCAGGCAAGACCTGAAAATCAGTTTCAGTCCGCAAAAGCCGGGGACAAA
>DAOMFS010000049.1:0-22411 GCA_035429925.1 Bacteroidia bacterium | reverse complement strand
AGTCGAGGGCTTCGGAACCGCCTTCGCGTCCAACACCCGAAGCTTTCACGCCTCCGAAGGGCGTGCGCAGGTCGCGCAGCAGCCAGCAGTTGATCCATACGATACCGGCGTGAATGCGGTTGGCCACACGGTGCGCACGGCTCAGGTTTTCTGTCCATACGATGCTGGCCAGTCCGTAAACGGTTGAGTTGGCCATCATCAGAGCTTCTTCTTCTGTATCAAAAGGCGTAATGCTAACCACAGGGCCGAAGATCTCTTCCTGGTTGCTTCTGCAGGTGTAAGGCAGGCCTTCGATAATGGTGGGTTCAATGTAATAACCGCCTGACAATTCACCTTCAAGATGTAAGGCTTTTCCACCGCAAAGGATCTTGCCGCCTTCTTGTTTGGCCAGTTCTATGTAGGAGAGAATTTTGTCGTAATGCGCTTTGCTCACAATGGCACCCACCCGCGTTTTTTCATTCATGGGATCACCCACCACCATGGCTTTGGTTTGTGAAACAAAATCCGCCCTGAATTTTTCATATAGACTTCTTTCCACAAATATTCTAGAACCACAGAGGCAAATCTGGCCCTGATTGGAGAAAGAAGAGTTGAGTGTGGTATGCAACATCTCTGCGTAGTTGCAATCAGCGAAAATGATATTGGGGTTTTTTCCGCCAAGTTCAAGAGAGAGTTTTTTGAACATAGGCGCAGCCACGGAAGCAATGTGTTTGCCTGTTGCCGTGCCTCCTGTGAAGGAGATCAGCGGAATTTTAGGATGAGAAACGATGGCATTGCCTACCTTGGGTCCCAGGCCATGCACAATATTCAATACACCCGGAGGCAACCCGGCTTCAATACAGATCTCAGAAAGCAGGTAGGCTGTCATGGGTGTAACTTCCGAAGGCTTGGCCACTACCGTACAGCCGGCAGCCAGCGCGGGAGCGATCTTCCAGCTGAAGAGGTAAAGAGGCAGGTTCCAGGGTGAAATGCACCCTGCTACACCAACGGCCTGTTTCAGGGTGTAATTGATGGCACTGTTTTCCATGGCGTGGCTGTGGGCCGCATAGTGCAAAATGGCTGTGCCATAAAAATGAAAATTGGCTGCTGCCCTGGGGATGTCTACGCGTTTGGCCAGTTTCAGGGGTTTACCGTTATCAATGCTTTCAGCTTCAGCCAGCAGATCAAGTTTCTGTTCAATCAGAGAGGCGATCTTCAGCAGATAGGCCGATCGTTTTTCCTTTGGCGTCTGGCTCCAGGCCTCAAATGCTGAGGAGGCTGCGACATAGGCCTGCTCCACATCACGCGCATCGCTGTCAGGTATGAGGGAATAGGCTTTTCCGTTTGCAGGGTTGATGTTATCAATGTAGGTATGGCCTGCAGGCTCAACCAAATTCCCCCCAATATAATTTTTCAGCTTTTGCATGTTCAATCAAAGAACCCAAAGTTATGATTTTCCCGCGGGCTTTTACATGCCTTTCTTATAGGCTTTTCCGGCCTGAATATCTTCTGCAAATGCTCATGAAAAATCCTTTCAGAAATGTTCATTTGAGCCAGCAGCATGCATTTCAGACCAATGTTAAGAAATCATTTTTTGGTGCAAAACTTTTGTATGATTAGGCGCCAATAGGACTATATTTGTCGGGAACTTTAAAAAAATTGTAATGGTGGCAACCGGAGAATTCATACAAACCAATATCTCGAACGAAGTGTTGGTGATCACAATCAACCGTCCAGACAAGCTTAATGCACTCAACAGACAAACGATAGAAGAATTGCACGAAACTCTGCTGGAGGCCGAAAACCAGCCTGATATCGCGGCGGTGATCATCACCGGGTCGGGACAAAAAGCCTTTGTAGCCGGCGCGGATATTGCTGAGTTCGCCCATTTTTCAGTGGAAGAGGGCAAACAACTGAGCTCACTCGGACATTTTAAAATTTTCAATTTCATAGAAAATTACAATAAGCCCATCATTGCGGCTGTTAACGGATTTGCCCTTGGAGGAGGACTGGAGCTGGCCGTGGCTTGTCACATGCGTGTGGTGAGTGAAAACGCTAAAATGGGATTGCCCGAAGTGGGCCTTGGTTTGATACCCGGTTACGGGGGCACGCAGCGCCTGGCCCAGCTTGTGGGCAAGGGCAAGGCTTTTGAAATGATTGTAACCGGAGACATGATCAACGCTCAAGATGCCTATAAATGGGGCCTGGCCAATTATGTTACCACACCGGAAGAGCTCATGAAAAAATGCTTTGAGCTTGCACTTAAAATCGAAAGCAAAAGTCCTACTGCCATCAAAACTGCCATCAAGGTGATCAACGCGGGATACAACAACAAGCTCAACGGCTTTGAAGTGGAGATCGAGGAGTTCGGCAAGTCCTTCGGAACCGGTGATTTCAAAGAGGGTGTGGCAGCTTTCCTCGAAAAGCGTAAACCCGAATTCAAAGGAGACTGATCGAAGTCAATTTGTTTTCTTTCCGATACCATCCTGCCAAAAGGCCTGTTCAGGCGCTTGAGGATATTTCGTAAATTTGCAGGAATACATGAACACAGCCTTCAAATACAAATTTTTCGTGTTCCTGGTCTTGCTGCTCTGTTTCGCGCCAATTGATTATAGTGCCCAGTGTGCCATGTGTAAGGAAGCAGCTGAAACCTCTCTCAAAAACGATCCTAAATCCATGGCCCGCAGTTTAAATTCAGGCATACTATACCTGATGGCTGTTCCTTATCTGGCCATTTTGTTTGTGTTCAGAAAACAAATCAGGTCTTTCCTGAAACAGAAAATCGGAAAAAAAGAGAGTTTTAATCCGGAAGCGGAGGCATAAAGCTCAGACTGCAAATCGAGTCGTTTTTTTCAATTCAGATTTTCCAGGCAAAACCTAATCTTTTCGGAACTGCGTTTTGATCTGAACTGATTAATTCCTTGCTTTGATGATTCTGAACACCTGCCTATTGCCGGGGGCACTAAGATGGAGGAAGTACAAGCCTTCGGGAAAGACTTCGAGGTTCAATTGGCTTGATCCAGCCTTCAGAGTGGTTTCAAAAACCAAGTTACCAGTGACGTTAAACAGAGTCATCTTTTGATCAGTTAATGTATTTACCCAGATCCAACCTGAACAGGGGTTCGGATACACCTGCGGTTCATTCTGTATGTTCCTATGTTCTACGATAGCTAAACAGGGGACGACGGTAAGGGTAAGGGTTTTTGATACTGAACAACCCGAAGAGGAAAGCGTACCACTTACGCTGTAATAGGAAGTAGACATGGGATTCACGACAATACTTGCTGAACTTGAACCTGTGCTCCAGAGATAAAGATCGGCCCCGGCAACGGTTAGAGTATGCGATTGACCGGGACAAATGCTGGCGCTGGGGCTTAAGGAGAGGACGGGAAGAGCGAGCGGCACAACCTGAAGACTGGAGCTCAGGTTACAGTTGTTCAGGGGATCGAATACCAAAACGGTATAGTTACCCGCGCTCAGGTTATTGAGAGAGGGACTGTTCTGATTACCAGGAAGCCACTGGTAGCTGTAATTGCCCGATCCATTAAAAACAGACACGTTGGCATTTGAAAAGCCGCAGTAGGGCGTGCTTTGCACAACAGCAATGATGTTAAGGGTCGGAACGTTAATGGAGGTGCTGAAATTCTGACTGCAGTTAAAAGAGGCATCCTGCACACTGAGTGTATAAACACCTCCAGAAAGGGCATAAGCCACGGAGCCGTTTTGTGCTGAAGGGGTCCAGGTGTAGGAGTAATTGCCCGAACCACCCAGAACCTGAACAGAAGCGCTGGCCATGCTGTTGCAGGCTACAGATGAAGTGAGCACATTGGCAGAGGCCTGAACGATACTGATGACCTGTTGCATAGTATCGGCCGCGCAGCTCGAATAGCTCATGGCAAGTTTAACGGTGTAGGTTCCGAAAGCGCTGAAGGTATGCGACGGGGCACTGAGTGTGCTGGTGTTGAGAGGACCGCTGAGCGGGTCGCCAAAGTTCCAGAGCACACCAATTACAGGATTACCTGTGGACCAGCATGACGTAAGGCTCGCGTTACTTGAAGACAGCGCAGTGAATTGAGTACTTAAACAGGCAAGGCCTTGATTGAATTGGATCAATTCTCCGGTTTGGGAACTTATGAAATTTGGAAGGCACCATCCTGAAACCTGAGGTGAAATGTCCAGGCCTTGATCAATATAACTCATACTTGCACCAGCCTGATTAGGAAAATTGATTACACCGAGCTTGCTTTGAAAAGCTGTATTGGTGATATAGATCTTACCATTCGGGGCCAACTTAAAACTAAATGGAATTCCGGATGCGGTAATGGTGAAATCGGTTGCCACAATTGCCGTTGTATTACTGGCACACAAATTTAATTGATGAATTTTTGGAGCGCCCTGCTCGGCAAAATAGAATTTACTGCCATCAGGAGAGAATTCGCATCCTTGCGAACCACCACCGGTAAATGTGTTGCCAAATGAGTTGAAATTCAAAATAGTACCCGTGCTTCTGTTAAAATCAAAGAAATTCACTGAAAGTCCTGTTGGCGGTATAGAGTTAATAAGCCCAAGTTTAGTGCCTTGTGCATTCAGCTTCATACTGGCTCCGCCATATAAAGTATTAGTACCGATTGATGAAACTACAGGAGTAGTATTTATTCCTGTGTTGCTCAACACAAAAGACCTGAATGTATTGTTACTTAATTCATGCATTACTAACCAGTAATCCGAACCATTGCAATGACGGCACCCTGTAATCGCCGACATCACTTGACCTGTATATAATGGCACATTCTTTGCCGTTACAGACCCTGAACCTCCTGCCAGCGACATGTCAATGATACTGTAATATAAACCAGGTGAACCAGGAGAAGCATTAATATAAAAAAAATAATATACAGAATTGGATTGAGGTTTTTTTAGTACCAGTTTCGACTGACTTCCACTGCTACTCCCGCTTAAACCGGTACCGTTCGATAGTATCAGATTTGATGCGTTCCAGACCGTATCGCCATTACTGTAAAACATCAGTGAACCCTGAGTATCAGAAATGCAGGCGGGACCATTTGTACCATTTAGGTTTAGTGCAAAGCCATTTAGAGAAACAGGAGAACCGCTTGAAAATTTTAAACCAGTATGGGCACCAAAAACCCAATTGATGCTTTCGTTTTGAGAAAGTATACCAAATGAAATCAATAGCAATAGGGTGAAAGAAAACAGCCTCATTACAATCAAATGTACCTCTATTTAATGCTTCGGTGATTTTGTTGTTTCAGTTTTTTTTTAATACTATTGCTACAAAGATTACATGAAAACAAACCATCATACACTGATAAACTTGTGTTTAATTTTGACATTGTGCGCCCTGATCAGCACAGGTAAAGCACAAACCCCTTGTTTTTCCATCAAAAACAACAACACAACCTGTAACGCAGAGATAAGCTGGGAAACTGTTGACGCTTCACACAATACTGTTGGTGGCGCTACAAATGTTACGCTTTCAGCTAGTGGTACCATTTATATCACCGGAGCGGTATGCACAGGTGCGGCTGACATACATGTTTCAATAGTGCTTTGGGGTGGTGTGGCATCCGGACAAATTCAATCCGTGAACGGTGTCGTTTTATCGCCTCCCCATGTTTCTGAAACCGGAAACAATGGTTCTAATTGCAACAACGGCAATAACTGGAACATTGACTGGAACGTTTTTGGGTCCGCTAATCCTGTTTTAATTTGGTAAGAGAATCGGTGATTTTCTTCTCGTACAGAATACGAGAATAATCCAGATTCAATAGACAGATTATAAGGCGTGTCCATTCAATACCGGATCAACTTCAATTTTTCAAATTTTTATGAATGCCGATTTCTAACAAGTATTCCAGCTCAAGAAAGTATACTCTATTAATTAGGGTGGGGAAATTCAGATTATGATGACCCGTCTGGCCATAGTGTTTTTCCTGTTCATCTGTAGGCTCAATGCGCCATGTGCAAGGAGGCGGCTGAAACCTCTCTCAAAAACGATCCCAAATACATGGCCCGTAGTTTAAATTCAGGCATACTATACCTGATGGCTGTTCCTTATCTGGCCATTGCCATTGTGTTCAGGAAACAGATTGCGGATTTGTGGAGATCAAAATTCCGGAGACGATCTACACTGAAGAATACCCAGCTATGAAAAAGGCACTGTTCTTTTCTCTGATTTGTATTCAGGATCTTGGGGTTTCACAAACCATAGTAAATGCCTATGCAAAAATCACATCTGTAACCAATTCAAGTGTGCTGGCACTTTCCAATGTAAACCAAACCAACCACACTTTTACAGTAGGCGGTCAGGTGGTTATCATGCAGATGCAGGATGATGTGATTGGCACCAATACAACCAACGCGTCTACTTTTGGCGATCTGTCATCCATCGCGAACGCGGGCAATTACGAGATCAGGACCATATCCGCCATTACGCCCACCAGCGGGACACCCACTTCCATCACCATTACACCGAATTTAAGCAACACATACAACACGGGCAGCAACGCTTCTGTTCAACTGATCAGTTTCAGGGATCTTGGAGCCAATTATACGACAACCGCTAATATCAGTGGTGTTACATGGAATGGAAATGTTGGAGGCGTGGTTGCTTTTTACACATCTGGTACCCTCACGCTGAACCACAGGGTTCAGGCAAATGGTTTGGGTTTCAGGGGAGGCGCCTTTTCCTCAAACGCAGCGGGCGACTTTGCTTGTGTTAATACAAGCTATACTTCAACACTTACAACCCTGGGGGCAAAAGGCGAGGGCATATACCTGGCAACTGTGACCTCTTACAGCAATGGCAGGGGTAAAATACTGAATGGCGGGGGCGGTGGAAGTCAAAACAATGCCGGCGGAGGCGGAGGCGGGAACTTTACGGCAGGCGGCGATGGCGGTTTGGGTTATCCCTGCACTGTGGCCAATTCAGGCAGGGGTTTGGGAGGTATTTCACTTTCGGGCCAGATCAGCGCGAGCCGAATCTTTATGGGCGGAGGCGGAGGCGGGGGCCAGGCAAACAATTCGGTTGCAACCGCAGGCGGTAACGGAGGAGGGATCATTTTGATCAAAGCCGGAAGCATTGCAACCAGCACCACTTGCGGGTCCAGCATCCTCATTTCCGCCAATGGCAACAGTCCGGCTAATAGCGGTAACGACGGTGCCGGAGGCGGAGGAGCCGGAGGAACCATAGTGATCCAGGCGAACAGTTTTTCTGTAACGGCCACATGCCCCATGACACTGAGCGCCAACGGCGGAAACGGCGGAAGTGTTGGCAATGCGGCATCACATGGCGGGGGCGCCGGAGGAGGACAAGGCGCCATTGTTTTTTCAACGGCCCAGCCCACAACAAACATCAGCACACAAACCACAAATGGAAATCCGGGAGCCGATAACAGCGGAGGCACAACCAATGCCACAGGCGGAGGGGGCAGCAACAACAGCGGGGTTATAGGATCGGCTACAGGACCGCTGCCTATAGAATTGCTAAGTTTTTCGGCACACAATACTGTTCAAGCCATCCAGCTCGTTTGGGAAACAGCATCCGAAAAAAACAACGAGGTCTTTGAAATTGAACGCAGTCAAAACGGTTTGGATTTTCTGAAGTTGGGTAGCTTGCCCGGGGCCGGAAACAGCACGATCAGGATAAGATACGAATGGCTTGATCGCTTTCCGGCAGAGGGCATCAATTATTACCGACTCAAACAAACGGATAAGGATGGTGCGTATAAGTATTCACCAATAGTGTTCGCTAATATGATTTCAGATTTTGATCTCAGGGTGTTTCCCAATCCGCTTTTATCAGGTGAAGTATTAAATCTGGATATTGCGGACAATACCAGTACAGAACTTTTCGTTTCGATCAGCGACATTACTGGGAAAGCCATTTACAGCCAGAAGGTTTATTTGTCGCACAACGTGCATGCGGGAAGACTGCAAACAAACCCCTTGTGTTTGGAACCTGGCCTGTACATGCTGCGCCTGGAAAATGTTTACAAAAAAAGCAGGGTGATTAAACTTCTGGTTCGATAGCGGTTATTTTATCGAAAATCATTTTGTTTCTGCTCATTCACCTTGAGGCTAAGACGCTTTTTTCCTAACGAGTATTGTTGAACCGGGAATGGATTCAAGGCGAATTTTTACTAATTCTGAACACCTGTTTATGATCAGACACAGTGTTGAGTGTGAGGAGATACAACCCTTGTGGAAAAGCCTCAAGATTTAATTGTGTCTGCCCCGACTTCAGCATTGTTTCCAGCACAAGCTTTCCAAGGGGATTAAAAAGTTTGAGCCTCATGTCAGTGGTGATATGCACATATATCCAATCGGTACAAGGATTCGGATATATTGTTGAGGTTTCCTGAAGCATGGTGAGTTCATCAATAGCCACACAGGGCACTACAGCAATAGTTGTTGTTTTTGAAGCTGAACAGCCTGTTGCAGAGAGTGTGCCGCTCACGCTATAGTATGAAGTGGAAACTGGGCTCACCACAATACTTGATGAAACCGAGCCGGTGTTCCAGAGATAAAGATCGGCCCCGGCAACGGTTAGAGTATGCGATTGACCGGGACAAATGCTGGCGCTGGGGCTTAAGGAGAGGACGGGAAGAGCGAGCGGCACAACCTGAAGACTGGAGCTCAGGTTACAGTTGTTCAGGGGATCGAATACCAAAACGGTATAGTTACCCGCGCTCAGGTTATTGAGAGAGGGACTGTTCTGATTACCAGGAAGCCACTGGTAGCTGTAATTGCCCGATCCATTAAAAACAGACACGTTGGCATTTGAAAAGCCGCAGTAGGGCGTGCTTTGCACAACAGCAATGATGTTAAGGGTCGGAACGTTAATGGAGGTGCTGAAATTCTGACTGCAGTTAAAAGAGGCATCCTGCACACTGAGTGTATAAACACCTCCAGAAAGGGCATAAGCCACGGAGCCGTTTTGTGCTGAAGGGGTCCAGGTGTAGGAGTAATTGCCCGAACCACCCAGAACCTGAACAGAAGCGCTGGCCATGCTGTTGCAGGCTACAGATGAAGTGAGCACATTGGCAGAGGCCTGAACGATACTGATGACCTGTTGCATAGTATCGGCCGCGCAGCTCGAATAGCTCATAACCAGTTTAATGGTATAGGTTCCGAAAGCGCTGAAGGTATGCGATGGGGCGCTGAGAGTGCTGCTGTTTAAGGGGCCCGAGGAAGGATCACCGAAGTTCCAGATTAAGCCTGTCACCATATTACCGGAAGACCAACAGGAAGCCAGGCTGAAATTGCTAACACTTGGCGGATTAAATAAGGAAGTTAAACAACCCAAACCCTGAATAGATTTAAATTGTTCTTTGGTTTGTGAACTGATAAAATAAGGAAGATACATGCCTGGGTCATTTGGCAACATATTAATGCCCTGATCAGTGAGGTTCATTCCGGTTCCCAGAGTATTGGGGTTGTTGATCACACCTAAAAAAGATGTCCCTGGTCGTGTGTAATAAATCTTACCATTTGAAGCCCTGCTCAGTCCAATGCCGCCGCCAGGCAATGTATAATCAGAGGCAGCCACAGCCGACGCACTTCCTGCACAAAGATTAAGCTGGTGTACCTTTTGAGGAAGGGTTAATTCAGTAAAATAAAATTTGCTACCGTCCGGAGAAAACTCGCAGCCATTTTGAGAGTTGCCCCCGAAGGTATTGCCAAGGAAAAAATTGCTTACACTACCTGTACTCCTATCAACATCAAAAAAATTGGCACTGACCGTGGTAGGTGGAGTGGTATTCAGTAAGCCAAGTTTTGTTCCCTGTGGATTAATTTTCATACTGCTCGAACTGTATGTGAATGTTGGACCTGAAGTGGAAACTACTGCAGTTGAATTTATCCCAGTGGCGCTAAGAAGAAATGACCTGAAGACATTGTTGTTTTGTTCATGCATGATCAACCAGAAATCCTGTCCATTGCAGTGTTTAACACCACTTATCGCGGTTAAAAAATTGCCTGAATACAAGGGAACATTCTTAGCAGTCACAGAACCCATGCCTGCAGCCAAACCCATATCAATGATACTGAAGTATAATCCTTGCGGTGTACTATAACTCAGGTAGAAAAGATAATACTCATTATTTGACCCGGGCTTTTTAAGCGCAAGCTTTGTGGTAGGTCCACCTACATTTGCTGCTATCCCAGTTCCATTGGCCATAACAAGATGCTGCGAATTCCAAATTGTATCCTTGTGAAAATAAAAGAGTAGACTGCCACCTCCATTTGAAATACAAACCGGTTGAGATGCTGCAGATAAATTCATGGCAGTACCATTTAAGACTTGGGGATTGAAAGTGGAAAAATTAAGCCCAGTATTCGTGCCAAAAATCCAATTGATGCTTTCGTTCTGGGAAAGACCACATAAAGTGATCAGCAGGAGAATAGTGAATGAAAACACTCTCATTACCATCAAATGTACCTGTATTTAATGCTTCGGAAGTTTTGTTTTTTCAATTTTTTTTTTTACACCATTGTTACAAAAATAACATGAAAACAAACCATCTTTCTCTGATAAACTTAAGTTTGATTCTGGCATTGTTTGCCCTCATCAATACAGCTAAAGCCCAACCCCCCTGTTTTTCCATAAAAAACAACAATACAACCTGTAACGCAGAGGTAAGCTGGGAAACAGTTGACGGTTCACATAATACAGTTGGTGGGTCAACTAACGTGACACTACCTGCAGGCAACACTATTTATATTAGTGGTTCAGCATGCACCGGTGCTGCTGATATTCATGTCTCCTTAATTCTATGGAATGGCACAGCATCTGGTCAAATACAATCGGTTAATGGAGTGATTTGGACTCCAATTCACAATTTTGAAAGCGGGAACAATGGTACGACGTGTAGTGGTGGTAATTGGAATGTAGATTGGAATACCGGTAATCCTGTGTTGATATACTGAAATTAATCCAAATTCAGGACTCAGCTTCAGAGTTTACTTCTGCTCAATCACCTTGGGCGCCTTGAAATAATCGCTGTCTTTGCGTGCCGCGTTTTTGAGGGCCTCTTTCTGGGTAATGCTGGTTTCAGGCAGATCTTCCCTCAGCACATTGTGTTCGCGGGTCATGTAGATCAGGGGTTCAACCTGGCTGGTGTCGAGCTCGTTCAGTTTATCTACAAAGGCCAGAATGCGGTTCAGATCTTTCACAATGCCGGGCTTGGTGTTCTCATCAAACTCCAGCCTGGCAAGATGGGCAATCTGGTCAACCGTACCGGTATCAATTTTGTCTGCCATAAAACGCGTTTAATTCTTCCTGTATAAAGGTATGAACTTTCTGTTTCAGTCCGTTGAGGTCCTTTTCCGTCATACCCTTGGTTGAAATGGCCTCACCCACTACAATCACCGGCCTGCCGGGCCGGCCATTGCTTTTAAAAAACCCCCCATTCTGTAAGAACCACCAGTTGTTGAGGTTTGCCACCGGCACCAGGGGAACCTGTTTTTCAATGGCCAGTTTAAAAGCTCCGTTCTTGAATGGTTTCAAATGACCCTCCGAACTGATGGTGCCTTCGGGATAGATCACCTGGCTGTACCCCTTGTCGATCCATTTGCCCGCGTCGGTAAAGGCCCTGTGGGCATCACTCACGCTGCGCCGGTTCACAGGTATGTCAATGTATTTGAAAAACAGGCCAAACAAGGGTAGCTTCAGCAATTCAACCTTGCCCATAAAAATAGCCGTGTGCCGGATGTAGAACGGACAATACACAATATCCAGATACGAGGTATGGTTGGCGCTCACAATGCAGGGTTTGGGCAAAACTTTGCTCTTAGACCTGTAAATGATTTTTGGAAAGAGAAAGGAACCGTAAGAAATAATGGCAGACCAGATGCCTTTCAGACGGTAAATAAAATCGTAGCGCCTGGTTTTGAATCCATAATAAAACAAGGGAAAAAGGATCAGAAAGGGTATGGCAAAACACAGGGCGAACCAGATTTTCCAGAGCGGGGCTATGATCCTCAGCACGATCTTCATCAGAAGGGCAAAGATACCAATTTATCCCGGCCGGGAAGGCGCAAAGCCCATACAAGGAGAAGGGAATTGCCATAAAATCGCTAATTTGGCCTGCCTGCTCTATGCCGGCATTTTTAATCTTGCCTTTCGCCATTTTATATTATCTCGTGCTGGTGCCTTTGTCGGTTATGCCTCATCCCCTGGTGAAGGCCATCAGCAGCGTGTTTTACTATGTGCTCTATTATCTGGCTTCGTACCGGAAGACCATTGTGATGCAAAACCTGAGAAAGGCCTTTCCCGAAAAGTCCGAACAAGAACGTGTTGTAATATGCAGACGATTTTACCGGCACCTCTGCGACACTTTTTTTGAAGGTCTCATGTGCCTGCACATGTCAGAACGCAGGCTCATGCGCCACATCCGCTGCAAAAATCCTGAACTCATCAACGCTTATTATAACCAGGGCCGGTCTGTCATCATCGCCATTGGCCATTACGGCAGCTGGGAATTTTTCCTCACCGGGCTAAACGCCCTCATACACCACCAGGTGGTGATCATCTACACACCCCTCACCACCCCGCTCATGGAACGGAAACTCACCGAAGCCAGGGAATCTTTTGGCACACGCATGATCAGCAAGGACGCTGTTAAATTATTTTTTGAGGAAGTGCCCTCAAAGGCCACCGCCACATTGTTTGCCATTGACCAGTGGCCGGCAAAGGCCAAAAAACCTTATTGGATGACCTTTCTGAACCAGGAAACCGCCGTGGCTTTTGGTTGTGAAAAATACGCCCGTGATTCCGGACAAGCCGTGTTGTATGCCCGGATCAGCAAGGAAAAAAGAGGTCATTACAGCATTGAGTTTAGTCCGGTTTGCGATGAACCCCAAAAAACAAAGTATGGCGAGATTACTGAAAAGGTGACCCGGTTACTGGAAGAGGATATCCTCAGACAACCGGAATACTGGCTTTGGAGCCACAGGCGCTGGAAGCAGAGCCGGGCTGAATTTGAATCGGCTGACCAGAAAAAATAAAGAAGCTTGCCTGTACTTATTTCAGCTTGGTGATGATGAATTCGGTTCGGCGGTTGATACTGTGTTCTTCTTCTGTGCAGTTTGATTCTACCTTGCCCTCGCAGGCGCAGTTGTTCAGAAGCTTGGATTCACCATAACCCTTGCCCACGATCCGGGCTTTTTTAATACCCTTCTTCACTATGTAGGCCGCACTGGCTTTGGCGCGTTCGTCAGACAGTTTCAGATTGGATTTGGCACTGGAACGGCAATCGGTGTGCGAGCCCAGTTCGATATACATGCCGGGGTACTCGTTCATCACCTGCACAATTTTATCCAGTTCAGTGGCGGCGTCGGGCCTGATGGTGGCCTTGCCCAAATCAAAATAAATGGGTTTGAGATCTATCATCTTTGCGAGATCCATGCCCACCTGTATCCGGCCCATAGAAAGATTCAGCGACTGGTTCAGATCAACCACACCGGCCTGGCTGATGTCGTGCGTAAACACAATGTTGCGGTGCAAATATCCAGGTTTGTCGAGGCGGATAAGATAGGCCAGTTTGTCTCCAATACGTTTTTCGGGAAGTGAGAGCCGGTATATGCCGGAATCGCCGGTTAAATATGTGGCATAATTGTACGAGGTATTGATGTCGGTGATCCTGATGCTTACACTGTCGAGCGCTTCTTTGGTTGCAGCGTCGGTAAACAGGGCCTGAACCGAAATATGCGGATCCTTTTCTACCACCAGCTCCCGTGTAAAAATTTCTTCGGGTGAGCTTTCTGAATTCAGGCTGTCCATCAGCGGAAAATAACCCGGCGCATTAAAAACGATCTTATAATTCTCGTCGTCTTCAACTGTGAGCGCGTATTCACCTTTCTCGTTGCTCATCACGGTATCGCCATTAACGATAAAGTGGAGTGAATCAGCCGGCTCACCGCTATTTTTATCGCGCAACAAAATCGTAGCGTCTTTACCGCGTTTGACCTTGCGCAGGATCTGCAGGTCGTAAATGTCATCATCCATGTCACCTGCTTTGCGGTTCGAGGAAATGAAACCGTTCTTGAGATCTTCGCAGATATACAAGCCGAAATCATCGTATTGTGTGTTGATGGGCATGCCCATGTTGTAAATGCGGCTCACCTGCCCGTTTTTCATCTTGGCCTCGTAAAGATCAAGACCACCCAGACCAATGTGTCCGTTGGAGGCGAAGTAAAAAACACTGTCGGGTGAGAAATAGGGAAAGAGTTCATTCCCCGCAGTGTTCACCTTTTCACCCATGTTCTCAACCTTTCCCCACACACCCAGTGAATCTTTCTTCACCCTGTAAATGTCCATGCCGCCATATCCTCCCGGCATGTCTGAAGAAAAAAACAGAGTATAACCATCGGGGGAAATGCTGGGGTGGGTGTAATTGTATTGCACATTATCGAAAGGCATGAGCTCCACTTCGCTGAATCCGTTCTCGTCGAGATAGGCCATGAGTATGGCGTACTTCGCCACGCCGTCTTTCGACTTATCATCCTTGCCCACGTTGTTGCGCGAGAAATAGAGCATGTTGAAGTCACGGGTGAAGGAAATGGGACCATCGTTGTATTTTGAATTCAGATCGCTCATGAAGAGTATGGGTTTGAGCTCCTTGCCATGTCCGTCTTTGCGTGTGGCATACATTTTCAGGTAGGCTGAATTGGTCCAGGCGTGCTCGTGTTTGATCCAGGACGCTTTTCCCCTTGCTGAAGCAAATACAGTCACGTCATAATATTTAATGGCACACATGTCGCTTTGAGCCGAGTTGAAACTGGAGGGTGTAAGGCTGTAAGCATCAACATTTTTCAGAAACTCCTTGTTCTTGTGAAAAGATGAGGCTAATTCCTTACCCCTGGCGTCTTTGTTGTATTTATCAAAGTAAATTTTGGCCTCGATGTTATCGCCGTGTTGCTGCAAGGCCTCACCATAATAAAGTTCCTGAAGCGGATCGGAGGCACCCATCTCAACCAAAGCGCCGTAAGTGTTGATCTGACCTTCAATATTGCTGGTGAGTCGGTAACATTCGGCCAGGTTGGAAAGCAGAAGTTTATTGGCCGGATCGGTTTTGCGGGCTTTTTCGTAATAGGGAATGGCCTCCGCAAATGCCTGCTGACTATACATGAGATTGGCCTTCTGTAGCGCCCTTGAGCCTGCCGTTTTTGGAGCCTTGCTTGTTTTTACAGGTTCAGGGGCACTGCTGTCAACCGGCAATGGACTAATACTCTGACCAGGAATGCCTTCACTGCCCTGATTTTCCGGCGAAACTGCTTTCACACCATTTAAACTGTCGGCTATCACTGGAGCAGCCGTGGAGTCAGGACTAACCTGGGCCTTTAATTCAAAACAAACAAAACTGATGAAGCAACAAACAACAAACTTCAAATCTCTCATAAACACACTATACTGTTAGAAATACCGCGGAGTTACTACTTTTTTACCTTTATACGAGAATAGATAATTGAGTACGATCTCGTGAGAGCCCTGTGAATATTTCTGGATCTGGTTCACGCCGTAATCATACGCATAATTCACGAGAAACTGTGAATTGACCTGCATGCCCAGTAACACAGATATAGCCGATCCACTACGGTATGAAAGCCCGCCCCAGAACATGTCCCTGAATAACACATTGCCCCCGATATCAATCTGCACCGGAGCCGCGGGAACATATTTAATCATGGTGTTGGCCCTCACTTTGATTTCCTCGTTGATCACAAACATATTACCGGCTGTAATATAATACGTGCTTTTGCTGAGTTGCATTTTAGAGGATTTCACTGCTGCTCCGCCATTCTCGAAACTCACCTGGTTGTTGATGAGTCGGGGAATGGAAAGTCCTCCGTAAAATGTTTTCGTATGGTAATACGCGCCCATGCCGAGATTTGGTGCAACCACATTGGGGGTGTTGTAACTCAGCTGCTGGTCAACAGTGTTGTCGTTGTTCACTTTTAGTTCCGAAAACTTATTCAGCTGTGTTTCCACACCGGCCATCAGCCCGAGGGCCAGGGTGCCCTTTTCCTGAATTTTCAGGCGGTAGGCGTAATCCCCGTAAATCAGATTGCGCTGCAATACGCCAATCTTTTCATTGAGCACGCTGAGCCCAAGGCCCATCTTGTCGTCGATCAGGGGACCATGCAGTGAGAAAGACGTGGTTACCGGCCTGCCGCTGAAATTCACCCATTGCTGACGGTGCAGCAGGGTTGCACTCATGGCGCCTTTGCTTCCGGCATAAGCGGGATTGATGAAGGTTTCGTTGAACATATACTGCGTAAACATGGCATCAAACTGAGCCTTCATACGTCCTGTGCCACACATGAGAACTGCGGCTATCAGGATTGTCCAGATTTTTTGTGAAGTGCGTTTCATAGTCAATTTCCTTTAAATGCTTAATACTGCAGTACGATAAATCCTGATATCGGCTTTTCTCCCGATCCCTTCATGTCCAGCACAAAATAATAGGTACCCTGCGGAAGCTTGTTGCTTCCCTTGTCGGTACTGCCATCCCAGCTGTTGTCGTAATCCGGGTTGTGGTATACCTTATTTCCCCATCGGTTGTAAATGGTGATCTCGTTTTGCCCATCAGGCAGACCTTTGATCACAAAGAGATCGTTCACATTATCACCATTCGGACTAAAGCCTTCGGGTATGAACAGACTAGGGTTCGATACCACCAGAATGGTGGGCAGGTTGTCGGCCGGTTCATTCCAAACACCGTTGTTGTTCAGGTCAGGATTTTCTCCGTTACCCGAGGTATCTGAGACAACAGTGCCTTTACTGTTTCGCGCAGTTCCGTTAGCACTGTTGCGGTATATGGTCACAGAATCGGTCACCACATTGATCACAAAACTGATGGTGCCTTTGGTGCCTGGTGGCATTTTACTGCTTCCGGGAATGATCAGGCGCGTGTCGGATCTGCCGTCGTAAAGTGAATTGGCAGACAGGTTACCGGTACCGCTGATCACAGGGCCTGATTTGATGCTATAACGTGCGGGTGATTTCACCGCGGTCTCGTACAAGCTGTCTTTCACCAGGATGTTGGACAGGGTATCATTACCCAGGTTATGCACACTGATGCTGTAATGGAAATCGAAACTGTTGTTGTCTGAACGTATGGCTTGTCCGGTTTTGGTCAGACCAAAGAACAGACGTGGTGTGAAACTGAAAACCGTGGGCTCGTTGTTGTCAAGCGGGTTACCGTTGTTGTTCGGATCAGGATCAAGCCCGTTTTGCGAAGAATCGGCCAGTATTATTGTAAATGGCGGCAGTTGAGCTGTGCTGGCTGTTCCTTTTATGGTATTGCTGAACGGTCCGAAACGCCCGGCCGCATCCACGCGAACTGTAAACACGATCGTGTCAACCTTGCCTGCGCCAATGCTGCTGTTGCTTGTGGTCAGGCTGGATTCCAGATTACCGTCGAATGCACTGTTTACTTGCAGCTGGCTTGTACCCGAACTAACGGAAGGCGGACTCACAATACTGAAATTCATTGGTGAGGCAAATACCGCGCTGAGGTTCTCGTCAAGTTTCACTTCTGAAAGACTTACAGGCCCGTAATTTTTCACAACTGTTTTTACGGTAACATCGTAACTGCCATTCGTGTTGGTGATGATTGAGGAAATGGATTTGGCGATACCAAAGGGATTTATGCTGCATTCCACGTGATTCAGTATGAGCGTAGTGTCTTTGATACAGCCTTTAGCGTCGAATAGACGCAAGGTGTAGGCCACCGTTGTGCTTGGGTTGGCAAGCGTATTGGTGATGATGCCTGTTGTGGCTATCGGTGTGGCATTCGTATACGTGGCGCTGCCTGTGTATGTGCTGCCGCTCACCAGATCAAACTTATCCGTGGCAACAAAATTCGACACAAGAATGGTTCCGTTGTTGTTGCTTACAGTACCGTTGCAGGTAGCTGGTAAAATGGTGGCTGTGATCGCCACATCGGTGTAAGTTGAAATGCTCACACTTGCCGTGCCCGTGCAGGAACTGCTGAGATCGGTAATGGTTACCGTGTACACGCCGCCCAGGGTGGTAGTCAGAACCTGCGTGGTGCCAGTGATTCCGCCCGGTCCTGCCCAGTTAAAGGCTGGATTGGTGGTGGTGTTGGTAGCATTCAGTGTAACCTGCGGAATGGCACAGGTAATACTGCTGCTGGATATGCTCAGGGTTGGGCTTGGGATGGAGTAATCGGTGTTTACATTCACCGTTACGGTGCTCAAACAACCCGTAGAATTTTCAGTCACAGTAAGTGTGAAATTACCCCAAACACTTACCGCTGTCGGATTCTGAGCAGCCGAAGTGAAGGAAGCCGGACCATTCCAGAAATAACTCACATTGGTACTGGTGCTCGAACCAAACATATTCACGGTTGGTCCCGCGCAACTGATGATGCCGGCCACGCTGGCCGTTACATTGGCTGGCAGGGGATTCACGATGATTTCAGCGGTAGCCGATGTCACACAGAGGCCCGCGTTATCGCCACTCACGGTATAGATCGTGGAGATGGATGGTGTTTCCACAATGCTTGCCGTGTTGCTTCCGCCGGGAGCCCAGGTGAAATTAGGCGCTCCGCTGGCTGTAAGCGTTACCGTACCGCCTGCGCAAATGGTGCTGCTTTGCGGACTTATGCTCATGGTGGGATTGGGTACAACCGTTACGACGAGTGTGGCAGTCGCGGAACAAGCATTGAGGTCAGAGCCAGTAACTGTATATGTAGTGGTAATGCTTGGGCTGTCGCTGACCGGCGAACCGTTCAAAGCGCCCGGGTTCCAGGTGTAATTCAGGGCGCCGTTGGCTGAAAGCGTCACACTGTTGCCCTCACAAATGGCCGGGGATGAAGAATTCACCGTAAGCGTTGGATTCGGATTCACGGTCACGCCCACGCTGGCAGTATTTACACAGGAATTCAGGTCGGTACCCGTCACTGTGTACACCACGCTTACAGATGGGTTGTCGGTCACCAGTGATCCGTTTTGTGCAATGGGTTGCCAGGTATAGCTTGAAGCCCCGCCTGCGCTCAAGCTCACAGTGTTTCCGGCGCATATCAAAGCGTTTGAAATGGAAGCGCTCACCACAGGTAAAGGATTCACCACGATCTGTATGGTCTTCACGCCAACACAACCGCCGTTGTTGCCAAGTACTGTATACGAACTACTTGTGGTCGGACTACTCACTATGGATGCGGTATTCTGGCCCCCTGGCTGCCAGGTGAAGCTGGCCGCGCCGCTTGCCGTAAGTGTAACCGAATTACCGATACAAATTGCGGTAGACGTAGGTGTAATGGTAAGTGTAGGTGGCGCAATAACAATGATGGATACTGAAGCTGAATTCAAACAACCTGCAGCCGACTGACCAATAACCGTGTAGGTTGTTGGACCAACAGGACTATCAGATACCACGGCACCGCTCACATTCATGGGCAACCAGGTGTAGGTGGCTCCGCCCAGGGCGCTCAGCGTGGTGCTGTTGCCTGCGCAAACAGCTGAAGGATTGGCTGAGGCTGAAATGTTGGGAAGGGCCACAACCGTGATGAGCATTGTTGTGAAGGAATTGCAAGAGCCGTTTTGGCCGAATAAGGTATAAGTTGTACTGACTGTTGGTGTGAAGGAAGCTGTATTGGCTATATACCCGCCAGGACTCCAGGTGTAAGAACTTGCACCATTTCCTGTGAGAAATAACGCACCGCCGCTGCACACCGTATTGCTTGAAGGGGTGATGCTCAGGGAGGGGGTAGGACTAACGCTGAGCGTAAAAACGGTTGAGTTGCTGCAGCCGTTGGCATTCACGCCGATTAATGTATAATTGGTATTGGCCAGAGGACTCACTACAATACTGCCTGCATTTGAAGCGCCGGGCAACCAAGTATAATTCACCGCGCCTGCAGCGGTCAGGGTTGCAGAAGTTCCGCTGCAAATGCTCGCGCTGGAAGCTGTGATACTTAAGGTGGGCAGGGCATTCACTGGCAAGCCAATGGTGCTGGGCGCGCTGCTGCAAGTTCCGGTAGTACCTGTAACAGAATATGTTGTTGTGATCGTCGGACACACCAAGGCCACGCTAGTGCTTGAGCCGGAAGTCCAGGAATAACTGGTTGCTCCATTGGCAGTGAGAGTGGCACAATTGCCTACGCAGATAGCTGTTGGCGATGCAGAAACGACCAATGTCGGAGTTGGACTCACATTCACGAGTGTAATTGACTGACCTACACAACCGTTAGAGGTTGTTCCGCTAACGGTATAAGTAGTTGTTACCAGAGGAGTAACAGTTACAGTTATACCGCTCAAGTTGCCGGGATTCCAGGTGTAAGTTATCACATTGCCCGAAGCAGTAAGTACCGCAGAACTGCCCGAGCAAATAAATGACGGACCTGAAACGAAGGCTAGTAAGGTTGCCGGAGCAAATACATTCACAGTGGTTGTAGCTGCAGCAGTACATCCCGCAGCACTGGAGCCAACAACAGTATAGGTGGTGCTTGAACCGGGACTCACGACAACAGAAGCCCCGGTAAGATTACCCGGATTCCAGGTATAACTGACGGCTCCTGTACCATTTAAGGTACTGCTGAAGCCGGGACATATACTCACCGGTGTGGCAGAAGCCACCACTGGTGGCAAGGGGTTCACAACGAGTTGCACCGTTTTTGTATTTGAACAACCCAAAGCAGAGCCGATAACTGTATATGTAATGGTGGTGGTTGGGCTTACTACAACTGTGGTGCCGGGCAGTGCCCCGGGATTCCAGGTGTAGGAGGTTCCGCCTGAACCTGTGAGTGTGGAAGATCCACCCGCACAGATGGCTGCGGGAGAAGCCGTGGCATTGATTATCGGCAAGAGAATTACCTGAATGGCTATTGTGTTTTGTGTTGTACAACCAAAGGCATTTGCGCCGGTAACCGTGTAGGTCGTGTTGCTGCCTGGTGACACGGTAACCACGGAACCGCTCAGCGAACCGGGCATCCAGGTGTAATTTAAGGTACCATTGGCTGTCAGGGTGGTGGAACTTCCGGCGCAAATAGACAGGGAGCTGGCGCTGAGTGTAAAGCTTGGCAGAGGATTCACCACCACCTGAACAGTCTGGGTTCTCAAACAACCCAGCGCGCTGTTGCCTGTAACAGAATAAATGGTGGTAGCGGTGGGACTCACCACCACATTGGATCCGCCCAGTCCACCAGGATTCCAGGTATAGCCTGTTGCACCGGAGGCGCTCAGGTTGGAACTGCCGCCCAAACAAATGGCTGTTGGTGAAGCGATCGGATTCATGGTGGGTCCTGTGGCCACGGTCAGCAAGATTGTGGTGCTGCTGCTGCAGCCCGAAGCCGAACCGTTTATGCTGTAAGTGGTAGAAACGACTGGAAAAACAACTACAACAGAGCCTGTTAAACCGCCTGGATTCCAGGTGTAATTGCCGGCGCCGGTAGCAGTGAGTGTAGACGAGTTGCCTTGGCAAACCGGATTGGGATTAGCTGAAGGTATGATTGTGGGTATAGGTACTACCAGCAAGGCAATGGTGTTTTGAGAGCTACAGCCGAAGGAATTGGTTCCTAAAGCTGTATAGGTGGTGCTGCTTCCAGGGCTCACAACTATGGATGACCCGGACAGGGCTCCGGGGTTCCAGACATAAATCGAGGCGCCACTTGCTGTAAGTGTGGCAGAACTGCCAGCGCAAATTGATGCTGAACTGGAGCTTAGGCTCAGGGTAGGAACCGGGTTCACAACCACCTGCAAGGTATTTGTGGTCAAACAACCTATTGCGTTGCTACCGGTTACCGAATAAGTTGTAGTGACACCCGGGCTAACCGAAATGTTCGCCGTATTGAAACCCCCTGGATTCCAGGTATAACTTGTGGCGCCAGAAGCGCTGAGGGTGGAACTGCCACCGGGACAAATGGCCGTTGGACTGGCCACGGGATTAAGTGTAGGACCATTCAAAACAGTCACTAGCAATACCGCGGTGCCCGTGCATCCTGCACTGCTTCCCGAAACCGTATATGTTGTGGTAAGCGTTGGGCTTACAATCACCGGCGATCCACTAAGCCCACCGGGGCTCCAGGAATAAGCACTGGCACCGCCTGCACTGAGTGTGGTGGTATTGCCAATACAAATTGAAGAGGGGTTGGCGCTTGGGCTAACCACAGGAATCGGAACAATGGTTGCGGTTATGGTATTTTGCGTGCTGCAACCAAAACTGTTGCTTCCGGCCACAGTGTATGTTGTAGTTGAACCAGGACTAACAGTGACAATTGATCCGGTCAGGCCTCCGGGATTCCAGGTATATGTGCTGGCACCAGTGGCGGTGTAGGTGATTGAACCACCGGCACACACCGATGCATTGGATGCTGAGATGCCTATAGTTGGATTGGGATTCACCACCAGGTTTACCGTTTGTGTATTTAGACAGCCTAAGGCAGTT
>DAOMFS010000048.1:0-22648 GCA_035429925.1 Bacteroidia bacterium | reverse complement strand
TGCTGCCTTGCAAGAAAGGGTTCTTAAAAAATTGTCTGAGGGCTTAAATCCTGGCGGTTTTCTGATTCTGGGACACAACGAAAGTATACTGAGGAAAAGTGCTTCAAACCAACTGGAGAGCTTTTACCCTGTAGAAAGCATTTACAGACGGTCCAAATCCAAAGTTCTCACAAATCCCAATTAGACAAACTTGAGGGCGTAACATTTGTAACACGGAGTCCACTGTACTTTCCGGAAATTTGTACTTTCAGAGCAAAAAGCTGTCCATGTTAATTCTAGGCTATATCGCTTCCATACTTATTGGTATTTCACTTGGCCTGATAGGCAGCGGGGGTAGTATACTTACTGTGCCCGTATTGGTTTATCTCTTTTCAGTCGACGCGGTGGCCGCAACTGCTTATTCTCTGTTCATAGTAGGTTTCACCTCCGCACTGGGCAGTGTGGCATATTTAAGAAAAGGTCTGGTTGACCTACGCACTGCCGCAGTATTCGGTACGCCTTCCATAGTTGCGGTGTTCCTCACCCGGGCTTATCTTGTACCAGCTATACCACAAACGGTTTTCAATGCAGGTGGTTTCGCCATGAGCAAGGGCATGATGCTGATGGTTTTGTTTGCCCTCCTTATGATTGCGGCATCCTACAGTATGATTCGTAAAGGGAAGGCAGAAAGTGGGGAAGAGAATAGGGTTCGTCATTTTAATTATGCTCTGATCCTGATGGAAGGCATTGTAGTAGGTGTACTTACCGGTTTGGTGGGGGCAGGTGGCGGCTTCCTGATCATACCCGCGCTGGTTTTGCTGTCGGGCTTGCCGATGAAAAAAGCTGTTGGCACTTCTTTGCTCATCATTGCTGCTAAATCACTCATTGGCTTTTTTGGTGAACACAACCTGAAGGGTATGGACTGGCAGCTTCTGACATTCACTACCTTAGTCGCTAGCGTCGGTATATTTGTTGGCGCCATGTTGTCGCGGCGTATTGACGGGGCCAGACTGAAACCTGCCTTTGGCTGGTTTGTGCTGGTGATGGGTGTATATATTATCATAAAAGAAACCTGGCTTAGGTAAAAAGACCAATGCAATTTGAACTCTCATGAACAGCGTCGAACGTAAAGCTCACTGGGAAAAAATATACCAGAACAAAGCCCTCCATGAGGTAAGTTGGTATCAGGCGCACCCGGTAACATCACTTGAATTTATCAGGGAATTCAATCTGGCTAAAAATGCCCGCATCATCGATGTCGGCGGAGGAGACAGTCTTCTGGTGGATCATCTGCTTGAACTGGGTTATACAAACCTTACTGTGCTTGATATTTCTGAATCCGCAATAGAGCGCGCCAAGATCAGACTGGGCGAAAAGGCTGAACGTATAAAGTGGATAGTGCATGATGCAGCCGTTTTTCGGCCAGATGATCCCTATGATCTATGGCACGACAGGGCTGCCTTTCATTTTCTTCAGCAGGAAGATGATATTGAAGCCTACCTGAAAAATATCCAGGCCGGACTGGCAAAAGACGGTAAACTTGTTATCGGAACATTTTCAGAGGATGGTCCGAATTCATGCAGTGGTGTACCGGTAAGGCAATATTCTGAAAACAGTATGGGTTCTTTGCTTGGTCGTTTTTTCAAAAAACTGAAGTGCATTCACACGGAACACAAAACCCCATTCAACACCATTCAGAATTTTATTTTCTGCAGTTTTTCAGGTTTAAAGCCAGCTCTCCGGGCCTGACCTTGGTTCTTCTCTGACCTAAATAACATTTCAAACTGTGAGCCTGTAATAAATGTTACCGTTCTTCCATACTGTACCTGGTACCTTTGCAGAATAAACACAACAACATGCTTATTGAACAAATTTATACAGGCTGTCTGGCTCAGGGCGCTTATTATATCCGAGCGGGGTTAGAGGCCGTCATAGTTGATCCTATGCGCGATGTGAAGCCATACATCGACAGGGCCAAACAGGACGGCGTGAAGATCAAATACATTTTCGAAACCCATTTTCATGCCGATTTTGTATCGGGCCATGTTGAACTGGCTCAAAAAACAGGTGCTGAAATTGTTTATGGTCCCCTTGCCAATCCGGCATTTAAAGCCAGAATAGCAAAGGACGGGGAAATATTTCAGGTCGGAGACGTCACTTTTGAACTGCTGCATACACCAGGTCATACTTTGGAAAGTTCCTGTTATTTGCTGCGCGACCAGCATGGCGAAGAGAAAGCCCTTTTTAGCGGAGACACTTTGTTTCTTGGAGATGTGGGACGTCCAGACCTTGCACAGAAAGCCGCATCTTTAACACAGGAAGAACTGGCAGGGATGCTTTACGATTCCCTGCAGCATAAGATCATGCCTTTGCCTGATGCTGTGGTTGTTTATCCTGCTCATGGCGCGGGTTCAGCTTGTGGTAAAAACATGATGCGTGAAACCAGTGATTCTCTCGGACATCAAAAGGTTATGAATTATGCCTTAAATCAAAAAGACAAACAGGCCTTTATTCAGGCCGTTACCGAGGGATTAACCGCACCACCTGCATATTTTCCGCATAATGTGCGCTTGAATAAAATGGGCTACGCCAGTATGGATTCGGTTTTGCTCAGCGGTTTAAAGGCATTGGGCGCTGATGAGTTTGAACACACAGCAAAACGCTTAGACGCATTGGTAATTGACACCAGAGATGCCAACGACTTTTCAAAAGGATTCATTCCAGGTTCTATCAACATAGGACTCAAAGGGGATTTTGCACCCTGGTTAGGGGCTATCATCGGTGATGTGAACCGAAACATTTTGCTTGTGACTGAACCCGGAACAGAAGAAGAGGGTCTCACCCGCATGAGTCGTGTTGGATTTGATCACGTCGCCGGTTACCTGATGGGATCGTACAAAACATGGCTTGATTCAGGCAAACACTCAGATCGGGTCATCCGTATCGATGCCGGGCAATTCGAAAAAGAACTGAATCCAAAGCACGATCTTGTGATTGATGTCAGAAAACCATCTGAATACCAGTCTGAACATCTTGAGATGGCCGTAAATCGCCCTCTTCTGGACATTAATTCCTGGTTGGCCACGATTCCTCTCACCGGAGAATTCTACCTGCATTGCGCGGGCGGTTACAGGAGCATGATCGCTGCCAGCCTGCTCAAAGCAAGAGGGGTTCACAACTTTAAAGAAGTGGAAGGCGGATACAAAACCATAGGTATGACCACTTTGCCAAAAAGCACCCAATCCTGTTCAATTTAAAATTCCTGAAAACACCATGACCTTAAAACACCTTTTTGCGGGTATACTGCTTGCGGGCTTATCAGGCGCTTCATCCTGCTCACAAAGCCCAAATGAAAAATTAACCAATCAAAAACAAAACATGAAAACAAGTAAAGAAATCAATGTAGACGTACGAACGACCTCGGAGTGGAACTTCGACGGACATGCCGAATGTTCCGTGAATTATCCTCTGGATGAACTGGCCGGCAAAGTGGAAGAACTGAAAAAATACGATAAGGTAACGCTGGTTTGCCGGAGTGGCGGAAGAGCTGAAAGCGCGAAACGTATGCTGCTTTCTGCCGGATTAAAAAATGTTGAGAACCTGGGTCCATGGCAAAATCTTACATGCGCGCCATGACCCGTTTTAAAGTCCAATCCATAATGAATTCTTAATGGATTGTGACAGGCTTCGTACTTTTGTGACACAACAACCATGTACCAGGGATCAGAAGCCGAAGAATTAGCCAGAAGGATTTTAAAATTAAGTAACAGGATCATTTTCCTGCTTCTGGTGCTTGCTTTGATTTTCGTACTGCTCGTGTTCAACTTTCAATTGCCTTCCCTGTCGGAAGCCCAGCCTGTTGCGCTGCCACAAGCCGATGAAAACGGCTTGTTTACCGAAGCGGCAAGACAAGAATACAAAAGACATGAGATCATAAGTAAATACTGGCAGGCGCCTGATATTTCAGAAGCAGAATTTGAAACAAATGCTGAATATATTCTGTATGGAAAAGAATTAATAGAACACACTGCACGTTATTTTGGTCCTGAAGGCCGTGTATCGCCCGGCGCAAGCAATGGCATGAATTGTCAGAACTGCCATCTGGATGCTGGCACACGCATCTTTGGAAACAATTATGGGTCTGTGGCATCCACCTATCCCAAATACAGGGCACGAGCCGGCAGGCTTGAAAATGCCGTTGCCCGTATTAACGATTGTTTTGTGCGCAGTTTGAACGGTGAAGCCATTGACAGCTCTTCGAGAGAAATGAAAGCCATACTAGCTTACATGTTCTGGCTGGGGAAGAATGTAATCAGGGGACAGAAAGCACCGGGATCCGGATTTGTGGAACTGGACTTTCCTGATCGTGCCGCAGATACAAGCGCCGGTAAAAAGGTATATTCGGAAAAATGCAGTTCATGCCACCAGATTCAGGGAGAAGGCCTTTGGAATACTGAAATCAAGGAATACACTTACCCACCCCTTTGGGGCCCCCATTCATACAACGATGGCGCCGGCATGTTCCGATTATCCACACTAGCGCGATATGTGAAAACCAACATGCCCTTTGGGAGTCGATTCGACCAGCCTCAGTTAAGCGATGCAGAAGCCTGGGATGTTTCAGCTTATATAAACAGCCGGTCAAGGCCCCACAAATCATTTCGAGGTGACTGGCCTAAACTGAATGAAAAACCCGTGGATCATCCCTTTGGTCCTTACGCGGATCCGTTCAGTGAACAACAACACAAATACGGACCCTTTCTGCCAATTGTAAAATACTTAAGTTCGCCATCTGAAAGGAAGTCCAACTGAAGATCAAATTTCATATCCTTTACTTTTTTATCCAGGTATTGGTACTGAAGGCTGTTTCAATTCCAACCGTTCAGCTCTCTGATACCTTAAAAAAAAACCCGCAAACATTGGGGTTTCATTTTGAAGGCAGAGCAAGAACATTTTTCATGAGCACACTCTACCGCGATGCCCTTAAAGAAGATCAGGTGCTTGCCCAGGGATTCGGCCTCGGTTTGCACAGCGGCTCTTACAAGGGTTTCAGCGCAGGGATCAGCGCATATTACACCCTACCCCTCTTCACCACGCCTGTGTTCAGGCCCGATCCGCACACAGGGCAAATTAACCGCTATGAAAGCGGACTCCTGGACCTGACGGACAGCAGCAAGAAATACAACCTGTACAGGCTGGAAGAACTTTATCTGGATTATGCCTTCTCAAAAAGTTCTGTCCGTGTGGGTAATATGAAGCTTCAGACACCGTTTTTTAATCCCCAGGACGGGCGCATGAGTCCAACCTATGAGTCGGGCGTTTGGATTCAAATGAATGAATGGGAAAAATTCAGTGTAACGGGAGGCTGGATCTGGTCTGTATCGCCGCGATCAACCGTAAGCTGGTACAATCCGGCTGCCAGTGTGGGTATATACCCTGTTGGCGTTAACATGAACGGCAGCAAGTCTCAATATTACCATAATATCACAGGCAGCACCGGTGTGGCCTTGCTTAACCTGGCATACCGCATCAGCCCTTCCTTCAGCCTTTCAATCTGGGAAAGCCTGTTTGAGAATGTGATGAATACGGTTTACACAGAGATTCGGCATAAACATAAACTTAAACTTGCTGAGTTTTACTCAGGACTTATCTATATACACCAGGATGCCCTCAACAATGGCGGAAACCCTGATCCGAACAAGACCTATATGGAAAAAGGTGCAAGGTCGAATCTCCTTTCAGCACAGGCCGGGATCCGGAACAACAAAATGGATCTTAGCCTGAATTACACACACATCACGGGCGACGGGCGTTACCTGATGCCACGGGAATGGGGGCGTGACATGATCTACACATTTGTACAGAGAGAACGCAACGAAGGTCTGGGACTTGTTCACACTTTTGTGATCAGGGGGGGGTATATGCTTGCCCCCGGGTTAAAAACAGGACTTGCATTGGGTTATTTTTCATTGCCTGATGTGAAGAATTACAGGCTGAACAAGTATTCCTTACCCAGTTATTACCACATTTGTTACGAGCTGGCCTACCGCATCCCTAAAGTCCTGAACAGACTGGAACTGAAAGCCCTTATTGCATACAAGGAGAATGCCGGTAACCTTTACAACAATCTCAAATATGTGTACAACAGAGTTAACCTGATAAACCTTAATTTCATGCTGGATTATACATTTTGATTATGCAGGACCTGGAGCAAAGACTTGAACATATATTTGAAAAAAATCTGGTGAGCGAAATCCTCTCATGCGGAAAGCGAATGTTTTTTAAGGAAGGTGAAGTGATCATGGAATACGGAAAAAAACTTCGCTTCATGCCCTTCATTCTCAGTGGCAGCATCAGGGTAATGACGCATGACGAAAACAACAGGGAACTTTTGCTTTATTACCTTGGAAGCACAGAAAGCTGCGCCATGGCTTATGCCTGCTGCATGGAAGACAAGAAAAGCGAAATCAGGGCCATCGCCGAAGATGATGTTGAACTGATTGCCATACCGCACGATAAACTGGATGAATGGCTGGTAAAGTACCCAAGCTGGAAAAGTTATGTGTTTAACAGCTTCACCCAGCGGTTCAACGAACTACTCAAATCACTGGAAAGCGTGGCATTTCAGAAGCTTGACGAAAGGCTTGTGAAATATTTGAACGACAAGGCCCGCGTGAGCGGTAAAACTTCTCTTCAATTGTCGCACAATCAGATCGCGGAAGAAATGGGTACCAGTCGTGTGGTGATTTCACGCCTGCTTAAACAACTGGAACACGAGAATAAAGTGGTTTTGTACCGCAACGAAATCAAATTGCTCAGTCGCTTTCAGGAAGCCACCGGTTAAAACTCCAATTAATACCAGACTAGCATGTCACAAGCCCCTCCTCCACCGCCTAAAAAATGGAAATTCGCCATTCTGGTCTGGTGTTTTATTTACCCGGTCATTACCTTATTGTCACTCACGTTGGTTCCCCTTCTTCAGGAATTTCCCGCTCCACTCAGAACGCTTGTGGTGAGCCTTATTCTGGTACCCCTGATGGCCTTTTATTACATACCTTTTGTGAACCGGCGTTTTTTCAATTGGCTCCGTAAATAATTCAGAAGGAATTTGTACAGGCTTGAGTGAATTTTGCCGTTGGTGTAAAACTTTCCGATTTATCCTGCAATCTCAGGGCTTAACAGTATTTTTAGCCCTCAATTTTACAAATCATGAAATCCAACATTCTTATCGGTTCAGGTATCGCCCTTGTCCTGGGTACTTCCTGTAAACAAAACGCTGAACCTGAAAAAGCCGCCAAAGCTTTTTTCGACACCAGCGGAATGGACAAAAGTATCAAGCCAGGAGATAATTTTTACCTCTATGCCAATGGCAACTGGGTGAAAAATACGAGTATACCCGACGATCAAAGTGGCTGGGGCAGTTTTTATACCCTTTACGAAGAAAATCTTCAGAAACTGAAAGGCATTCTGGAAGAATCGTCAAAGGCCCATGCCAGCAAGGGAAGTCTTGAACAAAAAGTAGGTGACTATTATGCCAGCGGCATGGACACCACAACCATTGAAAAACTGGGTGCTGAGCCCCTGAAGCCTGTTCTCGCTGAAATTGATGCTGTAAAAGACGTGAAACAACTGATACAGGTGGTGTCCAAACTGGCCAATACTGGCGAAAACACCATACTAGGGCTATATGTTGGAGCCGACGATAAAAACAGCGCCATGAATATCGCGGCACTTTACCAGGTGGGTCTTTCCCTGCCTGAAAAAGAATATTACAGTCGCACCGACTCCTCATCCGAAGCCTCCCGCAAGGCCCTGGTAACTTACGCATCCACCTTGTTTAAGTTGTGTGGTTTTGAATCTGCTGAAGCTGAAAAATCGGCTAAATCAGTTCTGGCCCTTGAAACTGAGATCGCCAAAAGTCACCGCACACCCGTTGAACTGCGCGATCCTCAGGCCAATTATAACAAAATGAGTATTGCAGATCTGCAAAAAAGAAGTCCTGCAATTGACTGGAACGCATATTTCACCAGCCTCAACATCCATTGCGACAGCGTGAATGTTTCACAGCCCGGTTATTATGAAGCCCTGAGTAAACTGCTCACGTCTCAGCCCATTGAAGTCTGGAAAACAAAACTGAAATACGAATATATCAGCGATAACGCCAACCTGCTCAGCAAAGCCTTTGCGGATGCTAATTTTGAGTTTGAGCGTGTATTCAGCGGACAGAAAAAAGACAGCAACCGCTGGAAAAAGATGGTTAACCGGGTTGACCGTGGACTTGGTGAGTTACTCGGACAGATTTACGTGAAGAAATATTTTAACGACACGGCCAAACAACGCATGGATGAGCTGGTGAACAATCTCCAGAAAGCCTTCGCCATTCGAATAAACCAACTCGACTGGATGAGCGAGGCCACCAAAAAAAGAGCCACCGACAAACTCAACACTTTCATGAAAAAGATCGGATATCCTTCCAAATGGAAGAATTTCGACGATGTGGAGATCGACCCTGCCAATTTTTTCGCGAATGTGATGTCGGTTAGAAAACACCACCAGAAAGAATCCGTAGGAAAAGTAGGGAAACCAGTTGACCGCAGCGAATGGGGCATGAGCCCACCTACGGTAAACGCTTATTACAACCCAAGCAACAACGAAATCGTATTCCCCGCCGGGATTCTGCAACCACCATTTTTTGACGCCAATGCCGACGATGCCATCAATTATGGCGCCATTGGCATGGTGATCGGCCACGAGATGACACACGGTTTTGATGACCAGGGCAGCCAGTATGATGAAAAAGGCAATATGGTAAACTGGTGGGGCAAGGAAGACGGAGATAAATTCAAGGGCAAAACCGGAGCCGTGGTGGAGCAATACAACGCCTATACCTTACTCGATGGTCAGCACATCAAAGGTGAACTGACCCTGGGTGAGAACCTGGCTGATATCGGCGGACTGGCCATTGCCTATGATGCCTTTAAAATGACCAAACAAGGACAAGACAGCACTAAAATTGACGGATTTACGCCGGATCAGCGTTTTTTCCTCGGATTCGCTCAGGTATGGAGGTTAAAGAACAGGGAGGAAGTGCTTCGTACCCGTTTGAACACCGACCCGCACAGTCCGGAAATGTACAGGGTAAATGGACCCGCTGCCAATTTTGATCCTTTTTACAAGGCTTTTAACGTGAAGGAGGGGGATGCATTGTACCGCAAACCTGAACAAAGAGCTAAGATCTGGTAAGCATAAATTTTATGTGATCAAGAGCGCGGACAAAATCCGCGCTTTTTTTTGGCCCTACCATTAGGCCCGGGTGAAAACGATTGGCGACATTCAGGCGGCGGGCTGTAACCATTGAGGCGCACGCCTGTTGGTGGCCGAATCGCGTAAGGGCAATTGCAGTTGCTTGGAAAGCCGTGTGGCAAAATCAAACACTTCCTGCCGGTTTTTGGATTCGTGTACGATAATTCGTCTTTGTTTGTGCACTAAGCTTAACTGATAATGTCCCTTGCCCTTGTCAAAGTCCTCGAGGCTGCAGTCCTCACAGCGCACGTAAACTGTTCTGAAGAGTAGGAGATAATCAATGTCTGGGAGTTTTTTCCATACACCGGACTTTATACCGAAAATGGATTCGTATTCGAAGTACTTTTTGTTTTCCAGATCGATCAGTATACCTGATTTACGAAGCCAGTTAGATCCTGCCCTCATTCCTTTTATCAAATCAGCTTTCATAGGATAAAGTTAACACGAGATTTAATAATCTTCCGTAACATTCATTACAGAAGGTCATATGGCCTGATCTTGACAAGAATCATGAGATTTTTAACGTTAAAAACTTGACAAAGCCTGTTTTCAATGCCGAAATTTGAGGCGAGGGGCCTTCTGGTTCTAATGAAGGCTCGCTGTGTTTATTCGTGAACTAAATATCCAGCGCCATGAAAATAGAACAGATTTACACCGGCTGCATTTCCCACGCGGCTTATTATTTAGAAGACCAGGGCGAAGTCGCCATTTTTGATCCCCTTCGTGAGGTACAGCCCTACATCATCAAAGCCGAAAAAGACAAGGCCAAAATCAAGTACGTTTTTGAAACCCATTTTCATGCCGATTTTGTAAGCGGCCACGTTGACCTGGCCAAAAAAACCGGGGCTGAGATCGTGTTTGGTCCCACCACCACACAAACCGGGTTCCGCATTACTGTAGCTCAGGACGGGCAGGAATTCAAGGTGGGTAGGGTAAGTGTGAAAGTATTGCATACGCCCGGTCACACCATGGAAAGCTCCTGTTACCTGATTCGGGATGAACATGGTAAAGATCACAGCCTCATTTCAGGAGATACACTTTTTATAGGAGATGTTGGCCGGCCTGACCTTGCCCAGCACGTATCATCCGATTTAACTCAGGACAAACTGGCCGGATTGCTTTATGATTCCCTGCACAACAAGATCATGCCCCTGAGTGATGACCTGATCATTTACCCGAACCACGGGGCCGGTTCGGCCTGCGGAAAGAACATGAGCAAGGAAACCAGCGATACCCTGGGAAATCAGAAAAAAGTGAATTATGCCCTGAATCCTCTACTCAGCAAAGAGCAATTCATTCGCGAAATACTCACTGGTCTTGTAGCGCCTCCGGGTTATTTTCCTCAGAATGTGTTGCTGAACATCAGAGGATACGAGAGTCTTGATTCGGTAATGAAACGCAGCCATAAAGCTTTGTCGGCCCTTGAGTTTGAGGTGATCGCCAACGAAACCGGAGCACTGGTGATCGACACACGAAGCGCTCAGGATTTTTCCAAGGCCTTTATCCCCAACTCTATTAACATTGGCATAGACGGGAATTTCGCAACCTGGGTGGGTACGCTGATTCCGGATGTAAAACAGGAAATTCTGATCGTAGCCGACGAAGGCCGGGAACATGAAGTGATCACGCGTCTCGCCCGTGTGGGATTTGACCGATGCTTGGGATATCTGAAAGGCGGCATTGCCACCTGGCTCATAGAAGGCAAGGAAACCGACACCATTTTCTCGGTGAATGCACAAAAACTGTCCATAGCTCTGAAAACCGAAAACACACCCATACTGGATGTGCGCCGTGCAAGCGAATACAACAGCGAGCATGTAATCGATGCCATTAATGCACCCCTTGATTTCATCAACGACAGCATGCTGAAAGTAGACAGGAATAAAAAATATTTTGTGCATTGCGCCGGAGGTTACCGTTCAATGACCTTCATTTCCATTTTGCAATCAAGAGGCTACAGGAACCTGGTTGACGTAAAAGGTGGATTTAAAGAGATGAAAGAAAGCGGTCTTTTTAAACTAAGCCAGTATGTGAAACCCACCAGCATGCTCTAAAGCCATACCCGGGGAATACATAGTGTAAATCGTCATCTGGAAAGCACCCATGTTAAATCGGGCCTTTTTATCTGCTTTTTCATGGAAAGAGTCTATATTAGCCTCAAACAACTCAGTCTCATGAAATCGTTCTGTAAATTGTTCCCGGTCCTTGTGCTGATCACTTCTAATTTGAATGCACAGGTATTTAGTCCCGTTGGTGTAACCGGTTTTACGCTTGATGCTGTAGCCGAGAATACCACAGCTCTGGCCACAACCAGCGGTGCGCTCGACGGCAGCGATTATATTCTTTACAGCGCAGCCTACGCGGCCATTTTCAGCTCCGGCGGTGGTTTGCCCAATAACGGTATCATCAGCAACAGCAACTATACATACCAGTGCCAGCCTTATAACCAAAGCAATGTGTTTTTTTTACCACTTGGACAAACCGACTCTCTGGTACTTATTACCCCGGCATCCTTTTCAGCGCTTAGTCTGCTGGGTTTTGCCACAGAAGGCAACGGCACCATGAATTTAACTGTTCGATTCACCGACAACAGCACACAGGCATTCAGTTCGGTTTCCCTGCTCGACTGGTTCGGCGGAACCTCTTCTGTGATCAACGGATTCGGCCGTGCGGGTCGCACCAGTGGGAACATATCTCTGGTCAGCGGTCAGCCGAAGATGTTCAACACCGATCTATTGCTTAGCTGTGCCAACCGAAGCAAGCTGGTGAAAAACATCAAGGTGAACAATGCTTCACCCAATGCCCGCGTATGTTTTATGGCATTGGCGGGTGCCGGCATGCCGGTTTACACCGCCACCTCTACACCGGTTTCCTGTATTGGCGGCACCAACGGCACCGCAAGTCTTGTTATCAGCAATCCCCTACCGCCCAATTCATACACCTGGAGCAGCAATCCTGTTCAGGTAAGCGGTCAGGCACAAAATCTAACGTCCGGTGTGTATTCTTACACTGTAAAAGATGCCGCAGGATGTGCCTTTAGCTCCACCGTATCGGTTGGTATTTCCACTGTGCCGCTTGCGCCCCTTATGATCGGCAGTTCCTCAACGCTCATCTGTCCGGGTACGCAACTTAACCTGAGCACTTTTGGCGCGGTAAGTTATACCTGGAGTAATGCAGCCAACTCAGCTGTAAACTCAGTAACACCAATGGTAACCACCAGTTACAGTGTGCAGGGAACCACAGCAGCCAATTGCATAGTGAGTGGTGCCATAACCATTAGTGTATTTCCAATCACCAATGTAAGTTTTACGGGACTTCCGAATGCCTTCTGTGTAGACGCGGCTCCATTTCCCCTGACGGGCAGCCCGGGCGGAGGAAATTTCAGCGGTAACGGGGTCAGCGCAGGGCCGGTGTTTGTGCCGGCAACCGGGCCTGGAACATACACGATCACCTACCAGTACACAGATGTGAATGCCTGCAGTTATTCGGTTAGTGCCACTACCCAGGTGTTTGCCTTACCCCAGCTTAGTTTTGCCCTGAGTCCGAATGTGTTTTGCGCCAATGCCCCAAGCCTGAGTTTAAACGCCAGCCCTTCTGGGGGCAGTTTCAGCGGCCCCGGATTGATTGGCTCGGTTTTTAACCCTTCTCTTGCAGGAGCCGGCACCCACAGTATTGTGTACGCGTATACAGATGCCAATACCTGCAGCAACACAGCAGTGCAGACTTTAACCGTTAACCCCCTGCCTCTGGTAAATTTCACACCCATTGCTTCGGCTTACTGTAAAAACGCAGCTCCGGTGACCCTAAGTTTTTCTCCTTCCGGCGGTGTACTTTCCGGCACCGGAATTCTGAATGGCACGGCCTTTTCACCAAATCTCGCGGGAGTTGGCAGCCATACCCTGACATATGTTTACACCAATGCGGTTACAGGTTGTTCGGCCTTAGCCAGCATCAGTACCAGCGTGAGCGCCTGTACCGGACTCAGCGACATGCGTGATGAACACCTCAGCAATTTTGTAGTGTACCCAAACCCCGCACACCTCGAAATTCAAATCACAAGCGATGAAAATGCCGTGATAGAAATTTTTGACATGCAGAACAGGCTTTTAATTGAACGTGAAATAAAACAGAATGATGAATTTGTTTTGAATATTTCTGATCTTAAATCCGGTATATATATTGTTAGAATCCAAAGTTTATCAGGACATTACACCAGGAAGCTTCTGATCGAATAAAATTAAACCTCATATACGATTGGTTATTCGTCTTTCGTCTGCAATTTTCTGACGAATACGGGTTTTATGGTGACGAAAAATTATTTGCAACATGGTGAATTGATTATCTTTGAGCGTGAGACTCAGCGATCTTTTCATTCTCTATATTGATCCCGGTACAGGCAGTCTGCTCTTGCAAATTCTGGCCGGAAGCCTTATCGCCTCCGTAGTCTTTTTTAAAAAAACCTGGTACGCTTTCCTGGCACTGTTCAAGCGTAAACCTTCAGATCAGGATACAAAAGAATGAGCTACCAGACAGAACCAAGCTCCTTCAGAGATCCTGACGGTTATGTGTTCTTTCACGGAGCAAGATGTTACCGGGCCATCCGCAAATCATACGCCACCACCTGGGAAAAACTCATGCAATCAGGCTTATACCACCAATTGGTTGAGACGGGAAAAATCATCTCTGTTTCTGAGCCTGTTCAAAACCTGAAAACCGAAGATCACGATGAATTGCATAGTATTGTGGAGGTACCTCATCTGCCGCTACTCTCCTACCCGCCCGAATGGACATTCAGACAATTAAAAGAAGCCGCCTTACTAAGTCTTGACATTCAAAGGGAATCCCTGAAGGCGGGATTCAGTCTTAAGGATGCCTCAGCCTATAACGTACAATTCAATGGACATAAAGCCCTGTTTATCGATAGCTTATCTTTTGAATTTTATCAGGAAGGAAGGGCATGGCAAGCCTATGGTCAGTTCTGCAGGCATTTCCTGGCACCCCTTTTGCTCTCGCATTATGGCTTTCCAGAATTGAGACAGTTGTTGCTGATTCATCCCGATGGCATTCCTTTAGGTCTTTGTTCAAGATTGCTTCCGCTAAGGTCAAAACTTAACTTTTTCGTGGCCACACACCTTCACCTGCATGCAAGCATGGAGGCGCGTTATGCTTCAAGCAAACCCCTTAAAAAGCTGAACATCAAATTCCCGAAGTCCAAACTTCTCGCCCTTGTCGAGCATCTCCACATGGGTATCTCGGGCCTGGAAGAAAAAGTATCTGGCACGGTATGGAAAGATTATTACAAATACTGCAGTTATACAGATGAAGACACCAAAATCAAAGAGGCTTTTGTGAAAGAAATTTGTCTTTCCCTGAAAGGCAAGCTTTGTATTGATCTAGGTGCGAATGAAGGGTTGTACACCCAAATTGCCGCAGAGCATTTTAGTTTGGTACTGGCCTGCGATGCTGATGCCCTGGCACTTAAGGTGCTCGAAGGGAAAAAGATCGTAAATGTGATTTGCCTTCAAACGGATCTCGGAAACCCGCTTCCAGCCTATGGCTGGAATTCAAGAGAGCGAAAATCCTTTATTGAAAGGGTGAAACACAACGATCTTTGCCTGGCCCTCGCCCTGATTCATCACCTTTGTATCAGCAATAACCTGCCATTTGAAAAGGTGGTTGAATTCTTCAAAGAAATAGCGGCAACCCTTCTCATCGAATTTGTTCCCAGGGAAGATCCGCAGGTCCAAAGGTTGCTGGTAAGCCGGGAAGACATTTTTCCCTGGTATAACCGGGTGAATTTTGAAAAAGCCTTCCTCAGGCATTACACATTGGTGAGAAAAAGTGAACTGAAATCCGGCGAGCGCGTTCTTTACCATTTCAGCAGAAACGTGTGATGCTCAGGCGCAGACTCAAACTATATACCTATCACACTTTTCTCACGGTGCCATTTATCGTGCTTTTTCTTTTCGTTCACAATCTCGAGATCAGCCGGGTGGAAATGACTTACCGCACTTTGTTTTATGGTACCCTGCTTTGCATTCTGCTATATGCATTAACCCAAACGGTTTACCGGAACCGACTTAAAACAGGCGTATTTGTCACCATTTTGCTTTTTTTTCTGTTTCAGTACGGTGTGGTTTACGAGGGCCTTGAATCTCTCTATTATCAAGGCATATGGCCATTCAGAAACATACACCGGTATCTGCTTCTGATCTACCTTATTTGCAGCATTGGTTTGTTCCTGTTCATACTGAAGTCCGCTTACGATTTTGTTCGAATTAATTATTTTCTAAATGCCCTCCTGATCATTCTGCTTCTGACCAATCTGGGAAAGCTCCTCTTGGGGAGCTATGAAACCTTTGCTGAATCTGAAGGTCAGAACCCTACCCCTCAACCCGCTGTGGTATTTTCGAAGCAAAGCCCGCGGCCCGACATTTATTACATTCTGCTTGACGGTTACGCTTCTGATGCTGTACTCAGAAAGTATTACCATTTTGAAAATACCGCTTTCAGGAAAAGGCTTTCTGAACTCGGTTTCCTATTCGTCGATTCGGCAATAGCCAATTACTATTACACATCTCCCTCACTTGCATCAACTCTGAATTTTACTTTTTTGAATGACTCCTCAAACCGCACCAAGCTGATTCGCGGCAACAGACTCTTCAGAATTCTCAGACAAAATGGTTACAGCATTTACCACACCAAAAGCGGGTACGCCGTTTCAAATCATTTTAATGAGGCCAATGAAGTGATCAGAATTGAAGGACCTAACGAGTTTGAAAAAAGCATTTTGAAATTCACCATTCTGCGCCTTGACGACCTCATCGGTTTATTCGCCCATCAACGCCTGCAGAGCCAGTTTAAAAAAATGTATGAGCTGGTTCAAAAACCGGCCAGACCTAAATTTTGTTTCCTGCATGTGGTTGCCCCGCATCCGCCCTATGTATTCGACAGACAGGGCAAGCTCCGGACAAAACACCGTTTCGCAGAAAACTCCTGGGAACCGAAAAACTATTACACCGATCAACTTGTTTATGTAAACAGTCAAATCCAGTCTTATGTATCAACCATTCGCAAAAAGGATCCCAAAGCCATAATCATACTTCAATCTGATCATGGACCGTGGATAAATGCCAAAAGGGGAGAATACGTGTTTGAAGCCCGTTCGGGGATTCTTTATGCATATTATTCTGAGCACCCTCTGAACATCCCATCGAAAACAAGTTCTGTAAATACTTTTCCGCTTCTGCTGAATTCACTTTTCGATTGTAAGCTGTCCTTGCTTCAGAATGCGAGCGCGGGCAAGACTGAGCTTTTAAGAGATCCGGTTTTCTTAAAGAAAATTCAACAAAACCGTTGATCATTCAATACTCAAATAAGTTTAACCAGCCTAATGACTTGTTTCCGGTTTGGTCCCTTTAGAATTAGAAGATAAAGGCCCGTTTCCAGGGCAGATAGATCAGGTTCCTTATAGTTGTCCTGCTCACCATTGCACAAGCCTTGCCAAACAAGCTGCCCATTGGAATTTATGACTTGGATTTCGGTGAAATCTGTCCCCTTCAGGTCTAATGTAAATTGTCCTGTGCTTGGGTTCGGGAACAACCGAAAATCATAAAAACCCTCTTCCTGGTCCACCAAGCCCACGCAGGTTTGTACGTTCACTGTCACGGTCTGGGCTTGTGAAACACATGACTGGGTATCCGTAACTTCCACGGTGTAAGTGGTGCTATTCAATGGAGTGGCCAAAGTGGTTGGTGTTAAGTAGGAACTCAGGCTAAAGGCAGCATTCGGACTTTCCGTCCAGCTGTATGTAAACGCAGATGGATTACCGGCGGCACCTGGTCCAATGTTACCACATGTGAAGAACACCGCATCTCCCTCGCATATTGTTGCGGCAGGGGGGGCAACCCCGAAGGTGAACTGTGGGATCACGCTTACACAAACCACCGCGGAGCCAGTACAGCCAGCATAACTGTAACCATAAACCGAATAACACGTTGTGCTCTGTGGCCTCACCTGAATGGAAGAACAGGTCGAACAGGGAACGGATGGCGGGCTGTATGGAAACCAATTGAAGTAATCTGCACCACTTGCTGTTAAGGTAACCGGTTTGGATAGTTTTGGGGAATTCATCATCAGACAGGTTGTAAAGGAACTCATCGAAATATTGATGGCAATGGGAAAACCTGTAATTGCATTGGTGCTGTGCTGGGCCAGGCTGTTGACTGTACCTGAGGTTAAGCTCAAGCTTACGGTATAATTTCCAATTTGCGTGAAAGTAATTGTTGTATTGGCCCCTGTTAAAGCAGAGAAACTGGCTGAAGGTGGCGCAACGGACCAGGAATAGGCCACTCCGCTCAAAGTGCCTGCTGAGGCGGCCAGTGTAACCGGACCATTGATACATACACTGGGCCCGATGGTGAATGAAGCCTGGGAATTGGCTGTAAAACCTGAAGTCAAGCAAAAGTAAAGTAACAGAGCCTTTATTTGCATGATTAAAGATAAGGTTTCTCTCCAAAGAATAAGGCTTTATATACATCCAATGAGGGAATGTGTACATTTAATTCGTGAAATGGCTGATTCACCATCCTCTGGTCAAGCTCCTTTTTTTTGGCAACCTTTTTTATGGCCTGTGTGTGGTGGCACTCTCTGTTGAATCATCCCTTCAGCAAAAGTATCCGCTCAACAGTGTCTGGTTTTATCTGCTCCAGCTTATGTCTACGGTATATTATTACAATCTTGCATTTTCTCAAATTGATGGGGCCAGTACAGCCGATAATCTGAGGGCCGCCTGGCATTACAAACACAAGCGGATACTGACCCATATAAATATCATACTTCTCATGGGAGGTCTTTTGCTTTTGTTTGCACTCATTTGGCCATATAGAACAAACCTGGCATCTCTGGGCATTCGCACCATATTTTTGTTATCCCTGTTTCCCCTCTTCGCACTTTTGTATTATGGTGTCAACAAAAGGCATGAGGAGAATTTTAGCCTGCGCAAAATTGGCTGGTTGAAACCCTTTATCATAGGTTTCACCTGGGCCGGTATGGTTGGTGTATTGCCCCAACTGCTCTTTGCGCTCAGGCACCAGATAACATACCATTTCGGCCTCATCAACGCTTTGCTCTTTCTGAAAAATTTCATGTATGTATCGGTTTTGGCCATCATGTTCGACATCAAGGATTACGCGCGCGATTACAATTATGAGGTGCGCACCTTTGTGGTGCACTTTGGTTTACGCCGAACCTTGTTCAGCATCATCATACCGCTTCTTCTGCTTGGTCTGGCATCCTTTGTTGCATTCGCCCTGCTCCGGCATTTCCATCCCCTTAAAATTGCGCTGAATTGCCTGCCCTTTTTACTCTGCACCCTTGTGGCATTTAGTTTGCAAAAGCGAAAATCCATTTTGTTTTATTTGCTTGTGATCGACGGATTAATGCTGGTGAAAGCCATTTGCGGATCATTCGCCATGCTTTATTTTTAAGCTGCAAGCGCCGTATTTTTCTATCTTTGTGCTCTTCTTAGAATACTATGAAAATTTCACGGAATTGGCTTAATACCATCCTTCCAAACCCGCTAGAAGCGGACGATACTGCCAAAATTCTCACCTCAACCGGTCTTGAAGTAGAAAGCCTTGAACATGTTGAAGCCCTGAAAGGCGGATTGAGAGGCGTGGTGGTTGGTCAAGTGATGAGCTGCGAGAAACATCCTGATGCCGACCGACTGAAGGTGTGTAAGGTGGATATTGGACAAACCGATTTTCTCAACATTGTTTGCGGTGCGCCTAATGTGGAAAATGGGCAAAAAGTTCTGGTTGCAACGGTGGGTACTACCTTGTATCCGTTTGGCACAGACCAGGCCTTGCTGATCAAACAATCCAGGATACGCGGTGTGCAAAGCGAAGGCATGATTTGCGCAGAAGACGAACTCGGACTGGGTAAAGGCCACGATGGTATTCTGGTATTACCAGAAGATACCACAACCGGAACACAGGCTTCTGTTTATTTTAATCTGGAACAGGATACCGTTTTTGAAATCGGCCTTACGCCTAACCGCAGCGATGCTGCTTCACACCTGGGTGTAGCCCGGGATCTGGCCGCAAAACTCAACAGTTCGGGTGAAGCCGGGAAATTCAATATTGAACTGCAGGGCATGCAAAGCCTTCCAGATGCCACAGGCATCAATGTGGTGAAGATCAGTTTAGAGCACCCTGAAGGATGCAAGCGCTATAGCGGCCTGGTTTTGAGCGGCGTAAAAGTTGGTGAAAGTCCGGATTGGCTTAAGAGACGTTTAAGCGCCATCGGCCTCAGACCTATAAACAATATAGTTGATGTAGGCAATTTTGTAATGTTTGAACTGGGTCAACCCTTGCATGCTTTTGACCTCGAAGCCATAAAGGGCAGCCAAGTGGTGATCAGAACAGCACGGGAAGGGGAAAGCCTGCTGATGCTCGACAATGTAAACCGGAAATTTAAGCCGGACGACCTGCTTATATGCAATGAAGATGGGCCTATGTGCCTGGCTGGTGTTTTTGGCGGTCTTCATAGCGGTGTAAATGAACACACCACTTCAGTGTTTCTGGAAAGCGCCTATTTCGAACCCGCCTTCGTCCGGAGAAGTGCCAAAAGGCATGGTCTGAAAACCGACGCCTCTTTCAGGTTTGAAAGGGGCTGCGATCCCGACATGTGCATTCCTGCGCTTACACGGGCAGCAAACCTAATCATGGATATTTGCGGAGCTCATCTGAGCATGGGCATCACAGATGTATATCCTGAAAAACTGGAGCCACACAAAGTCGCTTTCTCCTATTCCAATTGCAATGAACTTATCGGAAAAGAGATAGACCGACATCTTATCAAACAAATCATTCTTAACCTGGGCATTGAAATCAGTTCAGAAGGCAGTGATGGTTTGCTTTTGCATGTACCATTTTACAAACACGACGTACTGAGAGAAGCTGATGTGGTAGAAGAGGTAATGCGAATTTATGGTTACGATAATGTGGAGCCCAGTAAACAGATCACCTACCACATTGGCCTGGAGGATCAGAATCAGGCCCTTTATCTTGATGAGAAGTGTGCGGCTCTTCTCGAATCAAATGGTTTTCATGAAATGATGAACCTTTCATTGTCCAGGGAAAACTTTTACGAAAATGGAAAAGACCTTGTAAAATTGCTGAATCCCCTGAGCCAGGAACTTAATGTGCTGCGCCGGGATATGCTTTTTAGCGGACTGGAGTGCATCGCCTATAACCTGAACCGTAAAAACCAGGACCTCAAGCTCTTTGAATTCGGTAAATCATACAGTCTGGCAGAAAAACCCGGCACTTATCAGGAATCCAAACACCTGAGCTTGTTTTGCAGTGGATATCTTTCTCCCGAAAACCCTTACCACAAACAGGAAAAAAGCGATTTCGCCTACCTCAAAGCCTGTGTTGAATCCGTTCTGCACAAGTGCGGAATTGTGAACTGGAAGTGCGAGGAAAGTGCCTCAGAGCAATTGACCTATGGTTTACGCTACGCCCACAAAAATTCCACCCTGGTTGAATTTGGTCATGTTCAAAAAATGAATCTGCGAAAATTTGACATTCAACAAGATGTGTACTATGCCTGCTTTAATCTGGATATTTTATTCAAGGCCGCTTCATTGAACAATATCCGTTTTCAGGAAATCCCCAGATTTCCCGCGGTGCGTCGCGATCTGGCCCTGCTTCTCGACAAAAAAGTGCAGTACAAAGAAGTGGAAGACCTGGCCTATCAAACCGAAAAAAAACTGCTTTCAAATGTGAATCTCTTCGATATTTATCAGGATGAAAAACTCGGTCCGAAAAAATCCTATGCCCTGAGTTTTACCCTGCTTGATAAAGACGCCACTTTAACTGATCAGCAGATCGAAAAGGTCATGAGCCGCCTGGTTACGGCCTATAAAGAGAAGCTCGGTGCAGAACTCCGGTGATCCATGCCAGAAGCCCCGTTTAAAGACCTTAGGGTAATTGAACTGGCTGGTGTACTGGCCGGTCCCAGCCTGGGTTTTTTCTTCGCGGAACTGGGGGCACAGGTGATCAAAATTGAAAATCCGAATACAGACGGGGATGTGACGCGACACTGGAAGCTGAAAAACGAAGACCCTTCCGGAAAAGATAGCGCCTATTTCTGGGCTGTGAACGCTCAGAAAAAAATCATGAGGCTGGACTTGCAGGCGCAAAGTGATCTGGCCCGGCTTTATGAACTGGTCAGAAACGCCGACCTCTGCATCACCAATTTCAAACCGGGAGATGAGGTGAAGCTGAAGGTGGATTACGCAAGTCTTTCGGCTTTGAATCCCCGCTTGATATATGCCTCCATCAATGGTTTCGGAGAAGATTCGGCGCGCATTGCTTACGATTTGATTCTCCAGGCTGAAAGTGGATTTATGGCTATGAATGGCAGCAAACCGGGAGAAGCTCTGAAAATGCCCGTAGCGCTTATTGATCTGCTGGCTGCCCACCAGCTGAAAGAAGCGGTGCTGATCGCCCTGCTCAAGCGGTATCGTGATGGACAGGGAAGTCATGTTTCGGTCTCTTTATTTCGAAGCGCGATCGCTTCACTGGCAAACCAGGCCACCAATTGGCTCATTGCGGGTCATCTTCCCCAGGCTGCCGGAAGTCTTCATCCCAACATTGCCCCTTACGGCGAGTTATTCGAAACCAGGGATCATCAGCTGGTGACATTCGCCATCGGCAGCAACAGACAATTCGGAAATCTCTGCGAATTGATCCTTTACCACAGCCTTTCCTCCGACAAGCGTTTTGCCACCAACCAGGCCAGAGTTCAAAACCGTCAGGAACTTTACAGCATACTTTACGATTATATACGCCAATTTGATTTTCAGGTTCTGTATACAAGTTGCCTCAAATTGGATATTCCGATCGGGAAAATACGCAACCTGAAAGAAGTATTTGACTTGCCTGAATCACGTGAGATGCTGAGAACGACAGAGTCCGGAGGTAAGACCAAAACCTATGTTTCAGGTATCGCGTTTAAATTTCTGGCATGAATTCAATGGTTGAATTTACCTCATCACCCACTGAGCTTGAAGCGGTCATCAATCTGCGCTACCGTGTGCTGAGAGCGCCATGGAATCAAAGTCTGGAAACGGCAAGAGATGAACTGGAGCATCTTTCATTCAATGCCTTTATCCGATCTGCTGGAGGGCAAGTGATTGCCTGTGGCCGTTTGCAGCTGAATTCACCGGATACCGGCCAAATCCGCTACATGGCTGTGGAAAACCAGGAACAAGGCAAAGGATATGGCGCTGCTATATTAAGGGCACTTGAATTAAAGGCACAATCGCTTGGACTGCGCAAAATAGAATTACAGGCCC
>DAOMFS010000047.1:0-23456 GCA_035429925.1 Bacteroidia bacterium | reverse complement strand
CGCACCCATGTTGTTTACTACAGCCGGCCTTTTGTTAAGTTTGATATCTTTCGGTTCCATTCACAATGGCATTACCGCGCCCTGGATCAAAACAATAGCGGAAATCACCCTCATCCTGGTGCTTTTTACCGACGCCTCTACCATCCATATTCCAACATTGCTTAAAGGCAGCAATTTGCCCCTCCGCCTCTTGTTCATTGGTTTACCTGTGACCATGATAATAGGCATACTGATTGCATATGCCCTTTTTCCAAATGAAAACAAATGGGTCATGGCCTTAACAGCCTTAATACTGTCTCCTACCGATGCCGCTCTTGGGGTAGCTGTGGTTACAGGAAACCAGATACCGCTGCGAATCCGGCAAACCATTAACGCAGAAAGCGGACTCAACGACGGACTTACCCTGCCAGCTGTGCTCGCCTGCATGGCATTCTTAAACGGCAGTTCAAGTGTTTCAGGAGAATGGCACATCTGGCTCATCTTTATGGTGAAACAATTTGTGTTTGGCCCTTTGGTGGGGGCCCTTGTGGGCTGGCTCGGCGGTTTCCTTACAGATAAAGCTTCTGAACGGGAGTGGATGAGTAGTACATTTCAGAGAATTTCTTCTATTGTATTGGCCATAACCGCCTATTACCTGGCAGAATGGATTCATGGCAATGGTTTTATTGCGGCCTTTTTTTCCGGCCTGCTGCTGGGAACCCGAAACCGTACCGTGCGTGAACGACAACACGCATTTGGCGAGGCCGATAGTCAGATCCTTGTACTCTTTATTTTTCTCCTGCTTGGTCTCATCATGATCCCGGAATCCTTACCACACTGGAACCTCGAAGTGTTTCTTTACGCCTTGCTCAACCTGACTGTGATTCGTGTTATACCCGCAATGATCAGTTTGTGGGGAACAGGGTTAAGTATGCAGGACAAATTCTTCATTTCATGGTTCGGACCCAAAGGTATCGCCTCGCTCCTGTTCACTCTGATGCTAGTGGTTGATCTGGGAAAAACCAATCACGAAACGCTGATCTCCATTGTGAGCCTCACGGTCTTACTGAGTATATTCCTGCATGGTATTTCTGCACACATGTTAAGTAAACTTTATAGAAACCATCATCATGCCCATGGAAACAACTGAAATCAAACCCAAAGAAGGCAAACGAAAAATTCTCGTCTTTTTGCTGTGCCTCATTCTGTCCTGCGGACTTTGCCTGATTGTGCGTGAACCGGGTTTCACGGCTTCGCAAACCTATGTGCTTTTCATACTATTTTTTTCCATCGCACTTTGGTTTACCGAGGTTATTCCTCCATTTGCGGTTGGTTTGTTGATCATTTCCTTTCTGGTTTTCAGCTTGGGTAATCGCCACTTCAATCCACATCCGGAAAAAATTGATCTGTACGTAACCACCTTTTCGAGCAGCATCATCTGGCTATTGCTCGGAGGTTTTTTTATTGCAGTTGCCATGACCAAAACCGGTCTGGACAAAGATTTGCTTCAGCTTACCATACGCATATCCGGCACCAAACCCAGAAGCTTGCTCATTGGTTTGATGAGCACCACCATGCTGGCTTCCATGCTCATGTCGAACACGGCCACCACAGCCATGGTAATAGCATCGGTCATGCCCTTGCTGAAGAAACTTGGCAAGGAATCGGGACTGACCAAAGCCATTCTCCTTGGAGTTTCCATTTCAGCAGTAACCGGCGGTTTGGGTACTATTATTGGTACACCGCCAAATGCACTGGCGGCCGGTGCGCTCGAACAGGCAGGCATCAAAATGGATTTTCTTACCTGGATCATTTACGGCATGCCCGTGGCGCTAGTTCTTACCGCTGTCACCTGTCTGGTTCTGATCCTTCTCTTTGTTAAAGACAACAAACCGCTTAACCTATCCTTTCTGAATGAAGAAAAACAAATCCAAAATCCTCAGCAAACCATTCAAAAAAGAATTGTGATATCAGTTTTGATTGTAACAGTTCTCATGTGGCTTACCGGCAGCATACACGGCATAACAGTGGCGGCGGTTTCAGCGATTCCACTGGTATTACTCACCCTCACCAAAGTGCTGGATGGCGGCGATGTACGGGCTATGCCATGGGACACGCTGCTATTGGTAGCAGGTGGCCTTTCCCTGGGTCTGGCTTTGCAACATACAGGTCTTATGGATCACTACGCCTTAAAGATCAGCAATCTCCACATGAGCAGCACTGTAATACTCATTGTATTTGGATTCGCAACCATGTTGTTTTCGAATATCATGAGCAATACGGCCACCAGCACCGTACTGATACCCCTTGGCATGGCCATATTGCCGGCCATGAAAACCGAGATCTGTATGGTGATTGGCATGGCTGCTTCTACCGCCCTGTTTCTGCCTGTTTCAACACCTCCCAATGCCATTGCATACAGTACAGGTTTGATAGAGCAGAAAGATTTCCGGGTTGGGGGTTTATTGATCGGTTTACTGGGACCATCCTTAATCATTTTGTGGGTCCTCCTGATATCATGAACCTGAACATTAAAAAGAAACTGATATGAACCCATCGGAAGCCCAGTCGCGGTTAAGGAACCCCCGGCAAAATAAAAGCACAGCCTTCAGCGAGACAGAACGCCGCGACTTTCATCTTGAAGGTTTGCTACCCGATGCTGTAGAAAGTTTAGAAACACAGATTACGCGGGTAGAAGAGCAAATCAATCAGATTGAACTGCCCATTCACAAATACTCTTACCTCTGCAATTTGCTTGACACGAACGAGACTTTGTTTTACAAAACGATCGGAAGCAAGCCGGCTAAATATATGCCACTGGTATACACACCAACTGTTGGAGAAGCCTGTGAAAAATTTGGACACATCCTCCGTCAGCCAAGAGGCTTATTTCTCTCACTAAAACACAAGGGCAGAATACGCCAGATTTTGAAGAATTGGCCCGAACACGATGTTAAGTTCATAGTGGTAACTGATGGGGGAAGGATTCTGGGTCTTGGCGACCTTGGTGTGAACGGTATCGGAATTCCCATCGGAAAATTGCTTTTATACACAAGCTGCGCCGGTGTCCCGCCTGAAGTGTGTCTTCCTGTTGTACTGGATGTCGGCACCAACAACGAAAATCTTCTCAAGGATCCCTTGTATGTCGGTATACGCCGCAAACGACTGGAGGGACAGGAATATGAGGCTTTTATTGAAGAATTTGTATCTGCTGCGAACGAGATTTTTCCCGGCGTGTGCATACAATGGGAAGACTTTAATGGCAAAACGGCCATTGGAATTCTCAAACAATACCGTGACAAGGTTTGCACTTTTAACGACGACATTCAGGGTACCGCTGCCATAGCCCTTGCCGGATTTATTGGTATAAGTCGCATGCTCAAAAGTCCTTTTACCGAACAGCGTTTTCTGTTCTTAGGCGCCGGGGCAGCTGCTTTTGGGATTGCCGACATGCTTGTGCAGAAATTTGTGAAGGATGGACTGTCTCTTGAACAAGCCCGGCAACGTGTTCGCATGCATGATGTAAACGGCCTCTTGGTTCAATCCAGGAAGGACCTCACCGAATACCAGCGTGTATATGCCCATGAAGGAGATCCTGTTTTGAATTTTGCCGATTCCGTTCTAGCCGTGAAACCCACTGCCATTATTGGGGTAAGCACAGTTGGCGGCGCGTTTAACCAGCAGGTGATTGAGAACATGAGCGCGATCAACGAAAGACCGGTTATTTTCCCGTATTCAAACCCTACCTCACACGCCGAATGCACAGCCGAACAGGCTTATACCTGGAGTAAAGGCAAGGCGGTGTTCGCAAGCGGAAGTCCTTTCCCCCAATTTACCTACCAGGGAAAAACCTTTATTCCGGGTCAGGGCAATAACGTTTTTATTTTTCCCGGGCTTGGACTTGCCATTTATGCCACCCAGGCCAAACGGGTAACAGACCAGATGTTATTGGTGGCAGCGGAAGCCGTGGCTGAGCAGGTGAAAGAAGAAAACTTTCAGAATGGTCTAATTTACCCGCCTGTTTCAACAATTCAGGATGTGTCATTTCATGTTGCCGTTCAGATTACAAAAGAGATTTACAATTCTGGTTTGTCATCAGTTTTGGAACCTTCTGACATTCCATCATTTTTGAAATCGAAAATGTACAATCCGGCTTATATTTGATGTTAATTTCAGGTATCCTCTAATTCTTATGCTATGAAACCATTATCTCCTCTCACTTTCAGCAAGCACATACTGGCTTCTTTATTGCTCCTCTGCGCGTTTGCAGCCAACAGTCAGGTGTACACAAACAAACCAGTAGGTAAAAAAAACCAGCATGCTATAGACAGCATCAAATCGCAGGACTACCCGTATGTCTTGCCAATCTGGGGTGAAAAGGCAACAAAACGCGGATTTATGCTGCCCTATTCGGCCGGCATGAGTGTGCAGTATCTCTGGCAACAGTCTGATCTCATCATTGAAAATCTCAAAGTGGGATTCAATAACAATGAGCCCTACGACCTTAAAGAAGTTGTGCGCTTCAACAGTGCCCGTTCTATAGCCAGTGGCATAAACTTGAGGCCTGATATCTGGTTATTCCCTTTCCTAAACGTTTACGGCATATTGGCCAAGAGCCGTCCAAATACCCTGGTGGACTACAGCATATACGTTCCCGATGCCAGCGGCAATTGGAAGGAAGCCATACGACTCAACTCAGAAGCCAATTTCGAAGCCACAACATTTGGTTTTGGCATAACCCCCACTTTTGGAGTAGGCGGCGGTTGGATTGCCCTTGACATGAATTTTACCTGGAGTGACATCCCCGAACTGAAAGAACCGGCCTTTGCCTACATATTTGGGCCTCGCATTGGCAAATCCTTTCGTTTTAAGAATCCCAACAGCAACATTGCATTCTGGGTGGGTGGATTCAGGTTAAAACTGAATACGGGAACCTCCGGCTCAATACCTTTAAAAGAAGTTATACCCGTAGATGGCCTTCAGCAAAAAGTGGATGCCGGTTTGGCCAAAGTGGAAGCTTCGAACCAGGATGTCGCCAACTGGTGGACTAACCTTAGTCCTATTGAACAAAGGAACCCTGCGAACATTGCACGTTATGAAGCAGCGAACAGGGCCATCACCGCTGCAGGCGGCATGCTCAGTAGCATGGACGACGCGTTGAATGATGAAAATACGGCCACTGTTCAATATTCACTTGATAAGCGGCCTAAGGACATGTGGAACTTTGTTGTGGGTACCCAGTTTCAGTACAACAAACACTGGATGATCAGGTTAGAATACGGTTTCCTGGGTTCCAGAACACAGTTCATTGCAGGTTTACAATATCGCTTCGGCCTCTGATCATACCATTGAACTTTATTTACCTCATTTACCCGTGTAGTTTGCACCAGCTGCAGAGATGATATATATTCTTCCCGCCAGCTTATGTGAAATGGTAAACGGCGTTTCAGAATACCTCGTTTAGTCCAAAATAAAATCCCTGGGCACCATAACGGCCCCAGGCATAATCGATGCTGAGGTTTGCACGTGATTTCTTCATGACCATCACCCGTAAACCAATGCCATACGCCAGATCAACATACTGAAAAAGCTGTATTCCGGCATCGCGATTACTGGCCGTAGTACCGTTCAGAAAGGCTACAGCACCAAAGGTTTCTTTATTCTTTTGAAGCGGCACCCGGTATTCCAGTTCCGAATACACAAGATCCTGACCCCTGAATCTGCCCTGGGTATAAGCCCTGCCCGACCTTCCGAACTGATCCCAGCCTACTCCGGGTAAATCCATATAAGGTGCCGTACCATAGGTTTGAAACCAGCCATATGTCCACCAACCGATCAAATGGCGGGGACGGTCTTTACTGAGATGAAGGTAATCCCGGTATTCCAGCCATAAAAGTCCTGATTGTTTTGTGCTACCCATCCAGATAGGATTTAAGCGGATATTGGCATAAGCATATCTTCCTTTATAAGGGTTAACGGCATTGTCACGACTATCGAAAAGTAAATTAAAGGAAACGCCGGACAAACAATACGATTTCGGATCAAAGCCATGATACACGCTGTATCCATAATGGCTTGTGATAACAGCCGGTACAGTGTCAAGATTTAATAGTTTGTCGTCTATGTTATAGTGATAATCCAGGTGATACCCTAAACCGTAAAAGTACCGGCTATTGCCATGGCGTTTCATGATGGTGTTGTGAATTCTCAGGTAACGGAAATCCATCATCTGCGCCGAAGGAATAGGTTCATATGGGTTATCAGAAAAGTTAATACCACCTTGACCAACCGGCTTGGCTGATTGTGGTCCTGTGCCCAATCCGTAAGTTGGCTGGGCGTTAATGAAATATCGCAGATCGCTCAACATATTCCAGGCATCAGCCCGAAAAAAAGTATTGGCTTTGGCGGTGATCAACACCTGGTGTTTTTGTGTAAAAATTATGGTGCCCAGGGCGCTGGAAGGAGATGTGTTTTCAGGTGGGCCCATGGTCCAGTAAGCGCCTGGTGCCACACCAAGCATCCATCCTGTTGTGGGTGTAGCCGCGATAGCCGGCAAGGGAATGAACCGGAAATTCTTTTCTTTCCCTCGTTTTCCTGCCAAGGCGCCCAAACTGTCCTGCCCTTTACAAAAGGCCGGTAGGTGCAAAAGAAGGATAAGCAAAGGATAGCTGAACCGAATCACAGACATTCTGTCGCGCTTCAATTTGAGAAATAACATACGAATTCAAATTTACCATTATCTATTGATTCGTTAAACGATTTGGGGCGATCTGTTGACCAGCATGGCATGATTTTTTTCAGTATTCACAGATCAGGCAATCATAATCACCTGATATCGGCATTCGCCTTGAGTTTGATTCAACCGCTTGCCTGTTTGCTCAGGGAATGATGTTCTTCCCCTGAGTGTTATAATAAAACGAACATGGGACAAGGATTGGTCGGAAGCTTAGGCTGAGATGAAGCAATACATGGACTCACACAAAAACTTAAAAATATCATGTTTCGGAATTCCAAAGATTAACGCATCTTTGAGCCGTGATAGTTCTTAGAGCAGCCCTGAAATTTACCAGACTCTTTTACAAGGTGAAGCTTTCTCAAACATATCGCCTTTTTCTTAACTGGAGTATTTTTATTCTGGTAAGTGTATCTGCTCCTGCACAAACGAATTCAAATGCCATTGCTGATTCCCAGTGTCTTCAGCGTGATTTGCCCGGATGGCTGAGGCAGAAATTGGGTAAACCTGAGAAATCCGGTGTTTCGAATAACAATTCCCTGCTTCTTGTTCCCATTATTGGTTCTAACCCGGCAACAGGTTTTATGATAGGCGTAGGTGGGCAGTTCGCTTTCAGATTGCCTGAAAACAAACGCTATTCCTTTTTAAGCGGCAGCATTCAGGCTACAACCAAACAACAATATCTGTTTCTGTTGAAAAACACCGTTTATACCAGAAAGGAAAAGTTCTTTCTGACCGGAGACTGGAGATTTCTGATCTTTTCGCAAACAACCTATGGTTTAGGCACAGATGCCCCAAAAAATGGAATACTGTCTTACCAATACAACCTCCTGGGCCAGGAGACTACAATGGATTCTCTTGCCCAGCCCATGGAATTCAATTTTGTCCGAATACACCAGTCAGGCGGATACCGTGTGGCAGAAGGCATTTATCTTGGTTTGGGTTATCAGCTGGATGGATTCTTTAAAATAGTGGATCAGAAATTAAAGATGAATCCCGGCGATACACTCATTACGGCTCACTATGCCTATAACCTGCAATACGGCTTCGATACAAAACGTTACCTGGCTTCAGGACTCAATGTGAATTTTATCTGGGATACACGAGACAACATGATCCAGGCCTACAAAGGCCATTTTCTGGCCATAAACTGGCGGGGCGATTTCACCTTCCTGGGCAGCAGAAAAAACGTTACCATGCTCAATGTTGAATGGCGAAGCTTTCATCCATTCTCTAAACGAAATCCTGCTCATCAGATTGCGTTCTGGGCCATAGGTCAGTTTACCCCAAAAGGGGGATACCCTTATCTTATCCTTCCTGCAACGGCTTATGATCAGCGAAGCCGCAGCGCGAGAGGATATACCCAGGGCCGTTTCAGGGGTAACAATTATGTCTATTCCGAAGCCGAGTACCGTTTCCCGCTTACAGGATGTGGAGGTTTGCTGGGCGGCGTGCTGTTTTTGAATGCCACAACCTGCGACAACCCTGCTGGTGACCTGAAATTGTTTCAATCTATTCAACCCGGATACGGATTTGGCCTGAGGGTCATGCTTGACAAGGCTTCCCGCTCAAACCTCTGCGCTGATTTTGGTTTCGGAAAACAGTCAGCCGGCTTCTATCTTGCTGTTTCCGAAACCTTCTGAAGCCTTAATGGCTGTAATAATTTAGTACTTTCGTGTTCTGTATGGCCATTGTCACCAGAACGCACCCTCTTCTACTTCACTTAGCACCTGTCGCATTCATCCTGCTGCTTTCCCTGTCTGCCAGGGCACAGATGAAGGGTGTAGCCAATGATGTAACGCTTCGACGTGGTGAAAAACGCGTGAACCTACAACGTTATAACGACTTTGGGGTGTTCTACAATAAAAAAAGTCAAGGTCAGGACAGTGTAAGCGTGGAAGTGTACGCCAGGGAAATTTGGTACAAAAAGGACACGCTTATCGTGCGACCATATAATGTGAATGTATTTCGTTTCATGGATACCCTGAGGCCTTACAACGAAACCAGGGCATATCCCCCAAGCACGAACATACTCATGCGGATACCAGTGAAAGAACTGGAAAGCATGCACGCGAAACGGCAACCCCTGTATAAATTCACTGCCACGCTCATCACATTCTCCTATGTGGGCTTGATCTGCAGTCCTTTTCTGTTCATGAGTACGAATGAATCGGTTTCAAGGGCCGGACAAACCGTAGCCATGGTTACCGCGCCCCTGCTGGTGGTGAGCCTGAGTTGCAACTCAGCCTGGGCGAAAAAACGATTTCACTTCGACAGAAAAAAACATAAATCCAAAAACTGGTCTTTTTCAAATTGATTCATATCCTGCTTATTGGTGTTTTACCCATGGAATTCTTTTATCGGATCATTGAATATTTTTAAACTTTAAATCACAGCCAAGCCATCTTTCTTATGAGAACACTAACAATCCTGCTCCTTTTCCTTTTAACCGGACTTTATCAGGCACAGAACTACTCACGCGATGTGAAAATGGGTAAGAAAGCGGCCCAACAAGTGGAAGAAGAAATGGGCTTTTTTAAACACGACACGCTGCAGCAATTGATATCACGCCTTGGCGCAAAGCTTGTTTCTCATCTCGAAAAAAAACCAGAAGGTTTTGAATTTGAATTTTTTCTGGTCGATGCGCCCGAACCGAATGCCTTTGCCCTGCCAGGAGGACACATTTATGTCACAAGAGGTATTTTGCCCATTGTTCAAAGTGAAGATGAACTTGCCGGCATCATGGCACATGAAATCATACATGTGGTGAATCGGCACTCTGTGCGTCAGTATAATCGCAATATGGTTCCTTCTGTTCTCAAAATACCAGGTAATATTATAAACGGGATTACCCGAACGCGTCTGGGTAACATCATCAATGTACCGATAGATCTCATCAGCAGCCCTTTCATTGCCAAATACAGCCGCAAACACGAAAGGCAGTCCGACATCCAGGGTATTGCCCTGGCAGCCAGAGCAGGCTATCAGCCCGATCAACTGGCCGGCGCCTTAGAACGCCTTTCGAGGGAAATGGAAGTAATTACGGGTGAAGCCGAACACCATAGTTTTTTGAACGACCATCCGTATACCCCTCATCGCGTTGAAGACATACACAAACATTCGAAAAAACTGCAGGTGGAAAAATCCCAGGCGATTTACCCTTCACATGAGCGCTTTATACTGAGCATGAAGAATCTGTGTTTCGGGGACAATCCCCGGCACGGGAGTTTTGTTGACAGCGTGCTTTATGTGCAACCTGAATTGGGTTTTAGCATTCGCTTGCCTCTGGGCTGGCCGAGGGCCGATCAGCCTGAGGCCTTGATCGCCAATGACAAAAATAAAGATGCTGCCCTGGCATTGAGTGTTGTTAAGGAAAAAAAATCTCCGCACGACTGTGGCACAGAAATGCAAAAGAAGCTCAAACCTTCCCAAAAAGGCAGCCTTGAGTTCGCAGGCGACAGCGTAATAAATGGTTTGCCGGCATACATTCTCCGCCTGAGTGGAAAGAAAAAAAACGAAACCGTTGTACTTGAGCTGATCTGGATCCAACACAATAACATGACGTATCAGATAGAAGGTGTAGCGCTTGGTGACAAGAGAAAACTTCTGGCTTCTTCTATGCGTAGTTTTATGCCAGCGACAGACAGGGCCCTTTCAAAGGTTAAGATTTATGAATTGAATGTGGTGAATGCCCGCGAAGGAGAAAGCCTTCAGGAACTCAGCGCCCGAAGCGGCAACAAACTTCACCCCAGACTCACCTGTATCTTTAATGACCTGGAAGACAACAGCAAATTAAAGTCAGGACAAGGCATTAAGATTGTTGAAGAAAAACCTTATCGCCCATAACGTTTTAATCGTCTGGCAAACTATGCCTCAGTAATCCCTTGAATTATTTGGCAGGAAGCACAGTAGCGGCGCATTCGCCGAATCCCACACGCATGCCATCTTTTTCGCAGTGCCCGCGAATAATCACCGTATCGAGATCGTTCACGAATTTTCGTTCGCTCCCATCCTTTAATTTTATAGGCTTCGTACCGCGCCAGGTGAGTTCCATAAAGCTGCCGTACTCACTGGGATCCGGGCCGCTTATGGTACCGCTGCCCATTAGGTCACCAACATTTACATTGCAGCCGTTCACCGTGTGGTGAGCCAGTTGCTGTTCCATGGTGTAATACATGTATTTATAATTGCTGCGGCACACCAGGTTTTCCTCTCCCTTCTCAGGTTTCAGAAAAACTTCAAGTCTGATGTCCAGATTCTTGTTTCCTTCATATTGCAGGTAAGGCAACAACTTGGGCACCTGTTCATAGCCCTTCACCCTGAAGGGTTCCAGGGCTTCGAGTGTAACGATCCAGGGAGACACTGTGCTGGCAAAATTCTTTGAGAGAAAGGGACCAAGTGGCACATATTCCCAGGTTTGTATATCGCGTGCACTCCAATCGTTGAACAAAAGCATACCAAATATATAGTCGTCTGCTTCGGCGGTACTGATACTGTCACCCAGTTTAGTGGACTTGCCTATCACAAATGCGGTTTCAAGTTCCATGTCAAGCAATTTGCATGGTCCAAAAACCGGGTTTTCCGAATCTGGCGGTTTTTGCTGGCCTTTGGGTCGGTAAAAACTATGACCACTTACGCAAATACTGCTGGCCCTGCCATGGTATCCTACGGGCAAGTGTTTCCAATTCGGCATCAACGCGTTTTTGGGATCACGTATCATGGTGCCAATGTTTACCGCATGATCCATACTGCTGTAAAAATCGGTGTAATCGCCCACCCTCACAGGCAAAAGCATTTTCACTCCCGATTGATTTTTGAAGACTTTGCCCTGAAGGCCTCTATCCCTGCCCAAAGCAGAATTTTCATCGCTAAGCAGCGCGATAATTTGCTGACGAACCTTTCCGGTAATCTTTTTTCCAAGGGCAATAAAATCATTCAGGAATTCTTTTTCAAGGAAATTCTTATCCACATCAATCAGTCCGGCAGCAGAGAGTTCGTAAAGATCGATAATTTGGTCGCCTATGGCTGAAGCCGCTCTGTGGCGTACCGAAGCATCGGAATACACACCGAAAGGAATATTGTGGATGCTGAAGTCGGTTTGAGGATCTGTTTTTATCCAGGTTTTGAGAGTTTCAGGGGCATTCATTTTTTTACAGGTTTAATGATAAGCCGCAGTGACTGATCATAGGTGAAATACTTATACATCCAATTCATAAAAATAAAAACTTTGTTTCGTACACCAAGAATGAGCATAAGGTGAAGAAACATCCAGAAAAACCAGGCCAGCACACCTTGAAAACGAATTCCCTTCAAATCCACCACAGCCCTGTGGCGACCAACAGTTGCCATGCTGCCTTTATTGCTGTACTCATATGCTTTCCAGGATTTTCCGCTCTTCCCGCGCACTAAATTAGCATATAACAAATCGGCTTGCTCATTGGCAACCGTAGCCACCTGCGGATGCCCTTTTGGGTAGAGCTCCGTTTGCATACAGGCCAGATCTCCTAAAGCAAACACGTCGTCGATCCCTTGCACCCGGTTAAACCGGTCCACACGAACGCGCCCAGCCGGGGTCAAACTCTTTTCCGGTAAACCTTCAATCCAATTTCCCTTCACACCCGCGGCCCAGATCAGGTTATACGTGCTTCGCCTCTCCCCATTGCTCAGGGTAGCAGTTTTACCATCATACGATAGAAGTCCGGTCCCGGTCAGCACCTCAACCCCCATTTTCAAGAGGTAGTCCTTTGATTTGACAGAGGCCTCATGAGACATAGCGGATAAGGTTCTATCCGATAGTTCAAGCAAGGTGATCTTCATGGCGCTGAAATCCAGTTCAGGATAATCTTTTGGCAGGATACGATTTTTCAATTCTGCAAGGGCACCGCTCAATTCCACGCCGGTAGGCCCTGCTCCCACAATTACCACACTGAGCAATGCGCTCCTGTCCTCAGGAGGCGCCACCACAGCACGTTCAAGATTTTGCAAGAGGCTGTTCCTGATGTTCAGGGCTTCGCCAACCGATTTCATAGGCAAACTCAGATGTTCCAATTCTGTCTTGCCAAAATAACTGGAATCGGTACCGGTACAAAGAATCAAAGTATCATACTTCAGCTCGCCCTGATCGGTTATGAGTACATGTTCGCCTGCCCTTATACCTTTAATCTCAGCCAGTCGGATATGAACATTTTTCTTTTTCTGGAAAAGTTTCCTGAGGGGGAACACAATTGAACTGGGTTCGAGACCTGATGTGGCCACCTGGTAAAACAATGGGGGAAACTGGTGAAAATTATTCCTGTCAACCAGTGTGATTTCAACATTCTGCCGGCTGAGTTTCCAGGCCAGGCGTAGCCCGGCAAATCCAGCGCCGGCTATCAGTACGCTTCTTCCTGAAGACAAGTTTATGGGATCACCTGTCATGACATTCACCCATCTGTATTTTCAGAGAGGCCCGAGAAAAATGAAAGGGCTTCTTCAACCAGTTCAGTGTGGTGGTGTTTGGAGGATCTGAGTAAACTTACACAGGAATCGCGCATGGCTACAGGTGGTATGTTCTCTGAACTTTGAAGGACCGTGAGTGCTTCCATGGCCAATCGGTAATGTTCTGCACAAACCAGCTCTGTAAAAAAAAGGAATTCCGTGGAAAAATCCAGTCCGCTCTCCCAGCAGGCCGCGCAAAGGATGGCTTTATGTTCATCCGATGACATGGCGCGTATCACACTCACCAAAAACGCGGCATTGCCCTTTATTTTGATAAGGTCAAATATCGCCTCTGCCCTTTCACGACTGAGGTTGGCCTCGAACAGCACTTCCAATTCATCTGAAAGATCCTGTTCTCCTGTAGTAAATCCTTCCCGGCCGATCAGAAGGGTGTTGTACTTTTTTTTATCGAACAGATCTCTTGGATCTGGTCCGGTTTCATTTTCTTCCTTTTTCATGTTCAAAGCACCTGTCTGATGATATCTTCCACTTTAATTCCCTCCGCCTCGGCTTTATAATTCATCACCAGCCGGTGACGCAAAATGGGAATCGCCACAGCCTTCACATCTTCAATATCCGGACTGAATTTGCCCTGGGTGGCGGCATGGCATTTGGCCCCAATGATCAGATACTGGGAAGCCCTGGGACCAGCGCCCCAATCGAGATAACGGTTCGTGAGCTCTGTACTCAGTTCTGACCCTGGTCTTGTTTTGCCAGCCAGTTTTACCGCGTATTCGATCACGTTATCAGCTACTGGAATTCTGCGCACCAGATCCTGGAAATACAGGATTTCCTCCGCCTGCATCACTTTGTTCACCTGCACTTCGCGGTCAGCCGTTGTTTGCTTCACCACATTCAGTTCTTCCTCAAACCTGGGATAATCAAGCCAGACATTGAACATAAAACGGTCGAGCTGGGCTTCAGGCAAAGGATATGTGCCTTCCTGTTCAATGGGATTTTGTGTAGCCAGAACAAAAAAGGGATGTTCGAGAGGATAACGTTTACCGGCTACTGTAACTTGTTTTTCCTGCATGGCTTCGAGGAGGGCCGATTGGGTTTTAGGAGGGGTACGGTTAATTTCGTCAGCCAGAATAATATTGGCGAACAAGGGCCCTTTGATGAACTGAAATCGCCTGTCCTCGTCCAGTATCTCGCTTCCGGTAATATCGCTGGGCATAAGGTCGGGCGTGAACTGTATTCGGTTAAAACTTAAACCCAGGGCATCGGCAATGGTGTTCACCAAAAGTGTTTTGGCCAGACCAGGCACGCCCACTAGCAGACAATGGCCCTTGCTGAAAACGGTAATGAGCACATGGTGTATGGTTTCGGTTTGCCCCACAATAACCTTGGCTATTTCGGTATTGAGCACGGCGTATTGTTTAACAAATGCCTCCAGGGCCGCCTTATCACTTGTGAAATTCATGCCTTTAATTTTCTTGTAAAATGCTGTTGTTTATCCTGTTTCATCAATGATTTGACACATCAGTTTTGCGGATTCAGATTCGCTCTTTTTCTGTATCCGAGAGAAAAATAGTCCTGCACCTCCCGTTCATTATCCTCCTGACTTTTCTCCGGGTCCATGGTAAAATCCAGACTGTACACTTCAATATTGGATTTGTAGCCTGGCTTTGAATCGGCGAATACCAGGCACCACTTCTGCTCGCTTTTCATCAGCTTCTGTGTTCTGAACATATAAAGATCGCCCTTTTGGTATTTATTTTGTACCGGCAGTCTTTTCACGAAAATCATGCTGTCTTTTGTTTGTTTCTCTTTATCGCTGCCGTAAAAACCACTCAATTGTCTTTGTATAGCCAGCACAGACTCTACCAGTTTAAGTTGTGAAGCATATGCAGTATCGAAATAGTTGAGTTGCTTTTCCTTTTCCAGCTCCGAATAAAAATAGGCCCTGGTGTATTTGTTTTTGCTGAAATACGAATTTAGTGTGTCGTTCAGGTCAATGCCGTTACGCAACAAGGCTAGATGCACAGACATCATGACCGGCATTGGCTTAACCTTCGACAGTTTGGAGAAAAAAGCGCGGATTCCGGCGTCCTGCTTGTAGTAGGGAGCCAGCACTATGGCGTAGTTTACCAGTGCCGGCCGGCTATATGAATCCAGCAAACGTAGGTAGTCACTTCCTCTGTGGACGCGGTTGTTATTAAACCCCTGAAGACTGCGCTGTAGGTTCTCAGCCAGCTCTTTTGCGTTTTTATCCAGAGAAGCATAGGCGCCGGGATTATTCTCCTGGAAACTGCCTTGTACCAGAGATGGATTATACCGCTTCAGACTGAGTTCAGCATCCTTCAGCATGTCTTCCCGGTTCAGAGCGCAAACCGAGGAACTGGTCACTCCACTCTTTATCAACTCAGCCAGCAGAGCATACACGGCATCACGGTATTCGTTGTGCTGTTTAATAGACAGTAACCCGGGGAAAAATTTCCTGCACAGTTCTATCGAATCATGCATGGATGAAAACACATCGTTCACGGTCACGTCTGAACCCACAAGCGGGGTTTCTTTCATGAGCAGGTCATAAATAGCGTCGTAAGATTTCTGAGTTTTCAGAAAGGCCAGACCCTTTATGATACAGAGCTGCAAATAAAAACTGTCGGTGTACTGGAAATAAAGTTTTTTGTAAGGCGCAATTACAGATTCATTCTCCATCACCCCGCCATTCACCAGCAACTGGGCTTTGCTGTCCTCATTCACTGAACCGAAACGGGGCGAGGCAATAAATTTCACGAATTCATCAACATATTCCTTCTGCAATGAAATTGAATTTTTTAAACTGTTGTTTGCCCTTCGCCTCAGCAAGGTGTCTTCGCTGCATAGGTCGTTCAGCAATAAGTTGAACTTGTTTTTGAATATATCTCTTCCAGGCAGTGTATCCAGCAGTTTAAAACTGTTCATGAACTCCTCTGTCCAGCCCTTTAATCCGATGGTGGTGTCAAAAGGCGCAACGATCTCCATCAACAAACCCTTGCTGATGAATAACCGCGAATCAAGCGCCCTGCTGGTGGCTGTATCGCTTAACTGGTAATGGTATTTGCAGGAACCGTCCTTCACGGTCTTGTCGATCTGCCTGGGTTTAAAACTGCCGCTATTGGTGTAACGTTTCAGTATTTTTTCGTTCACCTCTTCAGGATTCCTGTAGTCGTAGTCGTTGTACTTTTCAAGGGAGATGTTCACGCATTCGTTGCTGGATGGCGAATAATAATACTTGTTATCTACCCTGACATCGTAATCAAGACTGGTATCCCGTTTGGTACCGATCTCTTTTGCATACGCCCTGGCATAGGCTTCATTAAAATGGCTTATGGCATCGTCACTCACTTCATCCTTCACACTGAAATAAAAATCATTATCCCTGATCACCTTTCGCGGTGAAGTGTATTCGAAATCGCAGAGATTAAAGTTTTTGAAGAACTTCTGGTCAAAACTAACCGCCTGCGGACTCACTGTGTACAACAGATAATAATGCACCCCTTTGATATACACCTTTCCGGTCATGTAATAATGATTGGCGTTAGATGCTTTAAACCGTATGCTCGGCAGGTTCTGTTCCTTTCCCAGGATGTACTCAGGTTCGATGGTATAGCTATATGCTTCAAGTGTGCGTTTCGCGAGCTGATTCAATTCAAAGCTGTCTTCTTCGAGGTAATTAAAATCATTGAAGACCGCTTGTTTAATTCCGCAAAAGAGCTTTTCACCCGGATCGTACGCGTAAAGATCTTCCGTTAATCCGTTGAGCGGATTGTTTTTATACTTTTCGTAACAAAACCCCGCGGGCACCGTACAACTGAACCCGCCTGTGGCCGGTTTAAAATTTTTCCAGGCAAGAATACCTTCTGCGGCATAATCAAATTTAAAAGTCGGGGTATATGTGCTTAAACCCCGCGGTTGCTGCAACAATTGTATGGATTTAAAAAACTGGTTTCCCTCCAGCCCAGAGGCATACATAGCCTTTCCACCCAGTTTGAAAATGAAAATTTCAACGTCGCTGAAATAAAAACGGTATCGCTGCTGATCGCCTTGCCTGGTTTGATTCAGGATTTCCACAGCGCGCATGCCCGGCGAATGGCTAAGCTCTTTTTTGTAGATGATTTTTCCGGGTAGATTTTCAAAAAAAAGTCTGTCGAAAAGGGATTGCATATCGAGAGAACTCACCTGGTAAACAGGACCGAGGTATTTCAGACGACTCACGGAATAGTAAGCCCCGTTCACCATATCGGCAAACAGGAGGTATTTGAGATTATCAACGCTCGCAATAGGGTAAAGTTTGCCGGGCAAACTCACGCTGAATGCTGAATCGGGTGCTGTGTAGGTTCGGAAATCGACGGCCCTGGATTTGGCTTCGAATTTTTGTCTCAATTTAATGCTCTTGTCGCTGAAGCGTGGTGTGATGGGTTCAACCTTATAGCCTTTATCGCGCAGCATCTCAATCACGCCGAAGTCACCAGGCAGGTGGGCAGCTCCCACTCCCGCAAAAAGGCTCCGGGTCCGCATCACAGAATCCATGGTGCGCACAAAAAAGAAATTGCGTTCCTTGATCAGGTACTTCATTGTGTTACCAGTGCTGCTGATCTTGCTCAGGCTGTCGAGTTTACTCAGATTGCCCTCCCGGTATGCGTCTTCTATTTTCACACCTATGGTCTGATAATCGCTGTAATCAAGACTTCCGTAATCTTCGCCGTACTCATCAGGCAGGGAAGCCAATCTGGCATAGATCTCTGACTGGGCAAAATTCTCGAGACTGATCACGGGTTTATTCAGCTTGGAGGCTGTCTGGTAAATGAACAGGTCGATATACGTGCTTTCTTCAAAATTCTCCCGCGACCGGTGCTGGCGGTAGAGAAGCCCATTGATGATGTCGGGTTCATAACTCAGAATATTCTTCACCAGGGCTTCAGAAGGCAAGCTGTTAGAAAACGCGCTTTTATAAAAATTACGGGAATAGTACGCACCGGAATTGAACTGGTTAAGTTCTGAGAGTTCACCGGTTTCCTCCATGTTCTGCATCCACTCACCCGGATTGGTTTCAAGCCCCACCGCTTCCGCGCTCTGCAAAGCGGCAAAAAATTCTTCCGAAAGGTAATAAGCTGCCCTGTTGCTCACATGCATGGTGCCATACAGGTAGGAGGCTTTGTTTAGCCCATTCCCGGTAATTTTCCAAAGCAGGGTCGGGTATTTGGAATTACCCTGTGATACAACCAAAAGCGGGAATATAAGAAAGGCGAAAAAGGACTTGTTCATAGTGCAAACGATCGGGTAAACTTAAGCAATAATTTCAGCCCGGGAAGGCTTTGATGCAGCTATTTAACGAGATTTTGCGTGTGTAGATTGGGGGAGAATAAACCTGTCCCGGGCTCAACCCAAAGGCTTGCGGCTAACGTCGAATAAATGATTGATCGCGTCAATTGCTCTTTTTTTGTAGAAACGGAATTCTTCGGAATTGCTCATGAATTGAGACTCTTCCAGGTCAATTAAGGATTGGCGGAAACGGATCAGTTCTTCGATCTTGTGTTTGGTTTCGGTAAAATCGTTGAGGTCCTGGTAGAGTTCACCAAGGCGGGGAGAAACCGATTCCTGGTCTCTTAAAACCTGGGCAGGATCAATGGGTTCCTGATCGCCCTTACCCTCTGGGACATTTGCCTGCTCCATCTAACAAAAATGGTAATAGCAGACATCATTTCAAAATAATTGAAGTAACAGAATATTAACAGCGAGCCTGTCTTTTGGCCTTAATGTACCCCAGCTGAGGCCAGGTAGCGTTCAGCATCCAGGGCGCCCATGCAGCCACTTCCGGCGGCGGTTACAGCCTGGCGATAGGTTTTATCGGCACAATCCCCTACAGCAAACACGCCTGCGATATTGGTGCGTGAACTGCCGGGATGAACCTGAAGATACCCCTGTTCATCCATATCCAGCTGACCTTTAAAAATATCTGTATTCGGTTTGTGACCAATGGCTACAAAGAAGCCTGTGACCTGAAGGGTGCGCACTTCGCCACTCTGCATATTTTTAACCTGTACGGCTTCCACCGTTTCCTTGCCTAAAATATCCTGGGTTTCGGAATTCCACAAAATTTCAATATTGGCCGTATTTTTTACACGGTTTTGCATGGCTTTGCTTGCCCTCATTTCCGAGCGCCTCACGATCATGTAAACTTTTCTGCAAAGTTTGGCCAGATAAGTTGCCTCTTCCGCAGCCGTATCGCCAGCGCCAACAATGGCCACATCCTGTCCTTTGAAGAAGAACCCGTCGCATACCGCGCAGGCACTTACCCCGCCGGCGTTCAAACGCAGCCTGTTTTCATTTTCCAGCCCAAGCCATTTGGCGCTTGCTCCGGTTGATATGATAACCGTGTCTGCTGTGATCTCTGTTTTTTCATCTATCCAAAGGCGTTTGGGATTGGCCTTCAGGTCTGCTTTGGTAACCAAACCAAATCGCACATCGGTTCCGAAGCGTTCAGCCTGAGCTTTGAGGTCTTCCATTAGAACGGGTCCGGTAACGCCTTTGGGATAACCCGGAAAATTGTCCACTTCAGTGGTTTCCGTGAGCTGACCCCCCGGGGTGAGCCCCGTATACAGAACGGGTTTCAGGTCCGCGCGTGATGCATAAATGGCGGCAGTGTAACCTGCAGGTCCGGATCCTACGATCAGGCAGGTGATGTGTTCAGCGGTAGTTGACATAAAATAAATTAGCGCACAAAGTTACGTTTAGGGCAAGAGCACAGGGTTCACCATGAATGCTTTTTTGAACAATTTGTGAATTGTTTCAACGGGATCAAACCGGAATATCGGTTAGATTTTCGTTCAAAATACAGGCTCACAAACCGCTGGTACCACTTAATATGCTGCCATCGTTAGCGCTCAGGTCGCGGGGTTTGATGGCGATCACCGGTACTTTGCTGGCATAGATAATCTGCTGCGCATATGGCCCCAGGAATAAACCGCTCATTTCAGCTTCCTGATCGCTCATGATAATAATTAAATCTGCTTTGGCATCTTCGGCTTGCTGCAAGGATGCACTGGCTCTGTTTTTCACCTGGCTGAGAAGTAAACTCTTGTGGTTTACCCCGGCCGAACCGGCAATTTCTCCGATCTGTTTCAGAATCAGTTCAAGACTCGCTTTTTCATTCTCTTCGTTTGCGCCCAGCAATCCCACAGCATGCAGACTGGCGTTGAATACTTTCGCGAACTCCACGGCATAATTAACCTTTTGCCTTGTATGGGCGCTGGTGTCAATGGGCAGCACAATGCGTGAGTAACCCAAATGATCTGCCTCGTGGCTCATCACCATGGTTGGACAAGGCGATTTGCTGAGCACCTTCAGGGCAACACTTCCTATCATAAATTCCTGAATGGGTGAATAACCATGTGTGCCCATCACGATCAGACTGATATGCAGATCATGTGCCACAGAAATAATTTCAAAACTTGGAGAGCCCGTGCGGATGATGCAGTTCGAACGAATGCCGTGCTCGTTCAGTAAATCGTCTGAAAAACTTTTCAGCTTCTCCATCGCCTTGTTCTCAATCTCACTCTGGTTCACCTGCACATAAGGCAGAAAGATATCCTGGGCATCGTAATGCAGATTCACCACATGCAGGAGGTGCAGTTCGGCTTTGGTGTATTTGGCGAGGAACACGCCGTGTTTAACAGCAAGCAGGGAGGTTTCGCTGAAATCGACCGGAATCAGTATCCGGCTGGGCTTAAATTGGATCATAGATTTTATTTTACGTTAAATTCAAATCGCCAGTTTTTTGTATCGCGGACGCTTGGGTTCCACATTGCCCAGGCGTTTCTTGCGGTTTTCTTCATACTCGCTGTACCCGCCTTCAAACCATTGGACACTGCTGTCGCCTTCAAAAGCCAGGATGTGTGTACAGATACGATCCAGAAACCAACGGTCGTGGCTGATGATCACCGCGCAACCCGCAAAATTCTCAAGACCTTCTTCCAGTGCCCTGAGTGTATTTACATCCAAATCGTTTGTGGGCTCGTCGAGTAAGAGTACATTGCCTTCTTCCTTCAGGGCCATGGCCAGGTGTAAACGGTTCCGTTCACCGCCTGATAATACGCCTATTTTTTTTCCCTGGTCGCTACCCGAAAAATTAAAACGCGAAATATAGGCTCTCGAATTCATGGGCTTGCCGCCGAAATTCAGGTTGTCGAGTCCACCACTGATCACATCGTAAACGGTTTTGTTGGGATCCATGGCTTTATGCGTCTGGTCCACATAACTGATCTTTACGGTTGGCCCTACCTTAAATTCCCCGCTGCTGGGCTTTTCTTCACCCATGATCATCCTGAACAGGGTGGTTTTACCGGCACCGTTCGGACCAATGATGCCTACAATACCTGCAGGTGGTAGTTTAAAATTCAAACCCTCATAGAGCAACCTGTCCCCATAAGCCTTGGACACATTCACTACTTCAATGACCTCGTTTCCGAGCCGGGGACCGTTCGGAATGAAGATCTCCAGATTCTCTTCTTTCGACTTCACATCCTCACTCAGCATTTTTTCATAATTGTTGAGGCGGGCCTTCTGTTTAACGCCCCTGCCTTTCACACCCTGCCGTATCCATTCCAATTCCCGGGCCAGGGTTTTTTGGCGTTTGCTTTCAGCCTTCTCTTCCTGCTTCAGCCGTGCGCCTTTTTGTTCCAGCCAGCTGCTGTAATTGCCTTTCCAGGGTATGCCTTCACCGCGGTCCAGTTCAAGAATCCAGCCGGCTACATTATCCAGAAAATACCGGTCGTGTGTTACCGCTATAATGGTTCCCTTGTATTGCTTCAGATGTTGTTCAAGCCAGTCTACGCTTTCCGCATCAAGGTGATTCGTAGGTTCGTCCAGTAGAAGAATGTCGGGTTCCTGTAGCAACAAACGGCATAGGGCCACACGGCGACGTTCACCTCCGGAAAGTACTTTCACCTGGGTATCGCTGTCAGGGCAACGCAGTGCATCCATGGAGCGCTCAAGCCTGTTGTCGAGATTCCAGAGGTCGTGCTGATCGATCAGCTCCTGCAATTGGGCCTGACGGTTGATGAGTTTATCCATTTTATCCGGGTCGTTCATCACAGCTTCATCGCCAAACTTTTCATTCACCTCTTCAAATTCTTTCAGGATGTCGACATGCTGCTTCACCCCCTCCCGCACGATCTCAATCACGGTTTTGCTTTCATCCAGCCGGGGTTCCTGCTCAAGCATCCCGATGCTGTAACCCGGCGATTGGTGTATTTCCCCGATGTAATCCTTGTCCACACCGGCCATAATGCGCAGAAGCGTTGATTTCCCGGAACCGTTAAGACCAAGCACACCGATTTTAGCGCCGTAATAAAATGAAATGTAAATATCCTTGAGTACTTGTTTTTGAGGCGGATGTATCTTCGACACATTCACCATGCTGAAAATGATCTGGCGGCCTTCCGGTGTTGATGACATAGGTAAAAAATTTCCGTCCTAAATTACACATTAATCCGAATATTGTCGCGGGATATAGGCTTAATTAAAGCTTGTTATCGCAGGCTTACAGGAATATTTTACTTTTACAAAGCGATGGCCGGGAACGACTACCTTCTGAGTAAAACTTCATTCATGAAGTTTGAACAATGCGCCAAGTCCTTTTTTTTGTACAGGAATTTTCCGTTTCTGCGGGATAAATTGCCTCTTGAACGTCAGCTCACCTTTAAACGGGGACACGATGTGGGCACTTTGGCACAAGGTCTTATTCCCGGTGGCACAGATGTTTCCAAACTCTGTTCCAATACCTCGGAAGCACTTGTTAAAACCAGGGAATTGGTGGAGAAAGCCTGTCCGGTCATTTACGAAGCCGCTTTTGTTCACAAGTCGGTTTTGGTTATTACCGATATCCTCTGTCTTGACAATGGTCGTTACACAGCCTATGAAGTTAAAAGCTCACTGAAAGTTTCAGAGATCTATCTGAAGGACGCGTATTTGCAGTATTACGTTCTGAAAAATGAATTGAAGGGCTTCGACGACCTGTTTCTGGTTACCCTCGATGCCAGTTATGAGTTTGAAGATACTCTCGAACTGCGCAAGCTCTTTAAAAAGCGGAGTGTAAAGGAAAAAGCGGAAAGTAACCTGGCTTATTTTGAGCACCGGACCCTCGAAGCCGCTGAATTAATTGAGGCAAATCAAATACCTGACATGCCGGTAGGCATGCATTGTTTCAGACCCTATACCTGTGATTTTTTCGGTACCTGCTGGAAAGGTCTTCAGGGTAAGAATAGCCTGTTCAATTTAC
>DAOMFS010000046.1:0-23934 GCA_035429925.1 Bacteroidia bacterium | reverse complement strand
CCCTGCCTGCTGATGTTCACTATTGTGCCGTTCGAAAGGGGACCGTTTGGTAAAATAACGGTTCGGTGATCGGCCGTGAGCAAAATGGTATTGAAGATCTGTATCTCGGTCACTTCACCACTTTGGCCCGAGGCCTCAATGGTATCGCCCACTTTAAAAGGTTTGAAGATAAGTATCAGCACGCCTCCCGCGAAATTGGAAAGCGATCCCTGCAAAGCCAGGCCCACAGCCAGTCCGGCCGCACCCAGTATGGTCACAAAACTGGTGGTACCAATACCGATCATCCCAGCCACGGTTACTATCAGCACGATCTTCAGGCCTATGCTGATCAGACTCCTGAGAAATCCGCGCAAACTCACATCCAGGTCCCGCTTCTCCATGGCTTTTGTGGCCAGGCGCGCAATGCGGCGAATAAGCCAGAGCCCCAGCAGCAAAATGACGGCCGCCATCACCAGGCGTGGAGCGAATGCCAGGATCTCACTGTAAAGGTTGTCGAGGTAAGTGTTGAGTTTCTCCTCCTGTGCGCTGATGCCCGACTTGACCTCCTTCACAAGGGGATGTCTGGAAATATTCTCCTGTAAAAAAGCGAGCTGATTCATAGCGAAAATTATTTACCTTCACAAAGCTAATAAAATAAGTATGCCTTGCTGTTCATGAGCTCTCCGGCCATTGGTGCATGTGGCGCAAAGCAGGACGATGAAACTTTATGAAGTACAATTCTCTGGCTGAGTGCGTTTCTGATCTTGAACAACACGGACACCTTGTGCGTGTGACAGAAGCAGTTGATCCCCGTCTCGAAATGGCTGCCATACACCTCAGGGTCTTTGACCAGGATGGTCCTGCCTTGTTATTCGAGAACATCAAGGGCTGCCGGTACAGGGCCGTAAGCAATTTATTCGGCAAGGCTGAAAGAAGCCGGTTTCTCTTCAGATCAGGTTTCCAGACCATGCAGGAACTCATTCAGTTGCGCCAGCAGCCATTTGAAGCCTTTAAAAAACCCTGGCGCTATGCCTCCCTGGGCCTGCATGCGCTGAAAGCCCTGCCCAGGAAATCCGCTCTTCCCGCAGGCCTTTTTCAGGAGATTCACATTTCGGACCTCCCCCAGATTCAACATTGGCCGCTTGATGGCGGGGCCTTCATTACCCTGCCTCAGGTGTATACCGAAGACCCGGATCAAGCCGGGGTAATGCATGCCAACCTCGGCATGTACCGTGTACAACTGAACGGAAACGATTATGTGAAAGATAAAGAGATAGGTTTGCATTACCAGATCCACAGAGGCATTGGTGTTCATCAAAGCAAGTACAAAGCCAGGAAACAAGCCATGAAAGTGAGTGTGTTTGTGGGAGGCCCGCCGGCCCACAGCCTGGCCGCCGTTATGCCCCTGCCCGAAGGTATGAGTGAACTCAGCTTCGCGGGCGCCCTCGGCGGCAAACGATTCCGTTACGCCTATCAGGACGGATACTGTATTTCACTGGATGCTGATTTTGTGATCACCGGAGAGGTGTACCCCGACGAAACCAAACCAGAAGGTCCCTTCGGGGATCACCTGGGCTATTACAGCCTGAAACATCCCTTTCCACTGATGAGGGTGCACAAGGTCTACGCCAGACCAAATGGCATCTGGCCATTTACGGTGGTTGGCCGTCCTCCACAGGAAGATACGGCTTTTGGCGCCCTCATTCACGAACTCAGCGGAAAAGCCATTCCCGCTGAAATTCCGGGCTTAAAAGAGATACACGCTGTGGACGAAGCCGGGGTGCATCCCTTGCTGCTTGCACGTGGCAGTGAACGCTATACACCATACCTGAATCAGCAGGCGCCTGCCGAAATTCTCACACAGGCCAACCGCATACTCGGCACAGGACAGCTCAGCCTGGCAAAATTCCTTTTTATTTCAGCCGACGAACCTTCACACCCTGGTTGTCACAATACCCGCCCTTTCCTTCAACACCATTTTGAACGCTGCAACCTCGAACGGGATCTTCATTTCTATACCAAAACAAGTATTGATACGCTCGACTATTCCGGAGAAAGCCTCAATGCAGGCAGCAAGCTTGTACTGGCCGCCGGTACAGAGCAAATCAGAACCCTGAGCACAGTTCTGCCGGCTGTGTTCAGCCAGGTCAAGGCCTTTGCTGAACCTGTTCTGGTGATGCCCGGGCTTGTAGCCGTTCGGTATAAAGGTTTTAGTGACTACAGCACAGAATCTGCTGAACTCAGGAGCCTGTGTCAAAAACTCGAGACTCATTTGGCTGAACTGTCGGGCATTGTGCAGGTGGTTCTGCACGATCAGGAGAACTTTGCCTCATCCGCCAATGTTTTTCGTGATTATATCTGGATCACCTACACACGAAGCAACCCCAGTCACGATATCTACGGCGTGGGTGAATACACACAGCACAAACACTGGGCCTGCAAGGGCCCCCTGCTGATCGACGCGCGTAAAAAACCGCATCATGCGCCCGAACTCATGAAGGATCCACAGGTCGAGAAAAACATTGATCGCTTTTTTAAAGCAGGCGCCAGCCTGGAAAAATGGGGCTGAAAAAGATGAACGCAGAAATCATAAGCATAGGAGACGAACTTCTGATCGGTCAGATCACCAACACCAATTCGGTTTGGATTGCCCAGCAACTTACCCTTCTGGGCATTCGGGTAATCCATCACAGCAGTATCGCAGATTCCGAGAGCGCCATCGTGAACGCCTTTGACCAGGCGCTCAAACGGTCATCGTCATTTGTTTTCATTACCGGTGGTTTGGGTCCGACCAAGGACGATATCACCAAACGCTGTTTTGCGGATTACTTTCAATCCAAACTGGTAATGAATGAAGAGGTGCTGGCCATTGTGACATCGTTTTTTGTAAAGCGCGGCCGGGAGGTCACAGAACTGAACCGGCAACAGGCCCTGGTGCCTGAACATTGCGAAGTGATCATGAATTATAAAGGCACGGCTCCTGGCATGTGGATGCAGAAACAGAATACAATATTCATCAGTATGCCGGGTGTGCCCCACGAAATGAAAGCCATGATGAGCGATTCTGTGTTGCCCGCGATCACGAAACGTTTCAGCCTGCCGGCCATTTTTCATAAAAGTGTGCTCACGGTCGGCATGGGAGAAAGCATGCTGGCTGAGAAGATCGAGAACTGGGAGAATGCATTGGAGCCGGATGGCATCAGGCTCGCTTACCTGCCTCAGCCTGGCATGGTACGCCTGCGTTTATCCGCATTCGGAGGTGACCAGAAAACACTTCAGGATAAGGTGGAGAAACACATTAAATCCCTGCGCGCACTCATACCTGAAAACATTTTCGCCACAGAATCTTTCGGGGAAGAGCACCTCAGTCTTCAGGAAGTTGTGCTGGACCTTCTGCGTGAACGCCAGATGAGTTTTTCAGTGGCTGAAAGCTGCACTGGCGGTTATCTGTCATCGCTCATCACCGCTGTGCCAGGCGCTTCGGACGTGTTCAAAGGCGGAATCGTACCCTATACCAATGGCGCCAAACGCGATTTGCTGGGACTTGACGAAAACATCTTTCAGAATTTTGGCGCCGTGAGCAAGGAATGCGTGACCGAACTGGCCCGTAACGCGCGACTCAAATTCAACAGCGATTTTGGCATTGGCATTTCAGGTATAGCGGGACCCAGCGGAGGCACGGCCGAAAAACCGGTCGGACTGGTATGGATTGCCGTGGCAGGAAAAGACAAACTGATTGCCATGAAATATCAGTTCGGTGAGAACAGGCAAATCAACATTACCATGAGTGCCATCACCGCACTAAACATGTTGCGCAAACTGATCCTGAAAAATACTCAGACCTGAACTTTTTTGGGCGGAACGATGAGGGTATTCACCTTCACAAAAAGATCGCTGAACAGAATTTTAGGATTGGCATTCCGTTCAATGTGGTAATAACTGTTGTTAAATTCTTCTATCAGCCTCTCGTAATTGCCCTTGTGAATAAAGGGTGCAAATTTTTCAAGAAACTGTTTTTCATCCCCTGCAAGGCGCACCAGGCTGGACTGGCCGTAATTGTGCATCAGGCAGTCGCGGAACATTTCGAGCCCGTACTGAAAAAACTGCTTTTGCGCTTCCCGGCCCATTTTCGCATTGTTTTCCACCCAGTCGTGTATTTTTATATAATCGAAACTGAAAGCCAAACGCATAAAGCTTTGAAAATGGCTGTGCAGGTTAAATTCCTCTTCTGTATTCCGGATCAGGTGAAGGGCTTCGCTGTAATCGCCATTTGAGAGAAAGGCTATTTCTTCGGCCCTTCTTTCATCCAGCGCATGGTTCTGAACAAGTGCATTCGCGATCTCTCCCGTGCTCAGCCTGGTGAATGGAATTTGCTGAACCCTTGAAAGTATGGTCGGCAGGAGTTGGTCAGCTTGTTCTGAAACGAGTATGAATACCGTGTCTTCACTGGGTTCCTCCAGTATTTTCAGGATCTTGTTTGAGGCTTCAGAATTCATTTTCTCGGCCATCCACATGATGAGAACCTTGTGACGGCCTTCAAAACTTGTATAACTCAGGGTCTTTACGATAGAAGCGGCTTCATCAGTGGCAATAACGGGTTGTTTATTTCCTGAACTGATGCTGCTGAACCAGTCCTCCAGGTCGAGGTAGGGATTGTCCAACACCATTTCTCTGAATTTTTTGAGGTGCACTTCACTGGTGCGTATCTCCTTACTCAGCCCGATCGGAAACACCAGATGCAGGTCCGGGTGAGTGAGTTTGCCGGTTTTTATGCAGGCGCTGCAGGTACCGCAGGGGCCGCTCCCCAGCCTCTCTGCGCAAAGCAGGTGAGATGCAAAGGCCAGGGCCATGGGCAGCGCGCCGCAGCCATGCGGACCACTGAAAAGAAGCGCGTGCGGCACCCGATTCCTCATTATCAGGTTTCGAAGCCGGCTTTTCACTTCATGCTGTCCTAACACCTGGTCGTAATTCATCGTTTCGGTTTATTTGTTGTACTGGTTCATGCTGATCTCCAGTCCCGCAAAAGTAAATGAAGTAATGGCTTCCACAGCCTTGTCGATCTTTTCATCCAGTGAAGTTTTTTCTTCTTCACCCCATTTGCCCAGCACATAATCCACTTGCTTGCCTTTGGCGTATGCGCTGCCTATGCCAAAGCGCAGACGCGGATACTGGGCTGTACCCAGCACTTCCTGAATGCTTTTTAATCCGTTGTGACCCCCGTCGCTGCCCTTGGGGCCAATTCTGATTTTTCCAAATGGCAGGGCGAGCTCATCCACCACCACCATCATGTGGCTGATGTCGATGTTCTCAGCCTGCAACCAGTAATTCACGGCTTTACCGCTCAGGTTCATAAAGGTGCTGGGTTTGATGAGCACCAGTTGCCTGCCTTTGTATTTAAGTTCCGCCACATCGGCGAGCCTGCGCGCCGAAAATTTTACCTGATTGGCAGCGGCCAGTCTGTCAAGAATTCTGAACCCGATGTTGTGCCTGGTATCTTCATACTCGGGCCCAATGTTTCCAAGTCCAACGATCAGAAATTTGCTCATGCGCGCTGCGTTTTGCTTAGGTTCAGGTGAAGGCTTAGGCTGCTGTACCTGGTTTACCCGGCCTGTGAAAATTCACGGCTTCGGTAAAGGTTGTGTTTGATGTTGTAGCGTATGCAGTCCCAGTAATCTTTGCTGTAACTCACAAATATTTCCTCACCGGCCTCAATGTCTCTGGTGGCTACAATGTAACAGCGGTCGCCGAAGATCTCGTACACTGAATTGTTCTTTAAACCCTTTACCCGGCTCAGGCCCTCGGCGTCGTTGGCGTAACGGGCCTTGTACTGGGGCGTTCCGTACGCGTCTATGCAGCGTTTGCGGTGAATATAAAAGAGATATCCGTCTTTGTCTTCTTTCACGCGTTTTTCGTATTCTCTCCAGTCAATGATCTCGCCCTTGTATTCCACAATTTTTTGATCTTTTTTGATCGGCTTGTTGGTGAACAAACCTTTGCCTGCGTTTGGTAAACCCGATTTTTTGATGATAAGTGCCATAGAGGGCACAAAAATACCGCTTTCAGCATAACCACGTATGGGGTCTCAAAAAAAATTGATACCGCTTCAGAGGAACTTTCCACCGATTTGTCTGAAGCCCGGATTGTTTGCAGTTTCTTCTATGCGAAGCATTTCGCAGGTTCCGTTCGCGAGCACGATCACCTTCCTGCAATACCGCTGCACCAGATCCAGGTCGTGCGTACTCACCAGTATGCATTTGCCCTGTTTTTCGGCCAGCTCTTTCAGCAGGGCAAAAAGCCTGTGTTTAGAAGCGTAATCAAGGTAAGCACTGGGTTCGTCGAGCAACATCACAGGACTTTGCTGGGCAAGGGCTTTGGCAATGAGTGCTTTCTGAAACAAGCCATCGCTCAGTTCGTGCAGACTTTTGTGCCGGTGCGGACCAAGCTCTGTTTGCATGAGGGCTTCCTCTATTTTACGCAGGTGCTCGTCTTTCAGCTGGTGAAATGAATTCGTGTAAGGCATCTGGCCCGCAGCCACCAGATCAAAACAGCTCAGGTTAAAGCCTTCGATCTTTCCGCTTAATACAATGGCAATGGTTTTCGCGATCTCAAGCGCTGAGAACTCAAGGATGTTTTTGTTGTGAATGAGAACCCTCCCCTTCAGGGGCGCTAAAATGCCACACAGGGTTTTGAGCAAAGTGGACTTTCCTGCTCCGTTCAAACCAACGGCGGCAACAAATTCCCCTTCGCGGAGTTCAAGGTTTACTTCGCTGAGCACGCCGGTTTCGGATGAGGCGCCGCGGTATCCCAATTCGGCATTTTCTATGGCTATGCGCACCTGGTTTACCATTGTTTGGTCCTGAATAAGGTGTATAGCACCAGCGGTGCGCCAATCAGCGTGGTGATCACGTTCACCGGCAAGGTACTGCCCTGCACCACGTGATGTGTCACCGCGTCGGCAATCAGCAAGAGGCTGCTTCCCATCAGGGCAGAGGCCAGCAGATGAATTTCCTGTCTCGAGGTTTTAAACACCAGGCGTGAAAGTATGGGAATGGAAATGCCCACAAAGGCGATCGGTCCGCAAAAAGCGGTACAGATCCCCGTAAGGCCTGATGAAACAAGAATAATCATAAAGCGAATACGCGGTGTATGAAATCCAAGATTCTGCGCGTAATCGTCTCCCAGCAATAAGGCGTTTAGCGGCTTGAGCAGGGCAAGAAGTGAAAGGAGCAGCAGACACACCAGGGTGCCAAACACGGGCAGGTCGCTTGTGCTGGTGCCGGAAAGGGAACCAAGACCCCAGATAACGAAGGCTTTGAGGTTCGAAGGATCAGCAAAATACTCCATAGTGCCTAGCAAGGCCCCGCAGATCTGCGCGATCATCAGGCCCACCAGCAGCAACAAAATGCTGCTGTTTACGCGTTTCGACACCAAAAGGAGTAACGTGGTCACCAGCACACTGCCGGTCAAAGCCGCCAATATCAGTACGCTCCTGCCCGCGAAGCTCAACACGGCCAGGGCGCTGCCCTGAAGGGCAAGCATGCATAGGGCCACCATCAGGGAAGCGCCGGAACTGATCCCAAGTGCATATGGACCTGCCAGTGGATTCCGGAATAAGACCTGTAACAATAAACCTGCAGTGGACAAAGAGGCCCCCGAAAGAATAGCCGTGAGGGTTTTGGGGATACGGATCTGATAGAGGATAAAGCGTCCGCTCTCCGTGCCGGTGTCAAGCGCGCTGCTTCCCCCGAAAAACAAGCTGCAAAGACATGCCGCAAAAAACAACAGTACAAGCAAAGCGAATATGATGAGGTATGTTCTTTTCACTCCTCGTCCAATTTACGGTAATAATACAAGTCCTCTTCCTTAAGTGGTGAGGCATGAAAGATCCGGATAAGATCCGATAAAAGGCGCTCAGGATGAACCATGGCCGATTCCCAGTACTCTGAATAGCCCTTATGGTTCACGCGTTTATTGTTGTTGAACAAATTTCCGTTTTGAAAGGCCCTGAAACCTTCATAACGGCTTTCAATTGACCGCAATTCCCGCTTGCTTTTTAATCCCGATAAATTGATCCAGAAATCGGCATCCGCTGCCCTGAGGTAAACCTGCTCAAAACTGAGGGCCAGACTGCCACTGTGCCGGTCCTCATGCCAGGGGTAAGTCGCCCCCGCATCACTCAGCAGGCGGGCCATAAAACTGTTACCGCCTGGCACATACCACAACTCACCGTATAGAATTTCAGTGAGGACCCTGGGTTTGATCTTGAAATGAGCGGCTGAATCTTTCAGGGCCAGATAAGATTTTTCAACCGCCGTGAAAACAGAATCCGCTTCATGGCTCTTGCCCAGAAATGCGGCGAAAAACTTCAACCACTCAGCTCTGGCCAGAGGACTTTCTTCCAGATGATCAAAACTCAGCACCTGGGGTATTCCATTTTCACGAAGTCTGGGGTGGTTTACCCAGGTCTGTCCCGGCATGCCAAAACTGAAGACCACATCCGGATGAAGCAGGATGATCTGCTCCAGGTCCGGCTCCGGACCTCTGGCCAATTCCTTCAGTTCACCCGCCCTGAATTTGTCAAGCACAGCCTTGTGGTTCACATAATCTATGTTGTCTATGCCCACCAACTGGTCCATTGCATGAAGTTCAGCCACCATATAGGCATAAATGCTGCTGAGCGCAGCCACCCTGCGGCATGGTGTTTTGATACGGTAGACATTTTCACCCTTCTGAACCGGGGGCTCATTGCTGTTGTAAAGCACATATTCTGCCAGAGGTGTTCTGCCCGCATTCGGACCATATAGGCTTATCACCTTATATTGCCCTGAATCCTTCATGCTAAAACCTTTGGCATATTTAACCATGTTTTGTGACTGTGTTAAAACATCTTGCTTTTCAGTTTGGGGAACCGAACAGGAACTTATCGCAATCAACAGAACAGCGAAAACGTGTATGCCGGAATCAAACCGCATTCAGAACGATGCTGAAAATTGAACCATGGGGCTGATTATCACTCACGCTTACTTTTATACCCTGGGCATCGGCCAGTTTCTTCACAATGTACAATCCAAGGCCTGTGCCTTTTGAACGCCTGGTTTCCTCGCTGCCCAGGCGGTAAAATTTCCTGAATACCTTTTCCTTCTCCTGGTCCGGAATGCCCTGACCATGATCGCAGACCTGAATGATGGTCTGATAGTCTCTTTGCCTGGCGATCACTTTCACCTGTGTATCGGGGGCTGAATATTTCAAGGCATTGTTCACCAGATTGGTAAGCATGGATGTGAGTGCGACCTGGTCGAAAGCCGCCTGGTGTAAGCTTTCACACTGAAGTACGAGTCGGGCCGAACGAAGCTCCTGACTGAAATACCGCTCACAGATCTGCCTGAGCCATTCGCCCGGATCGCCAGTTTGTTTGTTCAGCCTGAACTCCGATGACTCCATGCGCGCGGCCAGAAGCACATTATCGATCAATGCATTAAGGCGTTCCGTTTCTTCAAGCGCGTTGGCAATAAGTTCTGTTTGCAGGGCCTGTCCTGGTTTTTGTTTTTGCAGGGTTTGAAGCTGGAGTTTGGTCGCGGCGAGCGGGGTTTTTAACTCGTGGGTTATGCTGAGGAAAAAATTATTCTGCTGGCGCATGAGTTCCGCTTCCTTGTCCTGAGCTTTTTTGATGCGGTATAAACCATACAACAACAGCAACAGAAACACCGTGCCCTCGCCCACTATCATAAATGTTTGGTGTGTTCGCTTGCTGCGCAAAACCTGAAGTTCGGTTTCCAGTTTATCCGCATCGCTCAGCGAAAGCGCGAGTATCTTCTGTTTCTCGTCGATGATCTGTCCGCTCTGTTTCACCAGCAAAATTTCCCACCAAAGGAATTGCAGCACCACATAGCTGAAGAGTACAATAAGTATGATAAGTGGTCGCGATCTCGTTTTCATGCTTCAGTATTTTCCGCTGGCACAAACTTCTGCATTTCGCGCAGTATTTCAATAGCCCTGTTCACCGCGTTCACATCGTTTATGGTGATGTAGAATTTATTACCCTGTTCCTTGAGTTGGCAAAGTACCGGATAGCTCTGCGCGAATTGCAGCACAGCCTTAAAAACGGGACTGTTGAAATAATCGCTTTGCTGCTTACTCAGGAAGTAGGCTATCATTCTTGAATTGCGCAGGCTCAGCTTCTCAAACCCGAGTTGCATGGCCAGTCGGCGCATGCGCACCACGTTCACCAGCTCGCTTACTTCTTCGGGTAATGGTCCAAACCGGTCGCGCAGACCTTCCTGAAACTGAAGGAGCTCTTCCTCTTTGGTCAGATTATCCAGTTCACGGTAAAGCAAGAGCCTTTCGTTCAGATTACTCACATAGTTTTCTGGAATCAGCAACTGAAGATCTGTTTCCACCAGGGTTTCTTTCACGAACTGCCGCGAAAATGCCGATTTGTCCTCATGCCGCTGGTCCTGCACCGATTCCTTATACCAGTCTTCTTCTTTGAGTTCTTCCACGGCTTCGTTCAGGATCTTCATATAGGTGTCGAATCCCATGTCGTTGATAAAGCCGCTTTGCTCACCCCCGAGTAAATTACCGGCACCCCTGATGTCCAGGTCACGCATGGCGATCTGGAAACCACTGCCCAGGTCACTGAACTCCACAATGGCTTTCAGGCGTTTTCTGGCTTCGGCGCTAAGGAGTATGCTGGAAGGGGCCAGCAGGTAACAGAATGCTTTTTTATTGCTTCGGCCAACACGTCCCCGCATCTGGTGCAGGTCGCTCAGGCCAAATTGATGGGCGTCGTTGATAAATATGGTGTTCGCGTTGCTGATGTCGATGCCGCTTTCAATGATGGTGGTGGAAACCAGCACATCGTAATCTCCTTCCACAAAACCCAGCATCACATCTTCAAGCCTGTGTCCTTCCATCTGGCCATGGCCAATAGCGAGTCGGGCATCCGGCACCAGACGCTGGATAATGCCGGCCACTTCGGCAATGTTCTGCACCTTGTTGTGCACAAAAAACACCTGGCCACCGCGGTTGAGTTCAAAACGTATCGCGTCGCGGATCAGTTCTTCATCAAAATGATGCAATTCGGTTTGTACCGGGTAGCGGTTTGGGGGAGGCGTGTTGATCACCGAAAGATCTCGGGCCCCCATCAGGCTGAATTGCAATGTGCGTGGAATAGGCGTGGCGGTAAGGGTGAGACTGTCCACATTGCTTTTCATGGTCTTCAGCTTATCCTTTACCCCAACACCAAACTTTTGTTCTTCGTCAATGATAAGCAAACCCAGATCGCGGAACTTGATGCTTTTGCCCACCAGTTTATGGGTGCCGATCAGGATGTCGATTTTCCCCTGTTCAAGGTCCTTGAGGATCTGGTTTTGCTGGCGGGCCGACTTAAACCGGTTGATGTATTCCACCGTGCAGGGCAGATCCTTCAGTCTTTCGCGAAAGGTTTTAAAATGCTGGTAGGCCAGAAGTGTTGTGGGCACCAGTATCGCAACCTGCTTGCTGTCGCACACAGCCTTAAAGGCCGCCCTCACGGCAATCTCGGTTTTGCCAAAACCCACATCCCCGCATACCAGCCTGTCCATGGGATGGGGTTTTTCCATGTCGCGTTTCACGTCGCGCGTCACCTTGATCTGATCGGGCGTGTCTTCAAAAATAAAAGAGGCTTCCAGTTCGTGCTGCAGATAATTGTCCTTGGGATAGGCATGCCCCGGTTTCGAACGGCGTTCGGCATATAGGCGTATGAGGTCGTAAGCGAGTTCCTTGACCTTGCGTTTTGTTTTTTGTTTGAGTGTATTCCAGGTGCTGCTGCCCAGTTTGTCTATACGCGGCACCTGTCCTTCTTTTCCGCTGTACTTGCTGATGCGGTGCAAACTGTGTATGCTCACATAAAGCACATCGTTGTCGCGGAACAACAGCTTCACACTCTCCTGGTCGCGGCCATTGATGCTGAGTTTCTGAAGACCTGCATAACGCCCGATGCCATGGTCAATGTGTGTGACATAATCACCGGGCTGGAGATTCAGCAGCTCTTTCAGGCTAAGGGCCTCCTGGCTTTTGAACCGCAGCTCGCGGAGTTTGAAACGGTGGTAACGTTCAAATATCTGGTGGTCGGTGAAGAGGGCCAGCTTGAGTTCATCGTCGGTAAAGCCTTCATGAAGACTGATGGGGAGATGCTCAATGAGGCTGTCGTAAGTCCGGCCTTCTCTGGCCAGGATGTCGTTGAAAATGCTGATCAGGCGCTCGCTCTGTTTCACATTATCGGTGAGAAAATAGTTCCTGTACCCTTTGGTGCGGTTCTCTTTGAGGTGCGCGATCAGCAGATCAAAATTTTTATTGAAACCGGCCTGGGGTTTCTGATGAAAGACCAGCACATCGGTATGACGGCTGGCCTGGTTGCCGGCTTCAACAGCCGGAAATTGCAGAAAAGCCGCTTTCATTTCTTCGGGAAGCGCGAAAAGCATTTCGGGACCGAGTTGCGCGATCTCACCCGTGTAACTCAGATAGGCTTTCTCAGCCTGCTCGAACTTTTTGGTGCAGAGGTCGAGACAATATTGCATATCTTCATGAAACAGGGTGCTGTTCTGGGGATCAAAATAATCTGTAATGAGGATCTTGTTCTCGTTAAAAACCGGAGCGTTGATGTTGGGCAGCAGGGTAACAAAATCAAAGCGGGCGGAAGAAAGTTGTGTGAGCGGATCAAAGGATTTAATGGCCTCCACCTTGTTTCCATAAAGTTCAACACGGAAAGGCAGTTCACCCGCGAAGGAATAAATGTCAACGATGCCGCCGCGCACGCTGTATTGACCGGGCTCAAACACAAAATCAACCTGCTCAAAATGGTAGGTCCTGAGAAACTCTTCCACAAATTCTATGGAGAGCTTTTCATCTTTGCGGATGAGCAGGGTGTTCTGGTGCAGTTGTTTTTTGGCACTCACCTTTTCGCAGAGCGCCTGGGGATAAGTGACCAATACGCCTTTGAATGGCCCGGCAGCAAGGCGATTGAGCACTTCTGCCCTTTCCTGGATGTTGGCATTGCTGGTCTTTTCTGGTTGATAAGGCTGGCGATAAGATTCGGGGAAAAAAAGTGTTTTGCCTTCTGGCAAGAGGGCTTCGAGATCGTTGAGCAGATAGGCCGCTTTTTCTTTATTTGAAGCAATGAGCAGGCATGAACGTTCGAACCGGCTGAAGTAATTTGCCACGAGTAAGGACAAGGAGGATCCGCTCAAACCCTTAAACCAGTAATTTTTGGCGGGGTCAAGAACAGAGATTTTTTCAGTAAAGATCCCCTCTAGCTTGTGCAAGGTCATGCCGAGCCGCGAAAATACAAATTCCCTTCAGGTGGCTTTGTTGAGCGGTCCTAAATTTTAACATTTGATTTTCTGAACTATGGGATTTGTTTCCTAAATTCGTCTGAATAATCAACCCGTTAAATCATGAAAAAACACTTACTTAGCTTTAGCCTGTTAATTGCAGGTCTGATGCTTAATGCTCAATCGACCAGAATGAGCCTGTTCGAGGAGTTCACCGGTGAAACCTGTCCGCCCTGTGCGGCCACCAATCCCGGCCTGAACATTCTGCTGGCTTCACCTACCAATACACCCAAAGTGATTGCCTTGAAATGGCAGGTTCCGATCCCATCAGCACCTACCAATACCTGGAGTCTCTACCAAACAGATAAGGCTGAGATCGACTGGCGCTATCGCTCTATTTCAGCGGGAGGATTTGGTTACAACAATCCCGGTGGCATCACATCTGCCCCCAACGGAAAACTCGACGGGCAAAACCCTGTGGTATTCGGCGCTTCTTCCGATCATCCGGCTAACCTCAACAGCGGTGTTATTGCCACAGCACAATCCTACACTACGCCTTTCTCTATTGCCATGACCCGCAACTGGTCATCTTCCGGATCTGCAGTAAACCTTACTATCACCGTTACCGCCAGCGCTGCCTTTACCTCAGTGGGTAATCTGGTTCTACGCACCTGCATGGTTGAACGCCTGATCAATTTCAGCGTGCAACCCGGCACCAATGGCGAAAAAGACTTTGAAGACGTGGTCATCAAATCTTTCCCAAGCATTCAAACCGGTATTGCCCTGCCATCCTCATGGACCAACGGGCAAAGCCAGACCTTTACCCTCAGCTGCCCTATTCCTTCTTACACCCGTAAGATCACCGAGATCGCGATGGTAAGCTTTATTCAGGATGATGGCGACCGCAAAGTATGGCAAGCCGCAAGGGCTGACCGTCAGGGTGTACCCAATGATGCAGAAGCCATTTCGGCTACAGTTCCTTCTTTCACCTGTGGCAACACCATCAGCCCAAGTGTGATCATTAAAAATTCAGGTATTACCACCATCACCGACATGACCATTACACCAGCTATTGACGGTGCCGCAGCTACGCCTGTGGTTTGGACCGGAAACCTGGCCATGGGTGCCACGGTATCTGTTCCTGTTGGCGTACTCACTTCAAGTGTAGGCGGAGGACATGTGTTTTCCTATACCATCACCAATGTGAGCGGAACTGATTTTTACAGCATGAACAATTCGGCCAAGACCAGCTTTTACATGGTGGCAGGATACCAGGGCACACCTGTATCCGAAGGCTTTTTTGGCACCGCATTCCCGCCTCCTGCCTGGGGTAGTGTAAACGCGAACAACGGACCATCCTGGAGCCGCGTATCCAACGTGGGTGCTTATGCCATTTTACCCCTGGGTTCAATGAAATACGATTTCTTCACCAACACCAGCATAGGCGACGCGGATGAAATGCTGCTGCCACCCATGAACCTGGCCGGTGCCAACACGCCAACGCTCACCTTTGACATTGCCAAAGCCGTGCGTGCCAATGAAAACGACATGCTTGAAGTGATGGTGTCTGCCGATTGCGGCGTTACCTGGGTAACTGTTTATTCAAAAGCCGGTACCAATCTGGCCACCTGGCCAAGCCCCATCACCTCGGCTTACCTGCCGGTAACAGCTGCTGAGTGGAGAACTGAAGAAGTTTCGCTCACTGGATTTAACCTGGCCAATGTGCTGGTGAAATTTGTGGCCACCAACGATCACGGTAACAACATGTTCATCGACAATGTAAACCTTTCACAAACCGAACCGGTGGGTATCCATCAATACGGTTATGTGAATTACCGTGTTGAATTGTACCCGAATCCAAGCAAGGGCGAAACCACAGTGATGATCAACACCCTGAAACCCACTTCGGCTAAAGTACGCGTGATCAACAGCATGGGTCAGCTGGTTTACGAAAGTTCAGCAGAACTTGTGAACGGCGACAACAAGGTTAGCTTTGACGCATCCAAATTCGCCAAAGGCGTTTACTCTGTAAGCGTTGAGTCGGTTTACGGTAAAGTGGTGAAAAAGCTCACCGTAGCTGACTAAAATCATATCTTTTATCCTCAAAACCTCCGCCGGCTGGCTGGGGTTTTTTTATATCCGGCAGCCTGATTTTAACAACTGTAATGTTCAGATGAATCGCTATTTTCCTATATTTGTTACCCTAATAATCCAAACCAAAAAACAAAATTCATGAAAAAACAACTACTCGCCTTCGGGTTCATGATTGCGGCTTTAGGAACTCAGGCCCAATCCACACGTTTGAGTGTGTTCGAAGAATTTACCGGAGAAACCTGCCCGCCCTGTGCAGCCACTAACCCCGGATTGAACGCACTTCTTTCATCACCAACCAATACCCCCAAGGTAGTGGCGCTTAAGTGGCAGGTACCCATCCCTTCCGCACCAACCAATACCTGGTCTCTTTACCAAACCAACAAAACAGAGATCAACTGGAGATACGGTGCTTCACCAAGCGGATTTGGCTACAACAGTCCCGGTGGAATCACCTCTGCTCCGAATGGTAAAATGGACGGACAAAACCCCGTGGTATTTGGTGCCGCTTCTGACCATCCGGCCAACCTCAACAACGCCGTTATTGCAACCGCGCAATCGTATACCACACCATTTTCTATCAACGTAACCCGCGCGTGGGATGCTACATTCAGCTCCATCAACCTCACCGTGAACATTTCTGCTACTTCATCTTTCTCGGCAACAGGAAACCTGATCTGTCGCGTGGTGATGATCGAAAGGAGAATCCATTTCCTTACCCAGCCTGGTACCAACGGCGAAAAGGACTTTGATGATGTGGTGATCAAATCTTTCCCAAGCATCCAGGCCGGTACGCCAATGGCCGCCAACTGGACCAACGGACAAACCCAAACCTTCACCCTCAACTGCCCTGTGCCTTCATATTGCCGCGACAAGTCAGAGATCGCCATGGTAGCCTTCATTCAGGATGATGCCACAAGCACCAAACTGATCTGGCAAGCCGGTGTGGCTGATAAAGTGAGCCTGGCCAACGATGCCAAAGCCGTTTCAGCTTCCCTGCCTTCTCAGGTTTGCAGCTCAACCATTGCACCCAGCATTGTGATCGGCAACAACGGCAACAACGCCATTACTGCCATGACCATTACACCTTATATTGACGGTACTGCCCAAACCCCTGTGAACATCACAACCAATCTGGGTGTAGGCACAACCACTACAGTAGGTGTTGGTGTTCTGAATGTAACCGGTGGCGCCCACACCTTCTCTTACAACATCAGCGGTGTTAGCGGTGGTGACTTCAACACCAACAACAACAGCCTGTCTAAATCCTTTGTGGTGGTAACCAATTACCAGGCCGTTCCCGTTGCAGAAGGATTCGCTACTACATTCCCTCCTGCCAACTGGTCAACATACAACAACAGCAACTCACCAACCTGGATAAAAGTAACCACTTGCGGTGGCTTCGGTCTTAGCCCTGAATCAACCAAAATGGACTTCTACAACATTTCAGCTGGTACCGTGAACGACCTCAACCTGCCTGCCATGAACCTGACCGGCATCAACACACCTTCTATGACCTTTGATGTGGCTTACGCTTCTTATTCTTCAAGCTATGCCGACACACTCAAAGTTCTGGTTTCAACCAATTGCGGTGCTACCTGGAGCGTGGTTTACAACAAAGCTGGTACTGTTCTTCAAACTGCCTCGCCTGTTACCAGCGCCTTTACACCCTCATCAGCCCAGTGGAGAAAAGAGACCGTTGCCCTTACAGGTTTAAACACCAACTCTGTTCTGGTAAAATTTGTTGCCATTTCTGATTTCGGCAACAACCTCTATATCGACAATGTGAACCTGAGGCAAACCGACGCCGTTGGCATTGAGAACATCAATGCTTCAGTGCTCAACATCGAAATGTATCCGAACCCTGCCAGCAGCGAAGTGCTTCTTAACATTCCTGCACTCAATGCCGGTAATGCCAAAGTGAGCATCGTGAACACCCTTGGCCAGGTAGTTTACAGCAACCAAAGCGCACTGAACATGGGCGACAACAGGATGAGCATCGACGTGAAAGATTTCGCAGCCGGTGTGTACAATGTGATCATCGATACCAAAGACGCCTCTGCAGTTAAAAAATTAACCGTTACCAAATAATTTCCATTCCCAAAAAGCCCTGCTGATTTCCGGCAGGGCTTTTTAATTCAATCTCCATGAAAAATATCCTTACACTTTCGTTTTTGTCGGCAGTTTGCCTGCTGCAAGCACAAACCAGCATTCAGCTTACCGACTACGGCAACAGCACGATCGTGAGTCCCAATTCCGCCATACTGGTGGATGTGAATGCAAGTACTACAGTAAACTATACCGTTGACGTGAAGAACACCAGCAACGTCACCAAACAATACTGGATCAAACGTTACGATGTGGTCCTCAACCCGGGCGCGGACGCCTATTTTTGTTTTGCCTCCTATTGTTATGGCCCTCCAACCATTTACTCACCACACGCCATAACACTAACAGCCGGACAAAGCGCTTCCCAACTGGGCATCACCAATTTTCAAATGCTGGTGATGGACCTCACCGAACCGGCCACATCCGGTTACAGCCACATCAAATACACCGTGTTCGACAGCATCAATCCTAACGACTCGGTACAATTTTCAATGAAATACAATTCCATAGTGCACACCAACATATCCTACAATTACGGCTTTGGTTCAGTGACCATCTCTTCAGGTACACTCGATCCCACACCAAGCTCTACTGTTGGCGGACTAAACTTAGGTCATTTCTCTGCTGTGGGTACATTCACCAATCCTTCTGTTCCGGGTTCATTCGCCTACGCCGGATGGCCTCAGGGTGCCAGCAACGGCAACGACAACCAGTCTTCCATGACCGGCAGTTTGAACACGGGAAAATACTTTGAAGTATCGGTTACACCCCAGCCAGGTTATTCCCTTACCCTGCTCTCTTCCAGTTTTGATGTGAACCGTGCGGCCAATGGTCCGCGCAACTACGCGGTTCGGTCAAGTGTTCACAACTACAGCACCAATCTTACAGGCGTGCTGAACACCAATACCACCAACCTGTCGCTGAACGGCAACAACGAATTTTTCTGGAAACTGGATGCCAACTTCAACAGTCCCCAGAGCGGCAGCAATCTTTTGCTGAATGTACCGGCCTTTGCCTTTTTGGCGAACACCACAACCTTCCGTTTTTACAGCTGGAACGCCGAAGCCGACTCGGGCTGGTTCGCCATCGACAATGTACAGTTCTTCGGTACCGTGTCATCCCTTGTAACCGGTCTTGGCCAGGTGAGCATGGACATGTATTCGCCCATTAGCATTTATCCTTCACCAAGCAGCGGCCTCATTTATGTGAAAGGCCCCGCACGTTTTGAACGCGTGGACATCCTGAATGCACAAGGCGCCATACTCTACAGCACAAAAACAGAACAAGGCGCCGGACTTGAACAGTTTGAAATGGACCTGGGTTTTCTTCCCTCCGGTGTATACATCATCCGCATGCAAAGCGGCGAACGATACAGCAGTAGCAAGTTTATCCTGTCTAAATAAATACTTTTCTAAAGTCTGAAAGCCTCCTGATCAAGGGGGCTTTCTTCGTTTCAGCCCTCCCCAATGTCAGATATTTTTAGTTTCTTTACGTCCTAAAACCAGGCGCATTATGGAATTATACCTCGACTCAGCCAACATGAAGGAGATTGAAGAAGGCTTTAAGCTGGGCTTTCTGAACGGTCTCACCACCACCCCCACCTTTATGCAGAAAGAAGGCATCACCGACATCGATGCCACCATTGTAAAGCTGAGTAAAATGGTTCCTGTGCTTCAGATCGAAGCCCTGGGTAACAGCGCCGAAGAGATCCTGGCCGAAGCTGAACGCCAGCTCGCACTGGGACTCGACCCCAAAAAAACCGTATTCAAAATTCCTGTTTCTCTCGAAGGTGTAAGGGCTTGTAAATTACTCCGGGATAAGAATTACCTGGTGAATGTTCACCTGGTCTATACCCTGCAGCAAGCCTATATGGCCATGCATGCCGGCGCTTCATACGTGTGCCCTCTGGTGGGCCGCCTGCAGGATCAGGGTCACGATGCCCTGGCCCTGGTGCAGCAATGTGTGGATGCCGTAGACCTTTATGGTTACGACACCAAGATCATGTTCTCTTCGGTTCGACATTCCGAACACGTACGCAACGCCATTAATCTGGGTGTGCACACCATCACAGTGCCGCTTAAAGTTTTGAAACAACTTACCGAGAACAATTTCACCACCGTTGGAACGGACCAGTTTATCATGGATACCCGCCTCATGATGGTGAAAGTGAAGGAAGCCACAAACGGCATCAATCCCATTGTGGATGAAAACACCAGCCTGAGCGACGCCCTGGTGAAAATGACCGAATACAATTTCGGTGCCATCACAGTAGTGAAAAAAGACGGCAGCATCAAAGGTGTGTTCACCGACGGCTCCCTGAGAAAACTGCTGATGGAAAAAGGCCGCGATGTGCTGAACAAAAAACTCAGCGAACTCGATTACCGCGAACCCATCTGCATCGACGCCGAAGCCCTGCTGAACGAAGCCAGCCTCCTGTTCAAAAAAACACAGGTGGATACCATTGTCGTGACCGAAAAGGGAAAACCTGCCGGCATGCTTGACATACAAGATCTCAAATCCTGATTCAATCACCCCTTCACCGGGGCTTATTGTATGAACGATGTACTCCTGAAATTTACTGCTGCCGGCGGAAGCCTGATTTGCCCGGCTGAGGACATGCGTCGCCGGCACAGCGCCGTGAAGGCCTACATGTTCGACTGGGACGGTGTGTTCAACAATGGCCAGAAAGTGGCCGGAAGCGGAAGCCCCTTCAGTGAGGTGGACAGCATGGGTACCAATCTGCTTCGCTTTTCGCATTACCTCAAACACCAGAGCATGCCCGTTTGCGCGGTGATCAGCGGCGAAAAAAACGACACGGCCCTGGCCTTCGCCGAACGCGAATGTTTCCAATATTCCTTTTTCAAAACCCCGCACAAAATTGAAGCCCTCCGCTTTATCTGCGATAAACAAGGCCTTATTCCCGAACAGGTAGCCTATGTGTTCGACGATGTGCTCGACCTCTCCGTAGCCCAGCATTGTGGCCTTCGTATTCTGGTGCGACACGGCTCAAATATTTTGTTTGAACATTATTGCCGCGAGAACCGGCTCGCCGATTACATCACAGCCAACGACGGAGACCACTACGCCGTGCGCGAAAGCAGCGAACTGCTCATAGGCCTGAATGGCAATTTTGAAGAGGTGATCCTGAACCGCAGTTTGTATTCAAAAGAATATGACGACTACATACAGCATAGGCGTGCCATCAAAACCCAAACCTACAGCGTGCGCGAAGGCAAGGTTGAAGCCCTGAGTCCTTATTGATCTTTTCTTTCCGCCATTCCCTTTACTCATCAGTACAATGAACGAATTCAGAGAATCTTTACTGGTTATGGTTTCGGTCCCCATTTATGTGATCGTGATCGGAGCTGAACTGCTCTACTCTCACTTCGGCAACAAAAAACTATACAGCACAAAAGGCATTATTGCCAACCTCTACCTCATGCTCCTGAACATGGGCCTCGACATCCTGGTGCGCGGTGTCTGTCTTCTGGTGCTCAATTATTTTTTCCGCTTTCATGTGGGCGATCTTTCTGCACAGCCTTTTTTATACTGGACCGTGCTCATCGTGGCTGAAGATTTTCTTTTTTACTGGCTGCACCGGGTTGACCATTACTGCCGGCTCTTCTGGGCTGTGCACGTGACCCACCACAACAGCGAGGAATTTAATCTTACCGTTGGGTTCCGCTCTTCGGTGTTTCAACCTTTGTACCGCTTCATCTATTTTATCCCCCTGGCCCTCTTCGGATTTAAGGGTATTGATATCATGTTCGCCTACAGCGCCACGCAAATTTTCGGTATACTGGTGCACACCCAATCGGTGCGCAAGCTCGGCCTGCTTGAGCACATTTTGGTTACACCTTCTCACCACCGCGTGCACCACGGCAGCAACATCAGATACCTCGACAAGAACATGGGCATGTTCCTTATCATCTGGGACAAGCTCTTCGGCACCTTTCAGGCCGAACTGGATTCGGATCCCGTGCGTTATGGCCTCACCAAAAATATCCCTGACCAGGGTCCCATTACCCTGGTGTTTCACGAGTGGAAGAACATGTACAAAGATCTGCGCGAAAAAAACTGCAAGTTCAGGCAAAAATTAGGCTACGTGTTTGGTCCACCCGGCTGGAGCCACGATGGGAGCAGCCAAACCAGCGCGCAGTTGAGGGCCGGTCTGCGGAACAAAGAACAACACCATGCTTCCGCCTGAAGCCCGTCAGCGCATCGAACGCCTGCAGCGTTTGTTAAAGATTGAACGGGACGAAGATTTCAGACAATACCAGGAACAGTTTCTACGGGTTAAGCTCGAAAAACGCAAACAGAACGGCCTCACCTGGTACCCCGTTAAAATCAATGCCGAAGAACTGAGCAGCCACGAATTGCTCCTGCTTGAGATAGAACGCACCGCCCTCACCGATCACCCGCACCAGTTCAGTTCGGGAAAAAATGTAAGCCTCTTCAGCGCCAACCAGGAGGATGTGGTGGTGTACGGCACAGTAAAGTCCGTTTCAAAAAACAGCCTGAAGCTGATCGTTAACCTCGATGAATTGCCCGACTGGTGTTACGATGGCAAACTCGGCCTCAACATACAGTTCGACGAAAATTCATACCAGGAGATGCAGAAAGCCCTGGGCCAGCTGCTAAACACCAAAAACAAAGCCCATCTGAACCTGCTCCATAAACTGGAAGGCCTTCAAACGCTTGTATTCAACAAGGACACCGAAGATATTCTGGTACCCGGACTCAACCTCTCTCAAAACAGGGCCATACGACATGCGCTGAGCGCTGAGGATCTGGCCGTAGTGCATGGACCACCGGGCACCGGCAAAACCAGCAGCCTTGTCTGGGCCATTTACCATTGCCTGAAGTCCGAACAACAGGTGCTGGTTTGCGCCCCCACCAACACGGCCGTGGATCTGCTGGCTGAAAAACTGAATGCCATTGGTGTGGATGTGCTTCGCCTGGGTCATCCGGCCCGGGTTTCTGAAGACCTGCAAGCCTGCAGCCTTGAGGGAAAACTCACGGCTTCCAAACATTACAAGGAACTGCGACAGCTGCGTCGCAATGCCGAAGAGTATTTTCGCATGGCCGGCAAATACAAGCGCGTGTTCGGTCCGGAAGAAGCCCGCCAGCGAAGCACCTATTATGCCGAAGCCAAATCCTGCATACGCGAAGCGCGCTTACTCGAAGACCTGATAGAAGAAGAACTCTTCAACAGCGCCCAGGTGATCTGCTGCACACCGGTGGCCAGCACGCACCGTGGACTTGCACGTAAAAAATTCAAAACGCTTTTTTTCGATGAGGCCTCACAGTGTCTCGAGCCCATGGTCTGGATCCCCCTGCTGCGCTGCGAACGCCTTATACTTTTTGGTGATCACTTTCAGTTGCCACCCGTGGTGAAAAGTGCAGAGGCCAAAAAAGGCGGACTGGACGAAAGCCTGCTCGACCGCTGCATTGTACTCGACAGCGCAACAGTTCTGCTCAACCGGCAATACCGCATGAACAAGGTCATCATGGGTTTCAGCAATGCCTGGTTTTACAAGGATGAACTGAAAGCCGACGAAACCGTAAAGGAACAGGTGCTGGCGGAGGATGAAACAGCCTTTTTGAACAGGAGTTTAGAATTTATTGATACGGCCGGCTGCGGATTTGAAGAAGAACAAAATCCCGAAAGTCTGAGTTATCGCAATCCATCGGAAGGCCGCATTTTGTTTCAGCATTTGCAGGATCTGCTCGGGGCTTATGCCGCACACAGCCATTTGCCTCTGCTCGAGATCGGTCTCATTGCACCTTACCGTGAACAGCGCGATTGGCTCAGCGCGAATTATCCTGATTCGGAAATACCCCAGGAAAAGATCGCCACCCTAGAGATCAAAACCATCGACGGCTTCCAGGGGGAGGAGTGTGATGTGATTTACATTTCAATGGTGCGGAGCAATGCAAAAAAAGAGATCGGATTTCTGGCCGACGAAAGGCGCATGAACGTGGCGCTCACACGGGCCCGCAAAAAACTGGTGCTGATAGGCGACAGCTCAACGCTTGGGGTGAATCCCTTTTTCAGGACCTTACTTGAGTACTGCGAAACACAAGGCCAGTACCGCAGCGCCTGGGAATGGATGAAAGGCTAAGCATGTTTTTTTCTGAGACATTCATCCGTCTGCAATTCAAAATCCCAACGTCTTTGCAAGGAGGGCTTTGCCCGACGAAGCAATCTGTTCTGGTGGCATGGTAACGAATCGGAGAGATTGCTTCGCTTTCGCTTCGCTGCAGCTCGCAATGACGCAAAAGGGTGGCTTCTCTTTCAAGTCCCGCTTGTTTCTAAGCAAATTTCTCCAAGGCCGGAATGTTTGATGTGCTTACGCGTCCAATAAATAGAAATTATTTAAGTGCGCTGGAACGACGCGGCGCTGAGCCGCATTTTCAATAATACCGCGTCTTTGCGAGGAGG
>DAOMFS010000045.1:0-24088 GCA_035429925.1 Bacteroidia bacterium | reverse complement strand
TGATTTCCGCTATTGTTTTGATCCAGGGCGCGGTAATGCCATTGTGAATGGAACTGAAAGGTATCAGGCTTAACAAAAGGCCGGCTGTAGTAAACAACATGGGTGCGGTGATGATGGTCTTCTCAAATCGCTTGGAGAAAAGACCATAGCCCAGAAGAAGCAGGCACGTTATCAGCACAACAGGATTCTGACTCATATACAAGATTTAATTCAATGTTTACTCCGTGTTCTCATAGATTTGAATCAGGCGGTCGGGTTGTTTCATTCTGAAGTCTGGGGTGTAATAAAAAAACAGTCTGAACACATCGCTTTTGTCAAACTCGTAAATGCTGCTGCGTTGCTGAATGGTATTCATGTAACCTATATCACAACTTAAGTCGGCGTTCAGGTTGAATTTTAAGCCAACAAAAAAGCGATTCTGATCAAAAGGATTCATAGAAACGGATTGACCAAATTGCACCAGTATTTCATCAGATAACACCAGCCTTGGCACACGAACTGTATTTGAAAAACAAAATTCAAAGCTACTGAGTGAGCGCAGTCGAAAACTGAATGTCATGGCACCTGTTTTTTGGTCATCGATGATCTCTTCTTTCCAGCGTTGTTCGGTTCGGATCCTTTGCATGAAGCCGGTCTTACCTTCCCGTCCGCTGACAGACCATTGCTGAAAAATACGATTTTCGTTCTGCCAGGTGTTCCAGCCGTTTTTGGGTGCCTGCCACAGGTGGGCATACCCGCCTGCAACAGGAATCTTTTGTTTAATCCAAAAGGCCGCCCCAATGCGTAGGAGATAAAAATAGGGATCGGCCATAAAGTTTTCCCTGCGCATATGGGCGTCGGCCAGCATGCCCCAGTTGGCGTTGAATCGCATGAAGCTGTTCAAGGATAACCAGGCTTGCTGATGCTGATAAACCTGTTTTTGTGAAACCGGTAAAGCCGTCTGCGCATGAACGCCCCTCTCATTCACACCCAGGAAAACAAGCAGTAAATAAAGAACGTTTGTCAGCCCGTTTAAGACCTGAGCGCTTCGTTTGAAAATATGAGAGACTTTCTCAAAACAACAATCAGAATATCCCAAGTGGTGAAACAAAGCCTATGGATATACGTCCTGTGTTGTAATCTTTTAATCCGCCATTGATCTTGGCGTAGTCTGAATATTCATACACACGACCAACCCAGTTTAGGTAAAATCTGAGGTTCGCGTTGCTGAAGGGATAGAACTCCAAAGTGGGAATATAACCCCAGGCATTGCGAATAAAATCTGTGTTCTTTCCGGCTATGTTGTGATCCATCCAATAGGCCTTGTCGAGCATGCCCACAAATGCCAGGTTGATCTTCTTATTCAGTCTGTAATGCAGATGCAACCAGTGACCGACATATAAGGTGTTTTCAACAGCAAAAGGATAGATGTAATCCGGCACGTTTTCGCTTACTATACCGGTTCGGTCAAGATCTTCGTCGCTGTATTTAAAGTCATACTCCAGTGTGAATTTTCCAAAACAGAACTGGTTACCCAGGGCTATGTAATTCATAAAGGTCTTCTGGGCTTCTGTGTGCAGCGCGTAGGACCAGATGGTGTTGAAGTGTCCGTTGAACATGCTGCCGGTCCAGTTGGCAACCAGAGCCAGCGGGGCTTTGGATTCCGTTTTGTTGGGTTGTGATCCGTAAAGCTCTTCGAAGGTTTTAGTCCTTGAATCCAGTGCCTGAAGTGTGATGCTGTGCTTGTTGTTCAGGGCATAGTCGAAACTTACACCGGTCAGAAAATTGTCGGCATACTCCACAATATCCGAGTATTCGTAAATGTCAATCGGGTTCATGTCAAATTCAATGCCACCCCATGCCGCACACATTTTACCAGCCGTGATGTTCAGTTTGTCAGTGGCCTTTACACGCACAAAGGCCAGATCTGTTGAACGGCTGAGGTTGTCAACACTCTGTGGTTCCTGTGCTCTGGTATAGCGGTCCCTGAACCTGAAAAACACGCGGTCGGTTACCTGACCCTTGATCTCGAGCCGGAACTGTTCGTTTACAAAACGAGAACCGGTATATTCGCCATTATAGAACTCATTCCGTCCTGCAAAACGCATGTTGGCGATCATGCTCATGTTTTTGAGCAGGCCCTGCTTTTCTTCGGGAATGAGGGTTTTATAATAAGTGGTGTCACCGGTTTGTTTGGTGTTCATCTGGGCCCAGGCTGCATTTTGCAGGGTCAGAGCCAGAGCAATGGCCAGAATTAATTTTCTCTTTTTCATGACTTTGGGTGCTGGGTTAACCATTGATTCAGTACTCAATAAATATCTTCTGAAGATCATCCCGGCTGGGGTTTTTCAGGAGAGCCAGCATAAGCAACACGCGGGCTTTTTGCGGGTTGTGCTCATCGGAGGAAACCGTGCCATATTCTTCGTCGTTCACCTCACCTTTAATCAGCACCGAACCTGTGGGAACCCTTGACGCCCTTACGACCTTAACACCGGCTTTGGTTGCCCTTTTCACAGCTTCCAGGCTGGTAGCATTCATGTTACCGTCGCCAACACCGGCAATCACAATTCCTTTTGCACCTGCTTTTACCATCATGTCGATCAGATCGGCGGAAGCATCGGCGCAGGCGTAGAATATGTCAACGCGGGGAAGAGCGGTCACGCCGTCGGTGGAAAATACACTGTTTGTAGTGTTTTTGCCATAGGTGTTGTGGAAGAAAGTGACTTCGCCAAAGATCACTGATCCCAGCGGACCTTCCTCAGGAGATTGAAAAGTTTGAACCGGTGTGGTCATCATTTTTTTAACACCATGTGCCGAGTGTATTTCATCGTTCATCACCACCATCACGCCATAGCCTTTTGATTTGGGATTGGAGGCTACTGCTACAGCATTATAAAGGTTCAGCGGGCCTTCTGCGCTAAGCGCGGTGGAAGGGCGCATCGAACCGGTGAGGACAACGGGTTTGTCGCTTTTTACAACCAGATTCAGAAAAAACGCGGTTTCTTCCTGGGTGTCGGTACCATGCGTGATCACAATGCCATCTACCTCTTTGGTTGCAAGCAATTCGTTGATCCGTTTCGATAAATCGAGCCAGATTTTTACGCTCATATCCTGTGAGCCAACATTTGAGAGTTGTTCACCTCGCAGGTTCGCCAGTTTACGGATATTTGGCACGGCATCGATCATGGCGTCGATACCAACCTTACCTGAAGTATAGGCTGAACCGGTTGAACTTTCACCGGCACCTGCAATTGTTCCGCCTGTGGCAAGAATTACCACATTGGGCAGTTTGGGCTGAGCCCAGGTGAATGAAAATAGCGCAAGACAAATTACGCTGGTCAGGAATCTGATGTGTTGTGTTTTCATGGCTTGTGGAATTAAGTGATGTGCAGATTATTTTTGTCCGGTCATGGTTGCCGGGTCCAGTAATTTTGTGATTTGATCTTCGGTGAGCAGTTTTTTCTCCCGAATGAGTTCCAGTATGCCTTTATTGGTTTGCAGGGCTTCTTTAGCCAGCTCAGTTGTTTTCTCGTATCCAAGTACTGGGTTAAGAGCAGTTACTATACCAACGCTGCGTTCGATGTAGTGCTTCAGCACAGCCTCGTTTGCTGTGATGCCTTCTATGCATTTGGTCCTGAAAAGGGGCATGGTCTTGTAGAACAAAGCTTGCGACTCCATAATGGCGACCGCAACAACAGGCTCGTAAGCATTAAGCTGTAACAATCCATCCTGAGAGGCCATAGCCACGGTCATGTCGTTGCCTATCGCCTTAAAGCATACTTCGTTCATCAGTTCAGGCATTACAGGGTTTACTTTTCCGGGCATGATGGATGAACCTGGCTGCAGGGCTGGGAGGTTAATTTCAAAGATTCCGGTTCTGGGACCTGAGGCCAGGAAGATAAGATCGCTGCTGATTTTGGAGAGTGTAATGGCCAGGTTTTTCATGGCGGCTGAAAACATTACAAATCCCTGCATGCTGCTGGTGGCCGGAAGCAGTTCAGGTGCTTTTGCGATGGGTTTGCCGGTTATTTTAGCGAGTTGCGCTGCACATTTTACATCGTATCCGGGTGTGGCGGTGAGACCGGTACCAATGGCGGTAGCGCCCATGTTCACCTCGTAAAGAAAGGCTTCGGATTTGCGGAGGGCGTCAATGGCAGCATCAATTTGAGATCCGAAGGCATGAAATTCCTGACCCAGGGTCATGGGTACGGCGTCCTGGCCTTCTGTTCGACCCATTTTGAGGAGTTTACTGAATTCATTGCCTTTGTTGTGAAAGGCAGATGACAAAGCCTGGGCTTCATGAATCACTTTGTCGTTGTGTAACAAAAGCGCCACATGTATGGCTGTTGGATAAACGTCATTTGTAGATTGCCCCATATTCAGGTCGTCATGGGGTTCAATGAACTGATACTCTCCTTTTTTCTTGCCCATCATTTCCAGCGCGATGTTGGCCAGCACTTCATTGGCATTCATGTTGGCTGAAGTTCCGGCGCCACCCTGATAAAGATCCACTAGAAATTGGTCGTGATATTTCCCATCCATCACAGCCAGACAGGCTTTTTCAATGGCATCCAGTTTTTCTTTTTTCATGCGGCCTGTTTCGGTGTTTGCTCTGGCGGCTGCCAGTTTAACCATGGCAAATGCCTTGACGTAATCGGGATAAAAATTGGTGTGTACCCCGCTTACCTGAAAATTCTCCAGGGCGCGGGCGGTTTGAACGCCGTAGTATACATCGGCTGGAATCTGTTTCTCGCCCAAAAGGTCCTTTTCGGTTCGTGTTTGAGTCGCTGCATTCAGTGAAAACAGCATTAAAAAAACAAATCCAAGTGCTTTAATACTCTGAATTGACTTTTTCATGATGATTGGTTTTAGCGTGCTTTCGTTGTGGAATTGATAAATTCCCGGTACAAAGGTATACACCACCATCACCAAGAACACTGATAATGGTCATGCTCTTATTAAGGAAACGTGAAGGTTCGCTTTTGTTAAGCATAAACTTAATCAAAAAGTAGAAACGGTGTTTGGTAAAGATAAATCTTTGTTTAGTCTGGGAAATTGAATACTAGGCTCAGCAATACAATGGGTTGCCTGAAACCCAGATTATACACGTAGCCTGTAAATTCCCAATTTTTCCAGCCTCCACCAAGAAGCAAACCGCGTTGCAAATCGAGATCGGTCTTGTAAAGCCGGGTGCGCTGCGTGCTGATGCCAAACCAAAGCCATTCTGCCGGGGAATAGGTAAGGTCAGTCCACATGTAAAAGAAACTGTTGGAGATATCCTGAAGATCCATCAGATATTCCGATTCACTTGACAATTCAAACTGATTGTAAGTCAAATCGAATTCCAGACCCGGAGCCAGGCCGTTTGAATTTCCGAATGCCGCGCCAATCATTGGCGTGATGCTGTACGCCAGACGATTTCCCCCATTAAAATTGTACCCCAGCCAGGTTGAAGCTGTGTTCAGGTCCTCGTAATTGTAGCGGGCCTCCAGATGCAGGTGACGCCTATCAGCTTTCAGAATAGGAAGAAAAATATAATTATCCGGAATCAGGTAATTAAAGGCTTCTGCACTGAATTTCCAGGAATTGCCGTCTGTGCTGTCGGTTTGCTGGGCCCTTAGTGTGCATGTCAAAAACAGGATCAGAATGATAATGCTGAACGGGGTTTTCATCCGCCAAGTGCCATCGTGAGAAAAACAAGCAGAACGCCTATCAGCATGTAGGCAAGCCCACCTACGATGGGCCGAAAACCGGCGTATCTGGAAAGGATGATTCCGCCAATAAAAAGTAACAGAAGCGCCATGCCATTTGATACACGAAGGGCAAACATAGGATCGCTCAAGAGCACAAAAGGTATTGAAACCGGAATGGTACAAAGTACCACCAACAGGAAGATTTGAAAAGCTGAATAAAGATCCTGCCAAACCAACATTTGTTTTTTATCTGGTTTTGGAAGTTCGAGTATGCGCTGGGTTAGTTGTTTCAATTCTTCTTCGGTGAGCAAGGCTGAAACCAGAGGTTGGATTTCCGCTTTCACAAGTTCCCGCTGGGATTGGGCCGGTTCGTTTGGCTTGAGTTTACGGAGTATGTTGAAGGATCTGCCTCGTTCGAACAGCACATTCATGGTATACATGATGGCGTCAACAATGCCCCAAGCCAGGTTGCAACCGAGCGCAGCCCAGAGCAATTCCCGTATTTCTCGTTTGCCGCTTCCCGTCACACTGATAGCTCCGGTGAAGGTGAGCACCATGATCATACCGAATAGCACTTCAGAAATCCTGTCCACGGGATTCAACACAGCGTTTTCCTTCACCCGCTGGGTCCAGAAGTGTTTGTTTTTGTTTGTTTCCATCAGTGCGGTGCCAGGAAGAACATCATCCCGATAATAAGGTACATGATCAGCAATTGAACGCCTTTGTACCAATTTCCGATCCCGTCTCCTGCAATCACCGTTCCCAACAGAACACTCAGGAAAATTGTCATAATCAACAGGCGTGAAAACTCCAGTGCCAACTGCTGTGGTCCAAGGAAAAGGCTGCAAAGGGAGAGGAGAGGTGCCACGAACAGCGCGATCTGAATGGCACTTCCCATGATGATGCCAATGCTCAGATCCATTTTACCCTTTGAGGCCACTACCACAGCCGGAATATTTCCGGCGGCTCCAACGATGGCGATAAAAATGATACCAATAAACACGGAAGACATGTTCAGCAAATGTCCCGTTTCTTCTGCGGCACCCACCAGTATCTCGCTGAGAAAGGCAACCAGGGTAGAGGAAAACAAGAGCATGATCAATGATTTGCGTAAAGACCAATGGGGTGTATGGTTGCTCTCTGTGTCCTCCAGTTTGGTTTTGAAAAAATGAGGATGAGTCTTTAGCATGAACACCAGATAAAGAATATAACCTAGCAAAAGTGCAATGGCTAAACCGATATTCAGATTACGCTCTTCCGCACTGAACCCTTCGTTTCCTTCGAATTTGTTAAACGCGCTGGGAACCATTAGACTGATGGTGGCCACCAGCATCATAGAACTGTAAACGCGCACACTGCCCGAATTGTATTCTGTGCTGTGAAATTTGATTCCGCAAACGAGAAAAGAAAGTCCAAGTACCAGCAACAGATTTGCAATGATGGCTCCGGCCATTGTGGCCAGAAGCATTTCATACAAACCTGCCTTAAGTGCGATCATGCCAATGATCAATTCAGGTAAATTTCCGAATGTGGCCGTCAATAGTCCGCCCACAGCATCGCTGGTGTATGCGGTAAGTTGTTCGGTGGATTTGCCAATCAACACCGAAACCGGTATGATGGATATGGCCGCTACAAAAAACACCCACAATATCGGGGCTTCTGTCCAGCTAAGTAAAAAGGCGATCGGAACAAACAGCAACAACCAGTTGACAGAAGGTTTTAGTCTCAATTTCATACTTTGATCAGAATCTGAATCCGATATGTACCATGTACCTGAAACCAAGAGCAGTGGTGTTGACAGAGCCCTTTTTTTCATATTCCCTGCCATCAATCACCAGGTTGTATCCTGGTATTCGACCGGCAAGAGCATCATTAATCTTTTGGAAAAGCTGGGATTCCTGTTCTGCAGATAAGGATGTGCTTAGGCCTGTCTGAATATTATAAAACGTTACGCCAGGGCCTATGAGTATAAAATCCAGTGCCAGCCTTTTCCACAACAGGAACTGATACCCCATCTCGCAACCGACGGTGTTCATTTGAAATTTAAAAGAAGTCACAACTGTGCTTGTTAAGCTGGCTGTATTCAGGATCCAGGTGTTTTCGCGCTTAAACAAATTGTAGGAATAGTAAGGGGCTATGTAAATTCCACGAGGTGCATCGTAGCGGTTCTCTTTTTTCAGATAGAAACGGAAATCAAGGGCGCTGTGAAAACCAAAATCGCTGGTTGTTTTACTTGCACTGAACTTGGTGCCTTGATAATCAAAATCGTCAATCACCGGAGGTCTTAAGTAAACATTTCCAAGGTCGATGCAGAAGCTTTTGTGCTTTCCGATTGTGCGTTCATATCCGAATATGATCGCACTTTCTCCAAATATCAGGGGGTTTGAGATGTTGTAGCGTATGGTATTCTTTCGCGTTGCACTTGATTTATCGCTTTTGACAAGGCTGTCCTGGGTGTAAGCCTTGGTGAACCAGAACAGAAGTAAAAGGGCAAGCATATGGCTTGGTGTTGATCTTGTAAAATCCAAGTCCGGTTTTCGGCTAGAGGTCCGTTTCCGTTTTGTACCTTTCATCTTTTCCTTTATTTCAGTAGTACTTCTATTCATTAGCCCATCCATGACATCAAATATGCATAAAAATTCACTTCTCACACTCAGGCAATCACACCCAATAAAGCTTTGAGCAATTCTTCTAGCGGCATCATGGTAAGCAACAGCGGTACAAGTGGCGCCAGGGTGGTGACAGCGAGCAAGACCAGATTTTCTCTTGAAATGGGTGTGATGCGCATTTTACTCATGGCTTCGTAAGAGTTGGATAAGTCAGCCAAAGACTGGATGTCTGATGTGCCGATCAAATCGTCTTTCTTCGGCGTGTCGTTTTCCAGCCATTTTGCTTTGAAAGCGTCAACGTATGCTGAACCCAGCTCACCGTATTGCTGAACGCCTTTTCGTTTGACATCCATAAGCTGACCGATGAAAAACAAAAAAGGAAAGAGCAGGATGATCCACACCATGGCCACAACCAGCACTATCTGTACTTTATAGTCCTGAAGGTGACCTCCTGTGTGAAAAATCATATTGGCAATCAGTCCCGACAAGACCGCACCGTGCATCATGGACAGTGGGGCAAAGGACGACACGATTTCAGACAGAAAACCCAGACCGCCCACCTTATCGGGGTGAAGGGCATCGAGGCGCAGTGGAATCCGGGATACCTGCCAGAGAAACCGAGACCAGATGAAAATCCGGTAATACCAGCGCAGGAACAGAAACTGAAAGAATGGAATACTGACGTAACCATACCAGAAACCTGCCGCGTTTAAACCAGTGCTGCCATCTGCAGTGCTGGTGTACCAGGTTGATCCGTCGATAGTGGCATAAGGACGCCAGATGTAATGCACGCCAACAATATAAACAAAGGCCGCTATGGCGCCTTCTGCAAATAGGGAATTGCGAAGTGCAAAAGCAGAACGAATAATTTCATCGAAGCGTGTCCTGAAGTTTTCAGGTATCAGTTTTCGTTTATCAAACTCATGACGGAGCAGACGCATACGCCGGTGTATAACCACTTCCGCTACAAGCATCAATGGCACTGCCACAAGGAAACGGATATGAACTGCATAATCTCTTATAAAGGGAACCGGACTGTTTCCGGTTGCTTTTCCGGATGAAAAGGCCAGTATCAGTAAAGGCACCCAGGCAATGGTGCAAATCGCCACAGCACGGCGTACAGGTGATTCCAGGGCGTTACCACTCAGGCGGAGCCGTCTGAGTGCCTGGTAAAACGGACCTCCCAGCATCAGTGAAAAGTCTTCTTGTTCTGAGTTTGATTTGGCGTTCGAAGTCATGATGTGGTTTTCAATTTTACACGAATTAAGTCAAAATTACCAAATCCTTTTCCTGGACGATTCCAGGCTTACTGTTGAATAGGGCGTTCCCATTCCATCCACGCTCTCCGCTTAACATCCAATACCGTTACGCTGTTGATGCAAAGGTAATCAGTGTATTGGTAATCGGTATTGATGATGACACCATTTACCAGAACCACATAGCGAATTTCAGGATTGTCTTTTAGTTTTACCGCGTAGCGGGTGATCTGGTGGCGGCATTCCAAAGCGATCAGATTTGTAAGTTCAAGAAGTGGGTTGGGAGAAGACAGTATTTTATCTCTGTGTTTAAGGGCCAACTGTTCAATTTCCTGTTCCTGATAGTCTTCAGGGTCAGGCGCCGACACTTTTATTTCGCCTTTCTTCAATTTATCCAAGGCAGCTACCAATGCACCGCAGCAAGAACTCCGATGTTTCTGATTGTGCCTGAGTATCAAACCCCAGCCCTCCTCCTTGCTAAATCCCACATGCGGACCTCCAAACACCAATGCAGTGCCGTTTTCAGGTACATGGTGTGCATAGGCACCTACACCGGTATTGCCTGTGGCTGGTAGTCCGGCAAGGCCGCCAAAATTAAACGGACCCATGATCTCTGGATGAAAAAATTTGTCCTTCGTGTTCGTAATATCGTCAACACAGATAGATTGCCCCCACAATATGTCATCGGTACTGATATCGAATTTTTTGAGGTGCACGATCAGGGTGTCTAATGCCGCGTTATATGGATTGGCCCATTTGAATTCGCGCCGAATAAGGGCAAGTTCTTCTTTCGGAATGGGCTTGTTTGAAGCAACACTTGTTTTTGGAATAGGTTGATCAGCGGAATTGCAGGAAAGAAACAACACCAGGCTCACAATCAGAAAACCGGGTAATATCAATACATTGTTTTTCATAATCGGAAGTTTATGGCATGTTGCAATGGAACTCATGCGTGCCGTTATGTGGCTATCAAAGGGCCAATTCAAAAAAGGCGGACCGGTTGCTTGAATCAACGCAATGTATAGCAGATGTAAAATTAAACATAGGCTGGTCAAAAAGTACGGTGAGAGAAGTCAGCCTGAGAAGAATCAGTTAATAAAGACAATTTTCGGAGAATATGAATTCTTGTGGCATCTGAACTTGCTTAAAAGACCCTAAAACCCTTACATTTATCCATCAAACTGACAAAAACCTTTGCCCGACTTGAACCTTGGCTGAAGGTATACAATAACTGATTTCGCTCAGTATTAAATAAGCTGATATGTGGAAGACCATAATTTCCAGAATGAAAAAGCAGCAATTCAATTATGCTTTGTTCCTGGTTTGCTTTGTGCATTTGTTTGTGCTGCCCATGTTGAATATTACAACAGTTTGGTATTACCGCTATGGTTTAAGCCTTATTTTGCTTCTGTCTGTCATGTCTCTGAATAAATTGAGCCATAAAGCTGTACTGATCGGGTTGATAACCGTTATTCTGAATCTGGTGGCGAATGTGGGACATGAATCACAGCTGGACAAAATTATGGACTGGTTTTCTTTTGTCTTTCTTATCTGGGTTATCGCCAGAATGGTTTTGCAGGTGATGAAAGTACACCGGGTTGAGCCCGTAAACCTGCTCATGGCGCTCAACGGTTACCTTCTGCTGGGCATACTGTTTTCAAGCCTGGTATTTTATACTGAACACTTCAGTCCCGGTTCCTTTGCTGAATCCGGAAAAATTCCTGATTACCCTGATCTGGTTTACTTTACATTAATTACATTAACGACTACCGGTTATGGCGATTTGCTTCCGGTAACGCATACGGCGAAACACCTGTCTCTCCTGGTGGCGATTTCAGGCCAGTTTTATGTGGCCGTGATTGTGGCCATCCTGGTGGGTAAATACACCAATGTTCTGATTGAAGACAGGAAAGACAAAAACTGATTTGAAGGCTGCAAACTGATTCTTTCTGGCTGATATTAATCATGTAGTTTTGATCTATGTTTACTGCAAGCGGGTTTTGTCAGATTCGGTTTAAAAGAATTGCTGTATTTTAGTCGCGTGGGTATAAACCCTGCTGTTCATACTTAATGCCAATTATATGAAAGTTCAATCGGGAGTTTACGCGAATACCGGATCGCATCAGTCTGCCGGTTTCAGCTTCGTAGTGTTCAGGGGCCTTATCTGCTGTGTGGCCGGCATTTCACTGCTCTCCTGCCGGGATGAAAAACCGGTGCAGGCAAAAGCCATGGAGGTTAATGTGGTGAAAGTGATCAGCCGTGATGTGTTGCTGGAGTCTGTATACACAGGTGAAACCTTTGGCGAAGCGGATATTGAAATAGCCCCTCGTGTTACAGGCCTCGTTGAAAGCATTAATTTCAGAGAAGGCAGCATAGTGAAAGAAGGTCAGTTGTTGTATACGATTGATCACTTGCCTTACCTGAACAGGGTTGATCAGGCTAAGGGAGCCTTGTCCGAAGCACAGACTTATCTGGCCAGAACAAAAGCCGACCTTGACATGATTGAACCTCTTGCCAAAATAAACGCAGTGAGCCAACGCGAACTGGTGTTTGCCAGGGCACAGTATGAAGCGGCAAAAGGCCGCTTACAATCTTCTGAAGCTGCTTTGAGAAACGCCGAAATTGAACTGGGCTATTGTAATGTTACCGCACCCATCGGTGGCTTGATTGGCATTTCAAAGGTGAGGGTAGGGGATTACGTGACACCCGGTCCCCGCGCGGCCCTCAACACCATTTCCAAATTAAGCGATATCAGGGTGCGCTTCACCGTGAGCGAACAGGAGTTTATGCGCATTTCGCGAGAGGCGCGGCAAGACAGTGCTCAGGTGCTCAGAAAAGAAGCCTCACACATACAGCTGATTTTGTCAAACGGAGAAACCTATCCCCTTGCAGGGAAACTCAACTTCGCCGACCGTCAGGTAGACCCTTCAACCGGTGCCATTACTGTGGAAGCCCTGTTTGGGAACAGTGAAGGTGTTTTACGCCCCGGTCAGTACGTAAAAGTGGTTCTGGTAACAGAGTTCAGAAAAAATGCTTTGCTTATTCCACAACGGACAGTAAACGAAATGCAGGGCGTACTTCAGGTATTCACCGTAAACGACAGCAATAAAGTAGCCGTACAGATCATTAAACCAGGCCCACTTTACAGATCGGCATACCTGGTTGAAGATGGCCTGAAAGCAGGTGAACGGGTCATTTACGGTGGCACCCGCATGCTCAAACCCGGCCTGGGCGTGATCCCAAAAGAAACAAAATGGGATCCTGCACAGGACTTAACCGGGTCTAATTAAATTACGGAGGAAAGCCTGTATGGGAAATTTCTTTATTCGACGCCCGATTGTAGCCATAGTGCTATCCATTATCATAGTGATACTGGGTTATGTAGCGGTTCAAAAGGTTCCGGTATCACAGTATCCTGAAATCACGCCGCCCACGATCAACATTGATGCCAGCTACCTTGGCGCAAACGCCCTGAATGTGGAGCAGGCCGTTGCCACCATCATAGAACAAAAGGTGAACGGGGTTGAAAAGATGCTTTACATGAAAAGCACCAACACATCTGACGGCGCCATGAATCTTCAGGTGTCATTCGAAGTGGGCACCAATCTGGACAATGCTAATATGCTTACCCAGAATAAGGTGAAACAGGCCGAACCTTTTATGCCCCCGGCTGTGAAACAAACCGGTATCAACATCAAAAAATCCCTCTCTTTTCCCCTGATGCTGGTTTCACTCACCTCAGACAATCCGCGTTACGATGATCGTTTCCTTTCCAATTACGCCAACATCAATATTGTGGATGTACTCTCCAGGATCAACGGCGTTGGTGAAATTAAGCTCTTTGGTGGCGCCGATTACGCTATGCGCATCTGGCTTAAACCTGATGTGATGCAGAAACTGGGTCTTACGGTTGACGATGTTAAAAAAGCGCTTCAGGAACAGAATGTCATCAGCCCTGGTGGTAAATTTGGCGCTGAACCTGCGCCAAAGGGTACCGAGCTCACCTATGGCATCACATTGCAGGAGCGCCTTAAAGGTGAGGCCGAATTTGCGAACATCATTGTGAAAAGTAAGGAAGATGGTTCTGTGGTGCGGGTGCGCGATATTGGCAGTGTAACCCTCGGTACGGAGAATTACAGCTCTAAAGGTTACCGCAACAGCAAAGCATCAGCAATTGTGGCCGTCTACCAGATACCGGGTTCTAATGCGCTTGATGTGGCCACAAAGGTTAAGAACACTATGGCTGAACTGGAAGAGCGTTTCCCGGCTGACATCTCCCAGAAAGTTTCACTCGATACCACCCTGGCGGTGAGCGAGGGTATCAATGAGATCCTGCACACCCTGCTTGAAGCCGTGGGACTGGTAATCCTTGTGGTATTTATCTTTCTCCAGAACTGGAGAGCTACACTTATCCCTCTGCTTACGGTGCCGGTTTCACTGATCGGAACGCTGGCTGTTTTCCCCTTGCTCGGATTTTCAGTGAACGTACTGTCTTTGCTGGGCCTCGTATTGGCCATCGGAATTGTGGTAGACGATGCCATTGTGGTGGTGGAAGCCGTTATGCACCATATTGAGCACGGTAAAACACCAAAAGAAGCCACAGAGCAAGCCATGAAAGAAGTGTCTGGTCCTGTTGTGGCCATCGCACTCATACTCATTGCGGTGTTTGTTCCAGTAGCACTTACACCAGGTATCACCGGCTTGTTATATCAGCAATTCGCCATTACCATCGCGGTATCCGTTGCCCTCTCTGCACTGAACGCCCTCACGCTCAGCCCCGCGCTGAGTGCCATGCTTTTAAAACCCACTAAGCCGCTCAGTGAACAGAAAGGCTTGCTCCCGAAATTTTTTAATGCATTCAACAATGTTTTCAACAAGCTCACAAATGGTTATACCGGTGTGGCCGGATACCTGGCCAAAAAATCCCTGCGCGTGATACTCATCATCGCCGTATTGATCGGCGCTGCAGCATTACTGGGCAAGCGTCTTCCGGGAGGTTTTCTGCCTGAGGAAGACCAGGGATATTTTATGCTCAACCTCTCCATGCCAAATGCCACCTCCTTGCAGCGGACCGAGCAGGTGTGCAGGCAGATAGAAAAAATACTTTCTGAAGAAGAAGCCATTGAAGATTATATGACCATTTCGGGTTTCAGTATGCTTACAAACGCCTACCAGCCCAACGTAGCCTTCTTTTTTGTTTCTGCAAAAGAATGGGCTGAACGAAAGGAGACCGTTGCAGATCTCATCCGAAAACTCAATGCCAAGCTGGCTGTTCAGATCACCACCGGTACCGCATTTGCCTTTGGTCCCCCGCCAATACCGGGTTTGGGCACATCTGCCGGTTTCACCATGTTTCTGCAGGATATGGGGGGCAACTCGCCTGATTACCTTCAGACCAATGCCATGGCTTTTATGGAAGCCGCGAAAAAACGCCCGGAGATAGGCTCGATCCGCACAACATTTAATTCCGGCTCGCCACAGATGAAAGTGGAAATTGACCGCGATAAAGCCATGAAACTGGGTGTTCCGCTGGATAAACTCACCAGCACCTTCGGCGCTATGCTGGGCGGTTCATACGTGAATGACTTCAACCGTTTTGGGCGTCAATACAAGGTTTATATACAGGCTGAGCCCGAATTCAGAGTTAGTCCTGATAACCTTCAATCTATTTATGTGCGCAATAATAATGGTGACATGGTTCCACTCACCACGCTGCTCACCATTCATAAGGTCAGTGGTCCTGAATTCACTAACCGATTTAACCTGTATCGTTCGGCAGAGATAGCAGGTACCCCAACAGAAGGGTATTCATCTTCGCAAGCCCTGAAAGCCCTGGAGGAGGTGGCAGCAGAGGTGCTGCCCAAAGACATGGGATATTCCTGGAGCAACATGTCGTACCAGGAGAAAAAAGCCGAAGGCAGCGCAGGCACCATTTTCCTCATGGCGCTGGTGTTTGTGTTTCTGATATTGGCAGCCCAGTACGAAAGCTGGAAACTGCCGTTCAGTGTTTTGCTTGGCACACCTTTCGCGGTTTTTGGCGCATTTCTCGGACTCAGCATTGCACATTTCAGCAACAACGAATACCTCAACAATGTGTTCGCGCAAATCGGTCTGGTCATGCTCATAGGCCTGGCTGCCAAAAATGCTATCCTGATTGTTGAATTCGCCAAAATGGAATACGAGCAAGGCAAGCCCTTATTTGAATCGGCCATGGCATCAGCCAAATTGCGTTTCAGGCCAATTCTCATGACGGCATTTGCTTTCATCCTTGGGGTGGTTCCTTTGCTCACAGCCTCAGGAGCAGGAGCTCAGGCGCGAAAAGTGATGGGTATGGCGGTGTTCAGTGGCATGCTCCTGGCAACCATCCTGGGTGTACTGCTTATTCCGGCTCTGTTTGTGATGATAGAGAAGTTTGGCAGGAAAAAGAATGAAAACGGAACAGAACCGTCTGCGAAGGAGGTAGCAAAATAGACCATGAAACGGAATTGGATTAAATATGCTTTGCTTGTGCTTCTGTTAAACGCCTGTATGGTGGGTCCGGATTATAAGCGCCCAGCCAAAAGCAAGGCTCCGGCGGGATGGAACACAACGGCTGATTTCATCAACACGGCAGACACCATCACCAACCTCAGATGGTTTAACCTGTTTCAGGATACCGTATTAAAAGCACTCATCGATACGGCTATTCACCACAATTACAACCTGGCCAACGCCACTTTACGGATCGAACAGTCAAGGGCAAATTTCAGCAATTCAAAGGCTGATCTTTTGCCGCAGTTCAGTTATTATGCCAGGGCTCGTAACCGCGACCCCCAGCTAAACCAGTTCAATACCCTTGGTATTGCGTCCTGGGAAATAGATATCTGGGGCAAACTTCGCCGCGCCAAAAAAGCTGCATTTGCCCAAATGCTCGCCAGCCAGGAAGGCATGAAAACAATTCTTACGACGCTGATTTCGGATGTGGCCTCGTATTATTTTTTAATGCGCGATTACGATTACAGGCTGGCTGTTTCACAACGCATTGTAAAGAGCCGCCAGGAATATTACGAACTCATCAGGGCCCGGTTCCAGGGTGGGGATGTTTCCGAACTGGATGTCCTTCAGGCCGATCAGCAATTGTCTCTGGCCAAGGCTACGGTACAAACCATCAAACGTCAATTGAATTTGACCGAACGGAGTTTGAATATTTTGCTTGGACAAGCGCCTCAAACCGTAGCAAGGGGCTTTGAAAATGCGGCCCAGCCCGAATTTCCGGTCATACCCTCCGGTCTTCCCTCTGCCATTCTTGAGAACAGACCCGATGTGCGCCAGGCTGAGTTTCTCCTCCAGGCTGAATCAGAACGGATAGGCGTGGCCATAGGACAAAGACTCCCTACGTTTAACCTCACTGGAATTCTGGGCCTTGCCAGTGCAGAACTGAGCACCTTTGCCTCAGTTGACGCTTTAACCAGCTCGGCTTCGGCTACATTACTTGGCCCCATATTTAATTTCGGAAAAAACAAACGCCGTGTCACCATTCAGCGGCAGGAAACGGAAATTGCGGCCAATCGCTTTCTGAACGTGTACATTGCAGCTTTGGGAGAGGTTGAAGGGTCCTTGGTATCTGTACAAACCTTACGGGAAGAGTATGAAGCGAGGAAACATCAGGCCGAAGTAGCCAATAAATCTCTGACCTTATCAAAAGAACGCTACACAAACGGTTACACAAACTACCTTGAAGTGTTGGTAGCGGAGGGTATTGTATTGGATTCTGAGCTTCAGGCCTCAGCAACCAAAGGTCAGCAATTAAGCGCCTACATTCAACTTTACAGGGCCCTGGGTGGTGGCTGGTGATTTCGGGATATTGGGTTTTAGTCTTTTAGTCCTAAGTCGGTAGTCCTAAGTCGAGAGTCTTGAGTCTTGAATAAGGTTATCTGATTTGTAAATATTGGAGGATATAAAATCATCTTTGAAAATTGTAGATTGAAAACCTGAAACTTGTAACCTGAAACATGTAACCTGAAACCTGAAATCTGAAGCCAGATACCAATAATTAGAAATCAGAAATCAGAAATCTCTCAACCCTTCAGGAGAAAATTGATGCTTCCGCCCAGGTTAAATTGCCAGAAAGTGGAGTATCCTGTGAGACCAGCCCCCGTTCCGCCAGTACCAAGGTACAAGCCGCCGCCAAGAGCCTGCACAGCTGAAAGCAGTTGGCCGTGGAGCCTGATGCTTACCTTGTCATTTGCCTTGATCTTTAAACCGAGGCGAAGACCCCAGCAAAATTTCTCGACATTGCTGTCTTTTGAATTGTCTAATGTGGAAAGAACACCCAATCCCGCATTGATGGTGCTGAAGCCACTCACTTTATCGGTAAAAGGCTGATACCGTGTTCCGCCAAGCAAATAATAATCTATGCCGATTTTACCTTGTGTGCGGTCAACTGTATTGATAATGTTTGAGCCCGAAATACTTGCCAGAGGCCTGTCAAGATATGCATCTGTGCTGAGCCTCTGATATATCAATTCAAGTGCCATCCGCTCTTTGAAACAGAACTCAAACCCGCCACCCCACTGAAAGCCATCATTTATTTTTCCGTCGTATCCGTCTTCGGTGACAATTTTGTCGGCGAAAGAGTAACTTTCGAATGTGAGCAGGGTGATTTGAACAGGTGAAGGGCTTTTAAGCGGTTGTGTCTGGGTTTCTTGAGTTTGTGCCTTTACAGCCAGCAGGCTGAATATAAGGAGTAGGGTGTATAATCTTTTCATCGCAATTGGGATTGATTTTTCCGTCAGCCAAGGTACAACCATTTACGTAAGGAAAAAATATCAGAGGTCACTTGATCTTGAAACTTGGTTTAAAAGATAACAAAAATCAGATTTTGTTAACGTCGGAAGTTGTACCCAAGCCATTATCTTTGTGACATTAAACCATTCTGATAATCTAAAAAAAAATCCATGAAAAGAATCCTAGTAATTGTAGGCTTGTGTGTATCCGCTGCTGTCGCCAAAGCGCAAACCAACACCGATGAAATTGCATTGCTTCAGGCCTCATACGGGCTGGAAAAAAAGCAAATTGTAACCCAATACATGAAAATCACCGATGCAGAATCATCTGCTTTCTGGAAGGAGTATGATATGTATGAAGCTGAACGCAAGGAACTTGGTAAAAAACGCATCAGCATCATCACTGATTATGCAAACAACGCAAACAACCTGAGCGATGCCAAGGCCACTGAATTGATGAAATCTACGCTTGACCTGTACATTTCCTTTGCCAAGCTCCAGGAAAAAACGTTCAATAAGATGAGCAAAGTGATCACTCCGGTGAGAGCCGCACAGTTTATTCAGCTTGAAGTGTACCTCGAGAATGTAGTACGCATGGAGATCTCTGACCAGATTCCCATGATTGGCGAACTTGAAAAAACACACAAATAAATAATTTCCGAGTGGAACAAAGCCGGCGATTGCCGGCTTTTTTTTGATCTATGAAAAGCCGTTTTGACCTGGCATTTTAGTAACTTGGCCGGATGAAAGGTTTCCGGTTTATTTACCTTTTGTTCCTGGTTCCGGGAACGATCCAGGCTCAGTGCGAGATCATCAACCGCATTTTTCCGGACCAAACTATGTACTATTACATTGAACCTGAACTTTTTTTTCAGAACAGCAAATCAAAACTCAGGGGCAATATCATCACCGACAAGAACAATTATTTTCTCCAACTGCTCCCGGAGCCTTTTCCTCCAAAGGAAGAAAAGATTAAGCTGTCGAAAAAGCTTAAAGTGAAATTAGCCCAAGACAGTTTGATAGAGCTGGAGTTCTTCGATCAGCGTTACCGCAGAACCGATTCAAGTCTGGCTTTAATGTACCTCATCCCGAACAAACTTCTTGCCGCCTTCAGTGAAAAGGAAATTGAATGGGTTGATCTGGATATGAATGAAGAGAAGGGACCCAGACATTACCAGTTTGTCTTGCATAAAGCGGCATTGCGCGAGCAGTTAAACTGTCTTATGAACCTGAAGTGATTTGTTTTTTCTTCACTTTTCGTTTTAGGTTCAACCAGGGGTTATAGAATTGCAGGTTAATCTGAAGCGCCTGATAGATTTCATTACCTCCTGGGCGCGGCACATGCTGCAGGGTATAGTCAAGGTCCGCCTGAAAATTGTCGGTAAATGCATATCCCAATCCTGCGGTTAGTTCGTTTCTGTCGAACAATTCTTTTCCCGTCAGATCCGATGGACTTTTAAAGCTGACTTCATCAGACAGCAAAATAAACCAAGTGCCCTGCCTGATCATTTTGCTATTGAGGGGTTTTGTGTAGCGCAAACGTTCCCTCAGCCTGAATACCTCAGAAAACTGCCCGTTGGTGTTTTCAATCATCCGGAACTCCAATCTGGTACGGCTTTGGAGGATGTAAGGTATCTTTTTCAAAAAGCCGGTCACCTGGCCGCTGAGCCTGAATTCAGGATATTCCCGCTGGCCAATTTCAGGTACATAATAATTGGAATAATATGCGCCAAGCACTGAGAAATTAAGTTTGGCTTTCTTGTAATAATGCAAAGAAATGCAGAGTCCAAACTGAGTATGCGCACTGAAGATTGAAGCATTTTCCGGGCTGTCGCTGAATGAATTGCTGAGGCTGGTTTCAAGGGCATATTTGTCTGCGATGGGCCTGGTGAAGGAAAACTCATTCCAGCACTGCTGGTATGTGGTTGACTGGGCTGAATGCCAGTAGGGCCGGCAAAGTAGCAGGCAGATTAAACCCAGGGTATGGAAATTCGTTTTCAGGTTTGTGAATACCGGACTGCAAATTAAATACATATCACCAGAATATTCGAAAAAGACCTCCTGAATCTCTTTTCCATGAAGAGTGATCCGGTTCTTTTGAATAGTGTTTGATAATTTGATTACTTTCATGCCATGAAAACCCTGCTGATTGCCATAACCTTAACCATTCTGGGCCTTTCGGCCTGTTCACCAAGCCAGGAGATTGTTGCCACCTGGGTCGATAAGGAACATCTTCCAAAGGTACCTTACAAAAAAGTGTTTGTTCTCGGTTTGGTTCAGGATAACATTCTCCGTGCAAAAGTTGAAAACAAGCTGCGGGATGAACTGATCAAAAGAGGTAAAACCGTTGTCACCAGTTCAGAGCTTTTTCCCGCCAAAATGAGCGAAACCAAAATGAGCAATGAAGAACTGATCAAGATCATTAAAGGTACGGGCTGTGACCTGGTGTTTACCGTGGCCTTGCTTGATGTAAAGACAACACAAACCTATCAGCCCGGTTCCAGCTATTCGCCTTACGGATACGGTCCATATGGCAGTTATTACGGGTATTACGGCTATTATGCGCCTTATACCAGCAGCCCGGGTTATTATGTGACAGACCGCTCGTATTATGTGGAAACAAATTTCTACGATGTGTCAACAGACAAGCTGATATGCAGCGTTCAGTCCGTAGCATACAACCCTTCCAGCTTCGACAGCTGGTACTTTGACTATTCGCGTTTGCTGATTTATACCCTGAAAAAAGAAGGTGTTGTAAAGAATTGATTAGTTCCCGCGCATTGATCCTGGTTTCAAATCCTCTGGTGTAAATTCACTAACTTTAGCTGTGCTTGTACGAATCAACGAGGATACCATTCGCGACGGCGATATTCAAACGGTGGTAAACTGTCTTAAGGATGGAGGTGTGATCATTTATCCCACCGATACGGTGTATGCACTTGGCTGCGATATCTACAATACAAAGGCGATTGAAAAATTGTGCAGACTGAAGGGCATAAAACCGGAGAAATCGAACTTCTCATTCGTGTGTTCTGATCTGAGCCATCTGTCAAGTTTCACTACAGCAATTCCAAACCCTGTATTCAGACTGATGAAGAAGGCACTGCCAGGACCCTATACTTTTATTCTGGAAGCCAGTAGCCAGGTTCCAAAGCTTCTGAAACAAAACAAAAAAACAGTAGGGATCAGGGTACCCGACAACAAAATATGCAAAGCCATCGTAGAGACACTCGGTCATCCTATCATTTCTACCAGTTTGCACGACACCAGCGATGAGATCCTGGAATATTTTTCAGATCCTGAACTCATTCACCGCCAATACAGTGATCAGGTGGATATGGTGGTAGATGGCGGATTTGGAAACATTTATCCTTCAACGATTATCGATTGCAGTACCGACGAATTTAAAGTGCTGCGTGAAGGCATTGGTGATCTGAGTATACTGAACTGACACCTACCCCATGCGTGTACCGGGCGATACAACATTCAAATTCATGCGTAAGTGGTTTCCCTTGCTTGTATTGTTACTCACAGGAATATTCATTTTATACGCCTTATGGGGTATTATCACCATCGTGCTGGGCGCCTGCATCCTCTATGTTCTGGCCAGACCACCCATGCTTTACCTGACAAAAAACTGGCGTTTACCCAAGAGCATTTCGGCAATACTGATCATCCTGCTCAGTTTTGTACTTATTCTGGGTCCTCTTTATCTCATCAGCACAATGCTCTATCAGCGCCTCAACGCCCTGGCTCAGGATGTTTCGGTGCATCAGGCGCTTGTTCGTCTGAATGAAGTCTTACAGCGTTACCTTGGCACGGATATGCTTGTGAAGGACAATATTCTGGCCGCACAGAGGGAGCTAACCAATTTTATGGCTCTTTTGCTCTCACAAACCTTTGTTGCACTGGGCAGCATTGCCGTAATGTATCTGGTGCTTTATTATCTCCTGGTCAATTCTGGACAAACAGAAAGCCGGCTAAGAGCCTGGCTGCCACTCTCCGATCAGGTACTGCATGATCTGAAGCAGGAACTCAACAAACAGGTGTACTCCAATGCACTGGGTGCACCTTTTCTGGCTCTGGTTCAGGGTTTAACCGCTTCCCTCTGTTATTATTTTTTCGGGTTAAAGGATCCCTTGTTCTGGGGTATGGTTTCCGGAATTTTTTCATTCATACCTTTTGTCGGATCAGCGCTGATCTGGTTTCCAGTTGCAGTCATGAAATTCCTGAATGCTGAACCTTTTAATGCCTGGATGATATTGATTTGCGGGGCCTTGTTGATATCCAGTGTGGATAATCTGCTTCGGCTTGTTTTGCAGAAAAAGATCGCGGATATACACCCCCTGGTGACCTTGTTCGGCATCATAGGCGGGGTTAAGCTGTTTGGTTTGCCGGGTTTGATCTTTGGCCCCTTGTTGCTTTCCTATTTCTTTATTCTGCTGAAGCTTTTCAAGGCAAATTATCTAAAAGAAGAGACAGCTGAAGAAATCAGAAACTGAGCAGGGCCAGTTCGTAGCCTTTCAGACCAAATCCGCTGATACTGCCCTTGCAATGGCGCCCAACATAGGAAATGTGGCGGTAATCTTCACGTGCAAAAATATTGCTCACATGCACTTCAACGACAGGACAGGAGATGGCGGCAACTGCATCGGCAAGGGCCAGAGAGGTATGTGTATAGGCTCCCGCGTTGAGAATGATACCCTGACATTCCTTTCCGAATGACTGTATCTTGTTTACCAGTTCGCCTTCTACATTACTTTGAAAATAATAAAGTTCATGAGCCGGAAATTTCTGTTTCAACTCTGCGAAATAGGATTCGAAGGAATTCTGACCGTAAATTTCAGTTTGTCTGGTTCCCAGAAGATTAAGGTTTGGTCCGTTGACAATAGCGATTTTCACGGATTGAAAATACATAAATTGTTTCTCAATTCGGCTTATTTTTGTCAATCACCGCATGTCTAACTGGCCAGCTTATCTGAACCGATTCAGGCAATATCTTTTGCTTGAACGCTCCCTCTCGCCCAACACAAGAGAGGCTTATTTGCAGGATCTGGATAAATTACAAGCCTACGCGGAATTGTACATACCGGATCCTGACCCTTTAAATCTTACCGCAACTGATCTTCAGAACTTCAGCGCCTCCATTGCGGCAAGGGGTTTTTCACCAGCTACCCAGGCCCGCATTGTTTCAGGTATCAAGGCCTTTTACCGATTTCTGCTGCTTGAAGAACTGATCACGCAGAATCCTGCAACCTTACTGGAAACCCCTAAGCTTCGCCGGAAGATTCCGGTTTTTTTAAGTGTGGATGAAATTGACCGAATCCTGGCAGCAATAGACAGGAGTTCAGCCGAAGGCGAACGCAACCGAAGCATGCTCGAAACGCTATACAGCTGCGGGCTTCGGGTTAGTGAGCTGGTGAGCCTTAAAATAAGCGATCTTCACCTGAAGGATAATTACATTAAGATTCTGGGTAAAGGCAATAAAGAGAGGCTTGTGCCCATCGGGCGGTATGCAGTTGAACTACTGAACAATTACCTCGAGAAACTGCGCGTACACATTAACCCGGTTAAGGGTCATGCTGATACTGTTTACCTCAACAGAAGAGGGGGCGCGCTTTCACGCGTGATGGTGTTTTACATCATCCGTGACCTGGCTGAAAAAGCAGGTATACACAAAAAACTGAGCCCGCACTCTTTCCGGCATTCTTTTGCCACTCATCTGATTGAAGGAGGTGCCGACCTCAGGGCTGTTCAGGAAATGCTTGGTCATCAAAGCATCAGCA
>DAOMFS010000044.1:0-24159 GCA_035429925.1 Bacteroidia bacterium | reverse complement strand
GCTATTCACAAATGCCTCTGGTATCATCGAAAACAACTACCTCCCATATACCACTGACAGCTGGAAAGACGGTCAGGTAAAATTTGGTTTCTGTATTTCGCGCACTTTTGCCCTTTAGTGTGAACCCGAACGGCTTTACCCATATATTTTCCGAACATATACTAAAGCCACATCATCAGGGTGCCATACCCCTCCTCCGCAACAGCGACCCGCTGTGGATGTCTCTTTACCTTGTGGCTGGGATAAGTCTGCTTGTGTTAATCCGCCACGCTTATCTTCGCGATTTCTTCAGTCTTGCAAACTGGTTTTCGGGCCAGCAATCGCAAAGAAAATTATCACGCGACGAGTCGGGCCAGTTCAGGTTCTATCCGGTACTGATGAATCTGTTCTTTGTTATGAATCTGGCCTACCTGGCTTATCAGGTGAATACCAACTTTCACCTGATCCTGAAGGGCAGTGCCTTTATTTTACAGTTCCTGTTCTTTTTTGTTTGCATACTTGCTCTGATATTTTACAAATGGATCATTAACCGTATACTTGCAACGGTTAGCAATGAACCGAAACTGGTTTCTGAATACGATCTGATCACGGCCTCTTCCAACCAACTCACTGGCCTGATTCTTTTTCCGCTCATTGTGCTTAACACCTTCTCTAATCTGCTTCCCCAGTTCGTATTCCTGACCTCGCTGTCTGTGCTGGGGTTCATGCTCCTGTTCAAATGGGGAAAGGGCTTTGTGCTTGGAGCACTGGAAGAAAGAATAGGAATATTGCAAATATTAACTTACTTTTGCGCTTTAGAAATTTTACCCCAGTTGATGGCAGTAAAGTTTATAATTGAAACATTTTAATCCAGGTGATTGATGTCCGTTAAGAAGATCAGGAAGAAGCTAAAAACTTCGATCAAAGCCCTGAAAAAAATTGTAAAACCCGGTTCCTCATCCAAAAGCAGTTCAAACCCGGCTTCCGGCAAATCCAAAACTGCTTCAGATTCCAGCAAGAACAACAAAGCTTCGGCGAATTCCAGGGCCAAAGCTCCGATTGTGAAAAAGGCGGGTATACCAGCCAAATCAGTGGTCTCAAGACAAAAGGACAAAAAGATAATTGCAAATAAGGAAACCCGGGAAAGCATCGAAAAGGTAGAAGTCGGTAAAAAACCCAGGAAAACCGGTAAAAAAGGCATGGTGAATTACACGCCTCCTCCTCCGGTGGAAGTAAGCAATCACCCGAAACTGAAAGTGAAACACTTGCTTGTTTCACAGCCCAAACCTGCAGATCCCGATAAAAATCCTTATTATGAATTGGCTAAAAAGCACCACATCAATGTAACATTCAGGCAGTTTATACAAGTGGTTGGACTCACCTCACAGGAGTTCAGGGCACAGCGCATTGAAATTCTTGAACATGGCGCTGTGATCCTCACCAGCAAAATGGCGGTGGATCATTTTTTCAGAATATGCAACGAAATGCGGGTCACTGTACCTGAAACCATGAAGTATTTCTGCATCAACGAGCAAACGGCTTATTACCTTCAGAAGTACATTCAATACCGGAAACGAAAAATATTCTTTGGGCATGGTACCATTTACGATCTGGTGGATGTGATCCGGAAAAACAAAGCTGAAAAATTCCTGCTACCCGCCAGCGATGTTCACAAAGAAAAAATTGTTGACCTCCTCGATGAGATCAAGATCACTTATACCAAGGCCAAATTTTATAAAACTGTTGAAGCTGACCTGAGTGATCTCAAATCGCTTGATGAGTATGATGTGCTGGTCTTTTTCACACCTGTAGGGACACGCTCTCTGAAGAAAAATTTCCCAAATTTCAAGCAGGGCAATACACGCATTGCTGCTTTCGGACACATTACGGCCCAAACCTTGAAAAGTCTGGGCTACAGGCTCGATATTTTTGCACCTAATCCCCAGGACCAAAGTATGACCGGGGCTCTGGATTCCTACATCAAAGAAGCCAATAAACGCTGAATCACCTGTTTGTGTTGAGCAGGCTTTTTACACATTGGTGTAAACCTTTTTCAATTTCCTTGTACGGCTCCTGTTGTTTAGAATTGTATACAAAGGCCAGTAGCAGCTTTCGGTTTTCAAGCGAGGCATAGAGTTCTTGTTTTTGCAACCTGAAGGCCTCTTTCATCCGCCTTTTCAGAAGATTACGGTCGTGAGCCTTACGAAACTGTTTTTTGGGTACAACAAACAATACCTGAACGGGAAATTGGATGTCGAGCGTTGTTTCCAGATGGATAAGTCTTATTGGGTAACGGTTAAAACCCTTGCCTTTTTCGAACAAAGTCTGAATGTGTTTTTTTGAGCAAAGTCTCTCCTGCTTATGGAATCTGTTTGTTTTAACCATGAATAATCTGTGGAAGCAGATCAGCCTGCATGCGCCGTTTGTACAATGGGTTGCATTGTTGGGTTAAAGATAATTCTTTACATTTACGCATCTAAATAATTTACATTATGGGAAAAGGGGACAAAAAATCCAAACGCGGAAAAATTCACATTGGTTCCACAGGCGTAAGAAGACCAAGAAAAAAGAAAACTGCTAAAAAGGCGAGTCCCGCAGCACCAAAGAAAGCCGCGCCAAAAAAAGCCGCCAAAAAAGCTCCCGCAAAGAAATCAGCCTAATAGGTGCTGATTTAACCTCTATGGTCCGAAACATCCGCATTGGAGCAGAAGAAGGACATAAGCATTGAGGCGTTCAGAAAAAAGGCTGCCCAGTTAAAAAAGGAGAATCAGAAATTTTATCAGAAGCTCCGGAACAGGGTTCCGGAAAATCTGGATGAGGTATTTCACCGGGTTCACGAAGAGGTGTTCGAGACAACCGACTGCCTGAGTTGTGCGAATTGCTGTAAAACCACCTCGCCCATTTTCTACGAGAAGGATATCGAGAGGGCTTCAAAGGCTTTACGCATGAAGCCCGGGACCTTTACCGAAACATTTCTTAAAATCGACGAGGATCAGGATTACGTTCCGAATATTATACCCTGCCCGTTTCTCGAAAACGACAACACTTGCAGGATCTACGAAAGCAGACCAAATGCCTGCAAGGAATACCCCCACACCAACAGACGAAAAATCCACCAGATCACAGAACTTAGCTTCAGAAACACACTGGTTTGCCCTGCTGTGCTCGAAATCACAGAGCGTGTTAAAAAAGAACTGAAGCGGTGAGCAAGGGCCGGACAATTGTTAAAGGCCGGGAATGCAAGGTGTTATGAACCTTTTGCGCTAACAACTTTTGGACGAAATTTTGCATTATTCATGCGAGACTTTTTACTTTAGACCTTTTAATATTTTTGAAAGACAGCGCCATATACAAATTCTATAAATCCTTGTCGAAAGACAGGTTCAGTCTTGTTTATCTTGGAGAATTCAACGATAAACTCACCTATGAATTCCTGCTTTTGAACAAAGCCAGTGGAGGAGAATCCAACACGGTTAAAAAGCGCGTGTTTTTCCTCATGAACGAATGTTACCAGAACATCATCCGCCATGCCGATAAAAACGACGCGAAGGCCATGGGCGTTGAAATGCCCATGATGTTCATGGTTCGAAACATCAACGATGCTTTTTATATTGGTTCAAGTAACATAGTCGAAAATAAAATACGTGAAAACCTGTCGGCCAAATTCGAATCGGTAAACTCTTACACTGTGGAGGAACTGGAAGATGTGTACAAGAACTCACTTGTAAACAACAGCCTTTCTGAAAAAGGCGGGGCAGGGGTCGGGCTGATAGAAATGGCAAGAAAAACCAATTATCCCCTGGAGTATGCCTTTGATCCTGTGAACGACAGATTTTCGGTGTTTCACATGCAACTGATCCTGAATCTTTCCAACACCAGAATGGATGTGAGCCAGAATCAAGCGGGCATTGATGCCATGAAATCACTATACCGAGAAATGGTGGACGAGCATGTGATCATGATTCAGAAAGGCGATTTTTCTCAGGATGCCATTTTACCCTTGCTGGATATTGTTACATCCAACCTCGACTCCATTAAAAATGTAGGCGCCAGAAAGAAGATTATTTACATACTCATCGAAATGCTTCAGAACATCAGCCGCCACGGCAGTGAGCTTGAAGGGTCGAAAGAAGGGATCTTCGCCGTATTGTACAAAGATAACAAGTACCATGTGATGACCGGAAATTTTGTGGAAAACACGCGTATTTCCAGAATATCCGATCATATCGACAAGGTGATCCTGAGAGCCGGTGAAAATAAACTGGATGAATTATATACCGAAACCATACTCAAACTCGAAAATAACGGGAAGGGTTCCGGTGCGGGTGTTGGCTTCATGGAAATTCTTAAATTTGGAGGTAAGGAATTCAAATACATGTTTGAACCCGTCAAAGGCAAAGACGTGTCGTTTTTCTCACTGAGTATAGCAATCTGATCATGCAAAAGGCTCTTAAACTGAAGGGAACCAAGGAATCGCCCGAGATATCCTTCGACAGGGAGGCCGGTGAATTCAGGATGTCAGGCAGGTCTCTGCCTGAAGACTCCTTTCAGTTTTACCAGCCCGTAATTGAATGGATGAAACAATACATTAACGATCCCCTTCCCGAAACAGTGCTGGTAACACACTTCGAGTATTTCAATTCCAGTTCCATCAAACAGCTGCTGATTCTCTTTAAAAGCCTTGAAAACCTGAAAGAACAGGGCAAGGAAGCCAAAGTGATCTGGCAGTTTGAGGAAGATGACGATCTTATGGAGATCAAGGGAAAGGAATTTAAGCGCATGCTCAGTATCCCTTTCGAGCTTGTGCAGCTGGGTTAAAAGCGAATGCCCATGATCAGGATATCATCAAGCTGATCGTTATTCCCCTTCCATTCTTCTAGAGCACGCTGAATAGCCGATTTCTGTTCATCCATGGAGTGTTGTTGAATATCCAGAAGAAGCTGACGGAACCTTTTAATGTTGTACTTCTTGTTGTCCGGTCCGCCGAACTGATCGGTAAAGCCATCTGAAAGAAGGTAAAGTGTCATGTCTTTCTCAAGCTTTATGCGGGTAGTAGTGAATTCAGCTTCTTTGTTCTTATCCAGAAAGTAGTTCATGCCGCCAATCGTTTGAATATCGGCTTCAAGCGTTTCCACCTTGCCATTTTTCACCACAAATCCCGGATTCATGGCACCGGCGAACTCTATATTGGCGTTTTGTTTATCGATCACCACCAAAGAAAGCTCCATGCCATCCATGCTCGAAGCTTCATCGTTATCCTGACGCAATAGGGTGATAATGCCCTTATTCAGCCTGGATAATATCTCAGAGGGATTAAGAATCTTTTTCTCCATGATGATTTCATAGAGAATGGAATTGCATATCAATGACATAAAGGCCCCAGGAACACCATGGCCGGTGCAATCGATGGCTGCCACAATGATCTTTTCCTCATGTCTTGAAATCCAGTAAAAGTCACCACTCACAATATTAAGCGGCTGAAAATAGATAAAAGAATTGGGTAGTATTTTCAGGATGTCTTCGTCGCGAATCAAAATGGCATGCTGTATCCTTTTCGCATAGTTGATGCTTTCAGTTATCCTGCGGTTCTTTTCCTTAAGTATCAGGTTAGATTTTTTCTTATCGAGATAATACTTGAACACCAGGCCAAGAAAGCCAAGCACAAGTACAAGGCTCAGAACCGCCCAAAATAGCAATCTTTTCTGCGTGCTGATTTCCTGTTTTTGCAGGGAGATGAGCTTTTTGGCGTTATTGAGTTCTACGGTAGCGGCTTCCAGTATCCTTTCCTTTTCCATAAAGGCCAGGCTGTCCTCATGTGTCACCGCGTTCTTCTTATCCAGTGCCAACTGACTCCGGATGTCGCTTAATTCAAGTTCTTTTTTGTTGATATCGGCTTCTGTGATTCTGTCGAAGTCCAGAACAGCCGTTTTGAAATCGATCCGCTTCACCACGGGTTCCCTGACGGGCACCGGCAGACTATCTGCTTTTTGCATGGTATCGCTCAGTTCGGTTTTTGTTTTAACTGCGACTTTTTTGGCGTTCTCAGGCGCCGGGTTATTGATGGTGCCCCGGTTTTTGTTCACCGATTTTCGGATAAAGTTTACCGGCGTGATATTTTCTTTCTTCCGGATATCATAGCCTTTTTTGTTCCTGGCAGGCAGAATTTCTTCAAAATCGATCAGATTGCCGTTGGGGTTATAGTAAAGCCGACCAAAAGGCAGATTAATATTGGCTGTGTCCTTGCTGAGAAAACTGTTCATTATAAGTTCAATCGCGTCAAACACAATTCCGCTGGAACTCAGTTCAGGTGGAAGATTGCGGAGGTCAATAAGAAGATTGCAGTTGTTGTGGTTTGCTTTGATGAGTTCAAGCTTGTAAATCTTGCCCAGTTTAACCTTAAACTTGAATTCCCCTTTCACATTGGTTTTGGTCTTGAGAAGCGCCTGGCTGTTCTCATACACTGTGAGCTGAACATCACCCAGTGTGCCTTCCAGTACGATTTGCTTCTCCTTTTTAAATAAGCCTTTTGTGTTCGGGTTATAATTGTAGCCGTATACCACCCCGTCCAGGTCCAGCATTCCGGCATTGCTGTTTTGTGCATTCAGGCTGAATATGGGCAGCAAAAATCCAAGCAGGGCCAGGGTCTTAAAAATCAAATGCGATCGCATAATATAAATTTGCATTAAATTAAACCTTCAGAACAATTTTATGAGGCAGTAATCTGCCCGAATACTCACAACCCTTTGTGTATTTCCATCAGCCTGGCCACATACTTCCCAATCACATCAAACTCAAGGTTCACACGGTCGCCGGTTTTAAGACTTCCGAAGTTTGTGTGCTGGTATGTATAAGGAATAATACAAACAGAAAAGCGGTTTTTCAGAGCATCTACCACGGTAAGGCTCACGCCGTTCACGGTAATACTGCCTTTATCCACGGTGAAGAACCCTGTTTCGGCCGGGTACTCAAAATCAAATTTCCAGCTTCCGTTCAGATCTTTTATGCTGGTGCAAAGGGCAGTTGTGTCAACATGCCCCTGAACTATGTGGCCATCGAAACGGCCGTTGGATGGCATACAACGTTCAAGATTCACTGTGTCGCCCGGCATTAAAGCCCCTAAATTACTCCGCTGCAGGGTTTCCTCAATAGCTGTAACCTTATAGAGCCCTGATTGGATACCTGTTACGGTTAAACAAACGCCATTGTGTGCAAGACTTTGATCAACCTTGAGTTCAGACGTGATGGGACTTGAAAATGTAAATTCAATATTGCTACCCGAGGCTTGTATGTTTTCAACTTTTGCCGAAGCTTCTATAATGCCTGTGAACATTGAATTTCAGGTGTGCTCTGATTTCAAAGGTAACAATTCCCCTGTTCAATTGTGTAACGATTCATATGAGGACCACTGTCACTTCAAGAGCTCGGCCAGAAGCGTTTCGGTTTCCAGTACAAATTTTTCGTATTCATGCCCGGTGGCCGGCCCGTTGAATCCCGTGTGAATATTCACGATCTGGTGGTCTTTATTCAGAAAAAGTGTTGTGGGAAAGGCAGTGATTTCGTTGAGGTAAGGAAATGTCTTCATGGCCATGTCTTTTCCGCTTTTTTGTGTGACGAGAACAGGATAAGGGATGCCTAACCGGTTCACCATGCGCTGCACATAGCCCTTCGCGGTTTTGAAGTCCTCAGATTTCTCAAAGGCGAGGGCAACAATTTCGAGTCCCTTGTGGTGGTATTTTTTGTAGAGTTCAGTGAGGTATTTGCTTTCGTCCATGCAATTCGGACACCAGCTGCCCATTAACTGTATCAACATGACCTTTCCCGCAAAAACACTGTCGTCGCTGCTGATTATACGGGCTCCTGTATCGGGAAAGGCAAAACTTACCTTTGCACCGGGATCTTTTGACCATGTGATTTTAGAGGGATCTCTCAGACTGGCTTTTTCGTTTAATCTTGCTGTCCAGCTTTCCTGCCAGTGATTGCCGCTGTAAAATTGCCCCTGAAGATTTTTTTTGTCATCCAGTTCGGCACTGAATAAAAAGGCGTGGCTGCCATCAAAACACGACAGAAGCAGTTTTTTTCCTGTGAACACGCCTTCGAGGTACCGGTAGTCGCCCGTTTCAGTCAGAAAGGTGCCGCTTATATAATTGCTTTGTTCGATGTGGTGAAATAATCCAATGGCCCTTGTCAGAGCGCCATCTGAGGCGCGAAACTGTACCTCCCAGCGACCTTCAAGAACAGGGTCGAAGGGGCCGGGCTCTTCTTCAAATCGCCTCATGTCACCATGCATGGCTTTAAAAGGAATGGAACGGTTTTCTTTCCTGTAATAATTGATCCAATCCCCCTCTAATGTGTTTTCGGTGAACTTGCAGCGGAACTCTGAATTGAAAAAAGGCATCCTGATGTAAATCGAATCCTTTCTAATCCGAATTTCATCTACTTGAATTTTTTCTTCGGCATTCCGGATTACAATAAATGGCTTCTTGTTTTTATAAGCCAGTTCAAAACTAAAGGGCAGCTGAATATTCTGATCCGGATGAAGAAATAACAAAGCTCTGTATGTGCCGGCTTTTGGCTGCCTCGAATACAGGCTTGACACAGAAAGAAATACCACTATTAGAAAAAGGTATTTAAACCTCATGCGATTTGTTTTGGCTTTTGGCCACAAGGTTTGCTATCCTGTACAGGATTCTGGCCGCGACGTTAGCATCCCATTCGTCACCTTCAGGACCTGGACTTACCTCGTTGAGATCAAATGCAATCAGTTTACGTCCGCTTTGCACTATTTTTTCGAGAAGATACAGCACTTCCTCAGTCTCAAAACCTCCCGCAACCGGCGTGCCGGTGTGTGGGCAGAGTTTTGGATCAAGTCCATCGATGTCGAAACTCAGGTAAACCAGATCCGGCAGTTCTTTCACAATACGGGCGCAGATGCGCTCCCAGCTGTCGCCCCTGAAACGTTCGTATTTAATATCCCGATCAAAAAAAGTGCGCACCCGACCCTTGCTGTTTTCAATCAGGCTGAGTTCTTCCTGGCAATAATCCCGGATGCCTACCTGAACAAGCCTATTGACTTCTTTAATTTTCAGAGCATTGTACATGATTGAGGCGTGAGAAAATTCAAAACCCTCGTAGGCCTTGCGAAGGTCGGCGTGAGCATCAATCTGGAGAATCCCGAACGAAGGGTGAATTTCAGCCAGGGCCTGGATCATACCAAGCGGGGTTGAGTGATCCCCCCCTACCAGTCCGACCACCTTTGAACGCTTCAGCCAGTGACTGCACCTGTTCTTCACCCAGGCATTCATCTGAAGGCATGCCTGTGTGATTTCGTCTGAAATGCGGTGAAGTTCACTATTGTTCTGGTCGGCTCCGTTTGCAAGTGCGTGTATGTATTCTTCCGCGATGATTCTTAGTCTCTGGCTTTTATTTTTGATCTCCTCATCAATGTTTTCCATGGCAATACCCAGCTTCCATGCATCTTTCACAAAGGGATCGAGCAGGTCAACCTGATAACTGGCCTTGTGTATGGCTTCAGGGCCCTGGGCGGTTCCTCCGCCATAACTCACAGTGACTTCCCAGGGGACAGGAACCAGCATGATCTGGCATTCGTCTTCTGTAAACGGCAGGCCAAACATCCCATCGTTTAACCGGCCAACCCCATTGGGGTCGTAACTTGCTATTTTTTCAGCTTTGGTCATGGTAAAATCCCGCACAAGATAGGATTTTAGACAAGAAATATTCAATTGTCCTTGCAGCCTTCACTCACCCATAAAGCGATCTGCTTGAGTTCACAGGAATCGAGGTGTCTGCGGTAAGGCGGGGGCATCATAATGGACTGGGGGTCGGTGTTCGTTATGACACCGAGAAGATTACCACTCAGGGCCTGAAGAATCACAGTGGAATCGGAGAAGATATTAATGCCTCCTGAACCTGGCGGAGAATGGCATTCTTTGCAATTCGCGATCAGGATAGGCTTTATGGAGGTGGAATACGAGAGCAGGGAATCACTTCGTACGGAACAGTTATGATCCGTTGTCGGAGCCGGCAGGTTGCTTGTACTTAAAGGATGTCCGGTTTTCTTTGTGCAGGAAATAAAAAAGAGGAAAAACGAAAGGTGGTATAGTGAGAATTTCACGCCACAAATTTCGTGAATGAATGAAAAGCAGGTATTAAGGAATGGTTATGGCGAGAGTCTGATCACAGACCAGGTATTTGCTTCGGCCTTGTAAGCAATACGGTCGTGAAGCCGGCTTTTTCGCCCCTGCCAGAACTCATAATAATGCGCTTTTAATATCCATCCTCCCCAGAAAGGCGGTCGTCCGGGCGTTTTATGTTCAAATGCCTTTCTGTAATGCTCTACTGCTTTCTCCAATTCATCTCTTGAGCGGAGCACATTGCTCTGGGCTGAGGCCCATGCGCCAAGCTTTGATTCGTAGGGTCTGCTGTTAAAATACTCATCACTGGTGCTGTCGTGGCATATTTCAACTGAACCCTCGATGCGGATCTGCCGTTGCAACTGGGGCCAGAAAAAATTCATGGATGCCTTTGGATTGGCTTTGAGTTCTTTGCCTTTGCGCGATTCGTAATGGCCGTAAAACCAGAAACTATTATCATTAAATTGCCTCAGGTATACCACTCTGGAAGAGGGCTGCCCTTCAGCCGACACTGTGCCCAGCACTACAGCCTGCCATTCCGGAATACCGGCATTCATGGCCTCATTCAACCAGGCGCTGAACTGAAGGGAGGGATCGGGATTAACTTCCTGTTCCGACAAAGTACCCAGCGTAAAATCTTCTCTGAGTTGTGTGATTCGCTTTTTGAGTTCATCCATAAGGTAAAGATACCGACTAATTCAGAGTTTGCTAAAACACCAGGTTGCTTCTGCTGGGAAGATCGGTCACGTCAATGATCTGCACCTGCATCAGGCCCTCAAGTTTTTTCAGGCGCTCCACAATGCTGTGCTGGTACTTCTGTACCTCTTCACCTTTCAGAATGAGGAAATAATCTGTGAGGGGAAGCTCCCTGATAAGCCTGGTCCTTTCCTCAACCTCAATCTCACCGAACAAATCCGTCCTGGCCTGAGATTCCTTAGGGGCTTCAAAATTGCTGGTATTCGGTACAAGCAGATATTCTATCCCGAAATCCTCGTCAAAACATGTAAAGAGCGAGAAGCTAAACAGCTTATCGCCCTTCAGCGCCAGGCTGACTTCGCTGTCAAGTGACAGGTTTATGCTGAGACATTCGTTCACCGCCACAGTGGTTTCGTATTGGTCTTTGAGCAGACTCAATCCCAGCAAAACAAAATCGTAATCCTCGTCCTTTATGTTCAGTACATGTTTAGCCATTTTCTGAGAGCAGGGTTTGCAAACTCAGTTCAGCCGCCTTTTGTTCTGTGTTTCTTTTGTTGTATCCTTCAAAGCGGGTATAAGGCTTGTCGTTTATATGAACCTGTATCACATAAAGTTTTCCTCTGCCTAGACGTTCTTCTGAAATCAAGCGGTACTCGAGCTGGAATTTATTTTTTTGACAATAGATCTGTAACTGGCTTTTAAAATCTTCATTTGTGCGCACCAGTTTTTCCAGGTCAAGATGCGTTTTAACGATACGGTTGATCACAAAATGCCTGGTTTTTGTATAACCCTGGTCGAGGTAAAGCGCGCCGATAAAAGCTTCAAACGCGTCGCCCAGGGCGCTTACAGAGGTTTCGCCGCCGCGACCTGATGTTTTAAGAAATCGTTCGAAGCCAAATTTAAGTGCCAGATTCCGGAGGCTTTGACCATTCACGATCCGGCTTCTGAGTTGGGTGAGAAAACCTTCGTCTTTGCTGGAATAGATCCTGAAAAGATAATCCGCAACAATAGCACCCAATACCGCGTCGCCAAGAAATTCAAGTCTTTCGTTGCTTGGAGAAATTCCGGGCCTGCGACCCGAGACACTGCGATGCGAAAAGGCCTGCTGGTAAAGTTTGAGATTATTTGGGCTATGCCCGCTGGTGGAGCGAACCCAGGCTTTGAATTCCTTATCGCCAGGACTGTTTTTAAGATTCAGCAGCGATAATAATCTTTTCAGGGCCAAGGCTAGGAATTATATTTGCGGATCACAATGGCAGCATTGTGTCCGCCGAAACCAAAGGTATTGCTGATCGCCACATTTATGGTGCGTTTCTGAGCTTTGTTGAAAGTAAGATTCAGGCGTTGATCGATTTCGGGATCAGGTGTTTCAAAATTGATGGTAGGTGGCGCAATGTCGTTTTTTACAGCCAGAACGCTGGTCAGGCCTTCAATCGCACCGGCGGCTCCCAACAGGTGTCCGGTCATGGATTTGGTGGAACTGATGTTCATTTTATAAGCCTGCTCACCAAATACATTTACGATTGCTTTGAGTTCTGCACCGTCGCCCAGCGGGGTACTGGTACCGTGTGTGTTGATGTAGTCAACTGTATCGCTGGCTATTCCGGCATCGCGCAGAGCCCTCTGCATAACAAGTGTAGCGCCCAAACCATCGGGGTGAGGGGCGGTAATGTGATACGCGTCGCCGCTCATGCCACCGCCGATAATTTCAGCGTAAATTTTTGCACCCCTGGCTTTGGCATGTTCCAGTTCTTCGAGAACCAGGCAAATGCCGCCTTCACCCAGCACAAATCCATCGCGGTCCTTGTCATAAGGCCTGGATGCTTTTTCGGGGGCGTCGTTGCGGGTACTCATAGCCTGCACGGCATTAAAACCGCCGATGCCGCTTTCGTTGATGGCTGCTTCAGAGCCTCCGGCAACAATGGCCAGGGCCTTACCCAGGCGGATATAAGTGTAAGCGTCGATCAAAGCGGTAGTAGAAGAGGCACAGGCTGAAACTGTGGTGAAATTGGGTCCGCGGAAACCGAAGCGGATTGAAATGTGGCCCGAACAAATGTCGGCTATCATTTTGGGAATAAAGAAGGGATTGAATCTCGGCGTTCCGTCTCCTTTGGCAAAGGCGAAAGTTTCGGTCTGGAAGGTGTCCAGGCCGCCAATGCCTGATCCCCAGATCACACCCACTTCATTCTTGTCAATCTTTTCAGAGTCCAGTCCGCTGTCAGCTATGGCCTGCACACTTGACGCAATGCCATACCACGAAAAAGCATCCAGTTTTCTGGCTTCTTTTTTATCGAAATAATCTTCAGGATTAAAACCCTTTACCTCACAGGCAAAACGGGTCTTGAACTTCGATGCGTCAAAACGTGTAATTGGAGCAGCGCCGCTGACGCCGTTCACCAGGTTGGTCCAAAAATCGTTGACCGTATTGCCCAAGGGCGTAATAGCCCCAAGTCCTGTGACAACTACACGTTTTAACTGCATAAGAAGGGTTTAGTTTTTGGCGTTGGCCTCAATATAGGATATCGCATCACCAACTGTGGCGATCTTTTCGGCCTGTTCGTCCGGAATGGCAATATTGAATTCTTTCTCAAATTCCATGATCAGTTCCACGGTATCCAGAGAATCGGCTCCAAGGTCGTTTGTAAAACTTGCAGTTGGGGTAACTTCTTTCTCATCAACGCCGAGTTTATCAACAATGATGGATTTTACTTTGTTTGCGATGTCAGACATTATCGTTCGGTTTAAAATTTTGCCACAAAAATAAAAATAAGGAGTCTAAAACAAAATTTTGAAGGAAATAATTGCTTCACAGGCAATTATCACAAACCCTTGTTTTCCGACTTACTGGCAAAGAAGCACATGGACTTAAACTGAATCACCTGTTCTCTGCGTATGCGTGTGAGTTTCAAGGAATTTCAGAGTTCTGCCTTGCCCTGCACCCGCCTGGATCTCGGTTTGCTGGAGGCGTCAAGACTTTTGTCGATAAAAGCGAAATAAGCCATGGCGCCCAGCACCACCACGGCACAGGTGATGGCTATGGTATCCAGGGCATACTCCAGTCCTGTAAAGTGGTGTAGCGTTACACCCAGCCCGGCGTTAGCCGCCTCAATAGACACAAACAGCAGGCCAAGCATGCATAAGGCGAAAAAAATAATCGGGGAATATAATTTGCGCAATACGGCCATTACAAATACTAACGTTAAATGTCCAGGAAAGGTTGGGTAGGTATAACGTGCAATTCGGGTAAATATTTTAGGTAAATTGAATTTTATGCCTATATTTGTATCCGAAAATAGAAAGCAGACGATAGGGGACACAAAGTCCCCTATTTTATTGCCAATTATCGTGATCACAAGTGAACATATTGCCGGCCTGGCAGAACAGAAGCTGAAGGATACGGGGCTTTTTGTGACCGGGGTTCGTGTTAGTGCCGACAACCACATCAGGGTGTTTATTGACGGGGATAATGGGGTAAGCATACGAGACTGTGTTGAACTGAGCCGGGCCATAGAGTCGGCACTTAACCTTGAAAACCTCGATTTTGCCCTAGATGTCAGCTCGCATGGGGCCGACACCCCATTGGTGATGCCAAGGCAGTACAAAAAACACCTTGGCCGTGAGCTGGAAGTAAAACTGATTCCCGAAGGACAGGTCAGCGGACTTCTTCTCGACTGCGATAACGAAGGCATAGTTGTGCAAACGAGCAGCCGTGAACCCAAACCACTGGGTAAGGGAAAAACCACTGTGCTGCGTGAACACCGCATTCTGTTCAAGGCCATGAAAGAAACAAGAATTAAACTCAAATACTAAACAACATCAACAACAACAACAATGGAAAGCGCAAACCTCATCGAATCGTTTTCGGAATTCAAAGACATCAAGAACATCGACAGGGCTACTTTAATGAGCATTATTGAAGACGTGTTCAGAAGCATGCTCGTTAAACGTTTCGGTTCGGATAAGAATTTTGACATCATCGTGAACCCTGATAAAGGGGATGTGGAAATATTCAAAAACAGAGTAATCGTAGACGATGAATTCGCAGAAGACTCATTCGATTTTGACGAAAACAAGCACATCAGTTATACCGATGCCATGAAAATTGAACCTGATTTTGAAATCGGGGAAGAGGTTTCGGAGCGCGTTAAACTTGAAGATTTTGGCCGCAGGGCTGTTTTGTCGGTTCGTCAGAACCTCGTACAGAAGATCCTCGAACTGGAGAAGAACGAGATCTTTAACAAGTACAAGGATAAAATAGGCGATGTGATCACCGCCGAAGTTTACCAGGTCTGGAAAAAGGAAATCATGCTGATGGACGACGAGGGAAATGAATTGCTTCTTCCCAAAACTGAGCAGATCCCTTCAGATTTCTTTAAGAAGGGTGATACCGTGAAGGCCGTGGTTTCGAAAGTGGACATGAAGAACGGCACTCCCTCCATTATTGTTTCGCGCACATCACCTGTATTCCTCGAACGTTTGTTCGAGAATGAGGTACCTGAAATTTTTGATGGTCTCATCACCATTAAAAAAATTGTTCGTGAACCCGGAGAACGCGCCAAAGTGGCCGTGGAAAGCTATGATGACCGCATTGACCCGGTAGGCGCCTGTGTGGGCATGAAAGGTTCCAGGATACATGGCATTGTGAGGGAACTGAAGAATGAAAACATTGATGTGATCAACTTCACCAACAACTCAAGTCTGCTCATACAACGTTCACTGAGTCCTGCCAAGATCACTTCAATTAAAATAGACGAAGAAAGCAAACGTGCTGAAGTGTTCCTCAAACCCGATCAGATCAGCCTCGCGATTGGAAAGGGCGGATACAACATTAAACTGGCCGGAAAACTAACGGGCTATGAAATAGATGTGTTCCGCGATACCGATATTGATGTGGAGACTGAAGATGTGGATTTGGAAGAATTTTCAGATGAGATCGAAAGCAGTATACTCGATCAGCTTAAATCAATTGGTTGTGATACCGCAAAAGCCGTGCTTGAACTCAACGACGAAGAACTGGCACGTCGCACAGGTCTTGATGAGGAAACACTGAAAAAAGTGAAAAATGTGCTGAGCGCGGAATTTGAAGAATGAACCGCAGTCCTGTAATCATACAGCCTGCTTAATTAGTTTGACACAGTAAAATAATATATGTCTGAAGGAACCAAAACACTACGCTTGAGTAAGGTTGCCAAGGAGTTTAACCTTTCCCTGAGCAAGATCGTGGAATTTCTGTCCGCAAAAGGACATAAGGTTGACAGCAACCCCAATGCCAAAATTGGCGATGAGGAATACAGTCTCCTGCTAAAGGAATTCTCAGGCGACAAATCAGCGCGGGAAGAGGCGGACCATGTTGCCCAGCAAAGCCACAAACTGAAGCGCGAAACCATTGTGCTCGACGAGCTTAAACTTCGCAAGGGCAAGGATGAAGAAAGCGATGTGGTGGTGATTAAAGATCTCACGGCTCCTGCAGCAAGGCCTCAGGTTGAAGAAAAAACCATCCTTGTTGAACCAGAGGAACTGAAAGTTGACGCTGAAAGTCTTGAAGGCCCGAAAGTACTGGGTAAACTTGATCTCGACACCCTTAATCTGAAGTCGAAACCAGCCAGAAAGGGCAAGAAAAGCAAAGAGGAAGAGGGCTCAGAGCCACCTGCTGTGGAAGCACCAGTTGCCGCCGCCGCTCAGACTCCTGTTGAAACCGAAATCGCTCCTGCTGAAACAAAAGAAGAGGCGAAGGAAGAATTTCTGGAGACCCGTTACGAAAAACTCGAAGGCCCCAAGATTCTCGGACGGGTTGAACTTCCGGTCGTCAAGGAAAGTCCGAAGAAAAGCGCTGAAGGCGATGCCGCTGATAAGAAAAAACGCAAGCGGATACGCAAAGGTGGTCTTTCGCAGGAAGAGATTAAAAAAGTGGGCAAAGAACAATCTGCAATTGCCCGCGAGAGAGCCAAAGAAAAATACGGCGACCCAAGGGCGAGAAAAACGCCTGCCGGCGCGCCAGCCAAGCCACGTCACGAATTAACGGAAGAAGAAATTCAGGCGCAAATCAAGGAAACACTTGCACGCCTGAGCGAAAAGGGCAACAAGTCCAAAACCTCCAAATACCGTCGTGAAAAGCGTGACGAGATACGCGACCGTTTAGCTGAACAGGCCGAACAGCGCGAAGCTGAAAAACTGGTATTAAAGGTAGCGGAGTTTGTGAGCGCGAATCAACTCGCCCAGATGATGGATGTGCCGGTGACGCAGATCATTTCAACCTGCATGTCATTAGGCTTGTTTGTGTCTATAAACCAGCGCCTCGACGCCGAAACCATCTCCATTGTAGCGGAAGAATTTGGGTACAAGGTAGAATTTGTTACTGCGGAAGATATCGAGTCCATCAACGAGGAGAAAAAAGACAGCCCGGAAGAACTCTATAGCAGACCACCGATTGTGACCGTTATGGGTCACGTTGACCATGGTAAAACATCCTTGCTCGACTTCATCCGCAAAGCCAATGTGGTAGCCGGAGAAGCCGGAGGCATCACCCAGCATATCGGGGCTTATAACGTGAAGCTGCCCGACGGCAGAAGCATCACCTTCCTGGACACACCCGGTCACGAGGCCTTTACGGCCATGCGTGCAAGGGGAGCCAAGCTTACCGACATTGCCATCATTGTGATTGCGGCAGACGACAGCATCATGCCACAGACCAGGGAAGCCATCAATCATGCCCAGGCAGCGGGCGTTCCCATGATCTTTGCCATCAACAAAATTGACAAGCCAGGCGCCAATCCGGATAAAATCCGGGAAGGACTGGCCAATATGAACATCCTCGTTGAAGAATGGGGTGGAAAATTCCAATGCCAGGAAGTGTCAGCCAAACAGGGCAAGAACATCGATCTTCTCCTTGAAAAGGTTTTGCTGGAAGCTGACATGATGGATCTAAAGGCTAACCCCAACCGCAATGCCACAGGCAGCGTGATTGAGGCCAGTATGGAAGAAGGACGCGGTTACGTGTCTACCATCATGGTACAGAATGGTACTTTAAGAATTGGTGACATCATGCTGGCCGGAAGCTACAGTGGCCGTGTGCGCGCCATGTTTAATGAGCGCGGCATGAAAACAGAAAGCGCCGGACCCTCACACCCGGTGAAGGTGTTAGGATTAAGCGGAGCACCAACTGCGGGCGATAAATTTAATGTGATGAACGATGAGCGCGAGGCGCGTGAAATCGCGAACAAACGCTTACAGCTTCAGCGTGAACAAGGCATCCGGACGCATAAACACATTACCCTGGATGAAATTGGCCGACGTCTCGCCATTGGTGATTTTAAAGAACTGAATGTGATCGTGAAAGGCGACGTGGATGGATCTATTGAAGCCTTGTCAGATTCCCTGCTTAAACTTTCAACAGAGAAGGTAGCGGTGAACATCATTCACAAATCAGTTGGTGCCATCAGCGAAAGCGACGTACTGCTGGCTTCAGCATCCAATGCTATCATCATTGGTTTCCAGGTAAGGCCAAGCGCCAGCGCCAGAAAACTGGCCGAAACTGAAGAGATCGATATCAGATTGTATTCCATCATCTACGATGCCATCAACGAGATCAAAGCCGCCATCGAAGGTATGCTTGCTCCGGAGTTCGAGGAAAAAGTGGTTTGCAACATCGAGATCCGCGAGGTATTCAGAATTTCGAAAGTGGGTACTATTGCCGGATGTTACGTACTCGATGGCAAGGTAACACGCAACACCAAAGTTCGGGTGATTCGCGACGGCATCGTGATCCACACCGGCACACTGGGCTCACTCAAACGCTTTAAGGACGACGTGAAAGAAGTAGTGGCCGGTTACGAATGCGGCCTCAACATAGACGGCTTTAACGACATACAGGTAGGCGACATCATCGAAGGGTATGACATGGTTGAAATAAAGGTGAAGCTATAATAAAAGATCAGATGAAATAAAAAGCCTCCAATTGGAGGCTTTTTTGTTTAATGAATTCAGGATAAGTATCAATCATTACGAAACCACTCCGCATAAGAACTCGGGGTTTCCTGAAGCCGCAGAGCATGAAGGTGAACCGAAGCAGGCAAGGCTTTTTGTATGCGTTCAACCATATCGAGAAGCAGGTTTTCGCAGGTGGGCTGAAACGCAGATAGAATCAGTTTTTCGAAGTTCTGTGAAAGACCATTGATCTCAGCATGAGGAGAACCGGCCTTCAGTACAAGGGCATGATCGTACACGCTGATCACGTTTTTATGAACCAGGTTCTTAAAATCACTAAAGTCGATCACCATGCCGTTTTTGGGATGGGTATCGTCATTCAGGATTTGCCCCAACAGCGTAACGGCCAGATGATATGTGTGCCCGTGAATGTTTTTACACGGACCATCGTGACCGTACAAGGCATGCGCCATATCGAAACTGAAAGTCTTGGTAACGCGGAGAGATTGAGGTGAACGTGTTGTCATTCTAAAATGAAATGAAACAGGGAAAAGATGGTATGAGAATAGGATCCGGACCCCAAAAATACCAGTCAAAACCTTACTGCATTAAAACAGAAGACTGATTTTCATCAGCAGATAAGAAAGGCAAAAGTGCTGATGGATGAAAAACAGAACGCCTAACAAGGTTCCATGACCTGATCAGACCATCTCTACTGGCCTGGCGTTGCGAATGGCCACCTGTTGAGCTACATTTTGCGCGAGTTCCAGGAACTGCGTGCTGAGTGCGGTGTTTTGCTGCAAGACAGCCGGGCGTCCGGCATCAGCGGCCTCACGAATACTTTGAACCAAAGGGATTTGTGCCAGCAAAGGCAGATTCATTTCTTCGGCGAGATGTTTAACCCCGTCTTTACCGAAAATGTAATACTTGTTTTCAGGCAATTCGGCAGGCGTAAACCAGGCCATGTTTTCAATGAGACCAAGTACAGGCACTTTGATCTGGGCCAGGTTAAACAATGCAATACCTTTTCTGGCATCCGCAATAGCCACATCCTGTGGTGTACACACCACCACCGCTCCGGTTAATGGAATGGAAGAGCAGAGGCTGATATGAATGTCGCCAGTGCCGGGAGGAAGATCCACAATGAGGTAATCCAATTCGCCCCAAACCGTATCGTAAAAGAGTTGTGTCAGCGCTTTGGTGGCCATGGGTCCGCGCAGGGCAATCACCTGATTAGGACCAGCCATCAATCCAACCGAAGTAATTTTCAAACCATAACTTTCAGCCGGGGCCATTTTCTGCTGGCCTTCAAATTCAGCTGAACCGAGTGCTGTGGCACCTAAACCGAACATGATGTGTTGTGAGGGACCGTAGATATCCGCATCAATAAGGCCAACCTTCGCGCCCAGTTTGCTAAGGCCAAGTGCAAGATTCGCAGCAATGGTGCTTTTTCCAACCCCGCCCTTTCCGCTGGCTACCGCAATAATGTTTTTCACCTGGCGAAGCGTGGTTTCATCTTTCTCCTTTACACTGGTAACGCTTGAAGTCATGTTGATCGTGACCTTGGCATCCTTATCAACATAATGCAGAATGGCGTTCAGGCAGGCTTTTTGAATCATGTCCTTCATCGGACAGGCGGGCGTGGTAAGCACCACACTGAATGAAATGTTCTTTCCGTCAACTTTTACATCACGGATCATGTTTAAAGTCACAAGGTCTTTTTTCAAGTCGGGATCATCCACATATTTCAGGGCATCCAGGACATGTTGTACAGTAATTTCCATTTTGAGAGAGCTAAGATTTATTTTTGGGTGACGGTACCCTGAACGGCAGCTGCCGCAGAGCTTGGTGTAACCACTGTAGCCGGAGCCGCAGTGGCAGGCACGGTGCCTTCAGCTTCGGCCAGGCTGCTTCGTATCATATTAGCAATGGAATCCTGAACCTCTTTGGCCCTGGATACCATGGTGGCGCGGTCTTCGGCTGCTGGTCCGCAGGAAGAGACAAGAAGTGTGATCAGAAGGCTGGTCAGGAGTAGGGAGGACATTGATTTCATGTTGTTAAAAAGTAAAAGGTAAACCTCAAAACTACGTAAAAATCAGAAAGCCCCAAAGCTTGCGCTTTGAGGCTTGTCCGCTAACTAACTAAACACAAAAATTAATGTTTTGCTTCTGCAGCAGGAGCGGCAGTTTCGGTAGTGGCAGCAGCTGAATCAGCAGGAGCAGCTTCAGTAGCAGCAGCTTCCATAGAAGAGTTGATGGCAGCAGCAATTGAATCTTGCATGAATTTTGCTCTTTCTTCCATTTTAGCTTTTTCTTCAGCTGAAGGACCACAAGCAACAAAAGCAGCAGCAACTACGGCTACGGCAACGATTGAAAATACTTTTTTCATTTTTTGGGTTTTTGATTGATTTACCATTGATACCCGAAAGCCGGAAAGGTCACCCCAAAAAAGCACCCATTTCCTAAAAAATTGCGTAATGGCCTGTAAATCAGTAAGAAAAATTAATGCATGGACCAGCAGCCCAAAGAAATGATAAACCGGAAAAGAGAAATTTCTATGCTAAAGGTTACCTTTATTCGAAACACGTATTAATCTAAACCAAGCCTTATGTCCGTTTCGAAGGTGCAGTACAGTGATGAGGAGTTCATTGAAGGGTTGCGCCGGGGTGATAACGATGTGCTTAAGGCTTTGTACAAAAAGTATTACCAGCTCGTTCTTAAATTTATTGTAAACAACAACGGTACCCAGGAGGCAGCAGAAGACGTTTACCAGGAGTGCATGATCGTACTTTTTGAAAACGCGTCCGATCCCGGGTTTAGCCTGCATTGCCAGCTTCAGACCTATGTGTATTCAGTAGCCAGGAGATTGTGGCTAAAGCAACTCAAGAAGGCCGGTAAAACCTTTCTGATGAAAGAAGATGAAGAGATGGATCTGGCCGATGTAAGCGAGGATTTGCAGGTATACCTGCAAAAGGAATCAGATCTGGAAAGGCTGAGGCTGAGCATGGATCAGTTGGGAGAGCCCTGCGGCACCTTGATACGTGACTTTTATGTGCACAAACTCAGCATGGATCAGATTTCGGCCAAATTCGGATACACCAATGCTGACAATGCAAAAAACCAGAAGTATAAATGTTTACAACGATTAAAACGTTATTTTTTTGAAAGCAGACATATTGAACAAACCAGTGAGAAGAGATTATGAAAGAGAGTGAAGTATTTGACCTGTATTTGAACGGTGGACTCCCTGCTGAAGACACACGGCAGTTTGAACAAAATCTGAAAAACGATGCTGTCCTCGCCAGGGCATTTGAAGAACATAAAGCACTTATTGCATCACTTGAATTGGAAAATTCAAGACTTGGACTGAAGAACAAACTGAAATCGGTGCACCGCGAATTGTTTGGAGAGAACACCCGCATATTGTCCATTCAAAAAGAAAACTCCTTCGCGAGAAGACACGGTAAAACAATTGCAGTTGCGGCCAGCACGGCATTGATCGCTGTTCTTGCAACAGTTGCTGCTCTGAGTACCGGCGGGTACCTGCTGAAAAAGCAGAACAACGAAATTCTTGAATTGAAACGAAACGTGATGGAGCTGAAATACTCCAACGAAGGAATTGTGGAAGGCATCACCATGAAAAAATCGAAACCGGTGTATGCTCCTGCAAACCTCGAAGGCAGCGCTTTTGCCCTGAACAACAAGGGTTATGTGATCACCAGTTACCATATGGTGGGTTCGGCCGACAGTATTTTTCTGCAAAACGAAGAAACCGAGCGTTGCCATGCGCGCCTGGTGTTCGCTGACCAAACCATTGACCTGGCCGTGTTAAAGGTTGACAACAGTTCGGTTGCCAAAAACTGGCAGGTTCCTTATGCGCTGAAAAGCAAACCCGGAGAAATCGGCGAAAGCGTTTTTACCTTAGGCTTTCCGCGTGAAGACGTGGTTTACGGAGAAGGCGCGCTGAGTGCACTGAGCGGTTTTTCAGGCGACACCAGCATGTATCAGATCTCCATTCCGGTTAACCCGGGTAACAGTGGAGGACCTGTACTGGACGAACAAGGTAATGTCATCGGAGTAATCAAAGGTAAAATCACTGGAGCTGAAGCTACAGGGTTTGCCATCAGAGCCAACCAGATTTTGCAATCTTTGAAAAACAGCGCACCCGACTCCCTGAAAACCGAACTTCTGGTTCAAAGCAACAAAAAGCCGGTTTTACGTGGTCTCAAAAGACCCGAGCAAATCAAACGCATTCACCCTTATGTGTTTAATGTGCTGGTTTATAAACTGGACTGATGCCAATCCAGGGTAATTACCAACAAGGCTTAATAGTCTGATAAACAGTTAATTAAACTCAAACACACAGACTATTCACCGCTTCTTCACAGCTTGTGAACAAGGAAATGAACCAGGATTCCGAATTAATGCCTGCCATATAACACTATTTCCTTATTTTATGCCTACCTTTGTAGTCCCCTGAATGATACCATGTTTGAGATTTTAAAACATTTTGAATCCAAGTATGGAACCCTCCGCAAAAAAGGGTTGCGAATTGAAGGTTTGTCTATGATAGACCCCAAGCGTAAAAAACATGTCATCATGGTAAGCAAGCCCTTCATGTTTGATAACAGGCAGCTACCTAAAACTTACGAAGGTCTGGACATCAAATCAAAGATAGAAGGCAATCTTCCCAAAGAATTCGCCATCAATAAAAACGCCCCCAAAAAAGAATACGTGTGGGCGCCATTCAAGTTTGAAAAATACGTAGACCGTTGCTCTGATGAAATCCGCCGTGAATTCGGAAACCCTAATATGAGCCGGAAGGACATGCTGGATGCTTTGGCCTTTGGCAATTTTGAAGAGCATAAGAAAAAGAGTCTTCAGTTGATGAAGGAGGGCAAGATACCTCCGTTCAAAATGAATTAGAAAGCAATAAGTAGCAATTTGTCATAATTAAGGGTTAAACAATTCGTTACTTAGTGAGCCGGCCGCAAGCCGGCTTTTTTTATGCATTGCCATCCTGCTTCAGGACTCTACCTCTTTTAAAACCGTCCTGAATGCAGCAAACTGATCTTTGAAACGGCCGGAGTGCTCGGCTTGTAGCCCGGGAGCGTGCAGTTTCTGATACCTGTCGAGGTCGGCGAGTTCCAGAAAACGGTACTGAACAGAATAGGTGTGTCCTTCGTCTTCCACGTAAAGCAATTCATACATGTGGCTGTCAACAAAACAACCGGTTTTCATCACATCTGCAATGTGCACATCTTTCATCCATTTGAGCCATTCATCGTGCGCTTCCTTGCTGATGTTAACGGTAACACTGTAAATATACATGGGAACGAAAATAGAAATAATTCAGGCAAGGCACAAATGAAAAGAAAAAGCGGGCTGGTATAATATTTGTAATTTTGTCG
>DAOMFS010000043.1:0-24574 GCA_035429925.1 Bacteroidia bacterium | reverse complement strand
CACCAGCTGAGTAGGTGTCGTAGGCTTCGGAAATTTCTCGCCACTGACTGCGGTAGTTTCCGAAAAACCTGTAGTTGCCATCGTAATTGCCGGTGTTCGCCGGATTCAGGCTTAAAGGCGAAAAGTAGTACTGGCTGAAATGCACATCCTGAGCCTTATACAGGGTTCCGTAAAAAATCAATACCAGCAGTATGCCTGAACGTAATCTGAACACTGTTTAACGGATGAGTTTGAACGAACCCGATTTACTAAGGGTTTCATTGGTATATGTGTCAACCGAAGCCTGGTAAATGTAGGTCTCCATGTTTTGTTCTATCCCGTTAAAGGTTCCGTCCCAGCCACGGTCGAGATCATTGCTTTCATAAAGCAGCTGACCCCATCGGTTGAACACTTTAAAGTATATCAGCTTGCGGATGCCCCATCCTCCAACACCGATAAAATCATTTACACCGTCACCATTCGGCGTGAAGGCGCTGGGCACATCAAGACTCGATAACAATTCCACCTTTATGGTATGTGTGTTTAGCACTTCAAAACACTGAAGCGGCAGATCAATCACTGAAACTGTGTATGTGATATCAACCGTTGTGGAAGACACAGGGTTGGAGCAATTTGTACAACTGAGGCTAGTGGTGAGTGGCGTCCAGGTATAGTTGAAATTTGAACCCACGTATCCATTGACTGTAACGGTTTGACCAACTATAACTGTGGTAACCGTATTGACTGAAGGCGGTGGTGTTTGAATTCTAATGGTATCGGTAACAGGTGAATTGCTGCAACCATTCACATCTGTTATCTGCAAACTGAACACCGTGGTGGCCGGCGCTGTGGCGTGTGTGGTGAAACTGTTGGAGGGCTGGAAAATAAGTCCGTAGGTGCTTTGAGGACTGGATAAGGTTCCCGTTATGCCCCCGCTCAAGGTTCCCGGAACACCCCCTCCGGTTATGGTGAATACAGAATCGGGGCAAGCAAGGTTATCGATGCTGAGGCTTGCTGTTGGCAGGGGAAAGACCGACATGGTTTTGGTAACGGAATTGGTGCAGCCCACATTGGGATCCTTTGCAATCAGCTGTACCTGGTAATTACCGGGGCTTGTGTAAGTATACTGGGGGCTGGCCGCAAATGAACTGCCGCCGTCGCCAAAGCTCCAGGTATACGAAAGTGCCGAGGCATTTGAAATGGTTGTATTGCTGAAGGTGTCACCAGGGCCTATACAATGCGCGTAATCTGAAAGGGCCAGTTCGTTGTTTCGTTTAAAATCAGGCAATACGCGGATCATTTTCACACGAATGGTATCAATGGTCTTGCACACATCAAAAGGCGAGGCCATGGTAAGGAGTATGGTAAGTTCGCCATTTGAGGCCAGCGGGAAAAATGTGGGAAGGTAATTGTAGGCGATAGTGGTGTGCGAAGGCAGCGAGAGCACCTGTGTGGGCTGACTGTCTCCGAAGTCCCATTGCCAGTGGTGCACGGCTGTGTCGTTGCGCAGAGTTACCATAATGGGATCGCCCATACAGAATGGATTCTTGTCGATGCTGGCTTCACCTTCGGGCTCATCGTAAATATTCACCACGAGGCTTTTGGTGTGAATGCATGGCGCGGAGGTCATGAGGGTAAGTTTGAGGGTATAGGTTCCGGCCGCGGTGTAAGATGTTCCGGCATTCGAATTTGTTCCTGCGGGAAGAACAGGCGGTATGCCAAGATCCCACTGATAATATGTAGGTGAAAATGTTGATGAAACACTTGTTAAACTGAGTGTAACCGAAGAACCTTTCTGTTTGCAGAATGATGTGCCCAGCAAACCAGTTGAAGTTTGCAGGGTGAAATCGGCAATGGGATAAACCTGAACGCCAATGGTACTCGAAAAGGTGTTTGTGCAACCCTGGTTATCAGTTACGGTAAGTACAGGTGTAAATGTGCCGGCGCCGGGGAAATTCACCTGTGTGGAATTGTTCGGGGTGTTGATTGGGGCTATGGCCCCGCCAAAACTCAGATTATAATTGGTGTAGGTGTTCTGACTTTGGAAATAATAGGTGACGGCGCCGCCTGGTGTGCAGGTGTATTGAGGAGCCCAGTAAAATGCCTGGGGATTGTTCACCTGAATCTTATGCCTTAAAGAATCGGTGCAACCATTCACGTCTCTGGCAACCAGTTTCACATCAAAGGTTTGGGTCGGGCTCGATCCTATGTTGAAATTATATGTTTGTGTTCCGGTGCCGATCACAATGGATGAGGTTTGGGGAAATGGGGCTGTGTTCAGCGGTGGCCCATACATCCAGGTATAGCTGTTTACAGGATCTGGCGATTGGGCTGTCGTATTGATGAGTTGAACGGGATATTGCGAAAAGCAAATGGGATTAAAATTAAACGTAAAACTGGGTACGGGATTAGCTACCCGTATCGTTTGTGTTTGTGTGGCTTCACAGCCATTCACATCTTTTACCCGCAGTTTAACAGTATCAATTCCTGTGGTCATGAACTGCGTGGTGTAGATATTGTTTGTGAAGTGCTGAGGCGTTTGCTGATTGATTGTCCATACATAACCAGTGGTGCAACCCACCAGATTATCGGTACTGGTGACTGCAGTCAGTGCCAGGGGTGCGTACTGGCATACAACCGAAGGCATACTAAACGACGCGAGCGGTTCCCTTACTGTAACCAACATGGTTTGGGTGTATGGCCCGCAACCGTTTATAGCGTTGACGCCTGTAATGGACGCAGTATAGTCGCCGGTGGCATTATACGAATAGCTGGTGGTGCCCGTAAGTGTGTTACCCGGACTACCCGGTATGGAAAGGGCCGAGGCTGCACCGGTACCGAAATTCAAAACCACATTCTGAACATCGCGGAGTGCATAGGTGAAATCAACAAGTTTTTTGTTCGCACAGTTTGTGGTATAGTAAGCCGCCACTGCAGGCCCTTTAACTTGTATGGTCTGAACCGGCACAATGGAAACCGAACAGGAATTGAGATAGGCGGTGATGGTAAAATCATACACACCAGGATTGTGGTAGGCCCAGACAGGATGCGGATCGCTCACACAGCCTGAAAAATAATTTTCCCCGCTCTGCACATGCCAGTGCTGCGGAGGAGGAATATTTGTGGTGCTCAGGTTCACCTGCACCGATTGCCCGGCACAGACGCTCAGGTTTGGGGTAAGTGTCATGGCAATATTTGGCGGGTTTACTACAGTTATTGTATCTATAAAAGATTTGTGACTGCAGCCTCCCTGGGTTTGGATCTCGAGAAAAGGATAATAGATACCGGGTGTTGTGTAGGTGTAGGTGAAATTCGGAATCACCGAATTCGCCGCCGGGGCAGGCGCCAGTGTGCCTGTTTGCGTCACCGGCGGTGTGGCACCATTGTTCCAAGTGTAGCTCGTGATTGGGAACAGATTCCAGTCCGTATAACTGCTGTCGTTAAAGACGATGGCCAGGGGCGCGCAGCCTTCTTTGACGTTCTTGGTAAAGAGCGCGGTTGGTCTTCGAATAGAGTCGTACACATGAACCGTTTGCGTTATACATCCAACTGCAGACCTAACCTGTAAATGAACATAAGGTTTATGTGTCTTGTAAATTGTGTAGGGATTCAGACTTCCTTGAACGAAGGTGAATGTAGCATTCGCTGTATTCAAAGTCTGATTGGGTGTAGATCCCCAACCTTGGCCGGTCCAAGTATACGATAAGGGAGTGGTGAAATTGGTGACGGAAAAATTGGTGTAATGAGCAACTATTGAAGGACTACAGGTGTAAATATGTGGAGAAGTAGCAAACGCTGGACTTATTTCCTCAACAAAAATTGTTTTGGTTTGAGTGGTAACACAGGTTCCTGCATTTACGCTAATGGTGAGAATTTTAGGACCCGGCGTTGTATATGCATACTGCATTGAATATGAGAATATTGTATTGGGCGTAATCGATGTAGGCAGAGGAGGAGGGTTGTTTGGATTGGGAAACTGAAACGTTGGTGTATTTGCACCCATATCCCAAATAGTAGTCGTTTGTGAAGTAGATACTGTTACATTAAAATAAGGCCAAATCGGGCTTGGTGGCATCTGCGAACTTACGCACAATACAGATGGTGTAGTTACCTGTAATGTTGGCGTTACCAGCGATACATTCGTACTCACCGAATGTGTACAGTTGTTGTTGTCGGTCGCACTCAGCACCACGGTGTACACAGAGGACGTGTTGTAGGTAATGTTGCCCGGTGTCATTTGTGTAGAGGTTTGACTGTTCCCGAAATTCCAGTTAAACGATAAGCCACCACCCGAAATGGGCGAATTGCTCACCGATGTGCTTGCGCTAAATGCAGTGGTAAAAGGTGCGGAACACGAAAAGGTACCAGGGTATGAAAGAATCTGCAGGCTGGGCAATGCAGACACGTGAATGGGTGCAGTACCACTTATAGCCTTTGAGCATCCTGTTTGGGTATCCAGAATAGTCAGAATGGGCAGAAAACTGCCCTGGGCAACATAGGCGTGTGTTGACAAGGAACCTGAACCAATGGTGTTATCCCCATAAGCCCAGGTGTAATTGAGGTTTGTATTACCGCTGCTGGCACTCAGTGTAACCGACCTTGGCGCACAACCGCTTGGCGCTATCACAGGCGCATTCATGCTTCCAGAAGGCAGGGGATAAACTGTAACCACAAAGGTGAAATTCTGTGGGGTGCCACCAATCACCGCAGTGCAGGTCACAGTATAGGATCCTACATTGAGATAACTATGCTGGGGAGCTGGCAGGTTGCTGGTAGGGCTACCGTCACCAAAATTCCAGGTGAGACTGGAGGCTGAAGGACCTGAATACGTGAAATTGGCATTGGTTAAACCAGGAGCACATCCTGCAGATGGCGTAACAACAATCTGTGCCCGTCCTTGCGATAGCAGCAAAACGAAGACAAGCAAAGTGCATTGAAAGTACAGTTGCCGCATGAAAGGTAATTTACTCTATTTTTGTACGCAAAACTTAAAAAAAATCATTAATTTTTCAAAAGCAATGCTCAGGTATTTATTCAGCATAGTGTTTTTTTTAGGGAGCTTCCATTTTGCCTGGTCTCAAACGGGTTCAAAACCCAAAACCATTGGCAATAATCATACCCAAAATCTGGTCACCACTCTAAAACACGATACCTGTCTCAACCGTAAATTCTCCATAGTGTTTTATGTGGTGCTGGACAGCAGCTACTCGCCCGGTTTGGCTACGCCGTTCAACATTAACAAGATGATGGATACGCTGAACGACCGTTTTAAACGTATTTGCGTCACCTTTGCGAATTGCAGTACGGTATACATTCCTAATTACACTTACAACCAATGGGTAAGGCCTGTGATTGATACGGTGGTTACCGGACAGTGGTATACCAGTAAAACAATAAACATATATATTGTTGACAGCATTAAACAGAATTTTCCCGATGAACCCGCTGGTTATACCTACGGTCCACCATCCAATCCTGCAGGACCAAGCAAGGATGTTATTGTGTTGGAAAAATGGCAATTGCTGATCAACAGCAGCATAGTACCCTTGCACCAGATGGGGCATTTTTTCGGTCTGGTTCACACCAGTTCAGAAATCAATCCGGGTTCACCCGCGGTGCCCCCGCCGCCACCCACTGTGATCTCGCACGAGTTTGTGAATGCCAGCAACTGTAACCTGCATGGTGACGGAATTTGTGATACCGAGGCGGATCCTGGAGGTGCACTTGTGAATGCAGACGGAAATGGAGACAAATATCTCAGGCCCTACGACAATTATATGTCTCTTTATTCCTCTTCCTGCCGTTTCTCTACCCAGCAGTACAGGCGTATGGCCTATATCATAATCACCAAGCGCAAGTATCTGCATTGAACCCGGCCTGCCAGTTCAATTTATTATCCTAATTTTGTAGTTTAAATCCTCACCATGTCCCATCTTGTTGCGCCTTCCATTCTTAGTGCCGACTTCGCCAATCTGAAAACCGATATCGACATGGTGAACCAGAGTAAGGCCGACTGGTTTCATGTGGATGTGATGGATGGGGTTTTTGTACCCAATATCTCACTGGGTTTACCGGTGATCAAAGCCATTAAAAAACACGCTCGGAAACCACTTGATGTGCATCTGATGATCGTTGACCCTGATCGCTTCGCGCAGCAATTCCGGGATGCGGGGGCAGATATACTATCGGTTCACTACGAAGCCTGCACCCATTTGCACCGAAGCATTCAGAACATTAAGAATCTGGGTATGAAAGCCGGTGTCGCCATCAATCCTCATACACCTGTGTACTTGCTGGAGGATATCATCCAGGAAATTGATCTGGTGTGTATGATGAGCGTGAATCCAGGATTTGGCGGACAGAAATTTATTGAGAACACCTATAACAAGATCACAGCGCTACGGAAGATGATCAGTGACAGGGAGGCCAGTGTTAAGATCGAAATTGACGGAGGCGTAGACCTCAACAATTTCCGCAAACTTGTGGAACATGGCGCCGATGTTCTGGTTGCAGGTAATACGGTGTTTTCTTCCAAAGATCCTGCCTCCACGATTTCAGAGCTGAAACGCTAAGATCCTTCAATTCGTATAAATTCCCTAACTTGTGTTTATTGGTTTTTTGTGAAAGGACTTGCGTATAGTATTTTGGGAATTGCATTCTTATTCTTTTCCTGCAAAAAGGAGAAGCCCTCGTCCTACACGCCCGAACCCGTTCCGGAACCAAGCACCGAACTTCCTCTACCCGCATGTTCCAACCTGCCTCCTGCTCCGCCCCCTTTTGGATGGAAAGATTCCACGAATAACGAGGATGAGAATGTGAATTTTTTCAGGGCCAACCCGGTTTACCCGGGTGTTTACATTTACTGTGTAAATGGGAAAATCTTTCCTCAAAACAGGGTGTATTTTTACACTTATAACACAGGCATACGCCAGTGTGTGTCTGAAATCGGTGATTACTTGCCTGATGTGAATGCCAATGGCTGGATGGTTTTCAGCAAGCCCGATCAAAACATATACAAGGTGAAATTGAATGGTGACAGTCTCACCCAGATCACTTTCAACAACCTTTGTTTGAACCCAAAATGGGACCACACCGGAAAATTCATTTACTGTTATCAGAAGGCCAATGGAACTTACCCTTCCTATCTCTTAAGAATCACACCCCAGGGGCAAGGAGCCGGGTCCAATTTTGTTGATTACCCCAACACGGTGCCCTGCAAAAGTTCAGACAAGGTGTATTACCTGAAAACCGACAATCAGAAACTCAGTCTATACATCTGGGACCGCGCGGTAAACAGCGAAACCCTGATGAGTACTTCCAGCTTTAGTTTCAGCGGATATCAAAATGATTTTTTCGATCTGCAGATCGACAACCAGGAAGCATATCTCTACTGGTCCAATAACCGGGGCATCATGCGTTATGAGATCGCTTCACATCTTTGCGATACACTTTTGAAGAATTGTCCGAATTATACCTTTCTCCATCCACAAATAAGCGATAACGGCGAAGAACTTTCCATTAGTTGTAAGGTACTCAGCCCCCTTAATTCGAAAATCCTCTATCGACAATATAAATGCATAGAGCTGAATCTGAAAAACCATCTTTGGCGTGAACTGCAATTCTTCCCCCATTGAGTTCAGGTTTTGATTCTGAAACGTTGTCCCTCCTCTTCCACCAATTCGTCATCAATGAGCTCATTCAGAGCCTGCACCCAGGATTCATCACGGTGGGTCCGCATGCTGGTCTTCAGTTCTTCCATGCTCATGCTTCGTTCTGAAAGCAGATCGCTGAGCTTTTTTTTGAGGTCTTTCAGGGTGCCGGGTTTTTTGGAAAGACAAACATCGCAATGGCCGCAGGCACGGTGATCGATCTCATTGAAGTACATGAGCAGCTGTACTTGCCTGCAGATTCTTGTATTGTTGCTGTAATCGAGTACCGCCTGAATTTTGGCGCGTGCATTTTCTTTTAAGCGGTGGTAATTTTCCTTGCTGAATTCGAGATGGCCGGCCTGTATTCGGTTCTGAAGAAAGACCAGTTTGGGTACAGAACTTTGCGGCAAATACATTATCAGTTCCTGTTTATTCAGAAACTGCAATTGCTCAACCAGGGCGTTCTGGCTTATTTTGCATCGGTATGCCAGATCTTTTTCAGAGATGTGAACAAAGTGCTCATACAATCCGCCGTAGCTCCTGAGCAGGGTTTTGATGAGGATGTCGAATCTGGGATGTCGGATCTGAAATTCATACACTGTTTCTTTGGAAGCCAGAAACATCAGGCGAGAAGGTTCAAAACCCTGGTCAAGCAAACTGAGGTAATCTTCCTTCTCCAGAAATTTTACACTGTTGAATACCTGAACCGGAAACAGGTTGTAGCTTGAACAAATCTTGTCCAGTTCAAAATCCACGCATAGTCCCTGACCGGCATGCATGGCCACCTGGTAATAATTGCAGAGGGCCTGGTACGTTTTTTTAATGAGCTCTGGTTCAGGAAAAGAAAGTTCGTGTTGTTCGCGTAATTTCTGCTGATCGGAAGCAGAATAGAAGAGGGCTGCATAGGCAGTATGGCCGTCACGCCCTGCCCTGCCAGCTTCCTGAAAATAGGCTTCGAGGCTGTCAGGCAGATCGAGGTGCACCACAAAACGCACATCCGGTTTGTCGATGCCCATGCCAAAGGCGTTGGTGGCACAGATCACCTGAACCTTGTTTCCGGTCCAGTCCTCCTGTATGGTCTGGCGTTGGTCATAATTCAGTCCCGCGTGATACGCCTTGCTGCTGATGCCGTTATTTCTCAGAAAAAGCGAAGTGCTTTCAGTGAGTTTGCGATTCCGTACATATACGATGCCGGAACCACCCAGGCTCCGAATCAGTTTCAACAAGCGGAGCCCTTTATTTTCTTCCAATTGCACCACGTAACGGAGGTTGTTCCTTTCGAAAGATTGTCGGAAAACGTTTTTCTTTCTGAACTTCAACCTGAGTTGTATATCTTCAACCACATCCTCAGTGGCACTGGCCGTGAGTGCCAGCACCTGCACTTTGCTGAAATAAGTCCGGAGCTCGGCCACCTTAAGGTAACTTGGTCTGAAATCATAGCCCCATTGTGATATGCAATGCGCTTCATCTACCGCAATAAGGGTAATAGGCAAATGGGACAATTGTATCCGGAAGTCTTCCTTTTCCAGTCTTTCAGGTGAAACGTAAAGAAACTGCACATGACCCAGAGCCGCGTTGTTCATGGCAATATCTATCTCGCGGTAATTCATGGCTGCATGTATGGCTACAGCTGATAAACCGCGTTTTCGCAGATTCTGAACCTGATCGTTCATGAGCGAGATCAGAGGCGAAACCACCAGCACAGTGCCGCCAAGTTTTAAACCTGCAATCTGAAAACAAATGGATTTGCCTCCACCAGTTGGCAGAAGCGCCAGCGTGTCGTGTCCCTGCAAGACTGATAAAATAATGTCTTCCTGCAAGGGTCTGAAATCCTCATAGGCCCAGTATTTTCTGAGCAGGGTATGAATATCCTTTTTTAATCCTTCTTTCACGAATGCCGGAGCTGATCACGAAGTTACATTAATTCACTCCCTGCCCCAGCTGTTTGAAAGGAAAATGTATCCGGATATACTAATTACAGGGACCATTCGTTATGTTTAAACATGAGACATTTTCTTATTGCCGTGGTTTGTCTTTCTTTAGGAAAGACTATGCATTCGCAGGAAGAATCCAGACCATTTGAGTTTGGCAGCACCCTATTCACCCTGAACAGCCTGTCGCCATCAAAATACGCACTTCAATACAGGGCGCCCCTGGAAATCATGAACGGTCTTTTTTTCCGCTACCACTATGGGCGAATGGCGCTTCGGTTCACCACCTCCTATTCCGAAAATCACTCGGCGTACGAGCCTGCACCTTATTCTGCTGATGGCATGGGCGGAGAGGAATATCACAAGGATTTCAGGATAGGCGCTGGTGTGCAATATCAACTTTCAAAGAAGCGCAAATGGCTTTATGCCTTCAGCGATCTCAGTTACCGGAACCTGTTTACCGAAGGTTCAAGTTATGGAGGTTTTTCGGGTACTTCCCTCAGTTATTATTCCACTTCCAATGGTATAGACTGGTATTTCGGACTGGGCTTTGCACTAAAACTGATGAAAAATGTTTTCCTCTCCCCCGAACAGGGTTACCTGATGTATATGGGTTTTGAGAACAGAACCAACAGATCATTCAAATCCGCATCTGAATACAGCACCCAATACACCAACATAAATCTAAGCACCATTGCGAAACTGCATTGTTCGGTCAGGTTCTGATGGGTCCCCAAGCCAAATGCATTGAATTGGAATAAAATTATCTGGTTATCTTCGTGGTCTTTTAAATCTGAACGATCTTAGAACATATTTTGTCTGTTTTTTGCTGCTGGCTTTTGGCCTGGGCCGGGCCCAAACCGTAAGCATCAGCGGGGTGGTGAAAAGCAGCGAGGGACAGCCCCTGGAAGGTGTTGCTTTCGGAATAGCCGAAGAACCAAACCTCAGCGGATTCACCGACGCGCAAGGACAGTATAGCCTGAATGTACCTGCAGGACGAAATCTCAGTTTGATATTTTATCATATTTCTTACGTGCAGATGACCTATACGTTTTCAACACAGTCTAAAACAAATCTGAGATATTCACCTGTATTAAAATTCCGGAACGATCTGGCGGAAGTAACAGTAGTGGACCAGAAAAGCCGGAGTACCGAAGTGATTGTACTGGACGTGAAAAACTTTTCACGCATGCCCAGTCCCACCGGAAACATTGAGGATCTCATCAAGACCCAGATTGGTGTAAGCAGCCACAATGAGCTCAGCAGCGCTTACAGTGTGCGGGGTGGCAATTTTGACGAGAACCTGGTATACGTGAACGACATTGAAGTGTATCGCCCCTTTCTGGTCCGCAGCGGGCAGCAGGAAGGATTGAGTTTTGCCAATCCGAACATGGTGAAAAACATTAATTTTTCTGCCGGTGGATTTGAAGCCCGTTACGGGGATAAAATGAGCAGTGTGCTCGACATCACCTATCGCAAACCTACCGGATTCGCCGGTAACGCCTCTGCCAGCCTTCTGGGTGGAAATGTTCAGGTGGAAGGCATCAGCGGAAACCGTTTGCTTTCCTGGAATATAGGCGCACGCTACCGTTCAAACATTTATCTTTTGAATACCCTCGACACCAAGGGCGAGTACAGACCCACATCCATGGATCTTCAAACCTTCCTCACCTTTGACTTTAATCCTAAATTCAAGCTCGAGTTCCTTGGCAGCATTTCACAAAGTAAATACCTGGTGATACCAAGCAACCGCCAAACCGATTTCGGTACGGTTAACAATGCCCTGCGCTTTACCATTTATTTCGATGGTCAGGAACTCATGCAGTACATGACCTATACCGGCGGACTTTCAGCCACCTATCGTCCGAATTCCAAAACCAGATTAAAATTTATTGCATCTGCCTACAGTACCAAAGAAGAAGAGATTTACACTGTTCAGGGCCAATACTGGATAGATCAGCTGGAAGCCGATCTGGGACAACCCAATTTCGGACAGGTGGCTTACAACCGCGGGGTTGGCACTTTCATCAACAATGGCAGGAACTACCTCAGGGCCGGGGTTTACAATATAGAACACAAGGGGCAGCACACCTTTAACCGCCGCCACGAATTGTTATGGGGACTTCGCGGGCAGATCGAAGACATTCACGACAAACTGAGTGAATGGAGAATGGTGGATTCGGCCGGGTACATTGTGCCTTACAGCCCCAACAGCATCAATTTGCTGGATGTGTATAAAACCTCTGCCATCCTGATGAGTTACCGGGCCATGGCTTATGCGCAATACAACTATCATCAGTTGCTGCGCGATTCATCCAGCCTGCATGTTACTGGCGGCATACGCGGTAACCACTGGAGTCTGAACAGCCAACTGGTGGTGTCACCCAGAATTACAATAGCCTATCAGCCTAACTGGGAGAGAAACTGGCTCTTTAAACTCAGCGGTGGTTTGTATTATCAGCCTCCCTTTTACCGTGAAATCCGGGGTGTTGACGGAAGCTTGCATACCAATGTGAAGGCACAGCGATCCACTCACATAGTGGCATCTTCTGACCTCATATTCAAAATGTGGAACCGTCCTTTCAAACTCATCATGGCCGCTTACTATAAGGACCTCAATTCGGTCAATCCCTATGAAATTGACAATGTTCGCATCCGTTACTTTGCCAACAACAACAGCACAGGATACGCCACCGGTATTGACCTGAGGCTGAATGGCGAAGCGGTGCCTGGTGCTGAAAGCTGGGCCAGCATTGGTTTTCTGAGAACCTATGAGTATTCTAAAGACAATATACACTATGTGTATTACAACCAATCCGGTGAAGAAATCGTAAAAGGGTACACTTTTGACCAGGTAAAGGCCGATAGTCAGCTTGTTGATCCGGGTTACATTCCAAGGCCAACGGATCAGTTGCTGACCTTTGGCATGTTCTTCCAGGATTATCTTCCGAAATACCCTTCCTTTAAATTTAACCTCAACATGTTTTTTGGTTCAGGTTTGCCTTTTGGCCCGCCCACGCATCAACGCTGGCAACAGGTACTGCGCATGCCTGCCTACAGAAGGGTGGATGTGGGTTTTGCCTACAATGCTCTAAAGGCCAACCGCGTACCTGTGAAGAAGAACATGTTTAACCATCTGAAAGAGATGTGGCTTTATCTCGAGATCTACAATTTTCTCCAGGTGCAGAATACGGTATCCTATGTCTGGGTTCAGGATGTAACGGGTAATCGGTATGCGGTGCCGAACTATCTCACCAACCGGCAATTGAATGTGAGGTTGCAGGTGAGTTTCTGACGACCTGTTCAGCCAATCTGTTGCCTTTATATTGCAGACGGTCTTCACACAAGAAAACCGGCTGATCTTATTTCAAGCCATGTGTCCGGCTACTGATATTCCGGGCATGCCACGTCCAAACTCCGGCAGCTGATCACGGTCATTCCCAAATTGAATACACAATTGTACCTTTGGCATCTATGTTAAGCATCAATCCCAAAGACCTCAGCATTCCGGCCCTGCAAAAATACCTGCAGAACGCCATTGCCCCCAGGCCCATTTGTTTCGCCAGCACCATCAGTACAAAAGGCGAACCCAACCTGGCTCCCTTTAGTTTTTTTAATTTGTTTTCGTCCAATCCGCCCATTGCTGTGTTCTCTCCAGCGTATAGCGGGAGAACCGGAGCGCCAAAAGACACCCTGCTGAATGTGCGTGAAGTGCCCGAAGTAGTGATCAATGTGGTGAGTTACGACATGGTGCACCAAACCAGTTTGTCTAGTTCTCCTTTCCCGAAGGGTGTGAATGAATTTGAAAAATCAGGGTTTACGCCTATAGCTTCCGAGCTCGTGAAACCCTTCCGCGTGAAAGAAAGTCCCGTGCAGTTCGAGTGCAGGGTGACGGAGATAAAAGAACTTGGAAAAGCTGGTGGAGCCGGAAATCTAGTGATCTGTGAAATTCTAAGGATGCATATCAACGAAAAGGTATTGAACGCGGAGAATCAAATAGACACGCGGAAAATAGACCTTGTGGCCCGCATGGGCGACAACTGGTATTGCCGGGCCAGCGGAGATGCTCTGTTTGAGGTTCAGAAACCGATCACCAGCATTGGTATCGGGTACGACCAGATACCAGAGCATATCCGCCAGAGTGATGTGCTGAGCGGCAATAACCTGGGTTTGCTCGGCAGTATTGAGCAATTACCAGCAGCAGCAGAATGTGAAATGTACCAAAAGAGCATCCCCGCTTTCAGATCTGTAACAGAGCGGCATCAGTACGCCAAAGCCTTGCTGGATAAAAATCAGGTAAAAGAGGCCTGGATGTGTTTACTTTAATTGGCAATTCAGCAAAAAAATTCTACTTTGACGCATTAATTTTTTGAACCAAACATGAAGAACAACTCCTTTTTCAACAGGTACACGCTGCTTGCGCTTAGCCTGGTGCTCACGGCATTTCTGATGAACCCCGCGCGGGCCCAAAGCGACACGCTGAGGCTTTACTATCTTGGCATGCAGACCAAAGTTGCCGATAGCAACGAAACCAAAATTGCGAACTGGGCCAAAAGCCTTAAAGGAAAACATGTTGATGCCGATGTGTTCGCTTATTACGCAGATGCCGCGTATAAAAAATTCGCTGTGGAACGTTCAGCGGAACTGGAACTCATCATCAACCGCAAGGCCCGCGAAATTGTATCCATCAAAAGCATAGGCCCGAAAAAGGCGGCCAAATCACTGCGTTCACGTGTTGACATTGTGTACACTATACAGGGAAGCGCCCCGGCGGCTCAGGCCAGCGCACCTGCGAACACAGAAGCAAAAAAAGACAGCCTGGCCAGGGGAGCGGACCATAAAAAAGAGAAAGCGGCACCAGCCAACACCACAGCCAGCGAAAATAAAGTCAAGGAAAAAGGTGATGCCAAACACGATTACGTGATGGATACGGTGTATGTGAATGGTGTGATGAAGGTGACCAAACGCAAGGTGAAAAAACAATAGATCTATACAGGGAACTCAAGACGAACATGGAGCCTGGAACCATTCAAACGGGGCGGAACCGAAAAGCCTTAAGAGTAGGACCACTGAAAAAACAAGCGTAAAAAACCATGAAACAAATTGCATTCATCTGCACGGCTGCCCTGTTTCTCTCAGCCTGCTCCGTAACCGCTCCACTCACCGCCACAGGCAACAGTATCGGCAAAAAAGTTGGCACCGCAAAAGCGAATGTGATCCTGGGTCTCACTTTTGGAGGAGATTACAGCATCCAAACCGCGGCCAAGAACGGCGGCATCAGCAAAATTTCTACTGTAGACGTGAAACACACCAATGTCTTATTCCTTTTCATGTCGCATCAAACCATAGTAACCGGAGAATAAACCATTCCGGATTCACAAGCCGTTCCCTTCACCGGAACGGCTTTTTTTTTGACCTGGTTCTGGCTTGGTATTGAAAATAAGGCCTTTGGCGGGCCCTACCCTGTCGATAAATCCGTAAAACTCTGGCTTAAAAAATTTCCAAATCAGGAGATTTTTCGTGTAACTTGCTTGTCCGCAAATTTTGCGCGTTTTAACCTCAAAAACAATAAAATCAATATATCATGGAAGTCATCGGTACCTTAAAAGTAAAGTTCGACACGCAACGCGTGAGCGATCGTTTTCAGAAACGCGAATTTGTCCTCACCACTGAAGCCAACACGCCTTATCCTCAGCATGTGAGTTTCCAGGTGACACAGGATAAATGCGGCCTTCTCGACAATTACCGGGAAGGCGATGAACTGCGCATACAGTTTAACCTTCGTGGCCGTGAATGGAATGGTCCACAAGGTGTGAAGTATTTTAATACCCTGGAAGCCTGGAGACTTGAAAAAGTTCAATCGGGTGCCCAGTCACAGGCGGCACCGGCATCTCCACGCCAGGGCAATGAAAACCCTGTGAGCGCGCCGGCTTACAATTCGGAGATCAACGACAACGACGATCTGCCATTCTGATCCCAACACAATCAACAGATGATGCAAGGTACTCGCTGAGACCTTGCATCTTTTTTATACTACTTTTGTAAGCGAACTTATGGGCAAGGCATCATCGGTATTACTCATTTACACGGGGGGAACCATTGGCATGATCCAGGATTCGCGCAGCCATGAACTTAAGCCATTTGATTTCCGTTCACTTAGCCGTCAGATCCCGGAACTCAATAAATTTGACGTAGACCTGTCGGCCATCGCCTTCAGCAAACCCATTGATTCATCGAACATGCACCCCCGTGTATGGATTGAATTGGCGGGCCTGATCAAAACCAATTACGATCGCTACGATGGATTTGTGATCCTTCACGGCAGCGACACCATGAGTTTTACGGCCAGTGCCCTGAGTTTTATGCTGGAGAATCTCTCCAAACCGGTTGTGCTCACAGGTTCGCAGCTGCCCATAGGAACCATTCGTACCGACGGCAAGGAAAACCTCATCACAGCCATTGAGATCGCAGCCTATAAGGAGAAGGGCAGAGCCCTGGTGAATGAAGTCTGCATTTATTTTGAATACAAATTGTACCGCGGTAACCGAACCTTAAAGTACAACAGTGCTCATTTCGACGCCTTTCGTTCACCCAATTATCCCGTACTGGCCGAAGCGGGCGTAAGCATACAATACAACCGTTCGGCTTTGCTTAAACCCGGTAAACAGAAATTCAGGGTGCACACTAAACTGGATAACGATATTGCGGTACTGAAACTTTTCCCCGGTATCAGCAGAAAGATAACCTCGTCTATCCTTTCTGTGCCAGGGATCAAGGCCATCGTACTGGAAACCTTTGGCGCCGGGAATGCCTCTACAGAAACTTGGTTTTTGGATGAACTTCGGGCAGCCATTAAAAAAGGTATTCTTGTATTAAATATCACGCAATGCCCTGAAGGTCGCGTGATTCAGGGCATGTACGAAACATCCTCCAAACTTCTTAAAATGGGTGTCATTGGTGGAGCCGACATGAGTTTTGAAAGCGCGGTCACCAAACTCATGTTCCTGCTTGGACAAGGCCTTGGCATTACAAAAATCAAACACGACTTAGTCAGAAACCTGAGGGGCGAACTCAGTCCCTCCAACACATAATACCATGAATGTTTGCAGCAACATACTCGAAACCATTGGCCATACACCACTGGTGAAGATCAACAGGATCAGCAAAGACCTGCCTTGCGAGGTCTATGCCAAGGTTGAGACCTTTAACCCGGGTAATTCCATCAAAGACCGCATGGCTCTGAAGATGATTGAAGACGCTGAAAAAGACGGCCGGCTTAAACCGGGCGGAACAATTATTGAAGGCACAAGCGGAAACACCGGCATGGGTCTGGCCATTGCAGCAGTGATAAAAGGTTATAAATGCATTTTCACCACTACCGACAAACAAAGCAAGGAAAAAGTGGACGCACTGAGAGCATTTGGCGCCGAAGTGATTGTGTGCCCAACAGATGTTGATCCTGAGGATCCACGTTCATATTACTCCGTTTCATCCCGCCTGGTAGACGAAATTCCAAATGCCTGGAAACCGAATCAATACGATAACCTCAGCAATACCTTGGCTCATTACGAGCAAACAGGTCCTGAGATCTGGGAACAGACCGATGGTAAAATCACGCATCTGGTGGTTGGGGTAGGAACAGGAGGCACCATTTGTGGCACTGGTAAATTCCTGAAGGAAAAAAATCCTGCCATTAAAGTACTTGGCATCGACACTTACGGTTCGGTGTTTAAGAAATACAAAGAAACGGGTATATTCGACAAGAACGAGATCTATCCTTACATCACAGAAGGTATTGGAGAGGACTTTCTGCCGGCCAATGTGGATTTCAGCATCATCGATCACTTTGAAAAAGTAAGTGATAAGGATGCCGCCATCATGACACGCCGTATACCGCGTGAAGAAGGTATTTTTGCCGGAAACAGCGCCGGGTCAGCCATGGCCGGGCTTCTGCAGATGAAACCCATGTTCAAAAAAGGCGATCTGGTGGTTGTGATCTTTCATGACCACGGTACCCGTTACCTTGGAAAAATGTTCAACGACGACTGGATGCGGGACCGAAATTTCTTACAGGTTACAAAACCCAGCGCCATGGACCTCATCGCCAACCACAAAAACCTCAAATTACTTACCATTAACACAGAAGCAGAAGTGAATGAAGCCCTGAGCCTCATGAACAAATACAATATTTCTCAGCTACCCGTTGAAGAACATGGCAAATTGGTTGGCTCACTCAACGATTCACATTTATTCGCCAGGCTGATGGAAAACAATGAGCTTCGTCATAAAAAAGTGAAACAGCTCATGCAAGCTGCTTTTCCCGTAGTGGGTGAAAAAACCAGCATTGAGGAAGTAAGCAAACTCATCACCAAAGACAACAACGCCGTTATTTTACGCGACATGGGTGGCAACCAGCACATCATCACCAAACACGATATAATTGAGGCGGTAGCTAAAATGGGATAAGATCCCGTTTGTTTGCGGGAAAAGAAATTCCCAACCCCGTTCCAATGGGTAATAACCTTAGCGTAAGAGTACAACTGAGCCGTTTAGTCTGTGCTTGGTACCTATCTTATCGAGGATTTGAACCACCCAGACGTAAGCATTTTCCTGATCGGCTTTTGGCTTGGTGGCGTTGGCATTGTTTATCCTGTAGTCTCCATCCCAGCCTTCATTTTGGTTTGTGGTATAAAAAACCCGATGGCCCCAGCGGTTATAGATTTCAAAACTGTACTCATGGCTTTCCCAACCCGTGCCCTTTGGCAGCAGTAAATCATTTAGCCCGTCTTTGTTGGCGCTAAAGGCGTTGGGCATAAAAAAATTAAAATCTTCATAAACGCAAACCGGTTTTTGAATGGAATCCACGCAAGACTGTGCGCTGCGGGCAATGAGTTTAACCTGGTAACAAAGTGTATCCGGAAATGAAGTGACCAGACTGCTGCCGCTGCCAAGGTATGTGCCGTCCTTATACCAGGAAAAATCCACCGCGTTGTTTGAAGCCTCTTTCAACTCAACCGCTTGTGCTTTGCTGCGGCTTATTTTGGGAGGGTCCGTTAAAAAATCCACCCTGGGTTTTGGAAACACTTCGATGGCTTTGGTGAACCAGGCGGAAGCAGTGCAGGAATGCTGGTCGAGTACAGTGAGCAATATATTGAAGAAGCCTGGATTTTGATAACAGTTCTGCGCAGTGTCTCCTATGCCCTCTTCAGCGTCGTCACCAAAACTCCAGTATGTTTTAAGACTGCCTGATGACGTGTTGATGAATGTGGTGCAAAATGGTTCACAGCCTTTGGAATTGGTGGTGGTGAATGTAGGCGGAACCACATTAAAAACCTGCAGGTTGATCACTTGGGCTACAGGGGGAGAACCGCAGTTATCGCTCAGGATCAAAGTATAGGTTGGAACCGTAATGTTTTCGATGTATAGAAATGACTCCGTGCTGTTACCTGGCAGCCACAAGTACGAGTAAATGCCGTCCCCCCCGCTTACACTGGGTGTTATTTGTGCCGTGGTGCCAGGACAAATGCCGCTGGAATTGGGGTTTACCGACACAGATAATGGCGGATTCACGGATAGCGTAACCTGATATGGGGCTTTGGTGCAACCGTTTGCATCGAAAACATTGAGACTGTAAACAGTGCTTGTTGTTGGTGACAACACCACCTGTTGTCCGGAAAAACTCCCCGGATTCCATAGATATGTATAACTGCCTGTACCGCCCTGGGCCTGTGCAGTGAGCGTACCGGACTTTCCAAGGCAGATGGGGGGAGGTTGCGCAACAGAATAAGAAAGAGCAGGGGGATTTGCCAGCTGAAGACTAAGCGTGGCGGGACAAAGATTCGCATCAAGAATCCGAATCAGGTAATTTCCCGGACACATTGCAGTGATGGTATTTGAAGTCCCAAGTGGCATACCCGTTGCACTGAATGTATAGGGTGGTGTTCCGTTCTGAACATTCAGTACCACCGATCCGCTGCACGCATCGTGGCAGGACACCGTGGTAATGGCCGCAATATTGGCGCTAACGGTGCTTAGGTTTCCAACCAGAAAAATGAGTGTGTCGGTGCAGTGTTTGAAATCCTGAATGTACGTTGTGTACGTTCCGCTACTCACATTGTTCACCACCATGGTTGTGTTATTGCCAGGTACAGTCGTAAATGTATATGGTCCGGTGCCTCCGCTGGCAGTGAGTGTGAAGGCGCCATCGCCAGCGCTGCAGTTTTCAGGGTGTGTGATGGCAGTGGAGGTTACCGGAAAAGGTGGGTTCACCGTGGCCACACTTTTGGTAACACAGGAGCTGGCATCAGCCACGGTAAGCGTGTAGTTTCCGGCCGGAACGTTGTTGAGGTTGGAAGAAGACGAGGGCAGGGGTTGCCATACAAAAGAACAGGGTAATGGCGCATTGCTAATAAAGGCATTAATGGAACCATCAGAATTTCCGGGACAACTGGGTGAAAAAGTACTGAAAGTGATCACAACCTGGGGGGCCGAAGTTATCAGGAGGGTATTGGTCTTAAGACATTGGTTGGCGTCTTTGGTAACAAGGGTCTGTACACCGGCGCTCAAAACCATGGAGGTGCCTGTGGCTGTGCCGTTTAAGGTATAGGTGTAAGGCGCCACGCCACCTGAAGTGCTTGGGGTGGCCAGAATGGTACCACCAAAACAGGGAATAAAAACCTGGGAAACCCCTGTATTGATCTCTGCCGGCTGGGTAACGGAAACAGTATTTGTAACCATGCAGCCCTGCGCGTCGGCCACTGTTACGGAATACACAATGCCGGAAGATAGCGTGTTAACACCCTGGGTGGTGTAAGAACCCGGACTCCAGGTAAAGCTAAGCGGAACACTGAAAGATAAGGGCGGTACCACAAAAGCTATGCCGTTACTTCCGCCGTAACAAGTCACACCGGTGGTATTGAAAGAACTGTTGCTCACCGTTTGGTTGAAAGTGATGTTGAAACCCGGACTTACCACCGTACAATTGTTGGCTGAGGTAACATATACATTGTACACCCCCATGGGGAGGTTGATCACCGTGCCTGTGTTGGTGGATGTGCTGCCGGTTGCCACAGTGGCGTTGTTACTTACGTTTACAAAAGTGCAGGTATAAGGAGCCATTCCGCCGCTACCGCCAATAGTGTAGCCTACCACGGCCAATTGGGTAGTGCAATCGTATTCGCTTGAGGGAAAAAGCGTGAGTGCGCATTGAGACCAGGACTTCTGGGCAATAATGAGCAGCAGAAGCAGAAGATTTCTGTACAGGGAAGGCACGTTGAACACAAACAAATTTACCTGATACAAAGATAATCAGGTAAACATTAGCATAATTGGACGCTGTTCTTCAATAATTGGTCAGGTCATAAGGTTAAACTGACACCAAAGAGGCTGGAATTGCCCGGAAAGGCCATTTTATTGAAGGCGTAGGAGAATCCAAACCGTTTGATCTTGAATCCGAAACCAACGCTCAATCCGTTTATGCCCCTGCGGTCGGGGAGGATCATTTCGCGCTGGCGTTTGTAATTGTAGGCTATTCTCAGGTGGAAATTCTTACTGATGATAATTTCTGTTCCAAAAACAATATGGCGCATGGCATTGTCCAGAAAGTCTTCGGTGGCATAACCGAATTTCTGCCAACCGGTTGTGTCTTTCTTGCTGCCATCCAGCGAGCTATACTGCCCTGCTGTATCGATTGGGCTTATATAATCCAGTCTCCATTTTTCAAGATGGTCGTAAACCATGAACAGCCTGAATGGGGCTTTGGCCACCTTGTAACTCAAACCAAACTGCAGTGCAAAAGGCATTAACCCGTTCTGGGAAGTGGAATTGTTATAGTCCTTCCAGATAAAGCCTATGTTTTTCGCCAGTATACTCAGCACCAGACGTTTTCTGTTTCGGTAAGTCACGCCAAGGTCAACTGCAGTGGCGTAAGACTGGTAGATGTCGTACTGTGAAAGAATGGTTTTAAGCGCCACCCCAATGTTGAACATGGAATCGGCCATGGGTTTGGCGTAATGCAAGTTCAGAGAATAATCTGAGGCTTTAAATGTATTCAGGCTTGTGCCAAGTTCGTCATAAGCCTGAAATTTTCCATAATCAAAAAACTGAATGCTCCCGGCCAGGCAAGCTTTGTTTTTAAGGGCATGGCCATAGGCTGCAAAACCGTATTTCATATCGCCCACGTAATTGCTGAAATCAAGGGCCGCTTGATTCGACATGGATGGATTAAGCAGGGCGGGATTACTGTAGATCAGCTGAATATCATCACCCCAAATGCTCATGTTGTTACCGCCCAGGGCGGCAGCCCGGGCAGTCATGGGCAGATCAAGAAAACGGTAGTACTTGATACCGCCTTGCTGGGCCTTGTAAAAACCCAGCGGAGCCAATGCCAAAAGAAAAAACAGTTTTTTCACTGTAGGGATAACGCCTTAGGGTGGAATATATTGTCAGGGTTTACAGCGCTTCACAAACTCATCATATCCTTGAGTTTGACAGCCTGCCGTCTCGAGATTTCCACTTCTTTTCCGTCTTTCATTTTCACATTCAGGCCGCCATTGAACCAGGTTTCCACACTGGCCACGTAACTCAGGTTCACTATGTGTTTGCGGCTGGCCCTGAAAAACTGCTTTTCGTTGAGGCGCAACTCCAGGCTGTTAAGACTTCTCAGTATCAGGGGTCTGAAGGTTTCAAAATACACGCGCACATAATTGCCTTCCGACTCAAACAAGCGTATATCAGACAGTTTTACAAACCAGCACTTTTCGCCGTCCTTGATGAATACGGTTTCCTTTTCACTCAAGGGGCTGTTGTTATCGGCCCGCGTGGCGCTTTCCTTTACAGACAGTTTTTTGATGGTTTCGGCCAGGCGTTCGGCCTGAACCGGCTTTAGCAAATAGTCAAATGCGTTCAGTTCAAAAGCTTTGATGGCATGCTCGTCATAGGCTGTTACGAACACCACATCCACGGCTCCTGAAATTTCCTCCACCAGTTCGAGTCCCGATTTGCCAGGCATGTGAATGTCACAAAAGATCACATCGGGTTTAAGTTCCCTAATCTTTTCAAGGGCTTCCCTGGCATCGGCGCATTCGGCGATCACCTCCACTTCTTTATGCGGTGTGAGCAGGTTTTTCAATTCCTGCCGGGCCAAGCGTTCATCATCAATTATTATGGCTTTCATAAGGTTCTAGGCGTGATTTACAGACTGTTTCAAAGGTAAGTGAATATCAACAACAACCAAATTGCCCTCCTCCGAAATATTGATGTCACTCTTGCTGTAAAGAAGTTCCAATCTCTGCTTTGAATTCCGGAATCCCACGCCGGTAAGGGGTTCCCTGCTGCTGATCATACCCGTGTTGGATACCCTTATGCACAACTGATCGTCTTCAGGGTAAGCCTGCACGCGGATCATGCCTTTACCCGGAATTCTGGAAATGCCATGTTTGATGGCATTCTCCACCTGCGACTGAATAATAAAAGGAGGTAGGGTGCAATCCAGCACGCGGTCGTCGAGTTCAATGTGGTAGTTCAGCCTTTCCTCATAACGTATGTGCTCAAGGTCAAGGTAGTTTTGCACCAGCTCCATTTCTTCCCTCAGACTGATCTCTCTTTTCTTATCGAGCAAAAGTGTGTTGCGCAGTATGTTCGAAAGCCTCGTTACAGAATCCTTGGCCTTGGTTGGATTCTCATCAATAAGGGCCCTGATGCTGTTCATGCAGTTGAAAATGAAATGCGGATTCAGCTGGGCCTTTAGGCTCATGAGCTGAGATTCCTTGCTGGCCGCCAGATACCGCAGGGAATCTATCTCAGTACGCTTGTAGTTCTGAAAATAATGAAATCCAAAATAGATGATGTTCCAGATGGAAAAGATGACCGTAAAATTGATGACAGACTCAAACACAAACACCATGTTGAGTTCCTGAATGTTCAGTCTGAATAGTTTCCAGAGCAGGAAGGAGAGGAGAAAAAACAACAGACCCTTGATGAGGCTGAAGCTGATCATGGCGCTGATCTGCACAGGCAGTGAACGCTCAAGGAGTTTGGAACGCACAATGTAATTCCGGTAAAGATGAGAAATGCCTATGCCAAGGGGCACAGTGAAAAAATACATGAGGTACTCACGGTAAGTGTAATTGTAATTCAGTCCGAAAAAAATGGAATTGACAATGACAAAAAACGACCAGCCAGTGAACTGGCAATACCAGTATATTTTGGATTTTCTGCTCAAGTACCGTTCCGAAAATTAAAAAAGAAAATTCTTCGTCCTTTGCCGTTCAACACAATAGATGCAGGCTTAATTGCTGATCTGCCAGTCGTTTTCAAAACTGCATTCAAAACCGGGATCGAGTTTGATGTAAGTGCTGGCTGATTTTTTCCGTATCCAGTCTTTCACGGTTTTCCTGTTCTTGGAGGCCAGGGCCATGGCAGAGAGCTTCTGATAATCATCCTTCAGGTTGCAACGGTGTGGATCGATGCGGTTCTTTAATTTGATGAGTCTGTATGCGCGTTTTCCGTCGCTGTCGGTGAATTCCATGGGCTTGGAAACTTCCCCAACCTCAAGACTGCTGAGGGCCACCACCATGTTCTGGTCGATCTGGCTGAGCAATTCGTTGTCGAATTTGGTGGAAGCGTTCTTGGGATTGATCATGAGCCCCGCGTTTTGCCGGGTATCGGCATCGTCGCTGAATTTTTTCACGGCTTCTTCAAAGGTGATCTTCTTTTCGTTGATGTGTTTGTAAACCGAATCGAGTTCGCGCTTGCAACGAAAATAATCCTCGGGATTCATTTTCGGGATCACAAGGATATGACGCAGATCGAGTAAATCGCCCTTGCGTTGCACCAACTCTATGAAATGGTATCCATAAGAGGTTTCAAATATCTCAGATATCTCACCGTTTTTTAATCTGAAGGCTGTGGCGTCGAATGCAGGTTCCATCATACCCCTGGGTACATTGCGGTACAGCCCCCCTTCTCTTGCAGAACCCGGATCTTCACTGTAAAGCCTGGCCAGCAGGCTCATGG
>DAOMFS010000042.1:0-25320 GCA_035429925.1 Bacteroidia bacterium | reverse complement strand
GGCTTAGGTGAAAATTCACAAAGTCAACTTTGTTTGGACCCAAAGTCTTGCGGGTTCGATCAGATTCCTTTAAACGACTACCTCTTTTTCATTGAAACGAATGGTGCAGAATGGAAGGATCTCAAAAAAAACAAACGTTTCATGGCAATTAACGAGCAATACCTTTTTTATGCTGTCATTTCAAATATTACAGGGGATTCTGTCACACGGTATATTCGTTTTGGTGCCAGTCATGTTACTGCAAACCTGGTAAAATATTATTTCAGGAAAAGCAAAACGACTTGGAAATTTGAAGACCCAAAGAATGCCTTTAGTTTTATATTACCACCACACGAAAGCATGATCATTAGTTTCAGGCTGAACGAACTCAATCGAGCTGACCCGGAAAGAATCAATATTAACCTCTTGAAACCTGAACAGTTTCAAAATGAAAATCAGTTCGCGGACAAGGCACAGTCCTTTTTTCTGGGCTTGTTTTTATTCCTAGCTGTTTTTAACCTTGTGATGGGGCTTGTTACCGGATGGACAATCTATTTTAAGTATTCTATTTATATCTTTTGTTCATTGTTGTATTTCGCTTATTACTTTGGCTGGCTTCAAAACGTTTTTCCTTCATTAAATCACCTGTCTCTCAATCTGGTTTACACTTGGTACAGTATAATTTTTATTACATATTTCATTTTTCTGAATGATTTTGGTAATTATAGGGAGTATGTGCCAAAAGCACACAGGCTTCTCAATATCGGAATTGGATTCAAGTGTATTGAAACAACACTCAATACAATGTTGCACTATTTGAATGTAGAATTCATTTATTCTACTCTGTACTTTAATTTGATCATAGCTTTTGAAATTGTGCTTATGAGCCTGATTGTGTTTTACATCGTGAAGAATAGGAATATTCGTGGCAAACTGGTGATTTTCGCCTCTTTGTTTCTCATCGCAGGTGCCATTATTGAGCAGCTTAAACTCATACATGGATATGACAACACCTATTTTATTGAACTGGGCATTACGCTTGAGTTGCTGACATTTTCTGTCGGGTTGGGGTATCTGACTAAATTATATTATGATGAGAAGAGGGAAGCGGAACAGAAACATATTCAACAACTCATTCAAAATCAACAGTTGCAGAAAGAGATAAACGAAAAACTGGAGAGTAAAGTGCAACAAAGAACCAGGGAGCTTAAACTGGAAAAAGCGCTTGTGGAAAAAAAGAATTCAGAAAATGAACTCTTGCTGACAGAAATACATCACCGTGTAAAAAACAATCTGCAGGTTATTTCCAGCTTGTTAAGCTTGCAGGAAAGAAGCATTGACAACGAATCGGCAAGACAGGCGATTCATGAAAGCAAAGAAAGGATCAGCTCAATGGAACTTGTTCATAAGATGCTGTATCATTCTAACAGATACGGCGAAATTGAATTGAAAGAATACATAAAAACGATTGGTAATGGCATGATTGCCAGTTTTGGACTACCCAGAGAACAAGTAAAGCTAAATCTTGATTTCAACCAGCTTTTCTTAGATTTGGATACAGTAATTCCATTTGGCCTGATACTAAACGAGCTTTTGCTTAATTCATTTAAATATGCCAGAGTTCAGGATCAGGCTCTTATTCTGGATATAAAGGTTGAAATTAAGGATTCACATAGATTTTATTTTAGTTACAAGGACAATGGAAATGGAGATGCAGAGCAAATTCAAAAGTCTAATTCGTTTGGATTCAAAATTATCCGGGCCCTGGTGCATCAGTTAGATGGTAAAATGGAGATCAATCAAAACCACGGATTGCAATATAAATTTGAACTGAAGTGCTCTAACAGGACTGCATTGTGGAAATAAAAGTTATAATAGTAGAAGATGAGATGCTGGTTGCTGAAGACCTTGCTGCCTTTTTTACAGAGTGTGGATTTCAGGTCTGTGGAATAGCCGGATCTGGAAAGGAGTGTTTTGAATTGCTGAACACGACTAAACCTGATATTATGATTTTGGATATTAATCTAAAAGGGAAGCAGGATGGAATTGAGATTGCAGGCATTGTAAGCAAACATTACAATTTACCTTTTATTTATCTGAGTGCCATTGCTGAATCTGAAACGGTTAAGAGGGCCTTGCCAACCAATCCTTCAGCATATTTGTCTAAACCATTTAATAAAAACGACTTAAAAGTCGCAGTTGAACTGGCATGTCAGAAGAGCAATCAAATAGTACTTAACCAGTCTTCAAATGGTTCAATATCAGATTACCGCTACCTGTTTCTTAAAGTGGGTAATAATTACAGGAGAATTGATATTCATTCCATTTTATATCTGGAAGCCAAAGGCAGTTATTCCCTGATTGTCACGCCGGAAAAGACCTATACTTTATCCTATAACCTGAATCACTTTGCGATTAAAATCAAGGATCCATTGTTCAAGAGGGTCCACCGCTCCTTTGTAATCAACATCACGAAAGTGGAGGGTTTTGACCGAAATTCAATCACAATTAATAAAAGGGCCATTCCCGTGAGCAAACAGCACCAGAAAGAAGTAAGAGAACTTTTTTTAAAATTATAAACCGGTTGATCAGAAGTACCTTACAAAGTCCAGGATAAGATTATAGACCTGGCTGTATTTACTCAAAGGCAGCGTTTTTTCCATATCGTATATGTCGTGATACGCTTTAATTCCCCCCATAGTATAAATAAAGAAGCATGGAACCCCGGCTTCTGAAAACCAATAATGGTCGCTGTTTTTGGCTTTTCCTCTTTTTTTTACCGCTGGCAGATAATGGTTTTGCGTGTTAATGGTTTCAAGACGCTGAAATTCTTTTTCATGTACAGCCCCGTTCACTACCATGATGCCCTCCTCCCCGGTTCCCAGCAAGTCGAGGTTGATGAGGAATTTGATATAACCTGGATTCAGTGTGTTCTGTTCTACAAAGTACTTTGAACCCAGCAGGCCGGCCTCTTCCCCGGCGAAAAATACAAACACGGTTCTGTACTTTGGCGGGTAAGCTGCATAATGCTTCACAAGATTCAGCAACATGCTCACGCCACTGGCATTGTCGTTGGCCCCAGGAAAAAAAACAGTTTTACCGAGACCGCCCAGATGGTCGTAATGGGCGGTGAACACGATCAGGCTGTCGTTATTTACGGTGCCGGGCACGTAAGCGCAGATGTTCTTGCAGGTGTATTTGGTGAGCACTTTGCTGTGAATGTTCAGTTCCAGCTCTTCTGGTTCACCCTGGATGCAGGAATTGAGCACTTGTATACCACAGCTGGCGACACTGTTGCTTGATACACCAAAGGTCAGTTTGTTTTTTATCTCGAGTCTGACCTGGTTTGTTTCGGAACCGGATTCAAAATGTGTGCTGTCGTGCCTCTTCAAAACATAGCGGCCTTTAACGCTGCAGGCATCAGGAGATGGAATAAAATCGCGTCCGGCCTGAAGCGCCTTGTGATTCAGCTTTAAGCTTATTTTATCGGGAAAAGTGTTCACGTTAAAGCTAAACCACTGGTAATATCCTGTACTGAATAGGGGTAGCGCGCCCGCAGATTTAAGATCTTTTCGGATAAACTCAGCTGACCTTTCAAGACCGCCTTTCAGGTATCCCCTGCCGAAACAGGATTGTGAACAAAGGTAGCGTATGCATTTGCGCGTGTAGTCCATGTCCTGTGACCGGAACATGAAAACGAATGCAATATTAAAGAAGAGGAGTGTGGAACACCTTTTCATTCGAAACGGCGCTTCACGGTTTGGTAAAACTGTTTCACTACTTCCTGGTTGTCTTTCCAGGCATATAGTGTTTTAAGACTGTTCACATATAGCTCAGATTCAGCCCAGCTGTGCAGAGCCGAAAGTTGTTCGATTGCAATATTGTATTCTGCAGGATTTTGGGCAAACAACTCGTTGATAAATCGGAATTTATCGTTCACACCCACAGCAAAGGCAGTGGGCAGCTTGTCTTCGGTCTGGTGCTGAACAGGCTTTTGTTTGTGAACTTCCGTTTGTTCAGGTTTTGCTTCGGTTATAGGGGGCCGGGGATCTGAAACAGCCAGAGTCTTGCTCTCTTCACTCAGGTGGGCATGCAGGTTAAAACTAGGCGATACTTCATGGGTTTGTTTCTGGTGTTTGAAAACCGCGAGTTGCTCCTGTACCAGGCAGAGTTGTTTCTGAAGCTTTTCACAGTCACTGGCCGTTGGCTGATTCGAATCTTCGCCGAATGGTTCAAGCATGGCATGCAGTTCCCGGACTTGTTCCTTTAAGCGTTTCAGTACTTTATCATTCGCCATGCAAAAAATTTTAGTTCTAAAAATAATTTGAATTCAACACTTCTTACTTTACATTTAAGCATTGTTTTACACGCTTTTTAAACAATGCCAATGGGCACTATATTCAAAGCAGAACGGCGTGGGCCGACCTGTTGATGCGAAATCATAAATAGGAACTATGTACAGCACCGAACAGATCGCCGAGATCACTTCTACGCAAATTGCCGGACCTAGCAAACGACCCCTGCGGTATTTCCTGAACGACAGCCGTGACCTGCAGTTTCCTGAAGAGACTTTGTTTGTCGCACTTAAAAGTCCCTGGAAAGACGGACACCAGTTTATTCCGGAGCTTGTGGACAAAGGCGTGAAGGCTTTTCTCATCAACAGTTTCGGATTTGATTATAAAAAGTATCTTAACCAGGGCTGCTCTTTCCTGTTGAGTGAATCTCCCCTGCATACCCTGCAACAACTGGCGGCTTATCATCGCCAGCGCTACAATGTTCCGGTGATCGGCATCACAGGCAGCAATGGCAAAACCATGGTGAAAGAATGGCTTTACCAATTGCTGAAAGATCAGTTCAGCATCTGCAGAAGTCCTAAAAGTTACAATTCCCAGATCGGCGTTCCCCTGAGTGTGCTCAATCTGAATGAAAGCCACCAACTAGCTTTGTTTGAAGCGGGTATTTCCACCAGGGGAGAGATGCAGCACCTGGCTTCCATCATCAGGCCAAATATTGCCATTTTCACTTCCATCGGTTCGGCACACGACGAGGGATTTGACTCGCGTGCGGAAAAAATTGCAGAGAAAGCGGAATTGATGCGTGGCGCTGATACCGTGGTGGTAAACGGACTTAGTCGCGCGGAGCTTAATGCAGCAGGACTTGAATCCGCCGTGTTGATCTCCCAATATGAAGAAGCCAAATGGAAACTGAACAGCTCAGGCCAGCAGGTGATGCTCACCTCCGGATCCGAGCGACTGGCCTTTAATCTTCCTTTTAGCGATGAGGCTTCAGTAAACAATGCAGCCACCTGTGCAGTTGTGCTGAAAATACTTGGTTTGAGCAATGAGCTCATAACTCAGAAAATGAAAGGGCTTCAGCCTCTTGCCCTGAGAATGGAGATCAAAAAAGGCATAGACAATTCACTGCTCATCAACGATTATTACAACTCTGACCTCGATTCTATTGCCATTGCCCTTAATTACCTGCACCAGCAGAATCAAAAAGCCAGAAAAACGCTTATCATTTCCGACATAGAACAATCAGGTATGCCTCTGGCCACTTTGTATCGCAAGCTGGCTGAACTCCTGGCCAAGCACAGGGTTGATCTGCTCATCGGAATTGGTCCGGAAATAGGCCGGCAGAGATCCCTATTCAGGGCTAATGCCATTTTCTTCCAGACCACCGGCGATTTCGTTTCGCGCTTCACTGCACTTCGTCACCATTTTGCCGACAGCACTGTTTTACTGAAAGGCGCGCGCAGCTTTGGATTCGAACATATATCCGCCTTGCTTCAGCTGAAAAGCCATGACACGGTTTTTGAGATCAATCTGAACAAACTCGAGCACAACCTGCGCCATTACAGGTCAATATTGAAACCGGGCGTTCAGCTCATGGGCATGGTTAAGGCCATGGCTTACGGAAGCGGAAGCAGTGAAGTGGCCCTGAGTCTTCAGCATCTGGGCGCCGATTACCTTGCGGTGGCTTATGCCGATGAGGGCGTGGAGCTGCGGCATGCGAAGATAAAACTTCCCATCATGGTGATGAATCCTGAAGAAGCGGCGTTCGAGGACCTTGTAAATTACCGGCTGGAACCGGAGATTTTCAGTTTCAAGGTCTTAACTGAATTTGTAAACAGTCTCGACCGGCTGGGGGCTACAGAAGCCTTTCCGATACACATCAAACTCGATACGGGCATGCACCGGCTTGGTTTCATGATGAATGAACTGGAAAAGCTGGTGGAGGTCTTGCGTGCCAGTAAACAAGTGAAAGTCCGATCGGTGTTTTCTCATCTGGCGGCCTCTGATAATGCCCAATATGACGATTTTTCGCGTGAACAAATCAGACAATTCGAAAACGCCTGTGCCGTGATGCAGGAAAAACTTGGATACAGTTTCCTCCGGCACATCTGTAATTCCGCAGGCATCTCACGATTTCCGGAAGCCCAGTTCGACATGGTGAGACTTGGGATAGGCATGTATGGTATTGGACATAACGAAACAGAACAAAAACAACTCGAACACGTTGGCTGTCTCAAAACCAAAATCAGTCAGATCAAAACATTGCATGCCGGTGATACGGTAAGTTACAACCGAAGCGGTAAAATTGCTAACCAAAGCAGTATAGCCATCTTGCCTATTGGGTATGCCGACGGATTTTCGAGGCTCCTGGGCAACGGTAAACACGGCGTGTACATCAAAAACAATTTTTGCCAAACGGTGGGCAGTATTTGCATGGACATGTGCATGGTAGATGTAAGTGCTGTTGATTGCAAAGAAGGCGATGAGGTGATCATTTTTGAGAATGCTGAACAGGTTAAACATCTTTCAGGTGCCCTGAACACAATCCCCTACGAAGTGCTCACCAGTGTGTCTGGTCGTGTAAAACGGGTGTTTGTGAAAGAATAAAACAAAACATATAATACAATGGACAAAGTAAAGGGATTCAAAAATGTGGACCAGTACATTTCCATTCAGGCGGAGAACATAAGACCCACTCTGGAGACACTTCGGCAATGCATACGGAAAGCCGCGCCCGGGGCCGAAGAAGTGATCTCCTATCAGATGCCTGCCTACAAACAAAAAGGCATTCTGATCTATTTCGCCTCTTTCAAAAACCACTATTCTTTTTTTGTTCGTCCGGCACACCTCAACGCGTTCAGGAAAGAACTCACATCGTACAAGACAAGCAAATCAGCCGTAAACATTCCGCTCGATAAAAAGGTTCCCCTCAGTCTGGTGACCAGAATTGTGAAGTATGCCGTGGAACAAAATGAAAATGAATTTGCCTTAAAGCAAGTCAGGAAAAAGACCCCGAAGAAAACAGTGGTCAAATCCCTCAAGCCAAAAAGGAAAACACGATAAACCAAAACACATGCAAACAATTCTAGGATCAGGCGGAGCCATTGGACTTGAACTCGCCAAGGCCTTGCAGGCTTATTCAAATCCCATCCGGTTGGTTAGCCGTAACCCGGTGAAGGTGAATGCCGGGGATCAGCTTTTCCCGGCCGACCTCAGCGATCATCAGGCCATTGACAAGGCCATAGAGGGCAGCACGGTTTGTTACGTTAGCATTGGATTTGAATATAAACTCGAGGTCTGGAAAAAACACTGGCCTTCATTTATCAAGCGGGTTACAGAATCCTGCATAAAGCATGGTGTACGCCTCGTTTTTTTCGATAATATTTATGCGCTTGATGTCGCAGCATTATCTGACATCACTGAACAATCACCTATAAATCCTTGCAGCAAAAAAGGATTTGTCCGAGCAGAACTCGACCGGCATATTCTGGAGAATGTGGAGAAAGGCAAACTGCAGGCCATTATTGCCCGTGCACCGGACTTTTTTGGTCCCTATAAAAAACAAAACTCCATGCTCATGAATTTGGTATATGATAACATGGTCAAGGGAAAAAAAGCGCAATGGCTTTGCAGTGCTGACATGCCCCACAGCATGGGTTATACGAAGGACCTTGCCATTGGCACCGCCATATTAGGCAACACGCCCGATGCCTATAACCAGATCTGGAATTTACCCGTGGATGATCAGGCACCCAATGGCAGGGAATGGGCAGGCCTGTTTGCAGAAGTGATGCATCAGTCCGGTAGCATCCAGGTCCTTCCGGCCTGGGCACTCTGGACCCTGGGACGATTTATACCCATCATGAAAGAAATCTACGAGATGCGATATCAATATGACAGACCATATGTATTCAATTCTTCCAAATTTAAAACCAAATTCAATTACCGGGTGAGCACAAATAAGGAGGCTGTTCTGCACACAATAGAAGCTCTGAAAAAACACTGAGCAAAACATTTGCATGATGTATGCTTCGAAAATTTGAGCGCCAGGCCGGTCCGTAAACTTATTCAGGAATACAATGGAGCTCTGTAAGCCTTGTCATACATGGGTTTTCAGTGTCCCAAATAATTCCGAATAGATACCCGATTAAAAATAATGCTAAAAAGATTTGGAGAAATGAAAAAACCTCCCTTATCTTTGCCCCAGTTCTTTACACATCATCTTATCCAGAAAGACCGAGGGAATTGACCCCATGACGTCTTGACAACCCTCCGCGCAAGCGGAGAAGGTGCCAAATTCAAACCGGGAAACCGGACAGATAAGTTAGGAAAACAGCAGATACAGATTCGCGATATGTAAGTGCTCTTCCGGCTTGTCGGGAGAGCATTTTTTTTGCCCTGCCGCAGCCTTTCCCAACGGGACTTTTGGATAACAGGTGAAAAACCAAGTTTAACCTCAAATTCAAAAGACCATGAAAAACAACACACACATCCTGCACAGCATTCCGGTTGATTCACTGACCGGGTCCATTTCTGTGCCCATTTATCAGACATCAACCTTTGTTCAGGAGGCGCCTGGCCGGCATAAAGGTTTTGATTATGCCCGCAGCAACAACCCCACAAGAAAAGTGCTCGAAGATCTGGCAGCAAAACTCGAAAAGGGCGAATCAGGCTTTGCCTTCGCCAGCGGTTTGGCTTCCATTGATGCGGTTATTAAACTGCTCAAGGCTGGAGACGAAATTCTCGCGGTAGATGATATTTACGGTGGGGCCTTCCGGCTTTTCACCCACATTTACGAGAAATTTGGTATCAGGGTAAATTACGTGGACACAAGTGATCTGCAAAAAGTAGAAAACGCTTTGCATTCCGGAATAAAACTTATATGGCTCGAAAGCCCCACCAATCCAAAGCTCAAGGTATCCGACATCAAGGCCATAGCGCGCCTGGCTAAAACGAATAACAGTTTGCTCTGTGTCGACAACACCTTTGCTTCTCCTGCATCTCAGCAACCACTGGAGCTGGGTGCAGATCTGGTGGTTCACAGTGCTACCAAATACCTGGCCGGACATAGCGATCTGATCGCCGGGCTGGTGATCACCAAAACCAGGGAACTGGGAGACAGAATCAAATTCATTCAGAACGCCTCCGGAGCAATACTCGGACCATTCGATGCCTGGCTGGTGATACGGGGCATCGAAACCCTGAACCTGCGCGTGAAACAACATGCAGAGAACGCGCAGAAAATCGCAGAGTATCTCCAGAAGCACAAACTTGTCAGGCAGGTACATTATCCTGGTTTAAAGAGTCACCCCAACCATGCTGTTGCGGTCAAACAGCAAAGTTATTTTGGAGGTGTATTGTCCTTTGACCTGAAGAATGATGATCCGGTATTGGCCTCTGAAATCGTTAGTCACACCAGATTTTTTAAACTGGCCGAAAGCTTAGGGGGTGTGAAAAGTCTGATTTGTCTGCCTTCAGAAATGACACATAAATCTATTCCCCGTGAAAAGCGTTATGCTTCAGGCTTAAGTGACAGTCTTATCCGGCTTTCAGTTGGTCTTGAAGATGCAGAAGATCTGATACTGGATCTGGAACAGGCTATTCAAAAAGCACACCAACAGGTTTTATTCACAGCCTGATAATTGAAAATAGTTTTAATCTGAAACTTAAAGGAGAACACTTTGAACTCTGCTTTTTTTCAGAATCGGCTGACGCTTTGCGAGCCAATTTTGCCGGGGTTCAAAAGCCAGAACATCCTGAACACAAGTAAATCAGGTTTTTTAAAAAAAAGGAAAAAGTCATAAAATTTAAATAAAAAATAAATCAACAAACATGAACAGAAAAATCAACATAGGGCTGGTAGGCTTTGGAGTAGTGGGGCAAGGCCTCTTTGAGGTTCTGGAAAAGACACCAGGTCTTCAGGTCGAAATAAAAACCATTGTCGTGAAGAATAAAAACAAGAGCCGGTCTATCCCGCCTGAGCACTTCAGTTACGATATCAATTCAATTCTGAATAATCCCGAAATAAATACCGTTGTTGAATTGATAGATGACGCGGAAGCCGCTTTCGAAATTGCGAAACGGGCCATGCAAAACGGAAAAGCAGTGGTGAGTGCAAATAAAAAAATGATTTCAGAACATTTTAAGGAATTGCTCGCCTTGCAGAAGAAACATGCTGTACCCTTTTTATATGAAGCGGCGGTTTGCGCCAGTATTCCGGTCATCCGCAACCTTGAAGAATACTATGATAACGAACTGCTGCGAAGCATTGAAGGCATAGTGAACGGTAGCACCAACTATATTCTAAGCAAAACGGCCTCAGATGGACTCAGCTATGCGGAAGCGCTTAAACAAGCCCAAAGCCTGGGTTATGCAGAAAGCCAGCCACAGCTGGACACTGGTGGATTTGATGCACGTTTCAAATTGCAGATACTGATCGCACACGCGTTTGGAACAGTGCTTAAGACGGAAGAGATCTTCCATACCGGAATTGATCGCCTTGGCGAATTGGAATTGAGGTATGCCCGTGAAAAGAATCTCAGGATCAAACTGAAGGCCAGGGCGTATAAGAATGAAAGTGGCAAACTCTGCGCCTTTGTGCTTCCTGAGTTTGTGCGCGCTGATGATAAATTCTACCAGGTAAACGAGGTGTACAACGCCTTGCAGATAGAGGGTTGTTTTGCCGACCGCCAGTTTTTTGTGGGAAGGGGCGCCGGTGCTTACCCAACGGCTTCTGCTGTACTCAGTGATATTTCAGCGCTGAGATATGGCTACCGTTATGAATACAGGAAACATGGCGCGGGTCCGGTTCTTGAATCAGAAAAGGAGGTGTATCTGAAAGTCCTGGTTCGACACACTAACCAGGATGCGGATATTTTACGCAAACAATTTATTCAGGTTGACGAATCGTATAATAGCCGCATCAGCCGGATATCCTCTTGCGATGAAGCCTACACCATTGGCGTGCTCAGTCTGGCCAATGCCAGGGAAATACTGTCAAAATCTTTTGAACGTGCTTTGATCCTGATCACCGTGCCGGACAAGACTGAGCTGGATGAAATGCGATGGGCGTCTGAAGAAATTGCCTGGGCCGAATAAACTGATGCCTGTAAAGGCTTGATTCAATGATAACAGGTTTAAGGAAAAGCCACGGATCTCCGTTCAGACGTCAAAGCGGGTGGAAGCAAAAGGTAAAAAGAATTCTGAAGTAAGGCAGAATAAGGCAACACAAACAATCGTTCAGTTGACTATAGCCGATATTTCAACATGCGCGTTTTTGGGCAGACTTTTAACCCCTATGGTTTCCCGCGCCGGGGGATTTTCAGAAAAAAACTCGGCGTATACTTTGTTCACCGCCTGGAAATTCCCGAGATCATTAAGAAAGATACTGGTTTTGCATACATCGCCGAGTGTATACCCTGCAGCTTCCACAATTGATTGAATATTGTTGAGGCATTGCCTGGTTTCGGCTTCAATCGAGCTGCTGTCAAGTCCGGCACCGGGTACTATACCAATCTGCCCGGAAACGTAAAGCCGGTTGCGCGACAAGATGGCCTGGCTATATGGACCTATGGGTTTTGGCGCGGCTTCAGTAAATATGACCCGACGCGTTTTGCCTTCCTGTTTGGTATACAATTGCACAGCGAGCAGAATGACAAGCAATATGATGATCAGCCAGCGCATGTTTATTTGCTTGCAGCGGGTGGATTTTGTTTGGAAATTTCAGTGATCCCTTTCACCAGAAGATCGAGTTCTCTGGTGTTGGTGTAAACACTCGGCGTAACACGAATGCCATTCACATCTTCATGGACAATCGAAACAGTGTGGATCTTATAGAGTTCAAAAAGCCGGGCTTCTATCTGCTGGGCCTGCCAGCCCTCAATGCCAATATTGGCGATGGCGCATGAAAATTTGGGTTTAAGTGAAGAATAGAAATGCACCTTGGGTAACTTCTCTACTTTATCGGTCCAGTACTCTTTCAGGTATCGCAGGCGCGCCTCTTTTCGTTTCATGCCGATCACCTGCTGAAAATCCACTGCAGCGCCAATGGCCATTTCAGACGCGAAGGACCGCGTTCCCAGGCTTTCAAATTTACGGATATCACTGCTGTTGGGATCTGCGCTTGAAAGCAGGGGCCATATCCTGCGGATCTTTTCTTTCTTCACATACAGCAATCCGCTACCGAATGGAGCACACATCCATTTATGCAAAGAGGTTGCCAGGTAATCCGCCCCGGTATCCGGTATTTTGAAATCGATGTGTGCCGTGCTGTGTGCTGCATCCACAATTACTTCGCAGCCTTTGCTGTGCGCGTAGTCTGCAATGGCTTTACAGGGCACAAGGTTGCCAGTCCAGTTGATCATGTGTGTGATGTGCACAATTTTTGTTTTCGGACCGATGGCGTCCTGGTATAATTTCAGGATTTCTTTTTCGTCCTCAAGCGGTTGGGGAATTTTGATCCATACCAGTTTAATGCCCTCTCTTTTTTCGCGCTGTTTCCAGGCATTCATCATGTTGGGATAATCAAAGGTGCTAAGCACCACTTCGTCGCCCTCTTTCATGGGCAACCCGAAAATAATACTGTTCAAACCTTCTGTTGAATTGCGGTTGATCGCGATCTCTTCCGCCGACGTACCGCAGAACTCGGCGAGTTTAAGCCTTAGACCCTCACGACCCTGATCCAGTATTCTCCACATATAGTAAGACGGCGCATCGTTGCAAAGCTGGTAATAACGGATGTGTGCGTCCTGCACAATTTTAGGCTGCGGCGAAACGCCTCCGTTATTAAAATTGATGAGGTTGGGTGAGGTGGTGAAGCTTTCGCGAACCCATCCCCAAAAATCTTCATTATCAGCGCTCATCTCTGGCTTTGCCTTGTCGAGTTCATTTATCCTTCGCTCAAGATCCAGGGCGAAATTCCTGTCGACCCCGGCAAGGAAATCAAATGCCGATAAGGTTCCGGCACTGGCCAGCAAAAAATGTCTTCTGTCCATCAAAACTAATTTTGAATAAAGTTAGAAAAGGGAAATTAAAATGCAAGTATCCCTGTATTCAGAACCGGATACCAAGTTTCAGGATCAGATGTGTGCTGTTGATGTAAAGAGAGCTTGCCGCGTAATCTTTCTCAAAGTAATAAGGCGAAAAATTATAACGCAGATTTAATTCAGCGAAAAAACTCCCCTTAGAGCTGGCGAGGCTGTTCTTTTGCCAACCCGCGCCCAGGCTAACGGCGGCATTAAGCTGCTCTGTGAGCAAGGGGGTTTTAAATTTAAGATCTGCCGCCTCGTCCTCCAGAGTATTGCCATAATAGCTTACACGCAGTTTGCCGGGCAGAAGATACCTCAGGTGATACGCAATACATACATAAGGACTGAAAAGACTGTTGTGCTCGGGCTTGAAGAGGTATTTGAACTGAATTGGCAACTGAATTTCCAGTATTCTGAGCATGTAATCGTAGGAAAAGCTTTTGTCGTAAAGTTTCAGGCTATCGGGTTTGAAATAGTAGGATTTGAATCCCAGCCCATGAGAGAAAAAATCAAGCCCGACCAGAAAAAACGTTTTGTAATCATGGCTGGCTTTGAATTCCTTGCTCAGGCCGGCGATCATGCTGAACTGCTGTTGTGGATCGGCAGCGTGGTTGGTATTAATGGTGTAAAGGCTCAGCGCTGGCCCGAGGTGAAGGCGCACGCGGCTGCCAAAATGATTGTTGGGTTCGTTTAGCGCTTGTAAATGACGGCTCAGGATAATCAGTATCACCAGAACAGCCTTATGAACGGGCCCATGCATGTTTATTTTCGGATCACCTGGGTGGCCGAAGCCTGTACCCTTGGCATAATGGTGAGTTCGTTGATGTTCACATGCTCAGGCCTGCTTGCCACCCAGTAAATGCTTTCGGCAATGTCTTCAGGGTGCAGGGGCTCCATGCCCAGGTATACTTTGGATGCGCGTTCGGCGTCTCCGTCAAACCGCACAAGACTGAACTCGGTTTCCACCATGCCCGGGTGAATGGCTGTGACCCGGATGTTGTGTGGGAGCAGGTCTATACGCATAGCCTTGTTCAGCGCATCAACCGCATGTTTTGTGGCGCAATATACATTGCCGTTCGCGTAAACTTCCTTACCGGCGATAGAACCCAGATTGATTATGTGTCCGCTTTTTCGGGGAATCATCAGGTTTGTCACCAGCTTGCTTATATACAACAATCCTTTGATGTTGGTGTCGATCATTCTTTCCCAGTGATCAAGCAGGCCGTCCTGAATACTGCTAAGTCCCGCGGCCAGGCCGGCATTGTTGATGAGTACGTCTATTTTTTGCCATTCACCACTGAGTGAAGCCATGGCGGTTTCCACTTCATCATAACGGCGGATATCGAATACCAGGCAACACACCTTTATGGCGTGTGTGTTTTCCAGTTTTAATTTGAGTTCTTCAAGTCTCTCTTTGCGTCGTCCGCAGAGAATCAAATCGTGTTTTTTGGCGGCGAAGATCTCCGCACAACTCTTTCCAATTCCGAATGTGGCTCCGGTGATCAGTATGGTCATACCCCTTGTGGCTTTTGATGTGCTAATTTACTGTGCTTTCGGCCGTAAACAAAATAGATCACAAGCCCTAGCAATAACCAGGCAAAGAAATATAGCCAGTTTTTATAACCCAGTTGTGATAGCATATAAAAGCAACACAGCAATCCAAGGGATGGAATGAGCGAAAAGTGGTAACGAAAAGCCAGGTATGAAAGTATTGTGAAGCCGGCGAAGAATACATACATAGGAACCTGCACAAGAAAACTCATGAATGAGCCCGGTACCATCAGGCCATAAAGGTATTCGGGCAGGAATACATACAGCAGGATGAACGTGAGCAGCAACAATCCCGGCAGGATATATTGAGAATCCAAGTAAGGTGTTTTGAATTTTGAGGGCGGTGCGGTTTTGTCCATACGCAATTTTAATACGCCTGCGCACACCAGGGTAAATGCGAACAAGGTTCCGGCAGAACAAATATCCGTTACCACATTGATGTCGAGGAAAAAAATGGGAATGGCCACCATCAGGCCTGTGAACAAGGTAGAGAACGAAGGGGTCTTGTACGTTTTGTGTATCCTCGCGAATGCGGGTGGTAGCAAGCCGTCGCGGCTCATGCTCATCCATATCCTGGGTTGTCCGAGTTGAAAAACCAGCATCACGCTTGCCATGGCTACTACGGCACTAACAGCTACAATGCCACTCAGCCATTTCAGATCAGAAATTTTCGAGAACACATAAGCCAAAGGGTCACCAACATCCAATTCCTGGTAATTTACCATTCCGGTGATCACAAGGGCAATGGCTACATACAAAATAGTGCAGATCACTATCGAATACAATATGCCCCGGGGCAGGTCGCGTTGCGGATTTCGGCACTCTTCAGCAGTTGTTGAAATGGCGTCAAATCCGATGTAGGCGAAAAATACCGCACTGATGCCGGAAAGCAATCCCTTTAATCCGTTAGGCAGAAAGGGATTCCATTTTTCGGTATCCACATAAAATGCGCCAACAAAAATAACCAGGATCACAACCGCGATCTTGATCAGGACCATAATATTACTGGCATTGCGGCTCTCACGGATGCCGCGGTAGACCAGCCAGGTGATCAGAACATTGATCATGAGCGCGGGAAGATCGAAGATCAGGTTCTGGCCAAACAAAACTGGCGCCTGCTGAAAGGCCCTGAATCCTTCGAGAAGGGCGGCGTTAGAAGGATCATTTGTGATGGTGATAAAGTCGACGCCTTTCTTTTGCAACTCTAGTGTGGTGATGAAAGCGGATTTAGCCGTGAAAAAATCCATACACAGCCACTCAGGCAGCTGAACCGGACTCGTGTGCCGGAGCAGAGCTGTAAAATAATCACTCCAGGATATGGCTACGGTTACATTTCCTATGGCATACTCCATGATCAGGGCCCACCCTATGATCCACGCAAAAATTTCACCAAAGGCCACATAACTGTATGTGTAAGCGCTGCCGCTTACTGGTATGAGCGAAGCAAATTCAGCATAGGCAAAGGCCGCGAAACTGCAGGCCAGGGCGGTGAACAGAAAAAGAAAGATCACCCCTGGCCCTCCGTCGGCACTGGCTTTGCCTACCGTCGAAAAAATCCCGGCACCAATGATGGCGGCGATACCAAACGCGGTCAGATCCCTCACCCCGAGATGTTTCAGCAGACCCTGGTGTTCCTCGCGGGATTGGTTTTTGAGAATACTCTCAATTGATTTTTTACGCACTAAACTCATGTCGGATCTCTGCAAAAATGAATAATTTAATTTGTATTGGACAGTTTACCCGACCGTTTACCCCGCAAGGGAAAAAAATAAAGAGCGCTGATGACGATAAAAACCACCGCCGGCGCACGGTACCGGAAGATCGCGCCTGAATTAGGACTTGTGTAGGCCACCAGAAAACACTCGCCCAGGGCGAAGACCAGAAACACCAGGACAGGAAAGACCTTTTTGTCAGACATCAAAAGGCCCCACAGACTATAAAGCAGGCATATCAGCAACATAATATTTTCGAACGAAGCCACAAGATGAAGCGCGCTTTTGGCATTGTGGAAAAGTGGTACCAGTAAGGCGTTGTAAAAGCTCAGACCCAGTATCTTCAGCGGATTCTGCCCTTTCTCGCCCACGCTGAGGTTTGAGCGGCTTTCAGGCATGCGGTATTCTTCAAGATAAACCCTTGAAGTGTCCGTGTTGGAAGTACAGTATAAGGTGTCCTGCTGATGGCTGTGTTCCCAGTACATGAAGCTTGCTTTTTCTCCAAGCCTGTAATACCCGGGTCTTGCTGTTGGATGCAGATACACGGAGTCTTTGTAAGGTAAACGCAGCAAACAACTGCTGTCACTCAAAAAAATACCCCCGGTAGATGCGTCTTTGAAAACAACTTGCCGGGCCTTGGCTACCTGTATAAGGGATTTTCCGGTACGCCACCGTGAGATGGATTCAAATCCACAACCGGCCAAAACAAGCACGAGGCAGAAAAAAAGAAACGGATAACGCAGGCCCGGTTTATCCAGCGAAAACAAGACCTGGAAACACAAGAATGCGAAAAGCAAAAGATAGGGTTTTAGTAGAACGGCAAATGGAAATAGACACAATAGAAAGAAAATAACGAAGCGTTTTCCGGCACCGATCTCACGCGCGCACCAGATCAGGCTTCCCATAACAAATAGCGCAGGACCTTCCTTCAGCAAGGCACCTGTGTGCAGCCATAAACTGGGGTAAAGGCAAAGCACAAGCAAAAGTGCCAGTTCCTTGCCGGGAAAATAATTCCGCAGGCTTTTATATATCAACACCAATCCGATATAACTTAAAAAGCATGAAAACAAGGCATGCGCGAAATACGAACCGAAACAAATGAAATGCAACACAGCATGCAGCCGGATCACAATCCGGTTATCATTGTAAAACAGAATGCGTAAACGCCCGTTATCCCAGTTGTGTGAATGCGGATAGTAAAGCTTATGAAAAAGAGATGCTTCACCGTCATCCTGCAGTCCCACAAGCGCCTTCATAAACTCCATCGGATGTGTCCAGGCCAGGGCATTTAGTTCAGAGGCATCCCTGAAGAAGACGCCGGAATCAAAATTCTCTATACCCCCATACATGTACTTGTAAAGGATGTACAGAAAAGGCACAGCCAGAATTTTGAGAAGGAAAATGACTGAAAATCCTTTGGCTGAAATAAAGGGGTCAGAAAAAACGAAATTGAGCACACCTTTCCGGATCAGCCAAAAAAGCAGGAACGCGTATATAATAAACACCAGCACATCCATCTCAATTCAAAAATAAGTCAAATGATTTGTGCGCCACGTCGCCACTTTCAGAGGTTATCCACCACCACCAGATAACGGAGCTCCGGGTCAAGTGCGAAACGGGTGATCCGTTTGATTCCGAAAGGTGAAAGGTCAAAACGTTTACGCCAGGTTTTATCTTCCGCATTGAATTGCAATACGCAGTTACCTTCAGATTTCATCAGTCCCAGTTTCGGATGCCAGTAAATATCTTCATTCAGTGAGGGATATTGCGCATATACCACCGCTTTCCGGATCAGAAAATCGTAGAGGTAAAATGTAACTTGTCCCGAATCTTTCAGGCCATACAGGGCACTGTGACGGTTCAAGGTGCAAAAGCCCCGAATAGGATGATCGCCCAGTTTTTGACTTTTACCGCTGGCAAACGAATACAATTGCAGGGAATGCGGTTCTGTCAATTTGTAATAGAGCATGGTGTCGGCATTCAAAAAACAGTAGTAGCCGATAGAGTCCGGTTCCTGAAAAGCCTGACCAAGACCGCTCGCGATCTGCATGCGATGCAGTCTTTGGGCGCTGTCGCGTTCTACAACAACCGCGTCGAGAAAGCCCTGTTCCATTTCCCTGGGAGAGTATTCACTTTCACGCGAATTGGTGATACGGCTGGTTTTACCCGTTGACAGTTTGTATGCGTAAATATCAGCCTGCTTATCGTCTCTTACCGAAACATAATAAATGCTCTTCTGATCTTTCGAAAAGGAAGGTTGGTTGTCATATCCTTCCCGCATGCTCACATTGATGCCTTTGCTGAGTACTAAACTGTCCTTGCTGTGTTTAAGGTGAAAGAGCCAGATTTCCGTATCCGGAAGTTGAGCCTGACCATGAAACGCAACCATGCAGAAGAGCATTGCTTTATATGCCCGCATGTCCGAAATGAAAAAAGTGTTTGTTTATAATGCGATAGACCAGGCTGCCAAAGATCGCACCGCTGATAAAACCGGTAATGATATCGCTGGGATAATGCACGCCGAGATAGATCCTGCTGTAACCCACCATACAGGGATAAATAAAAAGCAGGTATCTCCACTTAGCCCTGAAGCGGGCCGATACCAGAAACAGAAAACTTACTATACCAAAAACATTGGCGGCATGCGAAGAAAAAAAACAATATTGTCCGCCTCTGTATTCATTTACCACATGTATCTTGCCGGCTATTTCAAGATTGTGTGTTGGCCGGTACCGTTTTACCTGACGTTTAACCAGATTGGTGCTGAGGTCGGTGCAGGCGAGAGACAACAAAACTCCCAGTATCAGGGCAGCACTGTTTCGTAGTTTGAATTTACTATAGAAATACGCGGTGAACAGCAGCACCAAGAGAACAGTTGGCCAGTCTTTGCTCAGTTGCCAAAGGATGACGTCGAGAAACGCGTTGTGCGCCCCGTTGATTAAAAGCAGCAAGTCCCGGTCAAGTTGTTTGAGTGTTTCGAACATGGTTCAGAAGCCAGGTCTGGTTTACACAGGCAGGCTTTCGCTTACCAGTTCTTTAGCGGCAAGTGTTTTAAAACCGTTGAATCCTCCGTTTACGTTGCGAAGATCAGAGTAACCGAGATTTTCCAATATCGAAATAGCGATCATGCTGCGGTATCCCCCTGCACAATGTACAAGATAGCCGCTGTTTTTGTCGAGCGTGTTCTTCCAGTCTTCAATAAAATCAAGCGCCCGCGGAACAGCATGTTTAAGTCTTGATGCTTCCACTTCTCCCGGACGCCGGACATCAAGCGTTGCCATTCCCCTTTTGTAGTGTTCAAAGAATTCTTCGGCACTCAGCGTGTTCACGCGGCGTACTGTTTTTCCGGCATCGATCCATGATTTCAGGCCGCCCTTGAGATACCCTTTGCAGTTGTCGTATCCAACCCGCGACAAGCGGAGTATGGTTTCTTCTTCCCGACCGGCCGGGCAAATTAGATAAATTGGCGTGTTAAGATCCTGAATCAGTGTGCCGGCCCATGGCGCGAACTGTCCGTCAAGTCCAATGAATAGAGCCCCGGGAATGTGAGCTTCGGCGAACTCATCAGCGCTGCGCACATCCAGCACAAGACTGTTTTTTTGGGCCATACCGTTTTCGAATTCATCCACACTTAGGGCCTTCATACCCTGTTTGATCACATCACTGAACTTCGCATAACCGCTTTTGTTTAAGGCGGCATTTTTTGAAAAATACTGTGGCGGAGGTAAAATGCCGGTGGTCAGTTCCCTGATGAAGTCGGCCTTGCTGATATCCTGCAAGGCATAGTTTACACGTTTTTGCTGGCCAAGCGTGTCTGATGTTTCCTTGCTCATGTTCTTCCCGCATGCTGAACCTGCGCCGTGGGCGGGGTATATGATCAGGGAATCGGGCAGAGGCATGATCTTGTTCCGGAGACTGTCGTAAAGCATACCGGCGAGATCCTCTTGACTCAGGTCCGATTTTATGGCCAGATCAGGTCGACCCACATCACCAATAAACAAGGTGTCGCCGGTGAAGAGGCAAATCTCTTTTCCCTGTTCATCAGAGAGTAAAAAACAACTTGATTCAAGTGTGTGACCGGGTGTGTGCAGCACGCGCAGACTGAGGCCGCCGATCCTGAACACCTCGCCGTCTTTGGCGATGTGGCTGGGATAGCTTGTACTGGCACCTGGTCCAAATACGATCTCAGCGCCGGTCTCAGCGGCAAGGTCAACGTGTCCGCTCACAAAATCAGCGTGAAAATGCGTTTCAAAAATGTATTTGAGCTTGTCTTTTTTACTGTTGATCATCTCCAGATACGGACCGGTTTCCCGCAGGGGATCGATGATGGCGGCCTCCCCTTGATGAGAAATATAATAAGCCCCCTGAGCCAGGCAGGATGTGTAAAGTTGTTGTACTGGGTTCATACAAACAAAAATAGCATATTAATATCATCTGTGCTTTTTGCTTTAAGTTATAGGAATATAGTTAAATTTGGAAGATCATCGCGTTGAATTCATTTTCCAAATCATGTCGCACAAGCCCGATAAAATTGAATCCTCAAAGGCTCCGGAACCTGTTGGTTTATATCCCCACGCCCGCAGAGTGGGTAATCTCTTATTCCTTAGTGGTGTAGGCCCTCGTGAAAGAGGAACAAAAAAAATTCCAGGTGTTGAACTGGACAACCAAGGCCAGATCATAAGTTACGATATTGAAGCCCAATGTCATAGCGTGTTCCGGAACATACGGTATATCCTTGAAGATGCGGGTAGCAGTTGGAATAAGATAGTTGATGTAACCGTGTTCCTCACCAACATGAAAGACGATTTTCCGGTGTATAACAAAATCTGGGCTGAATACTTTAAAGAAAATCCACCCTGCCGCACCACAATAGAGATCAACAAACTTCCAACCCCCATTGCCATTGAGTTAAAAGTAATGGCCACAATAGATTGAAAAACAACAAGTTATAGATTTATCCGAAGACCAGGCCTTATACAAATAGTCTGAAAATAATGAAATCAAAAAAAATTAATACATTAGTGCAAATTCTGGCTATATGCTTATAAATGAGAAGCAGTCTATTTTAGTCCCCATTGATTTTTTGCCCCAATCGCTTATCGGATTAAAACAATCTTACAATCTGGCCAAATTCACCAAGTCAAAGCTGGTGCTTTTGTACGTGATGCATAAGGGGGGTGAAAAAAGAGTTGAGGAGTTTGAAAGTTTGGCCCAGAAAACCAAAGAAGAGAGCGGACTTGACGTTGAGACTGTAACCCTTGAAGGAGAACCCTTTGCCACGATCAGCAAAAAGGCTAATGAAATAAAAGCCTCCCTTGTCATCATGGGCATAGATTCGAACGTGCAATTCAAGAACTTTCTGGGGATGAACCCCCTCACTAAATTTATTTTTGCCTGTCCTTGCCCAGTTATCACCATACGCGGAACCGAAAACCGCGAAGGTTGTAAAAACATCATATTGCCGTTTGACCTCACGCCTGAAAGCCGTGAAAAAGTGTCTTTTGCAGTACAGCTTGCCCGTTACTATGGCTCTGACATCCGCATTGTTTCAGTGTTTCCGCCCGATGACGATAAATACGAGAACAAACTGCTGCCTTACCTGCAACAGGTAAAAAAATTCATCAAAAACGAAGGGATACATTGCACCAACAAATCCATTCCCAGCAACACGGCTGCACAGGCCATTGTTGATTATGCCATATCACACGAAGGCGACCTGCTTATTCAGATGAACCAGAAGGATATGAGCTTCAAAGAATACATCAATGGTACGGTGGGTCAGAAAATACTCGACATCTGCAGGATTCCTGTAATGACCATCAACCCGATGAAGCGCGAATCCATGAGCCATTTCGGTTCAGGCATGTAAAGCCGGATTTTAAGCCCTTTTCCCTGATTTTCTTTTGCCTTTTGTTTTGAGCAATCGCATGCCATGCCGGCCTTGCCGCGTAAACCTGTTAAAAATTTCTTTTTGGCTGGCCCCGGCCCTTATATGAGCTATTATTGCTAAATTCGCTCTCCTTTTTTCAAAAGAAGATCCTCTGGCAAATGAAGCCCTATCCTGAATACAAGAAATTGGATCTCCCCGGAATCGCGGCGGATATTCTCGGCGCCTGGGAAAAGGAATCTGTATTTGAACAGTCGATTCAATCGCGTCCCGCATCCAACACATGGGTGTTTTACGAAGGACCACCCAGCGCGAATGGCATGCCCGGCATTCACCACGTGATGTCGCGCAGCATCAAGGATATTTTCTGCCGGTTCAAAACATTGCAGGGTTATCGTGTGGAACGCAAGGCAGGCTGGGATACCCACGGCTTACCCATTGAAATAGCCGTGGAGAAATCACTTGGTATTACTAAAGAAGACATCGGCAACCCGGCGAGCCCGCGTTACATCTCGGTGGAAGATTACAACAAAGCCTGCCGCAAGGAGGTTATGAAGTACACCGATAAATGGGAAGAGCTCACCCGCGTGATGGGTTATTGGGTTGACATGTCGAAGCCCTATATCACCTACGATAACAAATATATTGAGAGTGTCTGGTATCTGCTTCACAACCTCTATTCGAAAAACCTTCTGTATAAGGGCTATACTATACAACCATATTCACCGGCCGCAGGCACAGGACTTTCTTCCCATGAGCTCAACCAGCCCGGTACATACCGTAATGTGAAGGATAGGACGGCGGTGGCCATGTTTAAACTGAAGAACACTTCACTGTTTAAACTAAAGGATCAGCAGGCACCTGTATATGCTCTGGCCTGGACCACAACACCCTGGACACTCCCTTCAAACACAGCTTTGGCGGTTGGCAAGAAGATCAGTTACACGCTCGTTAAAACATTCAATCCCTTCTCGCACCAGGAGATACACGTTATTCTGGCTAAAGACCTGCTCAATGCATTTTTTCCGCCTAAAAATGCCGATCTCAGTTTAGAAACGTACAAACCTGGTGATAAAAATATACCCTTCAGCTTTATAGCCGAATTCACCGGCGCAGAATTCGAGGGACTGGATTATGAACAACTTCTGCCATTTGCGCAGCCTGCAGAAGGAGAGGCATTCAGAATAGTGTGCGGAGATTTTGTAACAACCAGCGACGGCACGGGTATTGTGCATATCGCACCGAGTTTTGGCGCCGACGATTTTAAAGTGGCCAGACAGAATGGTATCGGAAGCCTGACCCTGGTTGACAAACGCGGACGATTTCTTCCTGAAGTGCAGGATGGTGTGTTTCTCTACGGAAACGAATACGTAAAGGAAGCTTACCTGAGCGACGAAGAAAAGGAGAAAGAATTTCTTTATCAAAAGCAGATACTTGAGAAGGCCGGCAAGATAAGAGAACTCAAATCTTATCTGAGCGTTGACGAAAGAATCGTTCTGAAATTGCAGGAAGAAAACAAACTCTTCAAAAAGGAAACATACGAACACAGTTATCCGCATTGCTGGAGAACCGACAAACCCGTGTTGTACTATCCACTCGATTCATGGTTTGTCCGGTCAACGGCCGTAAAAGACCGGATGATAGAGTTGAACAATACAATCAATTGGAAACCTGCTTCTACGGGAAGCGGACGTTTTGGAAACTGGCTCGAAAATCTGAATGACTGGAATCTTTCCCGGTCACGATTCTGGGGCATACCAATTCCGATCTGGACAAGCGAAGATCGCAGCGAACAAGTTTGTATAGGATCGCTTGAACACCTGCACGCTGAAATCCAGAATGCGATCAACAAAGGATTCCTGAAGCAAGATCCCTTGAAACATTTTAAGGCTGGCGACAATTCCGAATCGAATTACAATACCTTCGACCTGCATAAACCCTATGCCGATCAGATAATTCTTGAAAAAAACGGAAAGGCCTTGTTCCGCGAGCCAGACCTCATTGATGTTTGGTTCGACAGCGGATCCATGCCTTACGCTCAACTACACTATCCTTTCGAGAACAAAGACCTGATCGATAAACGCAGCCAGTTCCCGGCCGATTTCATCGCCGAAGGCGTTGACCAGACCAGAGGCTGGTTTTTTACCCTTCACGCCATCGCCTGCATGAACTTTGATTCCGTTGCCTTCCGCAATGTGCTTTCAAACGGCCTGGTGCTCGACAAGAACGGCAATAAGATGAGCAAACGCCTGGGCAATGCAGTGGATCCTTTTATTACCATCAACACCTATGGTCCAGATGCCACACGCTGGTATATGATTGCCAACGCAGCCCCCTGGGATAATCTGAAATTTGACACGGAAGGTATCGCGGCTGTTCAGCGCCAGTTATTCGGCACACTTTACAACACCTATGGTTTTTTTGCACTCTACGCGAATGTTGACCAGTACAGGCCCGAAAACGGACAAAGCCCTGATATTAATCATTGCACAGAACTGGATCGTTGGATACTTTCGAAGTTGCAGTCTCTGAACGAAGAGGTAACAAAACAGTTTGAGGATTTTGAGCCTCACCGGGCCGCCAGAGCCATTGAAGAATTTGTGGATGAGCATCTGAGCAACTGGTATGTACGTTTGAGTCGTCGTCGTTTCTGGAAGGGCGAAATGAGCAGGGACAAAGAAACGGCATACCTGACCCTGTACACCTGTCTCAACAGGCTGGCCCTGATGATGAGCCCGATCGCGCCTTTCTTTTCAGACTGGCTTTACAGAAATCTGAATCCGGGCATGGGTTCTGTACACACCAGCCATTGGACCTCAGGTAATAAAGAATTGCAGGATTCAGAGCTCGAGAGCAGAATGGAACTGGCG
>DAOMFS010000041.1:0-25902 GCA_035429925.1 Bacteroidia bacterium | reverse complement strand
AGTGTTTCCGGCGAAAACGTAAACAAAATGCTTGCCGCCGAATGCGAAGGGATAACCATGGAGTATGGCTTTGGGTTTTTTAAAGCCGACGCAGCCAATGGTTGCCAGAACAACACCATACGCAATTGTGTGATCACGTTAAACCGTTTGAACAATGCATCTGGGGCGGGACCAGCCGTAGACGGCAGCAGGGGCATTAATATGGTGAATGCCCTGATTGGCAGTCAAACAACCGTTCTTACTGTGACGGCCAGCACGGGCGCCAATTCCGGCAATGGTTTTTATACCAACACCATACAAAATTGCAACATCGGCATTGCTTTGATCGGCTATGCCGCGGCCAGTCCTTTTACACTTGCTGATTTTAACAACGACATTGGCGGGAATTCAATTCTGACCGGTAACAGCATTCTGAATTTTGGAGGAGGCGGATTAACCAGTCCTGCAGCCGCTGTGAGAACTCTGGCGCAGTACAACCTCAATGTGTCTTACAACACTGTGATCAACAACAATGGCGCAGGAATAAACCACGGCACCACTTTAAGAGGCATTTACATCAACACCGCCGCAAGCGCCAATGTGAGTGTCACCCATAACAGTATCAGCATCACAGGAGGAGGGAGTACCTCACAGGTTTCAGCCATTGAAAATCTGGCAGGAGCCGGAGCAGCTTCAAATTCAGTTGTAATTGATAACAACACCTTCAGCAATTGCAGCAATTCTTCGAATACAAGCGGCACTTATTACTACATCTTTAACAATGGTTCCTCTTCTGCCTACCTGAGTGTTTCTTCGAATACATTTCTGAACAACATCAATCTAGCCAGCAGCGGAAGCACCTACGACATTTACAACACGGGCGCTGTTACTGGTGTGATCAGGTTCAGCAATAATGCCATATTGTCCAGCACGGTCAGTGCCAGTTCCACTGGCAACGCCTACATGCTCTACAACAACGCCATTTCCACTGCAAGTTTTGAAGCCTGCAACAACACCTTCAGCAACACTGTACAAAACCTGGTCACCGGCTCGGTTTACTTTGCCTATAACGCCCAGGCCACAAACGGCACCATTACTTTCACCAACAATCTGCTCAGCGCAAACAGCTTTTCTGCTGGGGGAGGTGTTTTTTATGGATTGTATAATGCAGGTTCATCCTCAGGAAATCTCCTGATGGCGAACAATAACTTTTCGGGAAACAGTATTCTCAACAGCAGCGGATCGGCCTTTGGTATTTACAACACCGCCAACATTACTGGTAATTCTGATTTGAAATTTAATGTCTTCAGTACCTATACATTGAATTTCAGCACAACGGGATCCTTTTATGGTATATACAACAACGCGGCTTCTGCATTCAGTCTCGGCATAAACAACAACCAATTCAGCGGTTTTTTAGCTGGTGCTGCAAGCGGTTCTATTCACATGGTTTACAACAGGGGACCTGTGAGTACGACTTTCACCGCTTGTGATCTGAGCAACAACAGTATTTCAGCTTCCAGTTTCACCTCGTCTTCCACCTCGCCCTTTCTTGGTGTATACAACAGTTTGCTCAGTTGCACTGATCTGAGCATGAATTCGAACAGTTTAACGGCATTGACCTGGAATTCGCCGCTTGCCAGCAAGTACCTGGTTTATAACAATGGGACAGTGAGTGGAAATCTCAGCATGAACAACAATCTTATTTCGGGTAATGACAACAGCAGTGGAAGCGCGGGTAACTACTTTGGACTATACAACACCGGAAGCGTTGGAAATCAGTTTTTAGTGACAGCGAACCGTTTTGACAACTGCCAGACATTTGCCAGTACGGGTTCTGTTTATCTGGTGAACAACAGCGGCGTAATTACCAATACGGTAAGCATGACGGGTAATTCGATTAGCAACTGGTCGGGCACCGTAAGTGGCAGTGGCAGTTTGTATGGGCTGTATTTTTCAGGAAGCAGTGGAAGCAGGATTGATTTGAGCGCGAACACATTCACACAAAACACATTCAGTCTTGGCACCGGGGCACTTTATTTAATAAGCAGTACTGGTCCTGTAGCCACAAGCATTGGCACAATCTCCATTTCTTCCAATACATTGGCAGCTCAATCATTCACCAGTAATTCCTCTGCGTCATGGTATGCGCTCTATAACAACGGTGTTTCTGCACAGGTTCTGACCATGAATGCAAATACCTTCTCACTCTGTTCCGGCACAAGTTCCACCGGAGCCTGTCACCTGGTTTACAACAGGGGTGCACTCACCAATACATTTAACAGCATTGATCAGAGTAACAATGTGGTGGTTGATTTCACATTTAATGGAAACAGCACCGGGGCCTTTTACGGCGTTTACAACAATGGCGTGACTACTGTAAACCAAAGCATGAATGCCAACAGTTTCAGTACCATACAACTCAACAGTTCAGTAGGAGCCAGATATATGCTTTTCAATAGTGGCGTTGCGAGCGCAAGTGTGAGTATGGAGAATAATCTTCTGAGTGGTGTAAATGGTACGGCGAATACCAGTGCTTTGTTTTGTTTTCTGAACAACAGTTCAAGTTCAGGACTCAGCACGAAATTGGCGCTGAATGCGGTATCGAATTCGCAACTGAACTCAAGTACCGGAGATATCATATTCATTCAGAACACAGGCAACAGCGCGGGCCCCATTCAATTCAGCGCTAACAGTTTCAGTGCAGTCAGTGCGAATTCCAGCGCTTCTGGCCGTTTGATCGGAATTTATAACAATGCGGCCTCCGCCACAACTTTATCAGTACTGAACAACACGGTAACAGCCTGCAGCAGAACGGCCGCCACTGGAGCAAATGTCCTGATCTATTGTCTGGGAACAGGGGCCACCACCTGTTCGGCTCTGGAAATTATTTCAAACCGCCTTGACAATATTAATTACAACGCCACTTCAAACGGGGCCTATTACCAGGTGTTCTGTAACGGGGGAAACGCGGGAAACCTGAGTATTCTGAACAATACCATAAATGCAATGAACTGGAATTCTGTGAGCGCCGACCGTTACCTCATTGCAAACACCTGTTTTGTGAGTGGCACAAGTCTTATTCAGCAAAATCAGCTTAGCAGTTTCAGCTCTACCGCCAATACCACAGCATCATTTTACGGCATATACAACGCAGCAGCCGCCTCGTCGGCCGGCTTGTTTGTATTGAATAACCGCATCAGTGATCTGCAACTCAATGCCAGCAGCGGAGCCATACAATTGATCAGCAGTTCCGGGGCCTTAAACGGAGGCGTCACGATGTCGTCAAACAGCCTGCAAAATTTCACCTTCAGTTCAAGCGGAAGTGGAAACCAAATGGGCATTTACAATGCGAGTCCTTCTTCAGCCTTTCTGAGCATGATCTCTAATAGCATCAGCAATGGCTCAATGAATTTCAACAGCGGTTCGGCTTATCCTCTTTACAATACAGCCGCATGCACCAATTCCATCCTGATGCAACAAAATCTGGTGAGCGCTGTGAGCAGCAGCGCTACAGGCACGGGTCAACTCTATATCATTTACAACAATGCGGCTGGCAGTAATTTTCTGAGCCAGAGTTCCAATGCCATCACTCAAATTCAGCACCTGGCCCAGAACGGCGCCATGCATTTTATTTACAACAGGGGCACACTGGCAAACGTGTTTGGAACGGTTCAGATCGACAACAATTCAGTGAACGGAAATACACTATATACCAGTGGTCTGGCAAACAGCAATTACATGATCTTTAACAACGGCGTGCTGAGTCCAAGTTTATCCATCAGCGGAAACACACTGAGCGCGATGGTTTGGCAGAGTACTATTTCTGACCGCTACCTCATCTATAATACAGGCACCTGCAGTTTGGGTATAAGTCTGCAGAATAACCGGATTCAGAATCACATCTCACCTCTGAATACCACAGGGCATTTCTACGGGATTTACAACGCTGGTCCGGCTTCCTCAAATCTCCAGATCGTTTCCAATGTTCTCGATAATCTAAATTCAGTAAGTACAACAGGCAGAAAATACCTGATATACAATACGGGGAATCTTAATTCTATTGTAAGTATAAATTCCAATACCCTGCAAAACTGCAGCATAGTATCAGGAGGCAACACATCATTTTTCGGAATTCTTAATACGGTATTCAGCTCGCTGAGCCATTCCATCAGCGCGAATAGTATAAGCAATAACTCGGTCAGCACAAGTACAGGCAGCATGGCGCTTGTATACAATCTGAATTCTGGGAGCTCCGGCGATTTACACATAAAAAACAACCAGATCAGTTCGAATTCATTTTCCGCAACGGGCGTGGCGCAATTTTACGCGATCAACAATGCCGCTCCATCAACGTCTGATATCAACATCGACGGTAACCTGATTCAAAACCATTCTTCACAGGCGAGTCAGAGCAACAGATACCTTTTAATCAATACCGGAACAGCACCTGGCATCATTTCTGTTGGCTCAAATACCCTTTCTGGTGTGACTTACACTGGCAACACAAGTGGTGTGTTTTACGGCATCAGCAATACGGCAGCCGGAGCAGGAACCTTGAGTATAGCCTCTAACCGACTCGATCAGTTTAATCTCATTTCAACCAATGCCCTGCAATATGGCATTCACAATTCCGGAAATGTTTCAGGCCTGCGCAGCATTACTACAAATTCAGCCTCCAATATAAGCGCCTCCTCCTCAGGTTCAGGCACCTATTATGGCATTTACAATCTGAGCGCGAATGGCAACAGTCTTGCCATCAGTGGTAACACGCTCAGCAACCACAATCTTGTGTCGCATTCCGTGGCTATAAACCTGATCCTGAATACCGGCCTTGCGACTACCACGGTAAGCTCCATTAGTTTGGATAACAATGTGATCAGCGGCGGTTTGCAGAAAATTGACACATTAGCCCCGTTTTATGGCGTATTCAATAATGCAGTTTCAGCCCAGGTGATCAATCTGAGCGGCAACCGTTTTCTGAACCACAGCCTGAATGTGCAACAGGGCTTTCGTTATTTGGTTCACAACAACGCAGCTTCGAGCAATTCCACAACCCTGAACGGGAATATTTTTGATACGGATGTTTATACCGACAGTCTTTCCACGGCATTTTATGGGGTTTATAATTCAGGCCGCTATGAGAACGCACTGAACATGGACAATAACAGATTTAACGCCTGCAGTCTGAGCAGTAAAATGTCGACCTTAAATCTGGTGCACAGTTCGGTTGGCGCTACCTCTCCTTCAAACCTGGTTTCTATGAGCGGTAATACGATAAGCGCCTGTACATTCAGTTTAACGCAGCCAGAAGCCCTTAACATGATTTATCATGCCGGGGACACGGTGACGGTTCTGAACATGAACAACAATCAGATCAGCGCCAATGCGATTCAACTCATCAACAGCCCCACGTATCTGATACGGAATTCTTCAGCAGTAGGCACTAACCTGACCATAAATGCCAACCTGATCAGTTCAAACAGCAACAGCACCTCATCTACTGCAGATTTTTATGGCTTGTATAATTCTGCAGCCATTGGGAATTCCTTAAGCATTTCCTCCAACACTTTCAGTGCCAACACCAGCAGGCAGGTGCAGGGCAATACCTATCTTATCTTTAATCTGGGTCTTGCAGGCAGTGAAGCAAAATTCAATTTCAATGCGCTTTCCTATTCTTATAACCACAGCAGCCAGGCTTTCACTGGCACCTTCTATGGTATTCTCAACCTTGCAGCCACTGCGAGTACCCAGGTTATTTATAACAACAACCTGTTTTCGGCTTTGAACTTCAGCACCATAGCAGGCTTAGGTCCGGTATATTTCATCCGTAATTTCAATGATCCCCTCAGCTTGAACGTGAGCGCGAACATCTGGAATGCCTTACAGATCAGGAACGCCGGAGCGCATTACCTGATCCGAAACGAAGGCAATGTGCAATCACAGATCAGCGTGAACTCGAACAGCGTCATGTCATACGCCCGCCAGTTTGCCGGGTCATCAGATTTTTATTTTTACTATGCCGACGCCCAGAATGTACCTGCGGGTTGTGTGCAAACCTTTTCGGGTAACCTCATTTCCAATGTGAGCTCTACCGTAGGAGGTGTGGGCGGGTTTTATGGCATTTACAGTGTAGATGGTGGCCTAAGCCCTTTTCCTAAAAAGGAGATCAGCGCCAACAGCATCCAAAACATCAATTACCTGAGCAGCGGTGACTTTCAGGCCTATTACGCGAACTTTATGGGTGATGCCAACATCAACCAGCCTTCCAGCATTCACAACAACAGCCTTAGCGCTGTGAATTGGTCAGGTAATATTTTTGGTGTTTATCATGGTTTGAACAATTCCCCTAACCAGAAAATCAGAATCTATGCGAACCAAATCGACAATCTGGTTACCAATGGATCCTCATCAACCAATTATGCCATTTGCCTGAACGGGGGATCGCCTGGTTTGGACTGCTATAAAAATAAAATTCAGGGTATCAGTGCAACTGGTTCAGGTGCTAGAGCGCACGGCATTTATGTTTTAAACGCATTCAACACCTCAATTTTCAACAACCGAATAGGCCTGCTTCAGGCACAAAACTCTAACCTGCTTGATCCTGTGAATGGCATTTACATTGCCGCCGGGAATTCACTTACACTTTCCTACAACAGCGTATACCTGAATACCAGTGGCACAACGCCCAATTTTAATTCCAACGCCTTGTATGCTGCTGGTACGGTTCCCTTAAGTCTGAGAAATAATATCCTGATCAATCTGTCTGCCGCCAACGGAAGCGGTATCAGTGCGGCATTCCGGCGGAGCAACACTTCTTTGAGTTCACTGGCATTGAACAGCAACAGAAACATTCTCTATGCCGGGAACAGTTCGAGCAGTCAGGCGATCTACACTGATCCAACCAACACCATACAAAGTCTGTTGTTATACAAGAATCTGTTGAATCCCCGGGAACAGAATTCAGGTAAAGAAAACGTGCCTTTTCTAAGCACACTTGGCAACAGCCCGAATTTCCTGATGATCGATCCGCAATTGCCCTCCTTGGCGGAAAGCGGAGCACAGAATATTTCCGGGATCAGCGACGATTTTGACAGCCAGGTGCGTCAGGGTAATGTTGGTTATCTCGGCGGGGGAACTGCCCCTGATATTGGATCGGATGAATTCAACCAAAGCCTTCCTCCCTGCACATCAGCCAACGCGGGTACAATCAGTCCTATATCCATGACCGTGTGCCTTGGACAGAACATCACACTGAATTCCGCCGGCTACACATACACGGCCGCCGGAGGCATGCTTTTCCAATGGCAATCTTCTGCTGTTCCGGGAGGACCATACACCAATGTGAGTGGAGGTACCGGGGCCAATTCCACCGAATACAGCAGCATAGCCTCTTCAAGTGGAACAATGTATGTGGTGTTGAGTGCAACCTGCAGCAATAATGCGCAAACAGCCATATCCAACCAGGCCACGGTGGTAATTAATCCGGTGCCTCAGCTGAGTGTGAGCTCGGGTTCATCACTTTGTTCGGGAAACAATCTGAGTCTGAATCTCAGCAGCAGTTTACCAGGTACGTATCTTTGGTCAGGACCAAATGCCTTCACCTCCTCACTTCAAAACCCTGTGATCAGCAATGCCGGTACAGGTGCCAGCGGTGTATACACGGCTGTGGTAACCACCTCAAGCGGCTGTTCAGCTTCGGTTATGCATACAGTAACCGTTTACCCTTCTGTTCCGGCTTTTAGTTTTAATCCCGCTCAACCCGCCATTTGCATAGGCGATTCTGTTTCCATTTCCGCGTCTTTGCCAGTTCAGGCACCCGTTTTGAATTTCACCCCTCAGGTGAGTCAGAATAACGCCAACGCCTATCCCGCACCATATTCTCTTTACTATGGCGGTCAAAAAATGCAATTTTTGGTGCTTGCCACTGAACTAAACGCTGCGGGATTTGTGAATGGTTCAGCCTTGAACAGCATCTCTTTTCCTGTGGTTTCACTTGGTGGCGGATGGGGAACTCTGGTGCAGGATTGCAAGAGTTTTCAGATCAGTGTGGGACATACCACACTCACTTCTCTGCTGAGTTTCCAAAGCGGTTTAACTGTGGTTAGGCCTGCCTACGACTTTACGCCTGTTGCAGCGTCATTTAATACCCACAGCTTCAGTTCGCCTTTTGTTTGGGATGGTAACAGTAACCTCGTGATAGAAACCGTCTTTTCCAACAACATGGTTGGTACGGCAGCTACTGCTGTAATGCAGTATAACAGCCCAGCCGGGTTTCAAAGCACTGTGATCTACAGAGCCGACAATCAGACTTTCTCTGCGATTGCGGCGGCAACAGCATCTAATATTAACGTTGGCGCTGCACGTCCGGATTTTAAATTGAACGCCTTGTCTCTTGGCTCATACACCTGGTCTCCCTCTCTTGGCTTGTCTTCAGCAAACCAGGCTACGGTTAAAGCTTCACCTCCTGTGGCCACACAGTATTCTGTTACACTGGATAATGGTCACTGTGCTTCGGTTCAGATGCTCACCATAAGTGTAGCCCAGCACCCAACTTTAAGCGCTGTGGCTTCATCAACGCTTTTGTGCGTAGGCAATATTGCAACCCTCAGTGCCAGCGGGGCCGCAACTTACAGCTGGTCGAATGGTCAAAACAGCGCTTCGGTGCAGGTTTCACCTGCAGGCAATTCCACTTTTGTGGTCACGGGATTCAATGCGCCTTGTCCTGGTGTTTCTTCGGCTATCAACATGTCCGTCATTCCTGCCATCTTGGTTAGCGCTGCGGCTTCTACACCTATAGTATGCTCCGGACAAACGGCTACCCTTTACGCGAACGGGGCCAATTCCTACACCTGGAGCAACGGTGCAAACACCTCAACAACCGTAGTCAGCCCAACAGTGAACAGCACATTTACGGTTACAGGCTCAAATGGTCCGGGTTGTTTTGCCCAGCAGGTGCTCAGTCTTTTGTCATACAGTATACCATCTATCTCATGCAATCCCGTTTCAGGCACAGTATGTCCGGGAGGCAGCCTGTCTTTCAGTGCCACAGGAGCGGTATCTTATACCTGGCTGCCACTCAACCTCGTGGCACCTGGTCTGCTGGCTATTCCTGCGGTGAGCACAACCTACACCCTGGTTGGAAAAGGAAACAATGGTTGCACCGCCACAACAACAGTTACTGCGGTTGTAGATCCCTGTGTGGATATCAATTCCTATACATCAAACGGCAAGGGGATTTTCTTATTTCCAAACCCTTCTTCAGGTTTGTTTTACCTGACTTACCCAGAAATGACCAGCCACACTTTGCGATTGTGTGACCTGAACGGGCAATGCTTACTTGAAAAAGTAACCGAAGGTGAGCGTGCTGAACTGGATCTGCAAAACCTGGAGAAGGGCATGTATATCCTGTATATTCGGTCGTATGGCGGTAATTTCGTTTTCAAACTGCTGATTGAATAATATCTCGCATCGATTGCTTAATTTCGGGGAACTCAAAATTTTTCTTTTTTTACAATGATGGAATACAGAAGACTTGGTAAATCCGGTTTGCAGGTGAGCGCGTTATCGTTCGGCAGTTGGGTTACATTCGGAAAACAAATTCACGACACTACAGCCGAGGAGCTGATGAGCATGGCTTATGATGCGGGGGTGAATTTTTTTGACAATGCCGAAATATACGCCAGGGGCCGATCGGAACTGGTAATGGGGGAAATTTTGAAGAAACGTAAATGGCCGCGCAGCTCCTTTTGTGTTAGCAGTAAGGTGTTTTTTGGATATGAAGAAGGCAAGGCCAATCAAACCGGATTGTCGCGCAAACACATCACCGAAGGATGTCATGCCGCACTGAAACGTTTGCAAGTTGACTACATTGATCTTTTTTATTGCCACCGCCCGGATAAAAACACACCCATTGAAGAAACGGTATGGAGCATGAACACCCTTATTCAGCAGGGCAAAATTTTATACTGGGGAACAAGCGAATGGGCCAATGATGAGATCATGGCGGCTCATGTGTTCGCACAAAAAAACCACCTCATCGGCCCAACAATGGAACAGCCCCAATACAACATGTTCGAACGAACCAAAATGGAAAAAGATTACCTCTTGCTTTTCCGGGATTTTGGTATGGGCACCACCATCTGGAGCCCGCTCGCTAGCGGATTATTGAGCGGCAAGTACAATTCAGCCATGCCTGAAGATACCCGTTTGAACATTGAAGGCATGGACTGGCTTAAGGAAAGAACACTCGGTGATTCGAGCCGTATAGAAAAAACAAAGGCACTTGATCTGCTTGCCAGGGAATTGGGAACCAGTCTGCCAAAACTGTCCATTGCCTGGTGTGTAAAGAATCCGAATGTGAGCACGGCGATCCTTGGGGCCAGTAAGGCCAGCCAGCTGCAGGAAACACTCAGTTCACTGGAGGTACTGCCTTTGCTGAGTCAGGAAGTCATGGAGAAAATAGAAGGCATTCTCAAGAACAAACCGGCATTGCCTGCATTCTGATCAGGGGTCGGGTTTGAATCCAAGACTTAAACTGTTTACACAGTAACGTTGCCCCGTTGCGGTGGGGCCGTCATCAAAGAGATGACCCAGATGTCCTCCGCATTTGGCACAAATGATTTCGGTGCGGATCATGCCATGCGAGTAGTCAGGTACTTTTTTTACACGGTCACCTCCGCCGATTTCCCCGTCAAAACTTGGCCAGCCGCAATGGCTGTCAAATTTCTGATCGCTTCGAAAGAGCTCTGCACCGCAGGCGGCACAACAATAGGTACCTTTTTTGCTGAAGTGGTTGAATTCCCCGCTCCCTGGCGCTTCTGTTCCCTTTTCGCGTAAAATATGGTATTGTTCAGGACTTAGGATTTTTTTCCATTCCGCTTCACTTTTGGTCACACTTTGATTCATGGTTTTTGTGTTTGGATTTGACTTTTGACCACTTGCGTTTTGGCACGAGGCTATCCCAAGGCTTATCAGGAGGAAAGCGCCCGGGAACATGGTTTTTGCAGACATAACTCAAAAATAAGCTATTCTGCCTGCGGAGATATAGTTAAGAGGCCGATTTAGGATTATTTGACGTTAGACCAATTGCATATTTACCTGTTTAGGTAAAAGTGGAATATGTGACGCCATAACTTGCCCATTACTTTATGATACACCGGAATAGAAAACAGGTAAAGACTGTAAAAGAATCGCTCAGGATTCGGGTTTTAATGTGCTCCTGAGCCTGATCAGCAGCAGGAAACCCAAAACAAAAAACACAATCAGGGATAATATGGATTGGCGCATACCCCCCATAATTTCGCTGATCACACCAAAGGTTACAGTGCCCAGAATCATGCCAAGTTTTTCCATGACATCGTAAAAGCTGAAAAAGCTTGTATGATCTTCAGTGCCGGGCAGCAACTTGCTGTATGTGCTGCGCGATAAGGCCTGAATGCCGCCCATTACAAATCCCACCAGAAAGGCCACAAGGTAAAAATGTAGAGGCAGACGCACTGTGGTGTAAGTGAATACACAGATAAAGATCCAGATGAAGATGGCCAGCATCAGTGAAGTAATGTTGCCAAAGCGGGAAGAAAGTTTTGCGAAGGCGAATGATCCAGCCACCCCTACAAATTGTATGATCAGGATGCTGATGATCAGAGAGGTGGTTTTGGCTTGTTCATTCGTCCAGATGATTTCATTCCGGGCAAAAAGAACAGCAACAACCATAACCGTTTGCACACCCATGTTGTAGAAGAAATACGCGCTGAGGAAGCGCTCAAGTACAGGTAATTGCCTGATTTGTCTGAACACGCCGAGCAATTCCTTAAAGCCTTTGTACACAATACCTTTTTCAGCGGAGCTGTTGTGTTTGCTGTGGTCCTTGGCCGGCAAAGCCTTGAACGTGATCTGTGCAAAACCTATCCACCACAAGCCTACCAGCAAAAAAGAATACCTTGTATACTCCTTACCAATACCCATAATGATGGCCAGGCAGATGATGAGCAAAAGTGAACTCCCGAAATAACCCAGGGCAAAACCCCTTGCGCTTACTTTGTCCTGGTTTTCAGGACTCGCGATCTCAGGCAAATAAGAATTGTAATACACCAAACTTCCCCAGAAGCCAACGGTTGCAGTGATAAAGGGAATAAAGCTCAGTTCAAGGTGGTGTTTTGAAAAGAAAAAAAGGCAGGAACAGGACAGGGCACCAAGGTAACAGAAGAACTGAAGAAAACGCTTTTTATTCCCAAGATAATCAGCAATGCCGCTCAACAAAGGTGTAATGATGACTACAATGGATAAAGCGAAAGCGTAAACGAAAGAATAGATATTCTGGTTTTCGAAATTGTGACCGAAATATTGTACGGTATGCCCTACCAATTCACCTGCCTCGTTTTTTGTTGAGGTAACGGCATCGTAAAAATTCGGGAAGATCGCCGAGGTGATCACAAGGGGAAAAACAGAATTGGCCCAATCGTAAAAGGTCCAGGCTCTGATCAGCCGGGGATTGTCTTTTTCAATAAATATCATATCTCGGAATTTAAGATTATGTATAAGATGAAGGCCTGCTAAACTAAGCTTATTTCTTAACGATCTCAAATTCCACCCGGCGGTTTCTGGCCCTGCCAATTTCAGTTGAATTGTCGGCCACGGGTTGAGAACTGCCGAAGCCTTTGAAGTACATTTTATTCTGTACCCCTTTGCGGATCAGATATTCAAAAACCTCACGGGCTCTGAGCTCAGACATGTGCTGGTTCTTCCAGGCCAGTCCCGAATTATCGCTGTGCCCGTTGATGCGAATTTCTATGTGGGGATGCAGGATCAGGTATCGGGCCAGTTTGTTCAGCTCAGCATACGATTCAGGCAAAATGTAATAATGTCCTTTATCAAAAAAGATATTGTTGAGACTCACTTTTTCACCAATCTGCAAATCGGGCTTCACGCTAAGCACCGAATCCTCTTCTTCACTGCGTGTACTGGGTCCTACAATCACCACTTTCACTTTTTCTTCAAATTGAGGGGCTCTCATGAGGCTCACGTTGTCAACAAAATAGTAGGCCTCACGTGCCCTGAATCCAAGCATTCGTGTGCGCAACAAGTCTTTTTTCACCTCCGGGGAGAAATTGCCCAGGGTGAGGAATTTCTCTCCGCCATCGGCTTTGTAATACCCTTTTACTTCAAACCACTTCCATGAATTTTGAAGACCACCTTTAATGCAAACAGTGTCCACCAGACTGCCCCTCACCACATCCTGCTGCCCTTTGTAACGGGCCTTTGTAAAAAGTGCACCAAATGAACGCAGCTGTGCATTGCTCCAATATGCCAGACGCATCTGAATCCTGAATTCATAAATGCTGCCGCGATGAAGGGGTTCGGCTAGTTTAACATAAAGAAATTCCTTGTATTTTTTCCTGAAGCGAAAACCCGCATAACATTCTCCCTGATAGGCTCCAGGTTCAGCTGTTGTGTCATTATCGAGAACTTTCTGATAGTAATCAATGGTCTGGATATCCATCCAGGGAATAGCCCTGCGGATATTATTCGACTTTTTGCGGTAGTTCTCAAAACTGCCATTCGGCACCAGGTTTTTGCTGTACCGGAGATCCTGGTTCTGAGACCATGTGATTAGGTTGGCCAGTACGGTGAAAATGGTGAAATAGAGGCGCATAGAGGCAAAAGTAACCTGAATACAGAGCCGTGTTCTAAATTCTTTTTAACACTTGCATATTCAAAAAAAGGCGTATATTTGCCTTCCCAAAATTGGGGAGTAAAGAATTTAACGCATGGCAAACCATAAATCAGCTATCAAACGCATCCGTTCAAACGATGCCAAACGCACAGAAAACCGCTATTACGCTAAAACTACCCGTACGGCAATCAAATCCGTGCGCAACAGCGACAATAAAAAAGAAGTACAGGACCTTCTTCCTAAGGTTAACAGCATGATCGATAAACTGGCGAAAAAGAATGTGATCCATAAAAACAAGGCAGCGAACCTGAAGTCAAAACTGGCTAAAAAGGCAGCTTCCCTCAAATAATTACCAGAAATCTTTAAAGTAACCCGTTCAGTTGATTGAACGGGTTTTTTTGTGCCTGTAATAAAGGGTATAATATCGCTGTTAGTCCCTTAGGTGACGACGAATGATCGAAAAATGGCGATAAAATTCAGGAAATCAATTTTTGCCTCAGCATGAATTCGAGCTGCTCGTTGGTGAGTATCAATTGCTGGTTGAGGTCTTTCTGGCGTTTTTTGAGTGCCCAGATGGCATAGGCGTTTTCAATGATGCTTCTGAGCTGACCATCATTCCAGGGTTTTTGAATATACTGGTAGATCTGCCCACGGTTAATCGCATCCTTGATGGCTTCCATGTCAGAATATCCCGTGAGCAGGATTCGGATCTGGTCTGGATAATCAATCACGGCCTGAGCTAAAAGGTCTGTGCCCTGGGCACCTGGCATCCTCTGGTCGGTGATCAGCACCTGAATTTCCTGTTCCTTCAGCACTTCCTTTCCCTCGTCGACCGAAGTGGCCGTAAAAATATTGAAATAGCGCCTGAACGAAGCTTTGAATGCCTGCAGGTTATTCTCCTCATCGTCCACATAAAGCACGTTAATGATCACCTGTTGATCAAGGGGTCCCTGATCCTGGTAATTCACTAAGCCATTCTGGTTAATCTCTGCCGGCTTTTCACCCTGCCCACCTTCAGTATTTGATTCTGTATTCACCAAAGATTACGTAATTTTAAGTTCTGTTCAGAACACTAATTTAAGTAGAATTAATACAGATTACAAGACCTCTCAAATTTTATTACCGTAATTTTTTTCGGGCCCTGAATGATCAAAACAAACGGGTACTGAATCACCAAATCTAATGAATGATACAATTGAAGCCCTGAGAAAGCTCACGAACTCAGGCGAACACAGAGAACAGGCTTACAAACCAAAAATGTTTGATCTGCACCAGGAGGAGGATAAAATGCTCTTTAATCAGGTGCTAAAAATACCAGGGCTCATTGTCTACGATACTTTAGAAGGACAACTGAACGAACTGGTAAAATACAGAGAACCGCATCGCAAGTTTAAGCCGGAAGAACTCAAACTGGAGAGGGAGCGTGTGCTCAATGGCAGGCCCATAGTGGAATATGGCCTTTGGGTGTTTTATCCATGGTCGAATCGCCTCGTTCACATTCTAGGCAAAGACGAATTCATACTGATCCGGACCAGCCGAAACCAATATAAAATCACACCTGAGGAACGGGATATTCTGAGCCATAAGAAAATAGGTGTGATTGGTTTGTCGGTTGGTCAGTCTGTAGCGCTCACCCTTGCCATGGAAAGGATTTGCGGTGAATTGCGCCTGGCCGATTTTGATCTGCTTGAACTCACCAACATGAACCGCATTCGCACAGGATTGCACAATCTTGGGCTGCCCAAAGTATATTCCGTGGCCCGGGAGATTGCAGAGATCGATCCCTTTCTGAATGTGAAGTGTTTTCCAGAAGGCATACTTGAATCCAATATGGATACCTTCTTCTGCGAGGGCGGTAATCTTGATCTTATGATCGAGGAATCCGATGGGTTCGACATCAAGATCCTCAGCCGTTATAAGGCGAGGGAATTGAAGATTCCTGTACTCATGGAAGCCAGTGACCGCTGCATGGTGGACGTGGAACGATTTGACCTTGAGCCCGGGCGCAGCATTCTGCATGGACTGGTTGACCACCTCGATATTCCAACACTTAAGAGTCTAAAAACCACCGAAGAAAAAATCCCCTACATGCTGGATGTGCTGGGAATCGACACAGCATCGCTTCGCCTGAAAGCCTCCATGCTTGAAATTGAACAAAGCATCAACACCTGGCCACAACTGGCTTCGGCTGTAACCATGGGAGGCGGCATTACAGCCGATGTGGCACGACGCTTACTCCTGGATCAGTTCAGGGATTCGGGACGGTATTTTGTGGATGTGGAAGAAATCATCGGAAACAAATCACACCCAGCCTTGGAAATTCCCCTCATGCCTGAACTAAAAGGGGTCAATGCCCAGGAACTGGCCTCTGCATTTCAGTTCTCCATGGAGAAGGACCAATATCCCTTAACGGAACAAGAAGCTGCCAGACTGGTTGAAACAGCCTGTACAGCACCTTCCGGCGGAAATTTCCAACCCTGGCGCTGGGTGTTTACAAACCATTCACTTCTTCTCTACAACGCATTTGAAGGTTCTGAAACCATGTTGGGGACAGATAATCTGCCTTCCCTGGTGGCCTTTGGCGCTGCACAGGAAAATCTTGAATTGCAATCAGCGTCCATGGGACTCCATTGCACCGCCACTGTTTTTCCTGATGCTGGCCAGCCAGCCCTGGTGGCCTTATTCCGTTTTCACAAGGCCGGGGCGAATTCAAGCAGCCATACAGCCAGACTTCAGGCCATTGGAAAAAGGTTGACCAACCGCAATCTTGGCGAGAGAAGCCCTTTGAACACAGCTGTGCTCACCGAACTCTCAGCTCTGAGTTCAGAAGTGCCCGGCTCAGCTTTGCATTTCATCACCGACCCTTCATCCCTTGATACGGTTGGAGAAATATTGGGCGATATTGAAAAGATCAGGTTGCTCGAAGATATGGGTCACCGTGATTTTGTGAATGAAATACGCTGGACCCGGGAAGAGAATGAGGTGAAACGTGATGGGGTTGATCTGAGAACACTCGACATCAGCAATGCGGAACGGGTTGGACTTCAGGTCTCAAGAGATAAAAACATCATCAGGCTTTTGAACCAATGGAATGGTGGCGGGGCCTTCAAGAAACTCACCAAAAAATCAATAGACTCAGCCGCCGCCGTAGGCGTGATAACCATGCCAAACGATGCTTTGAACGATTACCTGCAGGGCGGTCGCCTGATGCAAAAAGTGTGGCTCGAGGCCAATGCCAGGGGTATTGCTTTTCAGCCCGTAGCGTCCTCCCTTTTTATTTATGCCAGAGTGTTCAGGGCTTCCGGTAAAGGTTTGAGCGAAAAGGGCATCAGGCAATTGATGGCTCTCAGACCCGCTTTTGAAAAAACGTTTGGCTTGAATGAAAGCCGGAAGGGCATTTTCTTTTTCCGGCTCAGCATGGCTTCAGAACCGGTTGTGAGGTCTTTGAGGAAGCCCCTGGAAGAGGTATTCAGCTGTTTGTAACAGCTCAAGGTTGAGAACCTTGGTGAATACGTGAAACAAAGGCTGATCAGTTTGATAATTTTGATAGGATGTAATGAGACGAAATAGGCTGAACAGGCGTTCAGTTTCAGTCCTGAAAAGGAATAACTGATTCGCTTGCAGCAGGTATGGAGTCGTGGAACCGATAGAAACAATGAATGATAAATTAATATTCCGTGCATTCAGAGCAATTGATGAACCTGAAACGTGCATGCAATACATGGAAGGGCACGTGAAAGTTCTGAAAGATTACGGCATTACGAATATTACTTCAAACAATAACGACTGGATGTTTAACCCCTGCATGTATTGTGTTATTGCGGTAGATCCTGAAAGCGGTGAAATGAAGGGCGGGATCAGGGTTCAGGTAGCTGATGAAAAAACACCCCTGCCCGTAGAAAAAGCTGTTGGCCGCATGGATTCTAAAATACACCAGGTGGTGCACAATTATTTTGAGAATGGCGGAGTAGGAGAGCTTTGCGCGCTCTGGACCTCCAAGTCCATCGCCGGGCTCGGTGTAAGCGTGTTGCTTACGCGTGCCGGCATTTCCATCACCAATCAACTGGACATCAAAACACTTGTTGGCATTTGCGCGGAATACACCCTGAAAATGTTCACACAGGTCGGATTCCAGGTGGATTACTCTCTGGGTGTGAACGGCGAATTTCCATATCCAAACCAGACCTATGTGGCCCGTGTACTCGGTATCATGAATGCCGAAAGTCTTGAAGCCGCAGCCGAATACGACAAGGTGCGCATGCGTTCTCTGCGCGCCATACCTGAGCAGGAACACACAGAAAAGGAAACCAGTAAGGAAATCGTGGTGAATTACCTCCTGCACATGCATTTGAAGTGAGCAGAACACTTGTACATATTGTTTGTTTGTTTGCCCTGATTCAAGGTTTTCGGGCGCAGATTGTATACAACGACCCGACTCAGAATTTACCCATCGAGAAGGAGCTGTATTACCTCGAGGACAGAAACAACAATCTGAAATTAGCGGATATTACGAATTCTAAAGAATTCAGTCCTATCCGGAACAGTGTGCAGAATTTTGGCATTACCAATTCATCCATTTGGTTCAGGATCACTGTTAAAAACCGCACGGACATCGAGAATCTGATATTCCAGGTGAATCAACCCATCATTGATTACCTTGAGTTTTATGCCCCAAATCACGAGAAAGGCAAGTATCAGGTCACATTGCTCGGCGAGTACAAGCCCTTTGATCAAAGACAGTACAAAACCCCTGAATACTTATTCGATGTAAAAATTCCTCAGGATAGTATCCGCACTTTTTACCTGAAGGTCAGGTGTAAGGAAAACATGCAGGTGCCTCTGGCCATTGGTACACGTATTTCGGTGATCAACAAAAGCATCAACAGCAACCTGGCATCCGGAATTTATTTCGGCATCATGATCGTGATGATGCTGTACAACCTCTTTATCTATTCAACCCTTCGCGACAGGAGTTATATCCTGTATGCGCTTTACATCATTTTCATTTTGCTCACACAAACCAGTTTACAGGGATATACTTTCCAGTTGCTTTGGCCCAATCTGCCCTGGCTGGCTGAGTTCTCCCCATTTCTGTTTCCGGCTTTGGTTGGTGTGATCGGGCTTGAATTCTTCAAAGAATTCCTGAAGGTGAAGGAAAGGTTGAATTTGGCTTTTAAACTTGCGCTCATCTTTCTGATACCTTATGCCATTTCCATCATGCTGGCCTTCACCGGCAATTTCCAGATGAGTTTTCGTATTATGGAAATCACGGCCTCGGGTGTTTCCCTGTTCATGCTGGTGGTGGCTTTCATCATTTACCGCCGGGGATATTCCGAGGCCCGTTTCTTCCTGCTTGGCTGGACGGTTTTTCTCGCAGGCGTATGTATTTATGTGATGAAGGATTTTGAAGTGCTTCCCTACAACAATTTTACGCGTTATACCATGCACTTTGGTTCTGCCGTTGAGGTGATACTGCTCTCCTTCGCTCTGGCCGACCGCATCAATATTCTGAAAAAGGAAAAGGAAGAATCTCAGGCTGAAGCACTGGCCATCTCAGAACAAAATCAGAAACTCATCACAGAGCAAAACATCGTACTCGAACAAAAAGTGCACGAACGCACCAACGAACTGGAAATGTCGAATGAAGAACTGAGCGCTACCCTGAGCCAGTTAAAGGATGCCCAGACCCAATTGGTGGACGCGGAGAAAATGGCCTCACTTGGTCAGCTGACCGCCGGTATCGCGCACGAGATCAACAACCCCATTAATTTTGTGCTGGCTAACATCAAGCCGCTGAGAATGGACGTGGGAGAATTGCTCGAACTGATCGGGAAATATTCCGCGCTGAAGCCTGAAGCAATGGACCCCGGGATATTCACAGACATAGAACGGTTTAAAAAGAAAATTGATCTGGATTACCTCCGTTTGGAGATCGAAAAGATATTGGGCGGAATTGATGAAGGTGCACGCCGGACCGCAGAGATCGTGAGTGGTTTGAAGAACTTTTCAAGGCTGGATGAATACGATGTGAAAGCCGCCAACATCAATGACGGCATCGAATCAACACTCATTCTGCTCAGAAGTTCAATCCCAAGGGAGGTTGAAGTGATCCGGCAATTGGAAGATATTCCGATGATAGAATGTTATCCGGGCAAACTGAATCAGGTGTTTATGAATATCCTCAGCAATGCACTGTACGCCCTCAATAAAAAAACCGGTGGACCCAAAACACTTCGTATCAGAACCTATCAAAAGGGTGAATTGGTTTATGTTGAAGTAGAGGATAGCGGCATTGGCATGAGCAAAGAGGTGAGAGAAAAGATATTTGAGCCCTTTTTCACCACCAAGGAGGTTGGCGAGGGCACTGGCCTTGGCATGTCTATCGTATTCAAGATCATTGAAAGCCATCATGCCCGAATAGAAGTGGAAAGCGAACCTGGTAAAGGCACGCGGATCACTTTGATCCTGAATAAAAAGATGAATTTCTCCTGAGCCCGCTCTGAATTGTTCTAATCAAAGTATTCTTTCATTCTGTCAAAGAATCCCTTTTCCTTTTTGCTGGGATTGGGTGCAAAGTTCTTTGATTCCTTGAGGTGTTCAAGTGACTTCTTCTCTTCGTGGCTGAGGTGTGTTGGCGTGTAAACGCTGATCTCAACCAGGAGATCACCCCGCCCGTAAGAGTTCACATCCGGAAGTCCCTTAGCTTTTAACCGGAGTACCTTTCCGCTTTGTGTTCCGGGTTCGATCTTTATTTTAGCCTTGCCTTCAATGGTTGGGATTTCTACCTGCGTGCCCAGTGCGGCATCGGGGAAACTGATGTTGAGGTAATAAACCAGGTGATTACCCTCCCGCTTGAGCAAGGGATGTTCTTCTTCTTCAATGACTATCAGCAGATCGCCATTTATACCGCCCCTTGGTGCAGCATTTCCTTTTCCGCTCATGCTCAGCTGCATGCCTTCATTTACACCGGCAGGTATTTTGATGCTGATCACTTCCTCTTCGCGCACTATGCCTTCGCCGTGGCAAGTGTGGCATTTGTCTTTCACTACCCGGCCTTCGCCATGACAGGCACCGCATGTGGTTTGGGTTTGCATGGCACCCAGTATGGTTTGCTGTACCCTGGTTATGGCGCCGGTACCGTTACAACTGCGGCAGGTTTCGTACTGACCGTGTTTTGCTCCGCTGCCATTGCAGGTTTTACAGGGCACATACTTGTTGACTTTGATCTTTTTTTCGACGCCATTAGCGATTTCACTCAGACTGAGCTTCACTTTCACCCTGAGGTTTGTACCGCGACTCACACGGCGACCACCCCTGTGTCCACCGCCTCCGAAACCGAAGGCTCCACCGAAAATGTCACCGAACTGGCTGAAAATATCATCCATGTTCATGCCACCTCCTCCAAAACCACCATTGCCGCCTAAGCCGGCATGGCCAAACTGGTCGTATCGCTGGCGTTTTTGGGCATCGCTTAAAACTTCATACGCTTCAGCGGCTTCCTTGAATTTTTCTTCAGCATGTTTGTCATCAGGATTCTTATCCGGGTGGAATTTGATGGCCAGTTTGCGGTAGGCTTTTTTGATCTCGTCCTCATTGGCGTTTTTGGCCACACCCAGTATTTCGTAATAATCGCGCTTTGCCATAATCTTATTGTGCAACCACCACTTTTGCGAAGCGGATCACTTTTTCTCCGAGTTTATAACCTTTTTCAATTTCATCTACCACTTTGCCCTTCTGTGATTCATCTGTGGCAGGTATATGGGTGATGGCTTCCATAAGATCCGGATCGAAGGATTGTCCGGCACTTTCAAATGATTGTAAGCCCTTCTGAATGGAATTATTCCTCAGTTTGTGATAGATCAACTGCATGCCTTCCTTAATGGCGCCCGCATCCTCAATGTTTTCATTTGCCTTGATGGCTCGTTCAAAATCATCCAAAACCGGTAAAATACTCTTAAAGACTTCTTCCGAAGCCGTCTTGATCAGATCAGACCGCTCCTTCAAACTGCGTTTCCTGAAATTGTCAAAATCAGAATATAAACGCAGGTATTTATCGTTGCTTTCACTGAGTTTTTGTTCCAGCAATTGTATGGGGTCCTGAGCTGATTTTTCGTCAGGCATTTCGGTCTTCTCAGCCTTAATGTCAGGGTCCTCAACAGGTCCCTGGTCCTCCACATGCCCTTCAGGCAACTTAGATTCTTGATTTTGCATGATTTACAAAGTATTCGTACGGGTTATCCGGGCAAAAACATCAAGAATGCTGCCATTTAACCGGTTCTGGCAATTTTGTCAGTTCTTAAAAATACTGAATTCCACCCTGCGGTTTTGCTGATGATCTTTCTCGCTGCAATTGGGCGCACAGTTCACCCTTGGCTGGTTGTTCCCAGCCGAAAGGAAACGCAGCCTGGATGTCGGAATTCCTTTTTTTACAAAATAAGTTTTCAAACAAAGGCATTGTTTATCGGTGAGTTGTTTGGCCGGAACTGGATCCAGACCCGTGTCTGTGTGGGCCACAACCTCAAGAACAGCTGTTTTACTTTTTTGCATCATGGTGAGTATGGCGCTGATGTCCGCTTCATCTTTGGTGCTCAGATTTTCACCATTGTTTTTGAACGCAAGGGATTTGGTGATAATGATCTCCAGTGGTGTCACGTCCTGTACAACACTGTCGTATACTTCAAGCTTTGCGCTCAGATCGTTTTGAAGGTTAAATTCAAATCCGCCTGAAGCGGTTTTTCCAGAGGCCAGTAGTTCTCCATCAATGCTGTATAATGCTATGGGATCGGAAGTGATGATATCCATCTGGTTATCGAGTCTTAATACCAGATCCTGTCTCAATCTTACATCGTGAAAGAGAAAAACACCTTTTTCATTGGTACGTGTGAACGCCAGTGAATCACCGAAACGGTTAAAAAGATATACACGGGTGAAACGCGTGCGGTCTTCAGGACTTGAGGCCTGGGCAAACATACCACGAAGATCTTTGCGCAGGGCATGTGTATTTTTTTTACTGTCCAGAAAATTCTCCACGTCAAGCATTTTCGGATTAAGCATCACCACTGTACCGTTCTCATCGATGAGGATGTCTGTGGGGACCCTGTTCAAACCAAATTTCACACAGGCATCATCTTCATGAAGCCCCCTGGGTGCGATACCGTTCACGAACATCTGCAGGGAATCGCGCTGAATGCAATCTCTCCAGTGTTCCTGATTGTTTTGTACGGCTACTGCGATCACTTCAAATCCGTCTGCATTGATGTAGTCGGCATCGTAGTAGTGTTCATGAAGCCATCGCAACTGATGGTTCACTTTGGAGGAAGACGCCTGTGTACTGTTCCAGAAATGCAGGAGCACAATCTTATTCATGTAAGGCATGGTAAATCCCTGTATGGCATTTTCGCCCCGGTTAAGAACAAAGGAAGGGGCTTTACTGCCCGGACTCACAAGAGGAACAGGTTGTGCGCTGAGTAACACAGAACACAGAAGCGGCGCAAGAATCAGACTATGTTGTTTCATGATCCGGCGAGTTTTTCAAGGAGATTTGAAAGGTCTTCACCCTTGATGTTTTTACGTATGATGATGCCTTGTCCGTTCACCAGCATATTGCTTGGAATGCTGTTGACGTTGTAACGCAAAGCCGCTTCATTGTTCCAGCCCTTGAGATCACTCACATGATTTTCCCACAACAGGCGGTCCTTTTCAATTCCTTTTTTCCAGGCTTTCAGATCTGAGTCGAGCGATACACTGTAAACGGTGAAACCGCTGGACTGCCCGAATGTGCCATCTTTGAATTTTTCATAAGCGCTCACCAGGTACGGGTTTTCAAGCCTGCATGGGCCACACCAGCTGGCCCAGAAATCCACAAGCACCATTTTTCCTTTAAGGGACGAAAGGCTTATGGGTTTTCCTTCAGGGTTTTGGAGTGAGATCTCGGGTGCCTTGTTTCCGAGGTTGAGTCCAACAACCGGGTCGCTTGAGGCTGGATTAACGCCAGGTGACCAAAGTTCAGAATAGTCTTTTGGTGTGCTCGCTCCGTTGAACATCAGGAACAGGGCGAATATGCAGGCTTTGAAATTCAACTGTCTTTTCGGATGATCTTCGCGCCTATCGCATTCAGGCGCGTATCAATGTGCTGGTAACCGCGGTCGATCTGGTTGATATTGAAAATCTGGCTTACACCTTTGGCGCTCATGGCAGCGATCAGCAGCGCAACGCCGGCGCGAATATCCGGACTGGCCATTTGTATGGCACGCAGCTGTATCTTACGGTTAAGTCCCATAACGGTTGCACGGTGAGGATCGCAGAGTATGATCTGCGCGCCCATGTCAATGAGTTTGTCCACAAAGAAAAGCCTGCTTTCAAACATTTTCTGATGGATGAGTACATTTCCCCGCGCATGAATGGCAGTCACCAGCGCAATACTGATCAGGTCAGGCGTAAAACCCGGCCATATGGCGTCGCTTATGGTGAGTATGGACCCGTCTATGAAGGTGTCGATTTCATAGTACTCCTGTTCGGGAATAAAAATATCGTCTCCCCGGCGTTCCATTTTAATGCCAAGTCTGGCGAAAGTAGAAGGTATAATGCCGAGATTTTCATAGCTCACATCTTTGATGCTGATCTCTGACTGCGTGACGGCAGCCATGCCTATAAAAGATCCGATTTCAATCATGTCAGGCAACAGGCGATGTTCAGTGCCTTTCAGCTCTTTCACGCCTTCAATACTCAGCAGGTTGGATCCTATTCCGGTGATTTTTGCGCCCATGCGATTGAGCATTTTGCAGAGTTGCTGCAGATAGGGTTCACAGGCGGCATTGTAAATGGTGGTGATACCTTCGGCCAGAACTGCGGCCATCACAATATTGGCTGTGCCTGTGACGGAGGCTTCGTCGAGTAACATATAACTGCCTTTCAGATTTTTGCCCTGAACTTCAAACAGTTCCTGATCCGCCATGTAGTTAAACTTTGCGCCCAGCGCCTCAAACCCTAGAAAGTGTGTGTCTACCCGGCGTCTGCCTATTTTATCGCCTCCGGGTTTGGGCATGTATGCTTTTCCAAATCGCGTGAGCATGGGGCCTACGATCATCATACTACCCCGGAGACTGCCACCTTTCTTTTTAAATTCGGGACTCACGAGGTAATCCACATTCACATCAGAAGCCTCAAAGCTGTATGTTTCGTGACCTGTTTTTTCAACTTTTACACCCAGAGAACGCAGGAGGTCAATGAGTTTATTGATGTCAACAATGTCGGGAACGTTTGAGATGGTTACTTTCTGGCTGGTGAGCAGCACCGCGCAAATAACTTGAAGGGCTTCATTCTTGGCGCCCTGCGGAACGATCTCGCCTTTTAGTTTGTGACCTCCGTGAACTTCAAAAATAGCCATACGCTGAACTTAGAATTTTCTGTTCTTGTGTTTGTGGTGATTTTTGTGTTTGCTCCCTTTGTGAAAGAACTTTTTCCCGGTGTTGCCACGGAGTTCCTGGTGTGAGCTGAGGGCGATGCTTTCGTCTATTTTGAGTTCTCCGCCTGATAGATCGGCCAGATTTTTAAACACAATGTCATCGGTTACTGAATCCTTGTTCCAGTTGTAATATGATTTTTTCAGATGGTTGGCGATTTGCCGGGTGAGTTCCTGGCGTTCTGGTCCTTCGGGGAAGGTCTTGGCTTTGCGGATGATGTCCTCTATGGTTTTGCCATAGTGTTTGTAGCGTATTTTACCTCTTGGATAATCCAGCAGTATGGGTTTGCTTTTAAGGCTTTCGGCGTTTGGTATGGTGTATGGGCTGTCCACATCGAGCTTGAACCCTGAAATGATGAAAAGGTGGTCCCAGAGTTTATGGTGGTAGTCGGTTTGCTCACGCAGTGCGGGATTCAGCTGGCCCATCACCTGGATGATGGCTCTTGCGCAGAGGTTGCGTTCATTGCGGTCGGCAATGGTACAACAGTGCCGGATCATACCCTGGATGTTGCGTCCGTATTCGGGAATGATGAGGTGTTCGAGTTGGGTATTGTATTCCATGATGCTATAAGGCATAAAGATACTCAAAAATCCCATCACGGCTTGTAAACGGCCCTGATTATTGAGCACTGCGGTGTTAGTAAGCACTATGATGGTGAATTTTTACCCCTTGGGCAGCAGACCATTTGCATTCTTTCACAGCTGTTTTAAAGAGATTTTGCCTTGCATTGTTTGCACAACCAAAAAGGCTGTGTATCTTTGCCCTCCCGTTTTTTGAGAAGGTATT